>JAPOWG010000041.1 GCA_026707745.1 Chloroflexota bacterium
ACTATTCCGATCATCTTTGTCGGTCTTTTCTTCGCCTTGATGCTCAATCGTCCTATCAGAGGCATCGGCATCTTCCGCACGATCTTTTACCTGCCCAATATCATGGCGGTGACGGTCATCGGTCTGATATGGGCGCGCGTTTTCGCTTCGTCAGATCGCGGTCTGATCAACGCCTTCCTGGAGCAGTTCGGCGCGGGTCCGATTCCTTTTCTGGATCAAGGGGATCTGGCGACGCTGGTCGTATCGTTCACCACGCTGTGGTGGACGGTCGGATTCAGCATGCTGATATTTCTGGCGGGCTTGCAAGATATCTCGCAGGCGCTGTACGACGCGGCCAAAGTGGACGGCGCCAACCGCCGGCAGCAGTTCCGCCATATCACGATTCCCGGCTTGCGTCGGCCTTTCGCCTTCCTTTGCATCTTGCAGGTGATCGCCTCCTTCCAGATATTTGGTCAAGTCGACGTGATGACGCGCGGCGGACCGGCCGGCAACACGCGCACCATCGTCTACAACATCTTTGAAACGACTTTCCTGTACTTCCAGGTGGGCTATGGAACGGCGATGGCGGTGATTATGTTTGCTGTGCTGCTGGTGATCTCGATTATCCAATTGATAGCCTTCCGCGATCAGGGTTTGGGGAATTAGCGATGACCTCGGTAGGCGCAAAGCTCAAACGCGAGCGGCAGCAGCAAGAAAACCGGCGTAACCGCCTGTATGTCGCCGCGGTCGCCTTGTTCGCGTTTATCTGGATGCTACCCGTGCTTTGGACAGTGGTCACGTCCTTCCGTCCCGAGGCAGCTTTACAGCGCAATCTGGCGAGCCTGATTCCCCATCCCTTCACCACTGAGAACTGGAGTTTCATTCTTGGGAGCGGCCAACTGTGGAAGTGGGTGGGCAACAGCGTTTTCGTATCGACCACTCATACGCTGGCGCAGTTGACGGTCTGTTCCTTAGCTGCCTATGCCTTCGCGCGGCTGGACTTTTATTTCAAGCGGATACTTTACGTGCTGGTATTGGCCGGCTTGATGGTGCCATTTGAAGCGACCTTCTTGCCCGTGTATCTCTTGTTCGCCAATTTGGATCTGCACAATACCTTGATTGCCTTGATATTGCCGGGCATTGCATCGTCTTTCGCCGTGTTCTTGCTGACGCAATTCTTCCGCGGCATTCCCTTGGAATTGGAAGAGGCGGCGATGATGGACGGGGCGAGTCGCATGCGGATTTTTCTCACGATTATCCTGCCGCTATCGACACCGGTGATCACAGCGCTGGCGATCTTCACCTTCCTGGGCAATTGGAACTCTTATCTCTGGCCCTTGATTTCGGCCACAACAACCGAAGTCTATACTATCGTCATTGGCTTGCGAAAGATTTCGCAAGCTTGGGGATTCGTCGACTTCTATGGGCGCAATATGGCGGCGGCGGTCTTCACCGCCATGCCGATTATTATCTTCTTTTTTGTTTTCCAACGCCGCATCATCAGCGGCATCGCCATAAACAGCGGCATCAAGTAGAAAGGAGCCGGTATCGGTCTCTCAGATTTTCGTGAACGTATCAGTCAATCTTCACCAGTCTCTATGGAAAGGATTCCCATCATGTTCAAACTGAAGTTACTTGTGGTTGTGGCGCTGTTGCTTGCGCTGGTAGCGATACCGGTCGCCGCGCAAGACGCTGTTGAAATCACTTTCATGCGTTTTTTCGGCGAATGCGCCGATGAATTTGGCGAAACGACCGACTTGTCGGAGGCTTACGGCGAGTGCGGCATCATTCAGACGCTGGCTAACGCCTTTAATGCCGAACAAGACGAGATCATCGTCAACACGATTGTAGTCGATTGGCCCGGCGTTACCGAGCTAAACGCCAACCTGGCCGCCGGCACGGCGCCGGATATCATGGTGCTGCACGGCAACCGCATTCCCAACTACGCCTCGCGCGGGCTGCTGACCCCCCTGGGCGACGCGCTGGCCGGCGCCGGCATTGATGCCAACGACTTGACCGACAGCGCGCGCGGTTTCGTGGAATACAATGGCGAGCTCTACGGTATTCCTCTGGATTTGCATGGCCATCTCTGGCACATCAATGTCGGCCTGTGGGAGCAAGCGGGCCTGGTCAACGAAGACGGCAGTCCTGACATCCCCTATGGCATGGATGCGTTTTTGTCCCATGCCGAGCAATTCAAAGAGGCGACCGGTTTGCCCTTCACGGGCATGTGGACCAACGGTTTGAGCCGCAACTGGATGGCGCTGGTTTATCAGCAAGAAGGCGGCAGCATTGAAGGCGACGACGGATTCCCGACAATCAATACCGAACAAGGCCTGAACGCGCTTAACTTCCTCATCGGATTGCGCGACGCCGGTCATATCACCGACAACGTCGACTATGGTACAGCGCAGGAAATCTTCCTGAACGGCGAGAACGGCAGCCACATCAACGGCACCTGGGTGGTCAACTTCTACGACAACCAAGTCGCCGATCCGGAAGGCGCGCTGAAGAATTACTACGTGCATAACTTCCCGACCATATACGATCAGCCGGCGGCCTGGGCCAACAGCCACGCCTGGATCATCCCGCAAGGCGTCGATCCCGATCCGGATCAGCTAGCGGCGACCTTGACATTCCTCGATTACCTGAACGACAACAATATCGAATGGGCGCGCACGGGACACTCCGCTGTCAACAGCTCGGTCGTCAACAGCGATGCCTACAACGCCATGTCGCACCGTAACGAGTATGCCGAGTTCGTCCCGAGCGCCGTCATTCAGCCGCGTTCCAATTGGAATACGGCCTTTGAACGCGTGCTCGATGAAGAATTGTCCGCCGCCATGATCGGCGAAAAGACGCCCGAGCAGGCGCTGAACGACGCGCAGACGCGTCTGGAAGACTTCGCGCTATTTGAGTAGCGGGACGGGACTGGCCTAGGCCTAACCGTCGAGGCAAGTCACTGGAAACAGCGAATGGGGCGGGCTTTCTGGCTCGCCCCTTTAAGGTTTGTCCGGTACTGGGTCATGCTGACGCGCTTTTTCTACCCCATCCCCCGGCCCCTTCCCCGAAGCATCAGGGAAGGGGAGCTAAACATGGCAGTCTTCGTAATAATTTGTTGATTTTCGCAAGGATCGGCTCCCTTTTTGTATTTTTTCGGTGTCGTTGTCGTTATTCATACGTATGATTTGTAGTAGCGGACAAGCCTTTTATATTGTTTTGGGACGATAATTACCTAATCTTTAACCATATATGCGCTTACGGAGTAGTAGAGCAAACAGATTTGATAAGGAGATTGATATGACCGATATCCCGCGCAACGAATACCCGCGGCCGCAATTTGTTCGCGAGGACTGGTTATGCTTGAACGGCGAATGGCAGTTCGAGATCGACCGAGGCGACAGCGGCATTCACCGCGGTCTGCTCGAAGGCGAACTGAAGGACAGGATCATTGTGCCATTTTGCCCGGAATCGGAGCTTTCCGGCATTGAGAACCATGACTACCACAAGTCCGTCTGGTATCGTCGGGCGGCGACGATACCGGCGGACTGGGCGGGAAAGCGCGTCCTGCTACATTTTCAAGCCGTCGATTACGACAGCACGGTCTGGGTGAATGGGGTCGAGGTCGGTCGGCATCGCGGCGGGTTTACACCGTTCAGTTGCGACTTGAGCGGCGTCGCGGAAGCGGGGGACGGGATCACCATTGTGCTGCGCGCCCGGGATGATGGACAGCGACCACAGCCGCGCGGCAAACAGGCGCGCGAGTATGGGCCGCAAGGGGCGATTTACGTGCGCACTACCGGCATCTGGCAGACGGTCTGGCTGGAGCCGGTAGCGGAGATTTCGCTGCGGCGTCCGCGCATCAGTCCGGATCTGGCGAATCAGCGTTTTCGCCTGGAGCAGCCAATCAGCGGCAATGCCAAAGGCTTGCGGCTGCGCGCGAGCTTGAGCGACGGGGACGGAGAAATCGTCAGGGCGGAATGCTCGGCCGAAGTCGATTTATCGCCACAGCTCGATCTGCCGATTCCCGATGATCGGCTCAAGCTGTGGGCAGTCGGCGAGCCGCATCTTTACGATCTGGAGATCGCGCTGATTGACGCGGACGGCAAGGCAATTGACCAAGCGACGAGCTACGCGGGCATGCGCGGCATTTCGATCCAAGGCAAGGCGATCAAGATCAACAACAAGACCGTCTTCCAGCGCCTGGTGCTGGACCAGGGCTATTACCCCGACGGCATCATGACCGCGCCGAGCGATGCCGCGCTGATCGAAGATATTGAACTGAGCATGGCCGCCGGTTTCAACGGCGCGCGCTTGCACCAGAAAGTCTTCGAAGAGCGCTTTCTTTATCATGCCGACCGGCTGGGCTATATCGTTTGGGGCGAGTTTGGCGATTGGGGCTGCAGCGGGAACGGCCCGCTGGATGGCGAGCATCAGAAGCCCGGTCCCGATTACATCACGCAATGGCTGGAATGCCTGGAGCGGGATTATTCCCATCCCAGCATCGTCGGCTGGTGCCCGCTCAACGAGACCTGGCAAACGCTGACGGACCGCATCACCATGCTCGATGACGTCACGCATGGCTTGTACCTGGCGACCAAAGCGATGGACGGTACGCGCCCCGTGCTCGACACCTCGGGGTATTCACACCGCGTGCCCCAAGCTGATGTCTACGACAGCCACGACTACACACAGGATCCCGATAGCTTCCGCGAGCGGCATGCCGGGACGGCGGATGGCAAGCCCTACCTCAACAGCGCGGATAGCTGGGGATTGCCGGCGCGCATGGTGGGCAACATACATTGGTCGATTCCTTACCGCGGTCAGCCATATTTTGTCAGCGAATTTGGCGGCATCTGGTGGAACCCGGATGTCAAAGAGGGCGAGGATTCCTGGGGCTATGGCGAACGTCCGCGCGATCTGGAAGAATTCTATGACCGCTTCGAGAAGCTCTGCGCCATTTTGCTCGACGATGTCAGCATGTTCGGCTATTGCTATACCCAGTTGACCGATATCTATCAAGAACAGAACGGCATCTACAAATTCGATCGGGGCCAGAAATTCGACCTGGAGCGCATCCGCGCCGCGCAAGTCAAAGCGGCCGCGATTGAGCTGACGGAAGAATGAGCGCGGGGCGGGGGCGCTATTCGATCAACATGCGGGCCCGCTCCAGTTCGGCCGGGGTATTCAAATTGATGAAGGAACGGGCCTCCGCGTCGTAGGGCGCGTAGTCGGCCTCGTCGAGGTAAGTGACGCGCATCTGGTTATAGAAGCGGATGATCTTGAGCCGATTTTCATCGAGTTGCGCGCGTATCGGCGCCAGGCAAGTTTTTCTGTAAATGGCGTGCAAAGCCTGGGGATAGCCGTCGACGCGCGGCACGACGATATCCGTTTCCTCGTCCAGTTGCGCGATCATGAAGCGCAGCAAGTCGGTCTTGATGAAGGGCATGTCACATGCCAGGACTAACGTCGCGGGATTGGCCGCTTGTGTCAGCGCGGTATAGATGCCGCCCAGCGAGCCCTTGTCGGGCAGAATATCGGTATACATTGGCAACCCCAGATGTCTGTATTGATCCGGCTTGTTGGCGATCAATATGGTCTCGGACTGTCCCAGATCGGCGCTCGCGGCGAGGACGCGTTCAATCAGGGTCAGCCCGCCGAGTTCGAGGAAGGCTTTGTCGCGTCCCATGCGGCTGCTCTGGCCGCCGGCGATGATGGCAAGGGAGACCGGCACCTGAGTTTCTTCCATGAAAATCAAGTTAGGAAGTCATTGGTTGTTTAGGATAGCTTCCAGCTGCGGTATCAATTTCGGAAGATCGTCGATTACCACTTCCCAAAGAAGATCCCGATCTAATTCATAATACCTGTGGGCGACAATCAATCTCGTTCCCTTGATGTCTTTCCATGGAATCTCGGGGGTTTCAACTTGCAATTCATCGGTAATGTGGCAGGCAGCTTCACCTACAATTTCGACAGCCCTGTCCAGCGCCAGCCGCAGTTGGTCGTCGGTATCCAAGTCATCGCGAGTCTTTCCTTCAGCAAACTCACAAGCAAGTTTTGCATTGTCCAACATATGCTGAAGACGGGCTCGGTCATTATCACGGCTCTTTTGCATAAATGGGTATGGCGCTTTCTATGACATCTTGGCGGAAGTACTTGCTTATGGACTGGGGAGTGCACAGGTCAATCCGCCGGTCGATGATCTCCATCAAGTCCACAAAATGCCGACCCATATCAAAGTAGCTGACACGAGCATTAGGCTCGTATTCCACCAGCAAGTCTATGTCGCTCGTTGGCGTCAACTCATTACGCAGGGCTGAGCCAAACACAGACAGACGCAGTATCGGTTGGCCGGCGCAGTATTCGCGGATTTTGTCTTCGGGAAGATCGACGCGTACATAATCGCTCACAGCGTATCCTCCTCTTCCTAATTAAATCATATCATGTAACTACCCATTATCAAATTGCGTTGGCATTTTGGCTACAGTATATGCTCATAGTTCAACCTAACGCGATTCTCTGCCTGCTGCCGCCTAATCGGTCCACCTAGATTGACGATGAATACTATTACAGCTTCTTCTCGTACAAGCACCTGCCAATTTCGAAAGGGACTTCATACCGACTTTGGCGCAGACCTTTTGTGGTAAACAGGCAAACTCGCTTACCTATAGTTGCGCTCAAGCCAATTTCGTGGCTCGCGATATCCAATAGGGTAATCGAAGCGTTTGGGACATAATCCACCAGCAATGCAATATCGGTATAAGGTCTGATCCACCCTTCAAAGCCTGGCGCGAATTCTGACAAGCGCTCTATCTGCTGCGATTCACAGTAGGCGGATATCTCCTCAATGTACAAGTCGAGGCTGAATGGCTCGAATACAAACCCGAACTCTTCGCGCAGGATGCGCGCCAATTGCGTAGCCAGCAGCGAAGCTTTTTCCGTATCGGCGACCCATGGCATATCCATGTCGCTAGTCAAGAAATCACGAACGAGTTGATGGCGCATACCTGTGAATTGCGTCCAGGGAATCTCTGGATGCAGCGCCTTGCATTCATTCGAGACGTGAAAGGCTGCTTCGCTGATTATCAGAGACAGATAGCGCATCGCCAATCGAAGCACTTCATCCTCGTCATAAACTGCGCGAGACCATCTTGCGAGAATTTCACGTATCTTTTCTGTCGCCTCCGTCATTTCGCGCAAGCGAAGAAGATCATCAGGGTTTTCTTCCGGCATATATCTGCCTCCCGAAATCTTAGCCCGAATCAATGCACATAGCGCGTGGGATCTTTGATCGCGCCCTGGCCTTCGAGAACGGTCGGCTCGCGATCCAGCTTCTCCAGCTTGACCGCCGCCATCTTGAAATCGGGGATCTTGGCGCGCGGGTCGACCTTCTCCAGCGTCAGCAGGTTGGCGGCCGCTTCGACGAAGTGGAAGGGCAAGAAGACCGTACCCGCCGGCGAGCGGCCCGTCACCATGACTTGACACTCGACGGTCCCGCGCCGCGAGGTGATGCGCAGCCAGTCGCCGGAAACGACCTGAAGCCCCCCGGCGTCGGCCGGGTGCATCTCGATGATCGGTACAGGGAAAGCCTCTTCCAGGCGGGAACTGCGGGTCATTGTGCCGCCATGCCAGTGGAATAGCACCCGTCCGGTCGTGAGGTGATAGGGATACTCCTCGTCGGGCAATTCGCTTTCCGTGCCATATTCCAGTTCCCAGAATTTGCCTTTGCCGCGGGGAAAATCGTCCTCGAACAAGTAGGGCGTGCCGGGATGATCCGGGGCCGGGCAGGGCCAATGCACGCCGCCTTCTCGCTCCAGACGGGCATAGGTGACACCGAAGAAATCGGGCGTGACGCGCCGCATCTCTTCCCAGATTTCTTCGGGATGCTGATAGTCGAAGCCGGCGCTGACGGCGACGCCGAGTTGCGCTTCCATGCGCTTGGCGAGGGCACAGACGATTTGCCAGTCGGGCAGCGACTCGCCCACTGCCGGCAGGGCTTGTCTTACGCGCTGGATGCGGCGGTCGCTATTGGTGAAGGTGCCCTCTTTTTCAGCGAAGCTGGCCGAGGGCAGGACCACGTCCGCCATCTCGCCCGTTTCGTTCATGAAGATGTCGATGCAGACCAGCAGGTCCAGTTCTTCCAGCGCATGCTGGGCATGGGATAAATTCGGCTCGCTCATCATGGGGTTTTCGCCCATGACGATCATGGCTTTGATTTGCCCCATGAGCGCGCCATCGACCATTTCCGTGACGGTCAAGCCTGGCTGGTCGTTGAGGCTGGTACGCCATTCGCTTTCGAATTTCCGTTTGATTCCCGGATCAGCGACCGATTGATAGGCCGTGTAGACATTGGGGAGACCGCCGCTATCGGAGCAGCCTTGCACGTTGTTTTGCCCGCGCAAAGGATTGAGCCCGGTGCCCGGCTTGCCGGCGTGACCGCACATCAGCGCCAGATTGGTCAGCGAAAGGGCGTTGTCGGTGCCATGGGTACTCTGGCTGATGCCCATGCCCCAGTAAAAGGCGGCGCGCTCGGCAGTCGCGTACATGCGCGCCGCCCGCCGAATATCTTCTGCAGGCACGCCGCTGATGGCTTCCGCCCACTCGGGACTGCAATGTTCCAGCGATTCAATATAGTCTTCGAAGCCCTCGGTGCGCGCCTCGATGAATTCGGGGTTGAAGAGGTTTTCTGTGACAATGACATTCGCCATGGCCTGGAAGACCGCCACATCCGTGCCCGGTTTTTGCCGCAGCCACAGCGTCGCGAAATCTGTTAATTCGATCTGGCGCGGATCAATCACGATCAGCTTGGCGCCGTTGGCACGCACCGCTTTTTTCAGGAACAAGCTGATGACGGGATGCGTTTCGGTGGTGTTGCTGCCGGTGACGATGAAGGTATCGAGGTTTTCCATTTCGGCGATGCTGTTACTCATGGCGCTGGAACCGATGGCCAATTGCAGGCCGGTCACACTGCCGGCATGGCAAAGGCGCGCGCAGTGATCGACATTATTGGTCTTCATCACCGCGCGTACCCACTTCTGGAAGACGTAATTGTCCTCGTTGGTGGCTTTGGCGCAGGCGTAGGTCGCGACACTGTCGCCGCCATGTTCGCGGACGATTGCCGACAAGCGCTCGCTGACATAATCCAGCGCCTCGTCCCAGCCGGCCTCGCGGAAAAGCCCGCGCGCCCCATCGCGGATCAGCGGCCGTTTGAGTCGCCGCGGATGTGTGGCGAAATCGAGCCCAAAGCGCCCTTTGACGCAGAGGTTGCCGTAGTTGGGCGCGCTGTCAAATGGCGCTTCGACGCGGTAGATCTGCTCATCTTTGATATGCAAGGTCATCTGACAGCCTACGCCGCAATAGGGGCAGGTGGTGCGGACAGTTGTGTCGGGTTGTAAGACGGTCATCGGAACGCCTCGCTGCAATCCTCTTTAAGTTCATTATATACAGCGGATATGCCTTTGCCAATAAAGCCCGTTTTGCGGTAGTGTATCGAAGTCGGTTGAAATTCATTTTAACCACCGAGGGCACCGAGTATAATTCTACAGTATTGACGCTCTCCGGGATCTTTGCGCATTTGTAGTGACATGAATTATTTTAATTTCAATCGAAATGGATACACTACCTACAATTACCCGGCAAAGAGCCGTCATATTTGTTGCTCAATCTGCAACGCAAAAGGCTTGCAGATCACAGCTATAAACTCCTGACTTTTTCAAGGAGGAAAAAGATGGACATCGATAAAATGAGAAGAGGGATTATTCCGGGGATAATCGCCGGTTACGTATTCCTGGCTTATGTCGGGGCGGGCGCAGGACCGGCTAGAATGGGCGAAAATGGCAGCATAACCATCACAGCGGCAAACGGCATGATCGACATGATCGGCGGTATGATTGGGGCAGACGCTTTCGTCGGGTTCATCCTGCACATCGTGATCAGCCTAGTAATCGGCGCCTTGTATACGGGATTATTCAAAGACAATGTGTATCTTGGCAACCCGTTAATGGACATAGCTGTGGGCGGCTTGATCTACGGATTGATCTGGTGGATCCTTGGCGGGAACATTATCATGCCGCTTATTGCAGGGAGCGATATATTGCAACTGTCCATCGGCCCCAGCTTCTACGGACACATCATATACGGCCATGTCCTGGTATTCCTCGTCGTCTTGCGCGACCAAGCTTTTGGCTTGGAGTACATTGACGGTAGGAAATACGCGGAACTACCTAAGCGCAAGCGCCCTGGCGGTTTAGTTTAAGATGTATTCGATAAGAAGACGGGTCTCGATAAGATCGGACGAACCATAGATCCGAAACAGCACATGGGAAGCTCCGAAGTGAACATGGGAAACAACTCAGATTTACAAGCCTGATGAAGTTAGATAACGCACCCAAAGATGAGAAACGTTTGCATACGAAATACGCCTCCAGGAGAAACGGTGGCGAATAGTTCGATATGAACTAGGGGAAAGCAGATAAAAGGACTATAAACCTCGCAAGTGATCTCGCTGACTCTTTCGGCAGAAATACGAATGCGGATACTTTGCAGTTGTGATGAACTAAACAATGCAAAAAAGGAATAGCTTATGACGTATCTAGCGAAGGACGCGCTGCCCGAAACGATGCCCGCCATCGTCTGCCACGGACCGGAAGACTATCGCCTGGAAGAATGGCATGTGCCGCGGCCGGCGGCCGGTGAGGTCGTGATCAAGGTGCAGTCGGTCGGCATTTGCGCCAGCGATCTCAAGTGCTATCAAGGCGCGCCGCTCTTCTGGGGCGACGACAGCCGGGAAGGCTATTGCCAGCCACCCGTCATCCCCGGGCATGAATTCGTGGGCGAAGTCGTGGCGCTGGGCGAGGGCGCCGGTGAAAAATATGGCTTGGCATTGGGCGATATCGCCGTCTCCGAGCAGATCGTGCCCTGCTGGAGTTGCCGCTTCTGCACGCGCGGGCAGTACTGGATGTGCCAGGACAAACACGATGTATACGGCTTCCGTCAAGCCACGATCGGCGCCATGGCCGAGTACATGTTGTTCCCGGTCGGGGCCCTGAACTACAAAGTGCCGGAATCGCTGCCGGCGCATCATGCCGCTTTCATCGAGCCGCTCGGCTGTTCGATCCATGCGGTTGAGCGCGGCGAAATCGAATTGGACGACGTAGTCGTGATCGCGGGTTGCGGTCCCTTGGGCTTGGGCATGGTGGCAGCCGCGCGGCTCAAGAATCCGCGCTTGCTGATCGCCGTCGACCTGAAC
This sequence comes from Chloroflexota bacterium, assembly GCA_026707745.1. Taxonomy (GTDB): domain Bacteria; phylum Chloroflexota; class Anaerolineae; order Aggregatilineales; family Phototrophicaceae; genus UBA6055. The sequence continues at coordinate 11,228 of JAPOWG010000041.1, forward strand.
GACGACCGGCTGGAAATCGCGGAGCTTTGCGGCGCCGATATGAGCCTGAACCCGGGCAAGATTGACGCGGTCGACGAGGTGCTGAAGTTGACAGAGGGCTATGGCTGCGATGTCTATATCGAAGCCACCGGCTATCCGGCCGCTGTGGAGCAAGGCTTAAATATGATCCGCAAGCTGGGCACTTTCGTCGAATTCAGCGTCATGCGAGAGCCGGTCACGGTAGATTGGACCATCATTGGCGATACCAAAGAACTGAATATCCATGGTTCGCACTTGAGCCCGTATACTTATCCCATCGCTATCGACATGCTGGTCAAGGGCCTGCTGCCCATGGACCGCATCATGACCCACCAGTTGCCGCTCAAAAGCTTTCATGCCGGTATGGACATGGTCGCGACGGGCAGGGAATCGGTCAAGGTCACGCTGAGTCCTTAGGGGGCCATGATTGGGCGTCCGGAAGCGGGCGAACCAAGGCGCGCCCAAATATGAGATGTTGATTTCGGGCGACTCACAGAGTCGCCCCTACATGATCGTCATTTTATTCGTGATTTTTGCTGTCGGAGTGGGTGGATAATAACGAAATTCAATACAGTGTTAATTATGCCAAAATATCGAAATGCACCCAATTACTGAGGATTGAAGATGCCAAATTCGCTATCAGGCAAAGTCGCCATTATCACGGGCGCCAGTTCCGGCATTGGCGAAGCGACGGCTCGTACCCTGGCGCGGCAGGGCTGCAAGCTTGCGCTGGCCGCGCGATCCTATGAGAAACTGGAAGCGCTGGCGGCTGAGCTTGCAGTTGAGTGCCTGGCGCTACGCGCGGACATGACCCAGCCAGCCGATATATCGAACATGGTCGAGCGGACACTCGATCAATTCGGCCGCGTCGATATCATGTTGGCCAATGCGGGGGTCTGGATTCAGGGGCAATTCGCCGATGGCGATCTCGATGATTTCTCAGCCTTGTTCAAGATCAATGTCGATGCTGTCTTGCGCTGCGCCCATGCCGTGATTCCGGGCATGAAAGCGCGCGGGGGTGGCGATATCATCGTGACCAGTTCCGTTTCGGGGCATCATGATCTGCACGGAGAGCCGGTCTACAGCGCCAGCAAAAACGCCGTGCAGACCATCGTACATACGCTGCGCCGACAATTGGCGCCCGCGGGCATTCGCGTCATGTCGCTGGCGCCGGGACCCGTAGCCAATCCCATGCAAGGCTTGCGCGACCCTGAAGATATCCGGCGCGTGACCGAGGTAGATCGTGATTATCTAAGTTCCGATGATTGCGCGGAGGCTATACTATTCATGCTAAGTCGGCCGCCGCATGTCACCATTCGCGATCTGGTCATGCTGCCGCAAATCGACCGTGTGTAGCGACGAGGCGCGCAAATCATGTATCGTTCACAGGCAGATGTAGGGCCACGAAAGTGATGAGAAACGTGGAAACGCCGAATTTCTACCCCGTCCCCCGCCCCTTCCCCGAATCATCAGGGAAGGGTGACTCGAAGTTGAAGTTGGAATGTCCCGCGGAATTCGCACGACTAACTTGGTTCTACTGAGGTCTGAAAATGGAAAAAACGTTATCGAACAAAGTGGTCATCATCACCGGCGCCAGTTCCGGGATTGGGGAAGCAGCCGCGCGGCTGCTATCCCAACAGGGCTGCAAGCTCGCGCTCGCAGCCCGCTCAGTCGACAAGCTGGAAGCGCTGGCCGCCGAGCTAGGGGCTGACTGCCTGGTCGTCCGCGCCGATATGACCGTGCCGGGAGATATCATGGCCATGGTCGAGCGGACCCTGGATCGTTTCGGCCGCATCGACATCATGCTGGCCAATGCCGGTATCCTCATCACCGGAGAATTCGCCGATGGCGACCCCGACGCCTTCGCGGAGTTATTCTCCATCAATGTCGATGCGGTTCTGCGCTGCGCTCATGCCGTTATCCCGCAGATGAAGAAGCAGGGCGGCGGCGATATCATCGTGACCAGTTCCGTCTCCGGTCACCACGATATTCACAGCCAGCCGATCTATAGCGCGAGCAAAAACGCTGTTCAGACTTTTGTACATACCGTGCGCCGACAATTGGCGCCGGATGGCATCCGCGTGATGTCACTGGCGCCGGGGGCCATCGCCAATCCCATGTTGAACTACCACGATGCCGAAGAGATCCGACGCGCCTCGGAGGACGACCAGGTCTATCTGACCTCGGAAGATTGCGCCGAAGCCTTGTTCTTTATGCTTTCGCGCCCGCCGCATGTCACCATACGCGACTTGGTTATTCTTCCCCGGCACGCGGGGATTTGATCCGGGATGCCGTCGAACTGCAAGTGCTTCAAGACAAGGGATTTCATATGAGCAATAGGCTGAATGGCAAAGTAGTCATCATCACCGGCGCCAGTTCCGGCATCGGCGAGGCTTGCGCGCGGGCGCTCGCCCAAGCGGGCTGCAAGCTGACGCTGGCCGCGCGTTCCGTCGACAAGATGGAGGCGCTCGCGGCCGAGCTGCCGACCGAATGCCTGGTGGTACGCGCCGATATGACCGCGCCGGCGGATATCAACAACATGGTTGAGCGGACGCTCGATCAATTCGGCACTGTTGATATCATGTTCGCCAATGCTGGCATCTATATCCCAGGCGAGTTCGCCGACGGCGACCCTGAGGCATTTTCGGAGTTGCTGACCATTAACATTGATGCCGTATTGCGTTGCGCCCATGCCGTTATCCCAAGCATGAAGGCGGGGGGCGGCGGCGATATCGTCGTCACCAGTTCCATTTCCGGCTTTATTGACGTGCACTGGGAACCGATCTACAGCGCGAGCAAACATGCGGTGCAAACCTTCGTGCATACGGTGCGGCGGCAGGTGGCCGGCGATGGCATCCGGGTGATGTCCTTGGCGCCGGGCGCGGTCGCCAATGCGCTTTGGGGCTTCCATGACGCCGAGGAGATCAAGCGCGTATCGCAAGGCGAGCGGGGCTATTTGACCTCGGCAGACTGCGCTGAAGCGCTGGTCTTCATGTTAACGAGACCCGCGCATGTCACGATCCGCGACCTGGTGATCTTGCCGCAGAATCAGGTGAATGTCTGACAATTCACGTCGACAGTTTACAAAGGCTAAAGACGTTCTTTCTTCAAATACAATCGACAGATTGTCAATGGAGAGACGCGAAACTTGGTACCGTGATTCCGCAAACCCGCACTGCCTGGTTTGGACTGGCGGCAGTCAAAGTCAATCGCTATAGATCCCCGCAATATCTCTTGCACAAAATCCGCCAGATGGAAGGTCTCATACGCTTCCGCATACAGAAAGCGCACATTACGCTTTTTTGCTTCTCCATTGACTAGAATCAGGCGACGTAATTTGGCTCCAGCAGCTGCAATCAATTCGTCGTAAGACCAAAAAGGCGCAGGTCCTTGCCCTTGCTTAGGCCTCACGATAATGCGTCTCGACTTATCGTCATTCTTGATCTTGAACAGGGCCGACTCTCCCTCGACCGTATAACGAAAACTTAATCGGCCGCGCTGATCTTCCCAACCGAAGGTTTGAACCATGTTGCGCATGACATTTTTGGGCCCATTTGCCTCCTTGTGGAAGAGTGTCACCAAACAGGTTCGATTACTAAACCATTTCAATTCCCAACCCACGGCGTCCGGTATATCTTTTGACCCGGCTGTCAATCCCAATAGGTCTTCCAAGAACATGCCCGCCGCGCCTGTACCTTGGTATCGTGACCCGGCAGGCATGTTGAACACGCCTTGGTCGATGACAGATCGTATACGGTCGAAGAGTTGTTCTTTGTTGCGCGGGGGATCAGACGGAAACTCAATCATAGCAACATTTTGTCAATGCTGCCGATTCTCTCACGCGCCAACTCGCAGTAGGCGGCGCTGATGTCGATGCCGATCCATTGTCGCCCCGATTTTTCCGCGGCGATGGCCGTCGTGCCCGACCCGATGAAGGGATCGAGGACAATATTTGCGTTGGTCGAGTCGATACAACGTTGCGCCAGCGCCAGCGGAAAGGGTGCCGGGTGAGGATTCTTGGACTCTTGCGGAATACGCCAGACGTCGCCTTGCGCATTGGCTTTCGCTGCCAGGCGGAATTTTGGCTTGGCGATCAAGTAAATCACTTCGTATGTTGGCAAGAAGTAGCCGGGATTGAAGTTGATGCCGCCATTTCGCTGCCAGATAATGATCTGGCGTACCGGAAAACCATCGACAATATCCGCTCGATCTTGCAGCAATCCGCCTTGCACACGCCATTTGTGATTGTAAAAGATAGCGCCGTCCTCACTTAGCACTCGCATCATCGCTTGAAGGCAATTCCTTTGCCAGGCGACGTACGCTTCACGGGGCATGGCATCGTCGTGATCCGCATAACCTCTGATGAGTTCCGCCTGGGGCCATTTGCCCCCGCTACCATTCTTGAGACCGTTTCCCGTGCTATTTTTGATATTGTAAGGCGGGCTGGTTACGATGAGGTCAGCAGACTCCGCGGGCATTCGATTCATCAGTTCAATGCAATCACCTTGATGCACCTTACCCAACCAAAATGTCGGGCTTCGTTCAGAGGTGTCGGCGATGGAATCTTTGAAATTCATTGCAAATTCTCCTAAACTTTAGTTTAATACAATCCCCTTGACATAGCTAGTTTTTTAGTAGACAGGCGCTGGCAAAATGGCTGAATCGCTAACAGGCAAAGTGGTCATCGTCACCGGGGCAAGCTCGGGCATCGGCGCGGCAAGCGCGCGCCTGCTTTCCGAGCATGGCTGCCGGCTGGCGCTCGCCGCGCGGTCGGTCGACAAGCTGGAGCAGCTCGCTACAGAAATCGACGGCGAGGCGCTCGCGATTCGCGCAGATATGACGATACCGGCAGATATCACCCGCATGGTCGAGCGCGCGCTGGAACGCTTCGGTCGGATTGACGTTCTCTTCGCCAACGCCGGCGTCTTCATCATGGGCGACTACGCCGGCGGCGATCCAGACGCCTATACGAACTTGCTCAAGGTGAACGTCGATGGCGTCATGCGTTGTATGCACGCTGTCATCCCCGCCATGAAAGCGGGTGGGGGCGGCGACATCCTGGTCACAAGCTCGATCGCCGGTCACGAGGAATTGCACATGGGACCAGTCTATGGCGCCTCGAAGCACGCGATACAAACCATCGTGCATACGTTGCGGCGGCAGCTGGCGGGGGATGGCATCCGTGTCATGTCCCTGGGTCCGGGACGCGTTGCCAACGAATTGTGGGGTCTCAGCGATCCCGATGAGATTGAGCGTCTGACGCGCGTCGAGCGTGATTACCTGAAAGTGGAAGATGTCGCGGAGGCTGCGGTTTTCATGCTCTCGCGCCCGCGGCATGTCACGATACGCGACATCGTGATGCTGCCGCAGAAGCAGGATGTATGAGCGTCGGTGAAAATCGCCGTATCGCTGCTCCGGAAACACCGAAAAGGCGATTTACATGCCGGGCACAAGCAGCACTTTCGAGACATCGCCCGGCGCATTGATCAGCCGCTCGAACCACTTGCCGCCTTCTTCCAGCGGTGCTTCGACGATCCAGGGATCCAGAAGGATCGCGCCCTGGCCCAGCAGATCCAGCGCGGCAGAGAAGTTCGCGGCGGTGTAAGCGAAGGAGCCGAGGGCGCGAATCTCGCGGCGGATCATATTCGCCACCGGCATGACGCTGTTCTCCTCGTGCAAGCCGCTGAGGACCAGCGCCCCCGTTGGTCGTGTCGCCGAGACGCACTGCTCGCGCGTCAAGGCGCTGCCCACCGCATCCACCGAGACCGCTACGCCGTCGCCACCCGTCGCATCCAGCACAGTTTGCACCGTATCTGTGTCCTTGGGCTGGATGGCGATGCCGCCGAGTTCCTGGCCCATCGCCAGACGCGCCTGATCGATTTCAGCGATGAAAATGCGCGCGGCGCCGCGCAGCTTGAGCATCTGCAAGGAGAGCAAGCCGATCGGTCCCGCGCCGATGATCAGGCAATCCGAGCCCGTTACGTCGCCAGCCAGTTCGGCGATGCGCACAGCGCAGCCCACCGGCTCGGTCAACGCGCCGATGCGGCTGTCCATGGCCTCCGGCAAGGTCAAGGCAAGTTTTGCCGGCACGCTGATATATTCCGCGAAGGCGCCGGGGCGATGCGCGCCCAAGAGCCGGCGATTGCCGCATAGCTGGGTGAATCCGGCGACGCATTGCCGGCATTCGCCGCAATACCAGAGCGGATTGACCGTCACCAGACCCCCTACTTTCAGATCCGGGCGCAGGGTGGCTACCATCGGACCGGCCGCCACAATCTCGCCGGCGAATTCGTGCCCCATGATCAGGGGCGGCACGCGCAGCGCATTGTGGCCCAGGTAACCGCTCAATTCCGACCCGCAGATGCCGACATAATCCACCTTCACCAGGATTTCATCGGCTGGCGCTTCCGGTCGTTTTTCTTCGCGCATTAACATCGTTCGCGCCGCTTCCCATATCAGTGCTTTCATCACTGCCCGTCCTCTTGTTCCATCACTAGTCACTCAACGATAATGTGTCCATTTCGGTTGAAACAAAAAGGCTTAACCACCGAGGACACCGAGAGCACCGAGGATTATTTTCTATATTGTTGCTCTCCACGATCTTTGAGCATTTGCAGCGAAATGAATTATTCTAGTCTCAATTGATGCCGACACAGTACTGTCGCTCAGCTGCTCTTTGACCTGGTCTATGCGCTTGAATTATACTCCACGCAGATAGCCAAGCCATTGTCGATCACGGACTTCGCCAGCCCGCGATTGGTTCAGCGATCGTCCGATATCGGGATCTATCAGACTCAAGTACTTGCACGAGGAAACAAAGATGAAGATCAAGCATATTGAAGCAGTGCGGATCAATCTGCCGCCGCGGCAGACCAGCGCCAAAGCCCGCCGCCAATCCTGGAACAGCACCGATGAAGTCGCCAATCCCATGTCCGGGTATCGGCATGTCAAAGCGCATCGCGACAAGTGGATCGGCACGGGATGGGAGCGCGTCTATGCCAAAGTCACGCTCGAGGACGGCACTTGGGGGCTAGGCGGGACCAGCCACGGCCGGCCGGTCGCGGCCATCATCGACGATCACCTGGCGCCGCAGTTGACAGGCCAGGACGGCTTCGCCATCGAGCGACTGGCCGATATGATGTTCCGCCTGACCAAGCCCTATGGCACAGTCGGCTTGGCTTCCTACGCCATCAGCGCTGTTGATCTGGCGCTCTGGGACGCCAAGGGCAAGGCGCTTGGAACACCCGTTTACAGCTTGATTGGCGGACTGCAAAAGGAAAAGATCTATTGTTATTCCACCGGGAACGATGTCGACTGGTATCAGGAATTGGGCTTCAGCGCGCACAAGCTGGCGCAGCCTTACGGACCCGCCGACGGGCTCGACGGTTTGCGCAAAAACGAGGCGTTCGTCGCGGGCATGCGCGAGCTGGTCGGCGACGATTGCGAACTCATGCTCGATTGCTGGATGGCCTTTGACGTCGATTACACCGTGCGGCTGGCGGAGGCGCTGCGTCCCTACAAGCTCAAGTGGATGGAAGAATGTCTGATCCCCGAAGACATGGACGCCCATGCCGAGCTGCGCGCGCGCCTGCCCTGGCAGACCTTGTCCACGGGCGAGCACTGGTACAGTCATGTGCCCTTCCAGTACGCCCTCAAGCACGGTCTGGTAGATATCTTGCAGCCGGATATCGAGTGGGTGGGCGGATTGACCACCTGTATCAAGATCGCCCATGCCGCCGATGCCGCGGGCAAGAAGGTCATCCTGCACGCCGGCGCGCGTACGCCCTACGGGCAGCACTTCTCGATGGCGATGCCGGCCGTGCCCTGGATCGAATACTTCATCGGCGAGCCGCCGGGCGTCCCGCTTAAGGACGGCACCTTGTTCCCCGATATGCCCTACGCCGTGGATGGCTGGCTGAAGATCAGCGACGCGCCCGGATTCGGCATTCAGGTTGACGAGTCCTGGATTGAGCCTTTCTGGAGCTGAGGCTTTTCTAAATGTGGGCGCTGGCAATCTTAAACGTGCTTGCTGCTTGAGCCTATCAACCGCGGCGCGGGGCAGACGAGGATTGCGATGACGCCCATATCGAGGACAGCCTCCAAATGTCGATTGACTTGACTCTGGCCCGGCCCCGGGCATAGACAGCGACGCCAGTGCTATCAGACCTGACAGGGTAAACCCTGCTGGCGATACAGGCGCGATCATTGGCATAGACTTCAATGACAGAACAGTCTACAAATACCCGCAAGCGCAGGTTTTCGCCCGGGGAAAGCTCGAAGTCTCCCTCCTGGACGTCATCGGCGTATCCGTCATCCCGAAGCAGCGTGGAACGGCGACGATCAACGCCCAATTGTTTACGAGGCGCGTCATAGAATATGGTTGTTTCTTCTTCGCTATCGGGCGAAAGACGAACTTTGAGGCCAGTTTCTTCAGCGTCAGCGGGATCAATCTCGGCAGCGATTTCCAGCGCATCGCCTCGCAGGTCAAGGGACAAATGACCTGAAGTGGCGGACATATCTATGTCGGTCAGCTGATGGCGCTCGCGCCGCAGAGACTCAATCTCGGGCGCCGGGCGCATCGCCAGTAGTCCATCATCATGCAATGATAGGACCCTGGGCAAGGACATGACGCCCGACCAACCGGCAGACCGTTGAGCGTCACTTGACCGGGCCTCTCCGCTGAAGCCCCACATGATACGACGTCCTTGTGAATCCTTCATGGTGTGTGCCGCGTAAAAGTGCCGATCGCCATAGTCGAGCTTGTGTACCGCGTCTGGAACAAAGCGATGCGCGTGATAGCTGCCAGTGAAGTAGATGCTATAGAGTGGATCAGAATCCCAAACGGTAACGAGCAGAACATGCTTGTCGCCGAGCGGAAAGAATTGCGGAACCTCCCACACTGTCCCGGTCCATACAGGCGCGGAATCATGCATGTCGCCAACACACAAGGGCTGCAGGTACTCCCAGCCAAGCAGATCTTTTGACTTATACAGCAGCACCGCTCCGCCAATATCTCGAATGCCGGCCCCGATTGCCATATACCATTCCTGTTCCTCGCGCCAAACGAAGGGATCGCGGAATCCCGTAATGTTTAGACCTGGAGGAGGGTGTGCGATTATGGGGTTGCCAGCATATTTCTCCCATGAAAGCAAATCACCTGCGCCAGTTGCCATACAGACGCGCTGGTTACGCGGTATCGCCCAATCTCCCTGAACGCCGGTGTAAAAGATCGTTGCCACGCCATTGTTGTTCACGGTACACCCGGACCAGCAACCGTCTTCATCCGGGCCGCCAGGGCTAGGGGAGAGCGCGATTGGCAGGTCAAGCCAATGCGCAAGGTCGTCACTGACGGCATGACCCCAGTGCATATTATCCCATACGGCGTCATGTGGATTATGTTGGTAAAAGAGGTGGTATTTGCCTTCCCACTCAATGATGCCGTTAGGATCGTTCATCCAGTTTGCCGGTGGCGTGAAGTGATAGCGCGGACGGTGCGGGTCTGCGGCCAGTTGCTGGCGTCTGGCATTTGCGGCAACTGAGTTCATGTCGGCTATCCCTTCAGCCCGGTGGCGGCGACACTTTGTACAAACCATTTCTGGAAGAGCAAAAACAGAATGAGAACCGGGATCGTGATCATAGAAGCGAAGGCCAGAATCTGCGCCCATTTGACGTCCTGACCGTAAAACGACGTGATGCCGACAGTCAGCGGCCGGGACGCTTCACCGCGGGTGGCCATCAAGGGCCAAAGATATGAACTCCACAAAAACAGGGCCTGCAGAATCGCGACGGTGGCGAAGACAGGACGTGACAGGGGCACAACGATCCTCCGGTAAACCGCAAAAGGGCTGCCGCCGTCGATGGTGGCCGCTTCGTCAAAATCCCGAGGGATGCCGATGAAGAATTGGTAAAAGAGAAAGATTGAGAAGGCGTCCGCTACGAAGGGGATAATCTGTACGTGCAGGGTATCCAACCAACCTATAGAACCGTCTATCCAAGGAAACTCGTTGACGAGCACCAGCAAAGGCACAACGATGGCGTCGAGCGGCACAATGGACAGCGCTATGACCAGTGAAAGGACGGCGGTTTTCCCCTTCCAGCGCAAGCGCGCCAGAGCAAAGGCGATCATGCTATTGACAAGCAGACCGGCGGATACTGTCGCCAAAACGATAAAGGTGGAATTGAACATGAATCGCCCAAAGGGCACCCGGCGAAAAACACTGGTGAAATTTTCCAGGGTGACTTCGCGAGGGATGAAAGCCCAGGCGATCGTTTTGAGATCGTCGAAGATCAGCTTTTCCGGTTTGAATGAAGAAACGACCATGAACACGATAGGAAACAAGAAGAACATCGCAAGCCCGATCATGATGCTGTAATCGATGACCAGGATTAGAAAGCGCCGCAGGCGACGGCGCGATTGCCCGCGGCGCGCTCGGTAATCAATCTCTCCAGCAATGTTAGCGGACATTGCGCCTATTCCACCTCAACGTCCGATTTCAAGAGCGCGCGTTGCATCAGAGCGATCGTCACAACCAGGATGAAAAACAATACGGTGACAGCAGAGCCATAGCCGATTTTCTGTTGCCGAAAACCGGTGTCGACGGCATGGAACACAACCGTAACGGTGGCATCCTGCGGCCCGCCCTTCGTCATCACATCGACTTGGGTGAATAACCGAAAGGCCAGGATCGTCGTGCTGATGATGACGAAAATAGTCGTATTACGAAGTTGCGGAATCGTCACGTGCCGAAATTGCTGCCAGGTATTGCCACCGTCAATCTGCGCCGCTTCGTATAATGACTGCGGGATGCCCTGCAAGCCCGCCAAAAAGATGATCATCTGGAATCCCGCCGCTTGCCAGGCGGAGAGGATAATGATTGCTACCAGGGCGGAATCGGCGCTGACTAGCCAGTCCGGCTGAAAGTTTCCAAAAGTAACGGCGCTCAGAAAGCGATTGATCAAACCCTGATCCGGATTGTAGAGAAAGGTCCAAACGATAGCGAGTACCGCCATGGAAGTGACAACCGGGCTGAAGTAGATGGTGCGAAATACATACCTCCCTCGCAGTCGCTGGTTGACCAGCAGAGCCATGATCAGCGCCAGGCCACCTTGTCCAGGCACAATCACCAAGACAAAGACGAAGGTATTGATGAGCGAACGCAGAAAGGTCGGATCCCTGGCAATGACCACATAGCGCCCGCCGAAAACATCGGAGGTGAACCATTCGCGGTATCCCTGGTAGGCGGGGTTGCCGCGGACGATAGTGCGAGTGCGGGGATAGATCTTGTTGCCTTCGGCATCAATCCGGGCCTGACGCGTCGCCGGATCAATTTCAGGCTCCAGCCGAATGATTTGGAGGCCAAGCAGGTTCTGATAGTTCTGGAATCCGACGTACTTGGTCGGCAGCGGAGAGATGAGGCGCTTGTTGGTGAAACTCCAGTACAGGCCGCCAAAGAGCGGCAATGCCACGAACAAAAACAAGCCGATGAGCGCGGGCGCGCTCATCAGCCAGGCGTAGGCTGTTTCATGACCTTGGAAACGTGTCAACCGTCTCATGCAGTTACCTGCCCAAGGATGCCAAGCAGGTTATGTGTTAGATACCCTCGGTCATACTTCGCGACCGAAGCGGAGTAGCCGCAGCCAACTGCAATTGCGCCGCGGCTACCGGTGAGATACCGCTAGGGGCAATGCTCAACTCTGAACGGGATATCCGTCATTGTCGGCAATGTCCTGATCGATTTTGTCGACCGCGGCATCGAGTTCGGCCTGAATATCACCGCCCTTGATGATGTTGTCCATGGCCGTGAAGAAAGCGGAGGTGACAGCAGGGTAGCCGGGCGTAATCGGCCGCGGAATGGCAATGCCGGATTCGAGCTGCTGCACAAATATGTTCATGCGTCCACCCTCGCCGAAGAGCTCGGACATCGCAAGAGCCGAGAGGCGGCCCGGCACAGCAGCATTGACATCTGTAATGCTCAGGATCTCTTCCGGCGTGAGCATGAACTCCATGAATGCCCAGGCAGCGTCAGGATTGTCGCACTGCGTTGTGATTGACCAGGCCCAGGATCCCATGCCAGTGGCCTGACGGGCGCCGAAATTCACTACCGGCAGGACAATCATGTCATCGCCAAAGGCTTCATAGTAGCCTGTGGCCATCCAGTGCCCAAGGAAACCCATCGCGGCGTTTCCGTTGATGAATTCGTTGTCATCCGGCGGGGTCAGCGTGGCATATCCATTGTCAAACAGGCTCTTGATCCATTCCATGGCCGCCACCGCTTCCGGCCCGTTCAAAAGACCCTCGGCGCTTAAGGTTTCTCTGTCAATCAGATCGCCGCCAAAGCCCTGAACGACCGGGCTGAAGGCATAGGTGTACCACTCTCCGGCCCCGTAATTCATCTTCAGATCTATCGCGTACTCAACGCTGTCCAATGCCTGCAAACTCGCCAGCACATCGTTGAATTCGTCAAGCGTCCAGGCGTCGTCGATGCTAGTCGGGATGCGCAGGCCGACTTCTTCCAGCAATGACACGCGACCCACAAGCGCCAAGCCCGAATCATACTGCCCCATGGCGTAGATCTTGCCATTGTAGAGGCCTTGATCAATCAAGGACGGGAGGATATCAGCGCGCAATTCATCGGACATATAGTCGTCCAGCGGAGCAAGGAAGCCCGCCCAGGCGTAGTTGTACAGGTTTGGACCATCCAGATCGAGAATGCAGGGGAGGTCACCCGCCACGGCGGCGGCGTTCACGGCGTCGTTATAGCCGGTGCCGGCAACCAATGAACCGGCGAGCTCGACGAAGTTAACCTGAATCGCGTCTTGCATAGCGTTGAAGCGGTCAACTTGGGCGCGGGTCTCGTCATTCTCTTCTTGCGTGCCGCCGTGGTACCAAAGCTCAAGCTCTACCATGTCCTGAGCCAGAATGCCGGCTGGCATGAGCGTCGCCAAAGCCAGCAGAAGAACAAAAATGCTTAGGGCTTTATGTTTCATGGGTTTTGACTCCTTGTCAAACAAGTTTATTGATCTTTTTCGAAGACTTAAGGTAGGTTGGCGTATCCCGAGACTGGCATCTGCGCGCTCACTTCCGAGTATCACAGTACGCCGAAGTTCACTGCTCCACTGACGAAGTTGGCCGAAGACCTATACCTGTCACCGTCTCAACTAGAACAACACCACCTTTAGCGGATTGCCGATGGTCGCCATCGAGCCCTAAAATGACCCATCAATGTCGGCTGTTTGAGTCGATCTCGCACGAGTATCCGCCAATGATGAGTTCGGTCTTGCCTTCTTTTGGAGCGCTAAATCCTCCTTTTTCTAACTTAATTCCCTTCTTCAAAACTCGCAGAACCTTGTCATTCATTTTAATAGATCGCGATTTGCGGTAGCTGAGCAGGTTTATTGTTTTGTGTGAGCGCGGTAGTCCAAATACGCGGGTTACGCGCCGAGCGGCGGTAATTTGAAAGTTTCGGCATCTGTCCATTCAACTAACAGTTTTCAGAATATCTGTTTCTGACAAAGACATGGCACGATTCTCGCCATAGTTGCTGTTGCTAGAAAGCGGAAGCACAGGGTGGACTGCGCCGGTTTATGTCCGTCTGGCATCGATTCATAGCGGAGTTTGGGACGCCTCCCGGCGCAAGCATTTCGCTACGTAGGAACTTTGCCGCGACGGGAGCCAACTTGAGCGCCGCTGGCGCGTTACGATGATATATCAGATTAAGTGAAAGGCGGCGCGCTGAATCGGCAGAAGACGCGTCCGAATCGACAAAAGTGGCTTGCCTAACTTCGAAGATCTTCGCAGGGCGAGAGCCTGGCCGATGTTTTTTCTCGGGATCAAGGCGGCTCCGCTCCAGAATCTGCGGATCTGTTTCCAAACAGCCCATAAAGAGTCTTCTTATAAATATTCATGATCATTATACGAATAATATCTGAACTTGGGCGTATCGGCAATGTTTTGCACAACTGCGGGTATCGGCGGCGTTCTTATATACCCAATCGCTCGAATTGCTCGGCCGGGGCGTCGCTGGCGCGCATGAGGTCAGCCAGCTTCTCGACCATACGAGCCTCAACGGCGGCGTCTTGAATCGGGCTTAACTGTCCGGGATCGCTTTCGAGATCATAGAGCATGGTCTCGAACACTGGTACCGCCCAGGGACTGCGATGGGTGCCGATCTTCATGGTCGGGCAATCCTTGGTGAACGTAAAAGGCGCCCGCAACTCGATCTCTTGCAGTTCCTCGACCTTGAAGCGATGGCGCATATGCGTCGGCATCAGCGTGTAATTGTAAAGCGGCAAATTGTCTTCATTCGCCGCCCCGCGCATGTAGACATAAGTCCCGTCATTCACATTCACGTGCCCGCCGTGTATGCCGTACAAGACAGCCTCGCGAATGGCTGTGTCCTTCGCGACAGTCTCGCCCAGGGGCAGTCCCTGCATATCCGGAGGCCGATCGACGCCGAAGTATTCAAGAAGCGTCGCGGGCAGGTCAATCGTCTGGACCAGGCTGCTGCGGCGCTCGTTCCTGACGCCGGCGCGCGGATCCCAGATGAAGAGCGGGATATTCGCCAGTTCGTTGTACCAGGGCATGCGCATCTTGCCCCACCAATCGTGTTCGCTGAGCAAAAAGCCATGATCCGTGTTGACGATCAGCATGGTATCGTCCCATAGTTCCAGTTCGTCCATCAGATCGAGCACTAGCCCCAAATAATGATCGCACATGCTCATCAAAGCCGCGTATTCGCAGCGCATGTGATGGACGGCTTCCGGCGACTGATGCACGCGAGTATAAGGTGGCCAATCGAAAAGCGGACCGTCGTATTCGTGGGGATAAAGCGCTTTCCAGCGCTCTTGCGTGAAAAAGGGCTCGTGGGGATCGAAGGTCTCGATCTGCAAGTACCAGTTGTCGGCATCGGCGTTTGCCCGGATAAACTCGCTTCCCAGCGCGAAGGTCTGCGCCTGTGGCATAGCTGATTCTTCGGTGATATAGCCGCGGTTGACAAGGTCTTGTCGCACGTTAACCGGCCGTTGGTCTGGCCTAGTCTCCAACCATGGCGCATCGACATCGCCTTTCCACAGGTCGCCTTCTTGCCCGCGCACCAGTTCATAAGTGGAAAAACGATTGTGATAGGTCGCGCCGCCATCTTCCCAATAGTGGTAATGATCGGTGACCAGATGGGAATGGATGCCTTCTTCATTCAGGATCTGCGGCATGGAATCGTCGAAGGGCTCCAACGGTCCCCAACTGCGATGGAGGAAGTTGTAGCGCCCGGTGTGCAGTTCCCGCCGCGCCGGCATACAGGGCATGCTGCCGATAAAGGCGTTGTCGAAGGTCGCGCTCCGCTCGGACAGACGCTGGAAATTGGGCGTATGCACCCAGTCACCGCCATAGGGCTGCAGCATGTGGCGGTTAAGCGAATCGAACATCACCATGATTGCTTTCATATTCCGAGCAACTCCCGTTAAGCTTGACAAGACCGTATCATAGCGAAATTCATCGGTGGCGGCAACATAGTCGGAGGTCAGAGGAAATCGCTCTCATTCGATTCCCCTACGCAGGCGCAGCAACGATTTGCCTATTCAACGAGAACTTCAGTAGAATGAACGAGCAAAGGCGGCTGTCAATTGGCGGAGGCAAAGATGCGACTATCACTGATAGCAAGTTTGATCGCGCTTTTGATGACAATACACGCATCACATTCGCAGAGCGATTATCCGCGCTGTTCGACCAAGTATCTGCAGGCGGTACTTGCAACTGTACCCGCTTATGAGGCCTTGCGTTCGACGGCGAGCAGCATCAACAGCCTGGAGGACGCCCTGGATTATGCCGAAGAGCAACTGAGTTACCGTTCTGCGATCTGGAATACAGCGCCACGCTGTGCGGAGTCCATAGATTTCTTCTGGCAGACGACGCGAGAAGCGGGTTACATCGCCGCGTATTGGGCAATGCACTATGGCATTCGAGAGTCCTCAAGGGGCAATCCCGACTTCAGGGAAGCCTTGAATCCCTTTATCGATCCGCTTGACGACCCCTTTTACCCGGAGAAGTACAGTCAAACGGTCAGCGACTTACGCGACCTACTACACGATGACAGTCGAGAAGAGGCGTCGACTGTGGAGGGCGTATCGTTGCCAGCTTGTTCGGAGCCGCAACTCGCGGGCCTCGCTCCTATGCTGCCGGAATACCAAGGGATCATTGCCGACTCAAAGGCGATCGCGTCAATAGATGACCTGCTGGATTTGGCTCATCGCCAATATGCCTGGCGCGAGAACTGGGCGCACGAAAGGCGACTTGATGTAGAGAACATGCAAGTCGCGCATACGCAACGCGATGGAATCGCTGATCTGCCGCCCTGTCGCGAAGCTGTCGAACTGCTATGGCTAATGTACCGAGCCGTCAACGATGTCGTAACCGGAACCGCGCTTATCTACGCTGGCTTTGCCGAGGACAAGCATCCTTATTTCAAGGTATTCAATCGCAATGCCGACCGCGTCGACGAGCTGGCCAGGTTGATCGAGAACAGCGAGGCGGATCCTTCCGCGCCCCTCGAAGACTGGCCTATCTGTACAGAAAAGCAACGGATTGATCCTAAGAACAGCCTGCCGGCATTCGAAGCCTTTGCCGAAGCTTTGTCGACGGCTCAATACGCTGAAGACCTTATGACAATCGGCAAAGCAGAAATCGCCTGGCGGCAAAGCCTTTGGTCCTACGAGCCGGCTTGCGTCAAAGACATAGAAGAAATCCTGAGGCTAAGCCAAGCTGCAAGCAACATCGTCGCTTCGGTGTCATTCACAACCATAGGCGTGCCTGAAGAGGCCAACCCCTATATGGAAGAGGTGGCCTTCAGTTCGATTCACCTCGATACGTTCCCGCTGGTGTTCAGAACGCGTTCAATAGTCGAGGAATCGCCGTTGTATCTGCAAAGTTGTTCGGATGCCGACTTTGACGCCTTGTCGAGAGTAGTGGCGCAATACCAGGTATTGGACGAGCGGATGTTCGGATTCGGCGGCATGGAACGCTTGCTGCCATTGCTCGATTATATGATTGAGTGGCGCGACAATCTGCTAGTCAATTTGCCCGACTGTAACCTGGCATTTGAGATGGGCCTGCAAATGAGCCACATCGTGGATGACTACGCCGCGTTCATCGGGCTGGTCTATGCGGAAGCGCCGGACGATTCTATCCCTTACCTGAAGACATTTGCCGGGAACAGACTAGACTTCCACGAGAGATTTCGGGGAGGCGCAATAGACCTTGAAGCGGGTCCGCCACTTTGGCGTTATGGCGGGCAGCTTCCAGCTTGTAGCAAAGAAGAGACTTCTACCGTGTCCGCCGTACTCGGCGAATATCAGGCGCTGATCGAATCGGCGCGGCGCATTCGCGAATTGGATGACCTGCTCGACTTTGGCGCGGCGCAAGTTGAATGGCGAGAAGGCAGTTGGCGGAACTTGCCCGCCTGTGCGGAGGCCCTGGAACTCGGCTTGCTCTTGTATGGCAGCGCCGATGATTATTTTTCGCTATACGCCTTTCAAGTTCGGCAAGACTCTCTCAGCGAAACTATCAGTGGCGGGCACAGCCTCAAAAGACGCTTGGACGAAATCTTCGCCGAGATCCCCGGCGCGGAACCGGAGCATCGGTCTTATCCGAATACAGATGGCTTGCCTCGATGCTCTGATGCGGAAACAGATCGTATTCAGGGAATAATCAGCGAGTTCCAAGCCATGCTGGAACTGGCGTCAAGTTATACCAGGTGGGGCGGTTTCAAGGAGTATATCGACAGCAGGATCGAGTTACGCGAAAAGGTCAAAGCCGACATGCCTGATTGCTTGATCGGGCTGGACCTGACACTGACGATCGCCCAGAATGTCGCGAGTTCCCTGGTTCAGCTGGTGCCCGGCGTCGGCTCAGCCGACATGGCGAATACCGTTCTGCAAGAACAATTGACCGCGCGCATCGCCAAACTCGGGGAGGAAAGCAGCGCGGAGCATGACGCGGGTCCCTATCACAACAATTTTCCGGCGTGTTCAGAGTATCAGCTTACCGAGCTCGTCAAAAACAGCGCTCTTGACCCGGCCAAGCTGCGAGAGACGATCATTGGAATCGGCAGGGCTGAGGCTTCGTTCTGGCATATAGACAAAGAATTTGCCAAGTATGAAGATGTCTTGTCGGAGCTGCCGCGCTGTGCGGAAGCCCTGCAGATCGCGATGCTATTTCGGCAGATTCTCGGCGACGGTATTGCCTCGACAGCCCTGGAGCGGGCCGGCGCTGACGCGATCGCTGACCTGTATCCATCGCGGCAAGCAGATTTGGACGCCCTGCAAAGCCGATTCGATGACATAGCGGATGCCATTGCCCGCCGCGGACAAAGCGAAGTCCCTTCGTCACAAGAGGTCGGCCTGCCTCGCTGCACAAATGAAGAGCTGGCGACGCTTCTAGCGCTGATAAAGGAGTATCAAGTCGTAGTCCGTCTGGGAATCAACAGCGAATCGACTGACGAGTTGCTGCCCTATATCAAACCGCATCAAGAATGGCGAGCGGATTTCTGGGCGCGTTTGCCGGGATGTACCGAAGCCTTCGAGGCGGGCTTGCCAACTACGCGAGCCTCGAACAATTTCGTGGCTTATGACAGCTTCGAACTCATTGGATATCCCATGCAGAGAAGTGAGTTTGGCAGGCAGATCGCCATCGATAGTTTCTTCATGTTCAATTGGCTCAACTTATTGGATAGAGCTGACCGAGACGCTATTGACGCCTTTATGAAGGCGCCGTTCAAGGAGGGAATATAGCGCGTTCGGCCCCACACTTATATCAAGCGATCGCCCCTTTGAGAGCAGCTACCGCTTCCGCTTCCGCATCGTGTACGTCCTTAAGGCAGCGGCGTATTTCGCCGCGCAGGTCCGCGATCTCGGTTTCCGTCATGGGGAAATCACTCTCGCTAGCGGTCTTCGCGGCTTCGATTCTCGCGTTGCAGGCGACGATCTCATCCAGTTGCGCCGCCCCTTGCTCGATGAACAGGTCCGTCTTGCGGTCGATATTGGCTCGCACATCGCTTAAGAAGGGCACAGTCTCGGGCAAGAGCGCGCCAAGCAAAGCCCGCCAGGCCTCCCCGGCATTGCGATAGCGTAGGGCCACATTTTCGAGTGCCGGCAAGCCCAGCACAGCGACCGCTTCGTCAAGGAAATCGGCATAGACATCGCGCTCGGCAGCCATGGTCTTGCCAAAGGCCGGACCCAGGAAGGTATAGGAACTGATCAACACTGCCAGCAGCGGACGCCCGGTCGGGTAGTCGCGCGCCCAACTGCCTTTGCTAGATTTCTCGAGCATGTCTCCCCAGTGCGCCATGGCGCGCAGTCCGAAGTTCTTGGCTGATCCCTTGGGCGGTTTCTCGGTCATGAGGCGGACGCAGTCCTCCAGCCCCTGACGAACGGCGTCAGCGAGCCTGGCTTCGTCCGGATGGCCCAGCAGCAGCAGGCGGTGCTTGTCTTTCTTAATGCGGCCGCGCGCCTTGTCCAGGTCCTCCGTGCTGACGGTCAGCGGCACGCGGCTGCGGTCCGAGATGTAAGCTTCGCCCGCTTCCGGCTCATAACCAAAGATGACAAGCGGCATGGTGTACCAGTTTGCATCGTCATAGGACAAAGCATTGTAGGGCAGCAGCGATCCATCCGGGCTGGCCACCGGCGCGTAGCCCTCTTCCAGCGCGGCCATCAAGTTTTGCCGCCCCTTGTCGGCGCTGGTCGATTGCCGCGCGTCGCGGGCGATACCCAAGCGATCAAAGATCGTCTCCATCGGCCCGAAGGTATTGCGCGTCAGCAAGTTAACCTGCGGATCGTATCCCTTGTAATGAAAGGTGAAATAACCGAAGGCGATGCCGCCGCTAATGCCCAGCAACATAGCTTCGGTAAACGCTTCGCCGGTATGCGGCGCTTTGACGCCCTGGTAGTCCAAGGCATTGCGGATGGCAGCCGTATCCCAATAGCGTCCCTCGAATTGGCTATAGTTTTCCAGTGTTGGCATGTGAATCCGCTTTCTTCCTTTCAGTGCAATTACTGTCAGTTTATGGTCTTTGACCTGGCCTTTTCCAAATCAGCGACATACTCGCCGCCGATCACTCATCTACCACTAATATTCCTAGCTTGTCGTTCAAGTTGCTCCCACTTTGCCTTCAGCCTGGGCCTCGGCATTGTGTATCACCTCGTGGCCGGATCCGCCGGCCAGAATGTCGAAGTCAACACCAAGATCGGCTTGTTGCACATGATCCGTGAACAAGCGGGTATATCCTCTGGGGCTATGCGCGGCGCAGGGCTGCCACCGGGCACGGCGGCGTTCCAATTCATCTTCCGAAATGTCTAGGTGCAAGCGGCGTTGGCTAACATCCAACTCGATCATATCGCCGTCGCGCACCAGGGCCAGCGCCCCGCCGATCGCCGATTCCGGAGCGATATGCAAAACGACCGTGCCATAGGCGGTGCCGCTCATGCGACCATCGGAAATGCGCAGCATATCGCCCACTCCCTTGTCCAAGAGCTTACGAGGCAGGCTCATATTGCCCACTTCGGGCATGCCGGGGAAGCCCTTGGGACCGACGTTCTGCATCACCAGTACACAATCTTCGTCGACATCCAGATCGGGATCGTCGATGCGCGCATGGAAATCGTCCAGTGACTTGAAAACGACGGCAGGCCCGCGATGCCGCATCAGTTTTGGCGTGGCGGCGGAGGGCTTGATGACCGCGCCGTCGGGGCAGAGGTTGCCGCGCAGAACGGCGATGCCCGCCTCTTGCTGAAAGGGCGCGTCGAGCCCGCTGATGACCGTCTCGTCGAAACAGACCGCCCCGGCCGTGTTCCGCGCATGGGACTCGCCCGTAACCGTGATCGCATCCATAGCCAGTAAATTCGCCGCCTTTTGCATCACCACGGGCAAACCACCGGCATAATAGAATTCTTCCATCAGGAAATCGCCCGCCGGCTTGAGGTTGACCAGCAGCGGCACCTGGCTGCCCAACTCATCAAAATCGTCCAGACAGAGATCGACGCCGATTCGTCGGGCGATCGCCAGCAAGTGCAGGATGACGTTGGTCGAGCCGCCGATGGCGGCGTTGATCTTGATGGCATTCTCGAAGGCGTCGCGTGTCAGTATCTTCGACGGCCTTAGCTCTTCTTTCGCCATCTCCACGATGCGATTGCCGCTGAAGTGACAGAGCCGCCGGCGGCGCGCGTCGGGCGCGGGAATCGCCGCGCCGCCGGGCAACATCAGGCCGAGAGCCTCGACCACGCAGGCCATGCTCGATGCCGTGCCCATCGTCATGCAATGCCCGTCGCTGCGGGACATGCAGGTCTCGGATTCTATATACTCCGCCGTGCTCATCTTGCCGGTACGCCAGTCGTCAGTGAAGCGCCATTTGTCCGTACCCGCGCCGATATCCCGTCCTTGAAACTTGCCATTCAGCATCGGGCCGCTGGTCACGACAATCGTCGGCACGTCGACGCTGCAGGCGCCCATGATGGCGGCCGGCGTGGTCTTGTCGCAACCGACCAGCAGCACCACGCCATCAAGCGGATTGGCCCGGATCGATTCTTCGACATCCATGCTGGCCAGATTGCGGTAGAGCATGGTCGTCGGGCGCATCAGCGGTTCGCCCAGCGACATCACGGGGAATTCCAGCGGGAATCCGCCGGCTTCCAAGACACCTCGTTTGACGTGCTCGCAGAGGATCCGCAGGTTGGCGTTGCAGGGCGTCAGTTCCGACCAGGTATTGCAAATGCCGATGACGGGACGGCCGTCGAACATTTGCTGGGGCGTACCCTGGTTCTTCATGCGGCTGCGAGACTTGAAGCCAGCTTGCCCGTCTCGCAAGAACCAATCGTGACTGCGCAAGGGCATGAGCCACCTCCTTTTTCCGGTAGGGTTCCGCCGCCGAGTATAGCGCAAGTGGCGATGTTCTCGCAGTGCTGTCCGCCCTCCTGCGTTTGCCACTTGCGATATGCGCCTTTGCCGATATGCTTGCGATGAAAAATGGCCTGTTTTACCCGAGCGAACCCTGTCCCATGCATCGAATATTCAAGCGCGAGCCAATTTACTATGGCTGGTATATCGCCCTAGCGCTGGCCATCACCGAAACCGTCTCCTTTGGCGTAATATTCTATGCCTTTTCGGTGTTCATCACGCCGATGGAAGCGGAATTCGGTTGGTCGCGCGGGGAGATCTCGGGCGCGTTTTCGCTGATGTGGTTGATCACGGGCATTTTCGCTTTCCCGGTCGGCTATTGGCTGGACAAACATGGATCGCGTCTCTTGATGACGCTCGGTTCCATCGGCGCGACGGTGATGGTTCTGCTGTGGTCGCGGGTGACGACGCTGCCCGAATTCGTGGTCGTCATGGCTTTGCTGGGTTTTTGCAGCACGGCCGTCCTTTACGAGCCCGCCTTTATCGTCATCGCCAACTGGTTCGTGAGCAAACGCGGCCGGGCACTGGCTTTTCTCACCTTTATCGCTGGTTTCGCCAGCACGATCTTCATCCCCTTGGCCGATGCGCTGCTTGTGGCGCAGGGATGGCGGCAAGCGGTATTCATACTTGGCGTCTTGCTGGGGGCGATCACGATACCGCTGCATGCCTTGGTGCTGCGCCGCCGACCAAGGGACCTGGGCCTGCAACCCGACGGCGAGTCGCAACCTGCGCAGCAAGGCAAAAGCGAATCGATCAGTCTGGGAGAGGCAGTCCGATCGCGCTTTTTCTGGATCTTGACCCTGGCCTTTGCGCTATCCAGCTTGTGTATCGTGGCCGTGCGCGTGCATTTCATTCCGCTGCTGATCGGCATGGGCATTCACTCCAGCAGCGCCGCGGTCGCCAGCGGCGCTATCGGCGTCATGCAAGTGGTCGGCAGGATGATCTTCGCGGCAGTCGAATGGCGTTTTTCCAGCAAAACCATGGCGATCGGCGTCTTCGTCCTGCTGACGCTTGCTCTGGCCACGTTACTATTGGGCACCTCGCCCTTGCTGATCGTTCTTTTTATAGCTTTCTTCGGCATGGCGATCGGCACCAATACGCTCATACGACCCCTGATCCTTGCCGACACATACGGCACGACGTTTTACGGGCGAATCACCAGTTCGATGACGTTCTTCTTGACCCTGGCCGGCACCGCGGCGCCCTTCGCCGCCGGTGTCCTCTATGATCTCTTCAACTCCTACAATCCGATGTTGGTCATCGTTACGGGCCTTAGCGTGGTATCAATCCTGCTGATTGCGCTTCTTCCGAAGAGCAGTTAGAGCATCGCGTCCGGGTAGTCGCTTCAAACTAATTCTTACCACCGAGGACACCGAGGGCACCGAGTAAAAAGTCTTTTGACAACTTTTCCTCGCATTCCGTCACCTGAAGACGGCAAGTTTGCCATTGCAGCGATTGCCCTGGGCAAAGCGTCGGAAAGCTTGACTAAAGCGCGCGGATTGGCCAATCCCGGGAGAGACGCGCCTCGGTTTCTTCCCAACTGCGCACGCCGCTGGTGGCGTCAGCCGCTTCGATATTGCATGCGGCCACCGCGCAGGCCCAGCGCGCGCAATCCCGATAGTCCAGCCCGCGGATGAGCGCGGCGATCAAACCGGCGTAGGCGGCGTCGCCAGCGCCGGTTGTGCCGGCCACACCCACCTGAAAGGGCGGGCGCCAGGTCCGAATGCCGACCCAATCCGCCGGCGCTTGCCCGATTCTTGACAGGCATGCCAGGCGCCCCGCGTCCGCCGAAGCCCCCAAATAGAGTCCGCGTTCCCCGAGCTTGAATCCGGCAATGCCGACGCCCATCTCCAGCAGTTCTCCAGCCAGATCGGCCAGGTAGTCGGCTGTCATGCGCGCGATGACCTCGTCCCCCCAACGATCATGATCGTCGCGCCGCAGCATGAACATGATCTCTTCAATGCTCGGCACAAAAATATCAACGAAGGGCAGACATCGCCGCAGAATCGCGTGCCAATCCGCTTTTCCGCTGGGACTGTCGGGGGCAGGCAAGCTCATGTCGACGCTGGTGACGGGTCCCAAATCTTTGATAGTTTGTACCAGCTCGAGGAATCCGGCGCCCTCATTCTCATACAGTCGCGGCAGAAGCGTCGGATAGCCCAGATGAAACAGTTTGCAAGCGGCCGCCAGGTCGAGATCAATATTATCCACGCCGAATCCGTGATAGACGCCGGTATGCGTCAACAGGGTGCGGTCGTGGTTCCCCGGCTCGATGACAATCGTATAGGCGCTGGCGGCATCGGGCAGGACGCGGATGTGATCGGCGAGAGACCTGTCGTATCCCCTCACGTAATCAATGATTGCCCGGCCCACCCAGTCCGCGCCGACGACCGCAAGCAGATCAACATCGATGCCCAAGCGGTGCAGCGCCAAGCCCGTATTGGAAACTGCGCCGCCGGTCGAATAAGAAATGCGGCCGATTTCAAAGACTTTGCCCGCGCCGATGACTTCCTCGGGCTTGAGGGTGGACATATCCGGCAAGATATCGAGCGCGATATGGCCCGCTACCATCACGTCAGAAGGCATTTAGTCGATCCGCTTTCCAATCTGTCCGTAGCCCTATAGATGGCCGCGGCGGCGGAGATGTTTTCCGCCAAAGCATCAGAGAAAAGAGAATACCTCGGGCTGCGCCAGGCGGCGATAATCCGCGCTGCGCATGGCCAGAGAATAACGCCGATCGCCGGCATTGAAGACAATTCGCTCCACTTCAAAAAGTTGCGGCGTCGCGAATAAGGGCAAGTCAAACAAGTCGCCGAAGGGAGGCAC
Source organism: Chloroflexota bacterium (assembly GCA_026707745.1). Classification (GTDB taxonomy): domain Bacteria; phylum Chloroflexota; class Anaerolineae; order Aggregatilineales; family Phototrophicaceae; genus UBA6055. The sequence continues at coordinate 36,009 of JAPOWG010000041.1, forward strand.
GCCGCCGGGTTGAATACCGCCGGTCAGCTTCGCTACTTCGTCTTCGCTGGCGAAGCGGATGTCGCGCGCCGCGAAATAGTCTTTGACCGCTTTGACGTCGAACTTGCGATCGGCCGGGAAGACGAGCATCACAAAAAACTTGTCTCGCTTGGATCGTTTCACGCGCAGGATGATGGCTTTGGCGCCGTGACGCAAAGCGTAGCCCGGGCGCGCCGCCGCCGCTTCTTCGCTGGTGTGCACCGGCTCGTGCTCGAAGGTTTCGTACCAGCAGGCTTCAGCGTCGAGCAGCGCCTTGATACGACCGACCGCCGCATGCAAATCTTCGATCACGGTTAGGCGTCCCTTCCCATCACGTCAACCAGAAGGAGCGAATCGGAGACGGGAAGGCCGTCTACTGTGAAGGGGGTTGATTCTCGCACTCCATCTTTTCCGGCGTGATCAAACAGCGCTGGTTGACCGCGACCCGGGTGTATTCATGGTATTCGCCATTGAGCCAACTGACGAGCACGCGGGTGATTTCGGACTTGCCCAAGCCGAAGTGCAGCGCCAGCTCGTTTCCCGCGCCCAAGCTCGAGCCGGATTTCACTTCGCGGATTTGTGACAAGCCGTCGACGGTGTCGACACGGACCCGTGTGCCAATGGCGTCCCGATCAATACCAGCGCCGCCCTGCAGGTCAAAGGCGATCCAATTGTTCATGCGCGCGGCAACATTGTCATTTTGGAACAATTTGTGACCGACGTCCCAATAGGTCAGGGCAAAATCGACGCGGCCGTCCCGGTCGTAATCGGCGGTGCTGAAGCCCATCGTCGGATGCGCGCCTTGGGTGAACAGGTCCTGATCGACCGCGGCGAAACTGCCATCCCGCTGATTATGATAGAGCATATCGGGATACTGGAAGTGCATGCCCACGGGACCGTATTCCGGGGCCAAGCCATGGAGCAGCTGATCCGGATCATCAAGTTGCCCGCCCGAGGTAACGGAATCCGGCACCAGACCGGTCGATGCCAGGAACAAGTCCAGCCAGCCGTCATTGTCAAAATCGAGAAATGCCGTACCCCAGCCGACCGATTGCCCGGTGTCATAACCTACTCTGGCGAAGTCCGTGCTGTTGATAAAAGTGCCGTCGCCCTGGTTTTCCAACAGGACCATGGCATTCACCATATTGGAAAAATAAAAGTCCAGGTCGCCGTCGTTGTCGTAGTCGCCGGTCGCCAAGCCCATACCATGCACGACCGAATCCGTCCCGGAGGACGCCGAAACGTCGGTGAAGCACCAACCATCGCAGCCAGCGCCGTCGTTGCGCATGAGCACATTGCCCAAGGCGTTCACCACCTTGTCATTGACGACATACAAGTCGAGGTCGCGGTCGTTGTCATAATCAACCCAACTGGCCGAGAAGCCGGCGCCCAATAGCTGCTCGAAGCCCAACAAGCCGGAGACATCGGTGAAACCGCCATCGCCGTCGTTGTGGTAGAGCGCATCGCGGCTGCGGGAAAAATCCTGAAGGTCGCATTCGGGCACGCAGGACCAGTTGACGACGTAGAGATCCAAATGTCCGTCCGCGTCATAGTCGCCCCAGGCGGCTGTGGCGCCTTTGCCGATATCGCCGACGCCGGCCTCGAGCGTCACATCGGCAAAGCCCTTGCCGTTGAGGTTTCGGAACAGGCGATTCGCTCCCATGTTGAGCACATAAAGATCGCGCCAGCCGTCATTGTCATAGTCGGCCCAGACAGCACCACCGCTCGGCACCTCCGGCAAACTTAGCGCCGCCGAGAACTCGGATACCGAGAAGCTGCCGTCGCCATTGTTGCGGTACAAGACGTTGGGATCGAGATTGCCGGTGACAAAGAGATCAACCCAGCCGTCGTTGTCATAATCGGCCCAGGCTGTCCCGGCCGCCAGATATTGCTTGCCGTACCGTCTGGGCGCGTCTTCCTCCCAGATGGCGCGGTGAGAAGCGGTTATGCCCGCCTCCAGACTGACATCGTGAAAATGAATGGTGTCGCTCATAAAGTAGAAGAAAAACAAAAATAGCGGCAAACCCATAGCCCCGGGCCTTCCTTAGATCATCCCGGCCAACTGAGGCGCCGGCCTGGACTCTTCGGGGGATTCGGCGATCTGTCCGTCGCGCAGATGGATGATGCGGTCCGCGTATTCGTCGACGATCGGATCGTGACTTGACAACAGGATCGTGACGCCTTCTTCGCGCACGATACTTTGCAAAACAGCCAATATCATGTGCGTCGTCTCGCTGTCCAGTTCGCTGGTCGGTTCGTCAGCCAGGATTAAACGCGGCGACGTGACCAAAGCGCGGGCGATGGCGATGCGCTGCTGCTGCCCGCCGGACATCTCGTAGGGTCGATGCGCGTAATAATCCTTGAGGTCTACCTGTTCCAGATTCTTGAGAATGCGCTCCTTGCGCTCGCGGCGCGGCACGCCACCCAGGCGAGCCATCAATTCAAGGTTCTCGTAGGCGGAAAAGCTGGGCATCAAACCCATCTGCTGGAAGACGAAACCAATACTCTCGCGGCGCCAGTGGGTGCGTTCCGTTTCGTCCAGCCCGGATATGTCGTCGCCATAGATCCAGATTTTGCCCCGGGTCGGGTTGTCCAATCCGCCGAGGCAATTGAGCAAGGTGGTTTTGCCGCTTCCCGAACGCCCGCGCAAGGCGACGAACTGTCCGCTTTCGATTTCGAAGGTCACATCTTGTATCGCCGATATCTCGCCCGAACCGGATGCATATACGCGGCTGACGTCCTGCGCGACAATGGCTAGCTCAGTCATTTCCGCCCCCTTCCGCGCCCGTCCGCCACCGCGGATTTGCGCAGTCCCAGCCTGGAAAGCAGGCCGCCCCCCGCGCCATTGTCGCCGGCGCGGATTTCCTGTTCGATTTGAATCTCGCGCTGTGACGAGGTCTCTTCCAGGTTCTGTGCCGGGCGGATGAGCAATCCCCGATCCGTCACTTCCATTTCGACGCGGTTTTCGATTGCCAGTTGTTCTCGATAAGCCTTGGGGATTTGCAAGCGTCCGGCGGAATCCAGCACGATCAACTCCTCGAAATGTTCTTCCCATCCCTCTTGACCCCCTCCTGACGTGATGGCGTCGTCTTGGGGCCGGGGTTTCCGTTTGCGCCGGCGCAGCACCGTTTCGCTGGCCAGCTTCCCGTCGCGAATCGCTACAACACGGCCGACATGTTGCGCGACCAGCGGATCGTGACTGACGATGCAAATCGTCAAGCCAAGATCGCGATTCAACCGTCGGAACAGGTTGTAGACCTGGTCGGAGGTCACGGAGTCGAGCTCGCCGGTGGGCTCGTCCGCCAGCAACAGTTTCGGCTCGTTGGCCAGCGCCACCGCGATCGCGACGCGCTGCTGTTCGCCGCCGGAAAGAGCGATGGGCTTGTGGCCGTAACGATCGGCGAGATCGACCAGGTCCATCAATTCGCGCGCGCGCTTGTCTACCTGCGTGCCGGTCTGGCCGGCCAGCGTCATCGGCAATTTGATGTTGTCCAGCGCGGACAGGTAGGGAATGAGATTGCGACTGCCTTGCTGCCACACGAAACCGACGTCCACCTGCCGATAAGTCGTCAGTTCGCGATTACTCAGCTTGAGCAAGTTCTGCCCGTCGACGATCACCTGGCCGGCGGAGGGCCGCGTCAAACCGCCCAAAACGTTCATCAAGGTGGTCTTGCCACTGCCGCTCGCCCCGACGACGCCGACCATTTCCCCTTCGCGGACGGAGAGATCCAGGCCTTGCAGCGCCATCACTTCGATGTCAGCGACTTTGAATATCTTGTATAGTTCGTTGCAAATGACAAATGGATCTTCGCTAGCCATCAGAGCGACTCTCCTAACTTGACCGCCTGGAAAATCCGCATGCGCCGCAGGATCACCAGCAAGATGATCATAATCAGCAGGAAGGTGCCCAGGAAGAGGGCAACGATCTGGGCGATCTCGGTCCAGGCCATCGTGATCACATAGGGCGGCACGACCCCTTCCAGGCTGCTGACAAATTGCATGTAGGGTATATAAAGTACGCTGACCGCCAAGCCAATGCCGACGCCGAGCGCCAAGCCCATCACGATCAAGAGACCCAGTTCCCAGGCGACAGAAAGCATCATCGACGCCTGGGACAAGCCAATGGCGCGCAAAATGCCCAATTCAACGTAGCGACGGCGATAGGAAAAGACCGTGTAAAGCAAGAAGCCGATCATCGTCGCAAGCGACGACGTGATGAAGCCGATGGACAACAAGCCAAAGAGACCTTGCCGTTCCGGTCGCGATTGTTCGCGCTCGATGCGCGTGGTGGGCTCTTCGATGAGGACGCCGGTGGCGCCGCGGTCGAACAGGGCGCGGGTAAAGACGCGCGGGTTGAATTCCGGATCGGTGCGCGCGATCACGCGATGCGCCAGTTCTTGCTGCGCTTGTTCAAAGAGAAAGTCCAGGTTACCGACGAACAGGGGACCGTCTTCTTCGGGGTACCAACGCGGGAAGTACTCGAGGCTGCCGACAATCTGCAAATTGATCTTGAATACGTCGCCCCCGCTGCGTATGTCCAGTTCCAGTAGATCGCCGATCTCCAGACCGCGCTGTTCGAGGAATTCGCGCGAGACCACAACATTGTCCTGCTGCAGCGCCAGGGCGTTCGTCAAGTAACCCAGGCGATAGGAAGCGAAGTCGGGGCGCCAAAAGATGACCGGACCCAGGTCGGCGCGGTCAATTCCCACGAATCTGCCTTCGACGCTGGTCATGGTCAGGCGCGCCTTGGCGGTGTACTCGCCGATGCGGGTCGCGCCGCTGACATGCGGCATCGAGGTGAACTCGGAAATGTGCATATAAGCGGGGGGCTCGTCACTGCCGCCGCCGGCGCCGGGAATGCCGCCCCCGGTCTGGCTGAAAACACGCACGGACATGTCGGCGGAGACCTTGTAATACTGCTGCTCGTAGAGATAGCGATCAATCGTGCGGGCGAAAGACGCGGTATAGATGCCCAGGCTGATGGTGGTTACCAGCAGGATCAAGGGCAAATAATAGGCGCCGGGCGAGCGCTCCAATTGTCGTGTCACGATCAGCAAGCCGACGCTGTTGCTCCATTGGATCAGCCAGGCCATAAAGCGCAGGATCGGCGGCAAAAGGCGCAGGATAAAAAGCGTCAAAGCGAAAATCGTCAGCGGCGGCAGCAAGAATACAAAGGGTTGATTGTAGGCTTCGTCGATATTGCGCGCGCCGCCTTCCACGTCAATCAGGCCGCCTTGCTGCACAACCTGGTAATAGAAGTAGCCGATAAGCGCCAGGAGCAAGATATCAACGCCCAGGCGCTGCCACCAGGGCCGCCGCAACAAGCGCGACTTGTCCATCTTGTAGCTGACAATGGTATGGCGAGCGGCGCCGATAGTCGGCACAACGCGGATCAAAATCGTAAAGGCCAGCGCCAGGGCGATCGTTGAGCCGATAGTCGGCGGGATCGACACGATAAAATGATGCCCCCAGCGGAAGTCCATGAAGCTGCGCGTAGTGCCGATCAGTTGCGTGAAAGCGGTCGCCATAATCATGCCGACCACCAGGGCGATGACGCCCATAATGATGCCCTCGACAGTGGTCAAGCCCACCACCTGGAAGGGCGAAGTGCCGCGGCTGCGCATGACCGCCGTCTCGTTGCGCTGCCCGTCCACAACCAAGCCAACCAGCATGACCAAAAATGCGATCAACAGCGCCACAATCGGGATGCTGAAGACTGTCAGGGTCAGGGTCAGAACAGTGACGATACGCTGATACGGTCTTAGCTCTTCTTCCGGCGATGCCTGGATATAGGTGCCGGGCAAATATTGATCGGCTATCTTTTCGGTGTCGTTATGGCGCTGGAGCAACTCATCGACGCGGCTGGTATTGACGCTGCTGCCATCGCTGACCAGATACCAAACCGCCAGGTTGATCTCCGAGTCGGTATGGGGCGCCAGGCGATTGACATAGGTCGCTTCGTTTATGAGCAGGATGTCTTCAAAGACGTTGGGGCGGTAGAACCAGAATTCCGATTCATCGTCGCGCGGACGCCAGATGCCGGCGATGCGGATTGTGATGATTTGCATCGGATCGTCGTTTTCCAGCCGCCAATTATATCCGGAGTAGATCTCGCCGACCTGCATCCCATATTCGGAGGCGAAGTTCTGGTGGATCATGACATCGATAACGCTATTGGGGTCGGGATCGGCCGGCGGCGGAAAAACGCCCTCCACCAATTCCACCTGCGCTTCAATGTTTTCCGTCGTGCCGAAGCTGACATAATCCAGCGAACGATTCTCGTCGCGGTAGTTCGTTTCGTCAGCCGGGTACAGGCGGAAGTTTTGCGTTTCCAGGTGGCGCACGATTCTGGTCGTGCGCAAGCCCAGTTCGTCGCCGCCTTTTTCGCGCAGGTAGCGGTCCAGCCCGCCGATGTCCTCCCAATTGACCGGCTGATTCCAGGAGCCGATATAGCTAAACATGAAAGAGAAGGGCGGCCGGTTGATGCGATCCGGCCCTTCGGTGAGGCGTTCGGTCAAGATGCGGAAGGCGACCGATTCGGAATAGATCGGGATGGTCAAAACGAGCGCCACGGCGACCGTAAGACCGATGATCGTCGCCAGCGATAGCAAGGGCTGCGCCAGCAGACGTTTGAGGGCGACTATGAAGATGGCGCGGATTCGCAGGCTGCTACGCATCATGGGCCGATGACCGTCTGATTCTCTTCCGCGCCTTCAAGGATCTCGACTCGGCCGTCGCCCTCCAGCCCGAGCCGTACATCGACCCGGCGCTGCACGCCTTCGTTTTGGACGACGATGAAATTACGACCGCTGAATTGCCGGATCGCCGAGACGGGCAGCCAGAGCACGTCATCGCGCTCTTCGATTTTGACGGTGAACTCCATACGATCGCCCACTTTGTATTCATCCAGGGGCGGCTGCTCGTCGAAGGCGACATGAACATATTCATCCGTTGAAAGACCATAGGGCGAAGGCAAGCTGGCGATAGCGCCGGAATAGACGTTGCCGGGCAAGCTGGCACGCTTGATGCTCAGCGGCATGCCCTCCGCAAGTTCGCTCAGGTCGTCGGCATCCATCTCGTCCGTGACTTCCAGTACCGAGAGATCCGCCACCACCGCGATCGGCTCGTAAGCGATCATCGGCTCGCCGGGATCGGGCGAGAAATAGACCAGCCTGCCCGACATCGGCGCGACAAGCTCGGTTTTGACGATGGCCGCCTTGACTTCGTTGACGCGCTTTTGCGCCCGCGTGACGTCGAAGCGCAACTGCGGATCGACGCCCGATGTGAATTCGTCGAGAGAGACCTGCGCCAGATCGCGCTCGATAGTGCGCAGGCTGATATTGAGCGTGTCGTCAGCGCTTGGCGGATCGGCCGCCTGCTCGACAGCATAATCCAGGCGCAGTTGCGCCATTTCCAGGTTGAGTTGCGCGCGCTGGCTGTCGTAGCGAACCTGGCTATCGGCGCTTTCGAAGATGGATTGGGCGATGGCGAGTTCTTCTTCGGCATTGAGCAACTGGCCTTCCAGCGCCCTCGTATCCAGGCGCGCCAGGACATCGCCTTCGTTCACAGTCGCGCCGCGCTCCACCAGCACCTCCAGAACGCGACCGTCGATCTCGAAGGCGATCTCTTCGGTGATAACCGGCGCAATGCGGCCAAAGAAACGACGCTCATAAACGATTTTGCCGCGCTCCACCTGATACACAGGTTTGCTGGGCACTACCGGGGTTGGAATAGGTGTGGGTTCGCCTTGGGTGATCGCATCGCCGAAGGTCGCCTGCGAAGCGCAACCTGTCAGCAGCGACATGCCCAAGAGCAGAATGACAATGAATCGCACGATAATCCTTTCTTATTCCGTGATATCCGCGGGAGAAGTGCTCAAGCGAAGTGCTCCCTTCGCCGAAGCCATTTCTCATGAATCGCACTATTGTACAACATCTTGATGTAGACTCCACCCACGACCGAGCGCGCTTGCATGCCCACCTGCGCGCCGCTGTCGGTATAGAACCAGTCCGTCAGCGGAACGCGGCTCTCGCTCTCGTTGAGCCAATCGAAAAGCGGCCTGACGAAATCCTCGAAATCGTCTTGGGATTCCGCCAGGGACGCGGACCAGACGGCCCAATCCAGCTTGGCGTAACTGTCCCGGTTGTCCAGTGGCAGGCCATAGCGGCCTCGCTTCGTCTTGTAAAAGGCGATCTCGGCTTGGCGCACTGCCGGCGGGAAAAGATCCAGAGCGAGCAGGCGATCCCAGACGAGGTTGTACTTCTGGCTCCAGGTGCCGGGACGATCAAAGGTCAGCCGATAGTGATTCCCATCATCGGCCATGCGCAGCCAGTCGACGACCATCCGCTCGACTCGCTGCAGGATCTGCGCGGCCCGTTCTGGCTGTCCCAAGCCCCGGCAGAGCCAGGCATAGCCGGCGATCGCGATCAGCGCTTTGACGGACAGATTGACATTATGCGCCAGGTGTCCGGCAAAATCATCGGTGCAGAGTTGGTTTTCCGGGTCGAGTCCCTTTTCCAGGAGATATTCGGCCCAGGCAGTGAGGGTCTGCCAATATTTCCGCGCATAGCTGAAGTCCGAACGGGTCTTACAAAGCGCCGTCAGCATGATCAGCATATTGCCGCATTCTTCGACCGGCATCTGCCGCCACTCGCTTTTTTCGCCGCCGCCATAAACTTGTCCGTTGGCCAGGGGATAACGCCCGATATCGTGGGGAGCGAAAGGGAACTTCCAACGCGCGGAGCCGGCATAGTCCAGGATTGGCGTCAACATCGCCTCTAATAGTTCGGGATTAAAGAGCAAGAAAAACGGACTGGAAGGGTAGGTGACGTCGACAGTGCCCATGCAGCCATTGCTGAAATTCTCTTTCGAGAAGAACAAGGGCGTCCCGTCCAGATCGGCGACCAGTTTGTGCGCGCCCAGGCACTGTCGGAAAGCCAGCGCCGCCAGCTTGGCGTATTTCTCCCCGCCGACCGCGCGCAGATCCGCCATTAATTCCTCATCGAAAGCGCGGCATGTGGCGCGGATCGCGGCGAATTGGCGGCGAGTCGTCTTGATCAGATCAGCGGCAGTCATGCCCTCCCGGCGCCAATACGGGCGCAGACGGCGCCGCATGTATTCCACCGAAAAGCCATCGTCATATGCCAGGATGACCTGCCAGGACGCGCCGCTTTCTTCGACTATTCCGGCATCATAATCCCAGGCCATGGCCGGGTGCGGCGGCCGGCTGTCAATGGTCCGCGGCATCTCGGTGTCGTCGCGCTCGGGCAGGCGGCCGGTATCCACAAATTGACCGCGCAGAGTCGCGTTGTCGGCTAAAGCGCCTTGCGCCGGTCCCATGGAACTGAAATACAGATAGCCCCAATCGATGCGCAGGTCATCGCCCGATTTCGCCAGCAGCGGCTGCTCCAGCGAACCCATCCATAGGGTGTCTTGATCCTCGAGGCGGTGACGCCCCCAAATGACCTTCTGCGCCGGATTGTCGACGGCCCAATGGCCCAGCACGTCAAGATATAGCGCCGCGCGATGCGCCCGCCCATCCAGCGACCGCAGGTCCATGTCAATTGTCGTCACCGGCCGCGACAGCAACTCGAGGTCATGCGGGAGCGCAGCGGTCATAAAGGTCAGGGTGAGCGCAAGGCCGGCCGCTTCGAATTCATAAATTGTACGGGTCGGCAAGACGGTGAGCGAGATTTGCCGCATGGCTGGCAGATCCAGGCCGATATAATCCAGGGGAGCGCCGATGAAACGCCAGGTCTCGTCATCGATGCGGATCAGGCCGCAGATGGGATGCGGCTGACCGGTCCAGTGACGGGTATCGTCGTCGGTCAGCCGGTCGGCCAGCGACCAGACGCTCATATAGGGATCGTTGACGACCAGCGGCGTGGCTGGCGGTCGCAGGGCTAAGTCCTTGGTCATCGCCGCTTGACCTCCCGGATTATTATGGCGGTCATGTGGACTCGACGAGCTGGATACCAAGCCAAGAGAGTATACTGGCGTCGGGGCGCTGTGGACAGTTGGAGCTGGGGCCGGGAAAGCGCAAAATCTATCGGCCGCCCGACACCGCCTTTCAGTTTTCAGTTTTTGAGCTTTTGAACCCTTAGGAAAGAATAAGACTCAATAACTGAACCCACCCTCCGTTGGACAACTGATGTTGTTGTTGTCCAACGGGAGTGTTCTTGGGCCGGGCAAGCCGCCGCTCGCGTGCCGAGCGGCTCGTCCCATGTAAGACAATTCAATTTAGGGTATGCTGTAGATACGGTAGCAAAACGCATGATAGCGTCTGCTGAAAAACATTCGATCCCTGGACAAGTGGAGGGCGCATGACCGCTGACATCGACGCCTTATTGGAGGCCTATCGCGGGCGCGGGCGCGAAGCGCTGCTGCCGGCGCTCTGGGACGTGCAGAGGGCGCATGGGCATATCAGCCCCGAAAATGTGCATCGGATATCGCATGTCTTGCGCGTGCCGGAAGCCGACATCTATGGCGTCATCGGCTTCTATACGCTCTTCCACGACGCGCCCACTGGCCGCCGCATCATTCGCGTCTGCGCCGACCCGACCTGCGCCCTGGTCGGCGCCGACGACGTGCTGCACGGTCTGCGCGACCGCTTGGGCCTCTCCGGCGATGGCACAACTGCTGACGGGGAATACACCGTTGAGCATTCCCCCTGCCTGGGCATGTGCGATTACGCGCCGGCGGCGCTGGTCAGCCAACGGGGCGAGGATGACATCGCGCTGCCAAAGGCGACGGTGGATGACCTGCTCGGCGCCTGGAATGGTACCTATTTCACGCCGGCCGGCGACGATGGATCGGTCTTGCTGGATCCCTCGTTAAGCGCAGCGCCGCAGACGCTCTCTGCATACGGCGACTACCGCGCCTTGCGCCGGGCGATCTTCGAGCAATCGCCGGAGGAGGTGATCGCGACGGTGGAGGCTTCCGGTTTGATCGGGCGCGGCGGCGCGGCCTTCCCCACCGGTTTGAAGTGGAAGTTCACGCGCGGCGCGGCGGGCGATATCAAGTATGTCGTTTGCAATGCCGATGAAAGCGAACCCGGCACCTTCAAAGATCGCGTCTTGATGGAGCACCGCCCGCACCTGCTGCTGGAAGGGATCGCGCTGGCCGCCTACGCCGTGGGCACGGGCAAAGCCATTATCTTCGTGCGCGGCGAATATCCCAAAGCGACCGCCATCCTGGGTTCCGCCATTCGAGAGTCGGAAACGGCCGGCGCCCTGGGCGCGGGCATCATGGGAAGCGACTTCTCGCTGGATATTGAAATACGCCGGGGCGCCGGCGCTTATATCTGTGGCGAAGAGACCGCGCTCTTTGAAGCGATCGAGGGCAAACGCGGCTTCCCGCGCATGAAGCCGCCCTATCCCACAACTTTCGGGCTCTTCGGGAAACCGACCGCGGTCAACAATGTCGAGACCCTGTGCGCCATCCCCGGCATCGTCAAGCAGGGCGCGGATTGGTTCAAGGGCTATGGCACGGCAGAAAGTAGCGGCACGAAGCTGGTCTCGGTCAGCGGGCATGTCGGTCGGCCGGGCGTATACGAAATCCAGCCGGGCATCACGCTGCGATCTTTCCTCGACGACTATTGCCAAGGCGTCGTCGGCGATTTACAAGCGGTGCTGATGGGCGGCGCGGCGGGCACTTTCCTCTTGCCCCATGAGATCGACGTGCCGCTGACCTTTGAGGATTTGCGCGCGGCCGGCAGCACCTTCGGCTCGGGGGCGATCATGGTCTTTAACCGGTCGACCGACCTGCGCGATGTGCTGAGGCGGCTGGGGCTGTTCTTCCAGCACGAAAGTTGCGGCAAGTGTTTTCCCTGTCAGCTGGGCACTCAGCGGCAGGTCGAAATCCTGGAGCGGCTGGACGCGCCGCGGGCCGGCGATCGCGAGCGGCTGCATGATATCGGCCTGACTATGAGCGAAGCCTCGATCTGCGGCTTGGGTCATACGGCGGCGCTGGCGGTGCTGAGCGCGTTGGAGCAATTCCCATCCATGTTTGACGCGGAGGAATGAAGGCATGACCGACGACAAGATCAAACTCACGCTGGACGGACAATCAATCAGTGTCGCCAAAGGCGCGACCCTGCTGGAAGCCGCGCGGGAAGCCGGCGTCGACATCCCGCTCATCTGCTACCACGAGGCCACCAGTCCCAACGGCCTCTGCCGCATCTGCGTGGTCGATGTGGATGGCGGGCGCGTTTTGCAGCCGGCTTGTGTGGCCGAATGCGGCGCCGATACCCGGGTGGAGACGCGCAACGAACGGGTCCAGCGCAGCCGGCGCACCATCCTGGAAATGCTGAACGCCTCGGTCAACCTCGAGCAAGCGCCGGAAATCCAGGACATGATGACGGACTACAGCGCCGATGATGAACGCTTCCCCGATGCGCGGCGGCGCGAAAGCGAAGTGATCGACGACAATCCCTTTTACGTGCGCGATTACGAACAATGCGTTTTGTGCTGGCGCTGCGTGCAAGTCTGCGCCGAAGACGCTCAGTTCACCTTCGCGCTGACGCTGAAAAATCGCGGCCACGAGACCTCGGTGGCGACAGCTTTTGACATATCCATGACCGAGTCGCCCTGTGTATTTTGCGGGCAATGCGTGGGCGTCTGCCCGACCGGGGCCCTGAAGCCGAAAGTGGAGTGGGGCATCGAGCAGGGCTGGAGCGACGAGGAGCTGCGGCGTCAGACCAGGCGGGGACGCAAGAAGAAGGACGCCGAATGACGATTACCGGGCAAGCCAAGGAACTGGCGGGCGCCAAGCCGCTGAGCTATCAAGTCGTCGAAGGGGGCGAGGTCAGCCGCGTTGACGGCGGCGTGATCGACGAGCAACTGCTCTCGATCTATGTCAACGGGCAGTCGCTGGCGACGATGATGTGCAGTCCCCTGCAATTGGAGGCGCTGGCAGCCGGCTACTTGTACAACGAGGGCGTGATCGAAGCGGCGGAGGAGATCGCCTTGCTGCAGAGCAATATCCCGAACAGCGTGGTTGATGTATTCCTGACGCGGGACGAGGTGCAGTTGCCCCGGCGCATGATCTTGACCACGGGCTGCGGCGGCGGCATGACCGGGCAGGAATTGACCAAGGCGCATCCGCCTTTGGAAAGCGCGTTCACGACGACGCCGGATGTCATCCTGCGCTTGATGCGCGAACTACAGGGCGCGGCGGCCCTTTACAATGCCGTGCGCGGCGTGCATACCGCGGTGCTGGGCGACGAGAGCGGCCTGCTGATCAGCGCCGAGGACGTCGGGCGGCATAACGCGGTGGACAAGGTAGCCGGGCAGGCGCTGCTGGAAAAGATCAATACGCGCGACCGCATCTTGTTGACCAGCGGACGCATCAGCTCGGAGATGTTGGGCAAGGCGCGGCGCATGCGTATTCCAATCGTCGCCAGCCGCACAGCCCCGACCAGCATCACGGTGGAATTGGCGGGGGCCTGGGATATCTGCGTGATTGGCTATGTGAGGCGCGGCGGCATGCGCGTCTATACCTGCGGCTGGCGGCTCGGTTTAAGTGAATGACTGAAACAGCCAGCCTTGGTCGTCTCGCAGTTCCTCCGTTCCAAGTAAAAAAGGGGCGAGCTAAAAGCTCGCCTCTACATGTCTCCCTTTTTGGCAGGCGACAGGCTTAGTCTCTGTACGTTCTGCGCGCTCTGTGGAATCCCCTTGTACAGAGCGCGATATGCGTCCCAAATCCTTAAGCGTCTAAACCTCGACCACCTGTCCCGTCTCGTCGCTGCGGTAGCCGCTCTGCGCGCCCAGTTCGCGCTTGAAATCCGCGCTGCGCAGGACGCTCAGCAGGGCTTGCAGGCCCGTCGATTCCAGCGCGCGCTCCGGAATCACCAGATCAAATCGTTCCCAGGTCAGGCCAAGGAAGTCCAAGCCCATGGCTTCGGCCGCGCTCCGCAAGCCCATGCCGCAGTCGCCGATGCCGTCCGCGACGGCCGCAGCTACGCCCAGATGCGTATATTCCTCGCGCTCATAACCCGCGATCTCTCCCGGAGATATGTGATGCCGGTCGAGCAAGTGGTCGAACAAGACGCGCGTGCCGGCGCCGCGCTGTCGATTGACATAGCGCAGCCCGCGAATATCGGCGAACGCGCTGATGCCGCGCGGATTGCCGGGCGGCAGTATGAGTCCCTGTTCGCGCTGGGCGAATATGACAAGCTGGCAGGGTTCGTCTCGCAAGTATTTGCGGGTGAAGGGCAGGTTATAGGTCGCAGTCGCGGGATCGAAGAGATGACTGCCGGCCAGATGCGCTTCGCGGCGACGCAAGGCGATCAAGCCGCCGATGGAGCCCACATTAACCGAGATCATGCGCCGCGCCGGCGCGTATAAGCGCAGATGCGTCGCCAGCAGATCGAGCATGGGATCGTGGCTGCCCATGACCATGATCGTGCTTTTGATCTGCGACAGCGGACGGTACAAGCTCACGCGCATTGCCTCGCCCCGATCGACGCCCTCGTGAAAACGGGGGATATGCGCCAAGCCATCCGCCTGCACCAGCGAAGTGATGACGCCGGCGCCGCGCTGCAAGGGCGTCGCCTGTATGCGACCGTCGATCTCCGCCAGCGCCACCCGCAGGAAATCGTCGTCGCCGAGGGGCGATACGATCTTGCGCGTCGAGACCGCCTCGACCGTCACAGGCGGGTCGCCCGACAAGCCCAGCCAGCCCCGAATCAAGGGCGCGATCAGCAATTCGCCGGTGAGCGCGGCGCTGACCGGATAGCCGGGCACGCCGATAATCGGCGTCGTTCCGATCATGCCGATGATGACCGGATGGCCGGGCCGAACAGCAATGCCATGAACCAGCAGATCTCCCAATTCGTCAATCGCGCCGGCCGTGAAGTCGTGGCTGCCGGCCGATGAACCCGACAGAACCAGAATTAAATCCGGCGCGGCATCAAGCGCGTCTCCCAGAGCGCCACGTAAACCATCGAGCGAGTCATCGACAATCTCCGATGTGGTCGCCTGGCCGCCCGCCTCGCGGATCTGACCCCGCAGGATCAGGCTATTGTATTCGATGAGTTGACCGCGTTCGGGGGGACGACCGGGCGACACCAGCTCGCCCCCCGTCGGAATGATCGTGACACGCGGCTTGCGCCGTACCTCGACCGTCGTATGTCCACAGCCGGCCAGCGCGCCCAGATCGACCGGCCGCAACTGATGATTGACTTGCAGGACGGTCTCCGTCGTCACCATATCCTCGCCCATCAGGCGCACGTGCTGCCAGGGCGCGACCGAGGCGTATATCAAGAGACGGCCATCGTCGGTCTGATTAACATGCTCGATCATGATCACGGCGTCCGTGTTGTCCGGCAGGGGATCGCCGGTATTGACCGCATGCGCTTGCCGACCGAGCCGCAGGCTAAGGACTAGCGTTTCCCGCGCGTCCAGGGTATCGGCGGCGGCGACGGCATAGCCGTCCATGGCCGCGCAATGATAATGCGGCGAAGACAATTTGGCCCGCACCGGTCCGGCAGTGACCCGTCCCAGCGCCCGATCCAGCGCGACCGTTTCGCCCGCTAGTGGAGCCAGTCGCCCGGCAGCCATCAAAGCCGCTCGCAGCCTCGCCCGGGCCTCGTCCAGCGGCAGATCTTCCAGATAAATATGACGTTTTGACATCACTGTCACCGTCGACTCACAAGGGCGCGACATCAACCAGGCTGCCGGCATCCAGGCCACCCGAATTGAGCGGCACGCGCAACAAGGCATCTGCGCCAACCAGCGTGAAAATCAAGTTCGACTTGCCGAATAGCGGCTCGGCCAAGGGATACTCTTCGTCGGTCGCGCGCAAGCGTACTGCCAGCCAGTCCTCGCGCCCGGTTTCAGAAGCCACGCGCAGCGCCAGGCGCGCGCGTATCAGCGGCGGCCGCTCAAGCGTCTGGCCCAGGAAGCGGGCGATCAGATGCGGCAAGATTTGCCGCGCGACCAAAAGCGCCGAGACCGGATTGCCCGGCAAACCGATCACCGGCTTGTCCTCACAGACGGCGATGATGGTCGGTTTACCGGGCTTGGTCGCCAGCCCGTGCTGCAGCAGTCCCGGCGCGCCCAGACCGTTGATGACATCGCGCGTGTAATCGCGCGCGGAAACCGAACTGCCCGCGCTCAGCAGCAGGATATCGGACTCGGCAAAACCCGCCTCGGCGCGAGCCCGGTAGTCCTCGAGCGTATCGCGCGCGATGCCCAGGCGCAGCGGTTCCGCGCCCAAGGTTTGCGCCAGCGCGCTCAGCGTATAGGCATTGATATCGCGCACTTTACCCGGCGGCGGCGCGACCGCGGGCGGCAGCAATTCGTCGCCGCAACTGAGGATGCCCACGCGCGGCGGGCGCAAGACTTCAATTTGCTCGACACCAACCGCCAGCAGGCCACCGATATCGGCCGCCCGCAGCCGATGGCGCCCCGACAAGATCGCCGCGCCCGCCGCGACATCCTCACCGGCCTGGATGACATTCTCGCCCGGGGCCACCGCTCTCATGGCTTCGATTTCCCCGCCGCCGATCACCTGCGTCGTTTCAATCATAACGGCGGCATCGGCACCCTCCGGCAGCATGCCGCCGGTGTGAATCGCCAGCGCTTGTCCGCTGCCGATATCGCGCCCAGGGATTTCTCCCATTTTGATTTCGCCGATCACCTCGAGGAAAGCCGGCAACGCTTGGCTGGCGCCAAAGGTATCGGCGGCGCGGACGGCGTAGCCGTCCACCGTGCTTTTGCGGAAAGCCGGCACGGCCTCGGGAGAGACGACCTCAGCCGCGCTGATGCGATCCAGCGCGTCGGCAGTCGCGATGAACTCGCGCGCCGGCGTCGGTTGCCAATGCGAATCCAACAGCTTGAGCGCATCGGCGACCGGCAGTACCTGAAAGAATTCCGGTGAGGGCATGGTATCCCCGCGGATGGCAAACAATCGTCATGGAAAGTTTACCACAGGGATTCCACAGCGATTGAAATTGAGCGGCTTGCCCGGTCGCGCCCGCGGATGCCAAGTCTCAAGCGTAGTCGCTGTAATCGTAGCGGTAATCGACCGCGGGGCTGCGCAGTTGCGCGTCCATGCCGCCATCGACGAAGATGCGCGTACCGGTGATGTAAGCGGCGTCATCCGAGCAGAGAAAAGCGACCGCGGCCGCGATATCCTTCGGCGTCCCTTGCCGCGCCAGCGGGATCACTTCCGCCGGCGGGATCGGCGCGTCGCCCACGGAGATGCCATGATCGACGCGGATGCTGCCCGGTACCACGGTGTTGACGCGAATGCCAAGCGGCGCGAGATCGAGCGCCATAGCGCGGGTAGCCGCCTCGATACCGCCCTTGCTGGTATCGTAACCGAACATCTGTCGGTGCGCGCGGGAAGCGCCACCGCTGCTGACATTGACGATCACGCCGCCTTGCCCGCGTCGCGCCATCAGCCGAGCCGCCTGCTGCGAGCAATGGAACATGCCCGACAAGTTGACGGCGAGCGTCGTTTCCCAGGCTTCGTCGCTGTAATCGAGAAAATTGGCGACCACGCCCGCTTTGTGTACGAAGGCGGCGTTGTTCACCAGGATATCGACCGCGCCAAAAGCCTCGACGCTCGCCGCGAACAATGCTTCGACCGCTTGACGCCGGGTAATGTCGCCCTCCACATAGATGACGCGGCCCGGCGCGTCGCTCAGTTCGGCAGCCAGGGATCCCCCGCCGGCGACGTCGATATCGGCGATGACCGTGTCAGCGCCTTCCGCAGCCAGACGGCGTACGCATCCCGCCCCAATGCCGTTGGCGCCGCCGGTAACGATCGCGGTTTTACCTTCCAGTCGCATAACTCTAATTCCCTTTCCAAAGTCAGTTTATTTCCGCAGATGCCTGTCATTCTCGAATATCCTCCAGACGCGCCAGCCCAAAGGCTGAAATATCGAATTCGCTGCCGCCATCGAGCGCCAATTGCGTCAGTGTCTCGCCGACCGCCGCCGAATGCTTGAAACCATGTCCGGAACAAGGCGAAGCGATCACGACGCGTTCCGAGCCCGGATGGAAGTCGATGACGAAGTGTTCATCGGCGGTGACCGTATACATACAGACATCGGCGTGAATCAGGTTTTCGCGCAAGCCCTTGAGACGAGGCGCGGTCAAGCGGTGGTACATGTCCGCCGTTTCCCGGGGGCTGACCTGGCGGTCTAGTGCATCGGCATGTGTGCTCGTATGGTATTGCTCCGTCACGAGTTTTACGCCGCGGGGGCCGTCCCGCGGCGCCGGAAATGTCGACCAAAAGTCTTCGAGTTTGTCGCCGATCCAGATGACAAAGGGACAGTTTTCCGGGTAAAACGCTTCCAGGTCATCGGCCTCGAACCAATAGATGACCTGTCTGCAAACGCGAATGCAGGCGCGATAGCTCTCCGGCAAGAGATCGCCGATCCAGGCCCCTGTCGACAGAATCAACTTGTCCGCCCGCAAGCTGTCCCTGTCGGTGACCACTGTCACGCCCCCCGAGTCAGCTTCGTAGCGGATCATCCTTTCGCCCGTATGGATAGCTGCGCCGGCTTCCATTGCCAACTCGAGCTGTGCGTTGATGCAGCGTTCCGGCCGCAGGACGCCGGCGCCGGGTTCATAGTAGGCCCGGTCGACCGGCCGCGGCATCAGCATCGGGAAGCGTCGCTTGATTTCTTCCGCGCTGAGCACTTCGTGTGGGATGCCGTATTTTTCCGCAATCTCGACGGAAAGGGCGACGAAATTGCCCTGTACGTGGAAGCTCGCGGCATCGCTTTCCGGCGCTATGATGAGCCCGCCGCTTTCGAGAAACAGTTCTTGACCCGTCGACGATTCAAGATCACGCCAGATTTCCTTAGAGCGGCGGATGAAGGGCATGTACATTTCGCCCTCGCCGATGGATTGCCGCGTGATGCGGGTATCGCCGTGGCTCGATCCCATTGTGTGCGGCGGATCAAAGCGATCGATGCCCAGGGACCGTAAGCCGCGTTTGCTCGCTTGGTAGAGCGCTGCCGAGCCCATCGCGCCCAGACCGACCACGATCAGATCGTACTGATTCATTTTTCCGCGTCCATCTCCTTACGTCGCACTTTGCTGGCGTCGCTATCGATTGTCATCTTCTCGGCATCAATGACCACCCCGTAGTCGCGCTCTGCCGCTTCCAGCGAGACATAACCTTGCCGCAGATCTTCCAGCACGCGTTGCGGCTCGCGCAGTGTTGGCGGCCCGAATCCGCCGCCGCCGGGCAGCTTGAGCGTCACGCGCTGCCCGGGCTTCAAGACATAATGCGATTTGGGATGGGGAAAGCCCCCATCGGAGAGCGCAACCTCGCCGGTGGCGCCGGGCTTCCCGCCCAAAAGGCCCGCCGCCGCATTGCCGGTGCGGTCATACATGCAGGAATGATTGGCGTTCATGCCGGTGATGATTTCCATCTCCATTTCCTGCCCGAGCCCGCCACGGAATTGACCGGCGCCGCCGGAATCGGGACGCAGCTCGCGGCGGCGCATGAGCAGGGGTGCGGCCGTTTCGATCGCTTCTACCGGCACGCCGGTAATGCCGCTGGGGAAGGCGGTGGCGGAGAGACCGTCGCGGTCGTGGGCGGCGCCCATGCCGCCGGCGGAGAAGAAAACATAGGCGAATTCCTCCCCCGCCGCATCCATCCCGTCCATCATCGTGTTCCATAAGCCAGCGGAGCCATTGGCGATCACCCCCTGCGGGATCACCTGCGCCAAAGCCGTCAGCAGCGGTTGACTGACAAAGTGTCCGATCAGATGACGGGCGCTAACCGGCGCCGGCCGACGACAATTCAGTATGGAGCCGAGCGGCGCGCGCACGTCAATGGGCCGGAAGGCGCCTTCGTTATTGGGGATACCCGGCGCCAAGGCAGCCATCAAGGTGTATGTCGTGTAGGCATGCGTGTAATTCAGCACGACGTTGATGCCCCGATCGACTTGCGGCGAGGACCCTTCATAGTCGACCCGCAGCTCATCCTCCTGGACAGTCAAGGCACAGGCGATTTTCAGCGGCTCGTCGAAGCCGTCGATGCCGATTTCGTCTCGGTATAGGCCATCGGGCAAGGCGCTTATCGCAGCGCGCACGGCGCGCTCCGTGCGATCGAGGATTTGCGCCGAGACCGCTTCGATATCGGACAGGGCGTACTCGTCGAGCATTTCGATCAGCTTGCGCGCGCCTACCTGGTTGCCGACTTGCTGGGCGTAGATGTCGCCGATCACTTGATCGGGCACGCGCACATTTGCGCGGATGATATCGATCAATTCTTGATTGACATCGCCGGCTTTGAATAACTTCATCAGCGGGATAGCCAGGCCCTCTTCGTAGAGCGACCGCGCGTCACCGCCCATGGTCGCGCCGCCGATATCGACCGCATGGCAAGTGCTGGCGAACCAGGCCACGCCGCGCCCGCGATAAAAGACCGGCGAGACAATGGTCAGATCAAAGAGATGACCCGAGGCTTCCCAAGGGTCGTTGGTAATCAAGGTGTCGCCGGGGTTCAGGCTGTCGATGGGGTGCCTGGGCGCGATATACCTGCGGACACAATTCGCCATGGTGTTGATATGACCCGGCGTGCCGGTAACAGACTGGGCGATCATATTGCCTTGGCGGTCGAAGACGCCGGCGGACAGGTCGCCGGCTTCGCGCACGACGGTCGTGAAGGAAGAATGGATCAAGGCCGCGGCTTGCTCGTCCACGACCGAGATCAAGCGACTCCAGATTACTTCCAGCGTAATAGGATCGATCATCCTTCGTCCCCCTGTAGCAGCAAGAGACATCCGCCGGCGGCAGTCTGCGCCGTCCATCCGGGCAAGACCACGGTAGTGGAAGCCGCTTCTTCAATGATCACGGGACCGTCGGCGCTCCAGTCTTCGCTCAGTTGATCGCGCCGGAAGACAGGTGTTTGGCGCGCGGGCGTATCCGCCCCAAAGCGCACCGGGCGGCAGGCTATCGGGACATCAGTGGCGGCTTCCGCAGACAGCAGGGAAAGCGCTTCGATCTGCGGTGCTGGTCCCGCGATAAGCACGCGCCAGTTGACAGCTTCAATCGGCACACCGTCCGCCAGTTGACCGTAGAAGCGCTGGTATTCCGCTTCAAAAGCGCGTTTCATGGAAGCGATGTGATCCTCGTCGAGTCGTCCCATCGTGAAGGGCACGCGCACCTCATAGCCCTGCCCGACATAGCGCATGTCGATGCTGAGTTGGGCAGAGATGTCATCCGCCGGGACGCCGGCGCCTTCGACAATCTCCCGGCCCTCCGTTTCCAGACCGCGCAAGATGCCATTGAGTTCGCTCAGGTCCAGTTCGCTCAGTTTGGCGACATAGCTGCGCGTGAAATCGAAGGCGATGGGCGCGGTCAGGAATCCAAATGCCGATCCGACGCCCGCCAGGGGTGGAATGATGATACGCCGGATGCCCAGTCCGCCCGCCACGCCACAGGCATGTACGGGTCCGGCGCCCCCCGTTGCGACCATACTGTAGCGTCGAAGTTCCAGCCCGCGTTCCGCCGCATGCACGCGCGCGGCCGCGGCCATGTTCTCATTTACCAATTGATGCACGCCCCAAGCCAGTCGCTCGACAGACAATTCGAGCGCAGTTGCCAAGCCTTCAAACGAGCATCGCGCCAGATCGACATCCAGGGGCAGGCTGCCGCCTGCAAAGTACTCTGGGTTGAGATAGCCGAGCAGCAGATCGGCATCGGTTACAGTCGGCTCGGCGCCGCCCCGCGCATAAGCCGCCGGACCCGGGTCGGAGCCAGCGCTTTGCGGACCCACCCCCGGCAGACCTAGCCGATTCAAATGCGCGATGCTGCCTCCGCCGGCGCCGATCTCGATCATCTCGATCATCGGCACCATCAGGGGCAATCCGCTGCCGCGTTTGAAACGATGGACATGCGCCACTTCGGAATGATTGCTGACCGTCAACTCGCTATCGCGCGTGAGAACCGCTTTTGCGGTTGTGCCGCCCATATCAAAGGCCAGCACGTCGCTATCCCCCAGTTGCTTGCCCCAATAGAGCCCCGCCAGCGCGCCGCCCGCGGGTCCACTCTCCACCAGCCGCACCGGAAAGGCTCTTGCCGCGTCAACGGTGGTGGTGCCCCCGCTGCTGAGCATGATATTCAGCGGCGCTGCAATGCCGCTGCGCCGCAGCCCCTCATCCAGGCGCGCCAAATAGCGTTCGGTGATCGGTTGCACATAGGCATTGGCGACGGTGGTGGACGTACGCGGATATTCGCGCATGCCCGGCGCGACTTGATGTGATACGGAAATAGGAGCGCCGGTCAAACGCGCCTTGACCTGCTCCAGCGCGGCTAGTTCGTGCGCCGGGTTGGTATAGGCGTGCAAGAAGCAGATAGCCAGCGCTTCGATATCTTCGGCCTCCAGTTGGGCGCAAATGTCTCCCAAGGCATCCGAATCGAGTTCTTGCAAGATTCGTCCATCGGCCAGGACACGCTCCGGGACGTCAAAGCGCAGTCGGCGCTCCACCAGGGGAGCCGGTTTGACCAGCCCCAGGTCGTACATATCGTAGCGACCCTCGTTGCCTATTTCGAGCGCGTCGCGAAAGCCGGCAGTGGTCAGCAGAGCGGTCTTGGCGCCCTTGCGTTCGATCAAGGTATTGGTGATGAGTGTGGTGCCATGCGTCACATATCGGATAGCATCCGGCGCAATGCTCTGGGCTTCCAGCAAGCATCGTATCCCGTCAAGGACTGCGACCGACGGATCCGGGTAGGACGTCAAGAGCTTCTCCACCCATATTTGACCGCTCTGTGGGTCGAAAGCGACAATATCAGTGAAGGTGCCGCCGATATCGACCGCAAGCAGGGACTCCGACAATGTCATGCGAGATCTAGCCTCTCGATGAGATGCGTCAAATCGCCAGCCATCATAGTCATTGCGCGGAACGCTGTCAAGCAAAGCGCTTGCCGCCGGGCGCATTTTAGATTGTTGGCAATTGAGCGCCGAGATCTAAGCTCTTGCGTGACAAAATGGAGTCAATGTGAGGGCATAGACGGCGGCAGTTCAAATTGAAGTGATTGCCCTGGCTGGAACAGTCACGCTTGGCAATTGAAAAGAATCGCGATAAACTGTTAGAATAAAGTATCAATACAGGGAGTAATAAGTTTGTATCAGCAGACTCAACACCCTCTGACGCACATCACCGTATGGGCGGCGCTGAGTATAGGCCTGCCTTTGCTGCCGATTTTGGTCGGCGTCCTCATTGCGTTGCTGCAACGGGCGGAAATCTCTTTTCTTAACTTGCTAGACGGCATCGAGCTTTTTCTCATAGCCTTGTGGTTGGTGACGGCGACGAACGTAGATCTGGCGAAATTTCGTTTTTCCTGGGCAAAGCCCTTCCAATTCACCTTGATCGGGCTGGGCGTACTTAACTTGATATTCTTGACGCTCGTATACGTCATCAACCGTGTCCGCAGCTTGGACTTTGATCCAACTACTACGCTTACCCTTGCCACAGGTATTTTTGTCGCAGTCTGTATCATTTCACTAGCACTACAGCTCTTTATGAGCTTTACCAACCATCGTCGAGGGAACTCAACATGAGCATGGAATTCGTGTTTATTGTGCTTTCTGGAATGTTCCTGATCGCCCTGTACACCGTAGGTTATGTCGCCTATGCGATATGGTCGGACAAAGACCGCGATATCTTCATCCGAAAGAAAAGAAGGCGACAAGAAAAGTAAGCCGAACTAAACGGCTCTCTTCGGGGATACGCTCCCCGGCCCGCAAGCCTGCGCTTGCGAGGCGCAGATACCGAATTAAAACGCGGCTTGCGAAAACCAGTGATCCGGCAAGGCTTCGCGTTCGGCGGCCAGCAACTCGCGCAGGATGGCATCGGCGTCAGCGACCGAGTTGGCCAGCGGATCGGTCATCATGGCGCGGCGCAGCAGCGCATAATCTCCCTTAAGGACGGCTTCCGCTGTCAGTTCGTGGGTATCGAGAATTCCTTCCTGCATGCCGCGAATGCCGCGCGGCATTTCGCCGACGGGACGCGGCAAGGGTCCGTCCATGTCCAAGTTGCAAAGCAATTCAAGAAAGGCGTCATCCGCCATATTGCTCACGGCGCCCCGATTGTAGGTATTGATATAAAAGGGTTTGCCAAGGTTCCCGACCATATTCTCGATGATGTCGGTAGCGTGGTCGGGGCCAAAGGTAGCCATGTATTGGCTGATGGGCAGCGCCCCGGTGATGAAATCGTCGACTTGCCGCCACATGGCGTCATGGCGGGCATAACGCATGTCCGTTTCCCATATCGACAGGGGTGGAATGGCGTCGCGCAAGACGCCATGTCCTTGATAGAAACGCAGGTATTCCTTGGTATGTGATACGCAGACTGGGATGACGCCAAAGATCTCAAACAGTTGATAGCCGATGACGTCGTTATGGATGGCCTTTGCGCTTCGGTCGCCATCCATTGTCTCGGTCACAACGCCGCGGCGCAGGGTCTTGGAGATTTGCGCTGTGACATCGCGCCCCTGGAATTCCGCCCGCAGCATCCAGGTGAAGTGATTGACGCCGGCGACGCGCATGTCGAAGGCGGCGTCGTATTCGGCATTCCAATCGCCCTCATCGTCAATGATGCCAGCGTACTTGGCAAAACGAATCTTCACATGCGGCATGTGCAGGGAATCGCAAAGAGCCAAGCTCTTGATGCCCGGCGCATAGCGCGCGATCGCCATGCCGTTGACAGCGCTGGGATTGATATAGTTGATCACCCAGGCATCCGGGCAAAGCCGCTCGATATCGGCAGCGCAATCCATGATCAAGGGCAACTCGCGCATAGCGCGGAAGATGCCGCCAGGACCGATAGTATCGCCGCTGCACATGCGAATGCCGTATTTTTCGCTGATCTGACAATCCAGTCCGCGGTAGCGAACGGTATCCTCGGCGAAGCTCAGTACCACGAAGTCGGCATTGGGCAGGACGTCCCTCCAGTCGCTGGCAACTTCAATGCGCAGATCGACGCCGGATTCGGCGACAACTTTTTCAGCCAGCGCTCCCATTTTCTCCATGCGCTGGGGGTCTTTGTCAACCAGCGATAGCGTACCGCGGTTCAAGTGTGGAGAATGAACCATCTGCCAAATGGCTTGACGCCCGAAGAAGAGGCTGCCCGAGCCGATGACCACTACTTTTGGATATTGGATCTTGGGCATTATCTTCTCCTGCGGCGGCGCAGCTTGCGTGTTTTGCTGGGCAGGCTACTGGCTGGCGGCGGCGCTTTGAATTCCGATTTATAGGGATGATCCGGAATGACCGTAATGCGCTGACGGATGAGCTTTTCAATGTCCTTGAGGTAGGCGCGTTCGTCGATATCGCAGAAGGAATAAGCGATGCCGGACGCGCCCGCGCGCGCGGTACGCCCGATACGATGCACATAACTTTCGGGGATATTGGGCAGATCAAAGTTGATGACATGGGTTACATCATCGATATCGAGTCCGCGGGCCGCGATATCGGTCGCCACCAGGATTGATGTCCTCCCGGACTTGAAGTTGGCCAGGGCGCGTGTCCGCGCTGTCTGCGACTTGTTGCCGTGAATCGCTTCGGCCGGGATACGGGCGCGGCTCAATTGTTTGGCAAGATTATTGGCGCGATGTTTGGTGCGGGTGAAAACCAGGACGCGTTCCGAAGCGGAATCCTCCAGAATATGCTTGAGCAGCTTCCGTTTTTCGGTTCCTTCGACAAAAAATATCGATTGCGCGATCTTGTCGACGGTAGTTGCTTGCGGATCCACCTCGACCTTTACCGGCTTACTCAGGATATTCCTGCTCAAATCTTGAATCTCTTGAGGCATCGTAGCGGAAAATAGCAGGGTCTGGCGCTTCTGTGGCAGGGTGCGGATGATCCGCTTGACATCGTGGATGAAACCCATATCCAACATCCGGTCGGCTTCATCAAGGACAAAGACTTCGACACGGTTCAGGCGAATTATTTTCTGGTTCATCAAATCAAGCAAACGCCCCGGCGTCGCCACCAGAATATCGACGCCGCGCCGAATGGCATCCACCTGCGGCTGTTGACCGACGCCGCCAAAGATCACGGCATGTTTGAGCCGGCTGCGCTGGCTGAATCTGTCAAATTCTTCATCAATCTGTGCAGCCAGTTCACGGGTAGGCGCCAGCACGAGCACGCGAATGAATCCTTTGGCGGGATTGGCGTCCAGCGTTTGAATAATCGGCAAGACAAAGGCAGCGGTCTTCCCGGTGCCGGTTTGGGCGCAACCTACAATATCCCTTCCATCCAAGATATGCGGTATGGTCTGGGATTGTATCGGCGTCGCTTCGGTGTACCCGGCTTGCTTGATTATGCGCAGCAGGGATTTATTCACGTTCAGATTGTGAAATTGCATAAGGGTTTGGGTTTCTCGAATCTGTATTGGGGGCAAGGACCTATTGTCGGACAAGAACATGGATAATACCAGTGCGGTCTTTTTCTCGGCGCAAGAGTAGCTTCAATCCAGCTTCGGTTCGCTTTGTCTTTTTCTGGCGGCGAGCAGTTATTTTGATCGCCCGGATTTATCACATACGCTGGGCCCCGCGCTTGGTGTATCATGCTTTTGATACCGGACAAGCACATTAAGGCAGGTAAAGATATGGGTAATCCCTACCAATACGCAAAAGACAATCAAGATCGTTTCCTGGACGAATACCAGGAACTGTTGCGCATCCGCACCATCAGCACACAACCCCAACACGCCGGCGACGTCGCCCGCGCGGCCGAATGGCTAAAGGCGATGATGCTGAAGATCGGCATGAAGCGCGCCGAGGTCATTCTGATGCCGGCAGGGCGTTGTCCGCTGGTTTTGGGCGAATGGGACGGCGCCGGAGCAGATGCCCCGACCATCTTGATCTATTGCCATTATGATGTGCAGCCGGCGGAAGTCGCCGATGGCTGGGATACCGAGCCCTTCGAGCCGACGATCAAGGACGGGAGGCTCTATTGCCGGGGCGCCGTCGACAGCAAATTGCACGTGATGGCCAATCTCAAGGCGGTGGAGTCCTGGCTGGCTCAAGACGAGAAACCCAAGGTCAACATCAGAGTCGTTCTGGAAGGAGAGGAAGAATCCGGCTCGGAGAACATTAACGCTTTCGTCGCCCAGCATCCCGAACGGCTGGCGGCCGATATCGCCATGATCTCCGACGGCGCGATTTTGGCGCCGGATCAACCGAGCCTGACCTATGGCCTGCGCGGCGTCACTGCACTGGAATTGCACGTGAGTGCGCCCCTCAGCGACCTGCATAGCGGGCATTGGGGCGGCTCCGTGCACAATCCCATTCAAGCCCTAAGCGAGATTCTGGCGCAATTGCACGATGAAAACGGCACGGTGACGGTACCCGGCTTCTACGACGACGTCGATGATGTCACCGCCAGAGATCGCGCTTTGCTGGAAAAAGCGGAGCCATTCTTACAAGCCGAATGGGATGACGTCGTCAGCGCGCCGGCAGTCTGGGGCGAGTCGGAGTATATCTTGCCGGAAAGGCTGGGCGCGCGTCCGACGCTCGAGATCAACGGCATTCATGGCGGTTATACCGGCGCCGGCATGAAGACCGTGCTGCCAGCGCGCGCCTTCGCCAAGATCACGTGCAGGCTGGTGCCGCGGCAAGATCCCGCGCGCGTGCTGCGCTGTGTGGTGGACCACATCAAGAGCATCGCGCCGGAAACGGTCAATGTCGACTTTCAGTTCGGCGGCATGGGCGCCGAAGCGGTGCTGCTGGATGTCGATGGGCTGGCGATGCGGTCCGCCGCCGAGGCATACAGGCATGCCTGGGGCGCCGAGCCGGTCTTCGAGCGCTCCGGCGGCAGCGTGCCGATCGCCTTTGAGTGCATGAAAGTCGCGAAAGAGGTCGTGATCATGAGCTATGGGCTGAAGAGCGGCCGCGCGCATGGACCCAACGAGAATATCTACTTGAGTAACTTCTATAACGGGATTCAGGCGACCATTAAGTTCATTGATGTGGTCGGGGAGGGTCGGAGGTAGCATCACAAATGGTGTGCTAGCCATTTGTATCATTTACTGCTGACGGTAAACTGGAAAAAGGCTAGCGGAACAAGCCCTTGGTACTTGCAAGTTTGGGCTTATAGATTTGACAAGATAACCGATGGAGACCATTCTGCTGGCTTGCTGAGTTTAGTCAATGAATGGCTTGTTAGGAATACACCGTATCAGGTCACAGTTTCGATCCAAATTAATAGAACTATGACAATATCCAAAACCAGAAATATCTGCGACCAGAGAACCAGAATTCCCTTGTTCTCGTTTATCTTCTTATTGTTCCTGTAGATTAGAATCCAGGATTCTGTTAACTTCTCGTAGAACCTCTGCCTGTCCAATTCTGACCATTGCTTGACAGTCTCTTCGTCTGGGTCTAGTGGATAAGCCAAATAATCACTAGGACTAAGAGCAGAAATCGAGAGAATCATTACTACTAAGTAACCTAGAAACACCAAAACTAGTAGGCCGTAGTGTCGAGAAGATATCTCTATGAGGTTGGATTCTATGTGAGCTAAGTTGAGGGAACTTAAGATTGCCGCTATAACGTTAGTGACGTAGAAGTTTAGTTGAGCTTTCTTCTCTAAGCTGTTGGTTGCTTCATCCAACCAGCAAACGTTTGAATGCAGAAGTTGGATCACAGCTTGTTTCTGAAGAGTGCTACCGATGCTATTCATGTTCGAGTACCCTCCAGAGTTATGAAATGTCGAGACAGACAGAGTTTTGGTATGTTTGACGAGAATAAAATGCTTCCAAATGCGGCTCCATCGTGATATCCTAATTGCGAGGCACAAATATAGCTACGCGGCTTCTAGCTTGACAAACCATCGCTCGCACTCGGTGCCACTCACCATGCCTTTTGCGTCCTGAGCCCTATTTTGGTGACCAAATGACAGACAACAAGAACACGACCTCCACCGAAAAGCCGAAAAACGATCCACCTCCCTCTGCAGGAGGAGGCAAGAAGGGTGGTTCAGAACCAAAACCACCTGATTCTGGAGGTAAGAAAGCAACTACGAAGGCTCAAGGAACGTCTCGACATAGTGATTCCTTCGCGTAAGAAGACTAGCGATCTCCTCGACACCTACAGCGAGTTACCCCAAATACGTCCTCCAGGCGTGAGTCGGCCGCCATCCAAGACGTAGCTCTTTCTTGTGTAGCTTATAGCGCGCAACCTCCCTCGTAACCGCGCGATTGCCTTCATTTTGAACTATTGCAAAAAACGCAATGGTTGAATCCGGGACGAATTCGCCTCCTCCATAGACGTTTTCATATGCCTAATGATCGTACTCACGTCCTTTTGAAAAAGTTCTGCTAGGCCACCTTGAGTACACCAAACGGTCTCATCTTGAAAAAGAACTTCCAGACGGATTTCCCCATCCTGTGTTCGGTAAAGCAATATCTGATTGTCATTGGCCATTGAGCGAAAGTCCTCGCGATGTTGGTTCAAGCGATCATAGCACAGATGTGCGGTTTTAATCAACAGAGTATTCGGTAAATTCGCACACTAGGCCAAGCACCCCCAATTTACAGCCTTTTTACAGACAGTTTGCAGGCGCGTGAAACTTTTCGCGGCGTCTTCGACTAGACTGCGGGTGAATAGCGGGCAAATCCCTTGTCCAACGCTCATTTCATTCGGAGGAAAATCCAAAATGACACTCAAACGATTCACCCTGGTCTTGGCACTGCTCGCGCTTTTGACGGCGGGCGTCAGCGCGCAGGACGATACAAGCAGTTACAGTTTCAGCCGTATATCAATCCGACACGGCGCCTTCGTTTTCTCGCTGGACGACCCAACCCTGTTGGAAGCGACCGGCCTGGATGCCGAAGCCTTGCGGACAGCGCTGATGGATGGCGCCACCATTGCCGAACTGATCCAAGCCAATGAAGGCGATGTCACCGCAGTGGTCGCGGACATGAAGGCGCAGGCGACAGAAGATATCAACGCGCGTGCCGCGTCATTCCTGGAAGGTCTCGAAGAGCGAGTCAATGAGGAGCTGAATGCGGGCCATTCGCGTCGTGGCTTCTGGGGACGGCGCTGGCATCGGTCCCCGCGTATCTTTGGCTATCCAGGCGTAAGCGACATGGTCATGGAAGCCACCGGCCTGGATGCCGCCGGCCTGCGTTCAGCGCTGGCGGAGGGCTCGACGATCGCCGAATTGATCGAGGCCAACGAGGGCGACCTGATGAACGTCGCTGCTGACATCGTGGCGACAATCACGGATGCGGTTAATGCCGCGGCCGCCCAGCGCGCCGACAGCCTGGAGGGCGATATCACCGAGGCATTTGACAGCAACTTCGCGGAAAAATGGCGCCGCTGGCGCAGATTCCCAAAGCCGCGCGGGTTTTTCGGATCCTGGGGATCCGACAGCATGTCGAGTGACGTAACGAGCGAGGCCGCCGACGGCTAAGTCAACTCACACGCCAACTCCCGAGGTAATGGAAGCGCCGGGTCAAGCCCGGCGTTTTCTGTCTTTTGGGCGCTCACACCGGCCAGCGTCCGGCCTCCAGCACGACCGCCTCATCTTCGCCCGGCCAGGGCGGCGTTGTCGCGATCACAAATTCCAGCGGGACGCCGCCGGTGTTGCGGAACTGAAACCCTGTGCCCAGCGGGATCGTAAGACTGATGCCGGCGCGCGCGTCCAGCACTTCCTCGCGGCCACCCTGCTCCCGCCAAATCTGTCCCTGACCCGAAAGAAAATACCAGATCTCTTCAACCGTGCGGTGCTTCACGGGGATTGAGACAGCGCCAACGGGCAAGGTGCAATGCACGACGCTCGCGCCCTCCAATTCCTGCAGCAGCCGTATCTCCGAGCCGTCGGGCGCCAGCGCATCGTAATCATCCGAGACAACTCTGCTTTCGAAAGGCCGCATCTTTGCTCGCCCTCACATCGCTTCCCAGCGCGCCCGTACTGTATCCCAGACTTCGGCATTGATCAGGTTGGGCGGCCGCTCGCCGCGCAAGACCTGCAAGATCTGTTCCATGGCGTGCTCGAACAGGCGCCGCCTTCCCAGCACCGACGCGCCCCCAATATGCGGAAGTATGACAACATTGTCGCGTTTGAGCAGGGGATTATCCGCCAGCGGCGGTTCAACGATGGTGACATCCAGGCCGGCGCCAAATAACTGGCCGCTGTCGAGCGCGCAGGCCAGCGCGTCCTCATCCACCAGTTTCCCGCGCGATACGTTGACGAAGATCGCGCCCCGCTTCATTTGCGCGAAGCGCTCGGCGTTCATGATCTTATTCGTTCGCTCATTCAGCGGCAGGTGCAGCGAAACTACATCGGAACCGCCCAGCAGGGCTTCCAGCGAATCGGCGCGGGCGACATCCAGCTGCTCGTAGCGCTCGGCGCTTATGTGGGGATCGTAGGCGGCGACCATCATGCCCAGCGCTTGGCCGACGCGGGCGACGCGTCCGCCGATCCGCCCCAAGCCGACCAAGCCTAGCTGCTTGCCAGCCAACTCGATCCCGACGTAGACGTCCCAGGCGCTCAGTTTCTCGCCTTGGTCAAGCGCGCGCTGCATGTCATTCTCGATCTGTTTCACGCTGCGCGCCACATTCATCATCAGCGCGATGGCGGTCTCGGCAGTGGGGATGGTCGGCGCGTCCGGCGCATTCACAACCGCAATGCCCCGCTTGGTCGCGGCATCGACATCCACCGCGTCGTAACCGATGCCTGTGCGCGAGATAACCAACAGATGCGGCGCGCGGTCCATGGCTGCGCCGTCATAGATTCTTCCGCCTGCCATCACGCCATGAGCAAGCTCCAACTGATGATAAGGATCCCGGTCCACTTGGTCGCCCGGGCAGATGCCCGCCGCGACATTTTCGAACATGCTTTGGTATGCCCCGGGCACATCGCGTTCAAACCAAATTCGGTACATCCGCTGCGCTTTCATTTTGTCCATTTATCAGTTTCGTGAACCTAGAAGTGCACGTTCTCGTCGATGATCTGGCCGACATCGTCCGTCGCTTCGCGGATGGCTTTGAACTCGGCGGTCAGCGCGCGATTGAAAGAGGAGATGTCCGAGCTGTGCATGACGAGGTTGGCGCCCGCTTTGATCCATTCGATCTCGTGATGCGCGAAATTGTGATGGATCCCGACGCCGACATTGTGCGCGCGCGCCGTCGTGATGATCTTGCGGATAGCATCGTCGAAAACCGAATGATCATATTGCTCCGGCAAACCCAGGCTGCATGAGAGATCATGCGGGCCGACCAGCGCGCAATCGACATAGGGCACGCTGAGGATCTCGTCGAGCCGCTCCAAGGCCGGAACGCTTTCGATGTTGACAAAGAGGGCTTTGTTGGCGTTGCGCTCCGCCAGGTAGTCCTTCAATTCCGGCTCCAATTCGATGTCGCCATCGAGCGCGGCGCGCAGCCGGTCGCCCTTCAGCGGACCCATTTTGACCGCGCCGCCCAGGACCTTCGCTTGCTCCGGGGATTCGATATAGGGCGCGATGATGCCATGCGCGCCGCCATCCAGCACCATCTGCGACAGATAGGGGTCGGGCTCGGGAATGCGCACCACCGGCGCCAGATCGAGCGCGCTAAAGGCTTGACAGAGCCAGGAGACAGTCTCCCGGTCCTGGGGCGTATGCTCGGTATCGATGAAGACCATATCGAGGTCGAGGTTCGTGACCACCCGCGGCCAAATCGGCGAGGGTGAATAAATCGCCGTGCCGTAAACACGGTCCCCCGCTCGCAGTGCTTGTATCAGTTGCTGTCCATTCATCCTGTTTTCTCTTGAATTTGTAGTCGGCAAAAGGCTAGGCAGATATTAGCGGCAGCGCGGCGATAAGTCAAAGCCGTGAATCGGCAGCGTATGCTTCCTGGTTGAAATACTTTTGGCCAGTCCTCAACATAAGTTCCTTATCCCAAAACACCGACGATCTGGTAGGGGCGACTCGGTGGGTCGCGTAGACACTGACCTTCGATCGTCCCTACCAGTTGTCAGGTGGTTGTTGTTCTCAATTTCAACCGACTTCGATACACTACCCACAGTTGTCGTAGTGGACCCACCGGCTGCGCCGCACGATAAAAAGCGAACATCGTATGCCCTCAGTGCTTGATTACAAGGTCTGTTTATGCGAAACTGCCCCCTACACGACAGGAGGGACAAGCACCATGCGACTAGGACTGATGGTCGGCTATTCCAGCGCGCGCATCGATTTGCCGATGGATCTGATTCTGGAGGCGGACCGGCTGGGATACCACGCCGTCTGGACCTCGGAAGCTTACGGATCGGATTGCATCACGCCCTTGGCCTGGATCGGCGCGCTGACGGAGAATATCAAGCTGGGCACGGCCATCATGCAGATGCCGGCGCGCAGCCCAGCCATGACAGCTATGACCGCTATCACCCTCGATCAATTATCCGGCGGGCGGGCGCTGCTGGGCCTGGGGCTCTCGGGTCCGCAGGTGGTGGAAGGCTGGCATGGGCGTCCCTACGGCAAACCCCTGGGGAAGACGCGCGAATACGTGGCCATCGTGCGGCAAATTCTGGCGCGCGAGGCGCCCCTGACGCACGAGGGAGAGCACTATCAAATTCCCTATCAAGGCGATGACGCGACCGGATTGGGCAAACCGCTCAAGAGCATCGTTCATGGCCGCGCCGATATGCCGATTTATCTGGCGTCGATCGGTCCCAGGAATGTCGCGCTGACGGCGGAAATCGCCGATGGCTGGCTACCGATTTTCTTCTCGCCGGCCGCCTACGACGATTGCTACCGAGACGCGCTGGCGGCGGGCTTTGCCAAAGCGGGGCAGGGCAAAAGCCTGAGCGATTTCGACATCGCGGCCTCGGTCACGGTGGTGATTGAAGAGAATCTGGAAGCGGCTTTTAACCAGATCAAGCCGGCATTGGCGTTGTATATCGGCGGCATGGGCGCCAAGGGCAAGAATTTCTATTATGATTTGGCTCGCCGCTACGGCTTCCCCGAGGCGGCGGATACGATACAGGAACTTTACCTGGGCGGGCGCAAGGGCGAGGCGATGATGGCGGTCCCCGACGCCCTGGTGGACGCGGTCGCGCTGGTTGGATCAAAAGACCGTATCCGCGACCGGATTCAGCTCTGGCAAGATTGCCCGGTCGATACGCTTAACATCACGGCCTTCAGCGTCGATACGATTCGCTTTATGGCGGAATTGCTGCTTTAGCCTCTAGCGAGAACATATGCTGACGACGACAAATGTGGGACTGAAATCGCTGCAGATCGGCGACATCACGGTCGACACGCCGCTGCTGCTGGCGCCGATGGCCGGGCACAGCAATTACGCGCTGCGCCGCCTCTGTCGGGAGCTTGGCGGCTGCGGGCTGGTCTGTACCGAACTCATCAGCAGCAATATCGTCAAGAATTCGCGGGCCCGCGCCCTGCAGCGCTTCGATTGGCGCGCGAGCGAGCGCCCGGTGGCGGCGCAGCTATTTGGCGTCGACCCGGCGATCGTCGCCGAGGCCGCGCGTGTCGTGGTCGATCATGGCGCCGATATCGTCGATATCAATATGGGCTGCTGGGTGCCTAAAATCGCCAAGAAAGGCGGGGGCGCCGCTCTCTTGCGAGATGTGAAAAAGGCGACAGCGGTGGTCTCAGCCGTTGTGGAAGCGGTGAGCGCGCCGGTGACGGTCAAGGTGCGCAGCGGCTTTGAAGACGGCGTGGTGACGGCGGCTCCCTTTGCTAGGGCGGCGGAAGATGTGGGAGCGAAAGCGGTGGCGGTGCACGCGCGCTTCGCCGGGCAAGGTCACGGCGGCGCTGCCGATTGGGATGTCATCGCCGCTGTCAAGGATGCCACATCAGAGATGCCGATCATCGGCAACGGCGATGTGCGCTCGGGCCCCGACGCCGCCCGCATGCTGGAAGAAACCGGCTGTGATGGCGTCATGGTCGGTCGGGCCGCATTAGGGCGTCCCTGGCGCTTTCATCATATCGACGTGTTCCTGGCCACCGGCGTGGAACTACCAGAACCAGCGCGGGCCGAACGCGCGCGCATCGCACTGCGGCACGCGCAATTGACGCTTGAGACGACGGCGCTGCCGGAACGTAGAGCCATCCTGGAGATGCGCGGACAGATTTCCAAGTATCGTTTAGATGAACCCGGCTCGCGACGAGTGCGGAATCGGCTGGTCAGGATTGAATCTTACGCTGAGTTGGAATCAATTCTGCTTGAGGTAGCGGCGAGCGAAGATTAAGCGGGGCTGCGCACCGAACATCTTAGTACAGAATTAATCTCTCTAATTTCGTTCTGATATTATAAAGCCGATTGTCGTTCAGCGCGCGGTTCCCTTTTCAGGCAGTTGAAAAACCAGGCATGACAATCGCCGAATATGCGGCGAGACACAGCTTCCGCTGTAAATATAGATCGATGATACTCCCAAGGGACTAAAAGCGAAGGAAATCGGAATGACCTATCTCATAACCGGCGGGGCGGGCTTCGTCGGCAGTCATGTCGCGGAAGCGCTACTGCAACGCGGCGAGCGCGTGCTTGTCATCGACAACTTCAACGACTATTACGATCCCGCCATCAAGCGCGGGAATGCCGCGCGGCTCGGCGCCTACGAGAATCTCAAATTGATCGAAGGCGACATCCGCGATCTGGCGCTGCTGGAGCGGCTTTTCGCTGAAGAAGGAATCAGTCATGTGGCGCATCTGGCGGCGATGCCCGGCGTGCGCGCCAGCGTCGAGCAAGTTCGCCTGTACATGGATGTGAACCTCACCGGCACCATGAATCTCTTGGAAGCCGGCAAAATCGACCGGGTCAAGCAATTTGTGCTGGCTTCAACCTCATCGGTCTACGGCAAGACCGAAGTCCTTCCCTTCATCGAAAGCGATACCGCGGACCGTCCGCTGGCTGCCTATCCCGCCAGCAAGCGCGCGGCGGAATTGCTGGCTTACTCCTACCACAACCTGGCCGACATGAATGTCAACGTATTGCGCTTTTTCAACGTTTACGGTCCGGCCGGTCGCCCGGACATGATGCCTTGGAAGCTGATGGACGCAACACAGTCGGGTGAAGTCATCAAGTTATTCAATAACGGCGATATTCACCGCGACTGGACCTATGTCTCCGACACGGTGGGGGGCGTGCTGGCGGCGTTGGACAAGCCCCTGGGCTACCAGGTCATCAATCTCGGTTGCGGCGCGCCCATCTCTCTGTCGGACTTCGTCGAAATCATTGAGGAATACGCCGGGAGGACCATCAACAAACTAGCGGTGCCCACGCCGCTCAGCGACCCGCCGATCACCTATTGCGATAACAGCAAAGCGCGTGAACTGCTCGGATTCGCGCCGACGGTGACCACTCGAGAGGGTCTCTGGCGCACCTGGGAGTGGTATCGGGAGTTTCAAGGGATATAGCTGGTTCCTGACCGAGTCCGCGGTAGAGTATCCTTTTCGATTGAAATACTTCGTAGACAGTCCTCGATATGAGAACCTTAACCCAACTTACGAACGATCGGGTCGCATAGACACTGACCGTCAAACGCCCGCAAATTAAAGGCTATTTTCGCGGGCGGCTCGCGAGCCGCTATATTTTCTTAGATTTATGTGACATTCGATATATAGTACGTCTGATGTGAAATTGCTTGAGCATTGAAAGGTCTGAACATCAATATGATAGTGAAGACG
>JAPOWG010000061.1 GCA_026707745.1 Chloroflexota bacterium
GCGACTAAATGGTCGCGTTTGTATTTTTTGCCCTCACCCCCCGGCCCCCTCTCCCATAAAGGGAGAGGGGGAGCGCGTTTGGCGGGGATGGGATTCGGTGCGGAACTTTCGCTACAAGCGAGATTTTTTCGCAGTATTTTATTGGAATTACTGAGGGCGCAGAGGGGATCGTTTCGGGCGGGCAGGTTGGTCGCCTCTACGGGTTCAGACACAGGTCTGCAGGGTTCTGGGTCTGGCGGGTTGGTGGGTCGCGTAGACACCGACTGTCAACAGCGGTGGGCGAGCCAAGGCTCGCCCCTACGGGTTCAGACATAGGTTTGTAGGGGTCAAGCCGTGTCGGGCGTGTCGGGCGCGTGGACACAGAGCGTGCTATTTCCCTCGGCACCAGAGTCGTGGGCTGACAGGCTATCAACATCGATAAACTGTACTATAATCCCCTCGTGTCGATACAAGAGATCGCTCGGTCCAGGATGCAGCGAGAGCAATCCATCTCTGATAGCGGGACAGCCGCGAGCACGGCAAAGCCGAATTTCTTCATCGTAGGCGCGCCCAAATGCGGCACGACTTCGTTGCACGAGTACTTGCAGCGGCATCCCGATGTTTTCATGCCCTTCTACAAAGAGCCGCACTATTTTGGATCGGACCTGGAGGGATCGCGCTTTCGGCAATTTCGCGATCAGCCGGCGCGTTATCTGAAGCTCTTCCGGGACGCGCGCGGGGAAAAGCGGATTGGGGAATCGTCGCCTTGGTATCTGTCCAGCCGGCGCGCCGCCGAAGAAATCCATGCCTACGACCCGCAAGCCAAGATTATCATCATGCTGCGCAACCCGGTGGACATGATGTATTCCATGTGGTCGCAATTTCGTTACAGCGGCAACGAGCAGATCGAAACCTTCGAGGAGGCGCTTGAGGCGGAGCCCGAGCGCCGCCGGGGCGAGCGCATCCGCCGCGCCGCGCATTGCATCAGCGGTTTGTACTACCGCGACATGGTTTGTTTCAGCGAGCAAGTGGGGCGCTATTTCGATCTCTTCGGTCGCGAGAACGTCAAGGTGGTCATATTCGACGATTTCAAGTCCGACACGGCAACTGTCTATCGCGATGTGCTGGCGTTTCTGGATATCGACAGCGGCTTCCAGACGACTTTCGATATTGTCAACCCCAACAAAGAGGTGCGCTTGGAGTGGCTGCAAAGGCTGATCGTCAGCAGCGGTTTCTCGCTGATGCTGTTAAAAGACCGCCTGACGTACCTGGCGACGACGCACGCGCTGGCGCCTTATTCGTATCGAACGCGGGCGGTCAAAGGCGTGATCGCGGTATACACCAAGTATGAAAGGCGCTCGCCGCTGACGGCCGACTTGCGGGGGCGGCTTGCGCGGGAATTCCAAGGCGATATCGACAAACTAAGCGGGATGCTGGGGCGCGATCTTAGCCACTGGTATAAGGATGTCGCCCCATCTGAAGCGCCCATCAGCGAAAACAAGGTTCAGCTTGAGTCCGCGACGAAAGGCGGCAGCCGCCGGCAACTGGCGTGGCGCTTGCTGAGTATCGCGATTACGGTCGCCCTTTTGTATTTTGTGGTCAACGAATTAAAGGGCGCGGACCTGGGCGCGCTCATCAGACGCATACCGGTCTGGAGTTGGATCGGGGCGCTGCTGGTCTATCTGGCGCTCAATCTGTTGCGCGCGCTGCGCTTCCGCGTGTTGCTTGACAAGCGGGAATCGCCGTTGCGCTTGCTGATTCCCATCACGCTGTATCACAATGGTCTGGTGCGCGTGGTTCCCTTCAAGCTGGGCGAGATCTCCTACGTGATCTTATTGAAGACGCGGCTGAACTACAGCATGCAAGAAGGCGTGGGCAGCTTGTTTGGCGCGCGGATCCTGGAATTGCTGATCATCATATTGGTCTTCGCATTCGGCATATTCATGAGCGGCGAGCAATTCGCCGCCCAGCGCGACCAACTGATGGCCGGGGTATTGTCCGTGTTCCTGGCGTCGGTGGCTGGTCTCTATTATGCCGGGAGCTTGCTGCGCCTAGCGCTGCGCGTCATGCAAGGGCTTCCGCTTGTCGGAAGGGACAGGCCTGACTCGTTCTTTGCTCTGGCGCAATCAAAATTGACCGATTTGGCGGCAGAGTTTGACCGCATTCGACAACCGCGTCTGTTCTTCTCGGCACTGTTCATCAGTTGCTTTACTTATACCAGTTCGTTTCTCACCAACTATATCTTGCTGCGGGCGGTGGGTCTCGATGCCGATTTGCCCGTCGTCATAACAGTCATCAGCCTGGGCATGTTCGGTTCGGCTTTTCCCTTCACGCTGAGCGGATTCGGCATCGTGGAGACGGCCTGGTGGACGGGGCTCACGCGATTTGCCGGATATGCCGGCGACGAGGCCGCGGCAATCGGGATCGTATTGCATGGTTTCCAAATTGTCGCCGCGGTAGTATACGGGCTGGCGGGCTATGTGCTGATTCGTCTTTCGCCGCCGATGCCGCCGCGCGCAGATCAGAGTTCGGCTGCCCCCACCCCCGGGGTCCCATAAAGAGGGAGGGGGCTTAAACGCAATGATTGCGCGACCTAGACACCCTGGAGCCGGTCGGGGATAGGGGTGGTTCGCGAAACTCGCATGATTTACTTTGTTTTACCAAGGCCCATGGAGATTTGCTGTGACGTATCAATTTGAGAAAGCGAAAATGTACCGTATGCCGACGCATTTCGGGCCTGGCATGGGGCCGCGGCAGAGTCCGGACGGCAGAAAGTTCGAGTGCCTTGACAATCCGCATGCGACCTCTATTGCGGTCTCCTTCCTCACGGGGGCAGCGCAACTGGAAGCGTTTTTGCCGCCGGGCTTCGCGCTGGAGGGCCAGCCGGTCGTCACCGTCACCGCGACTTACATGACGCAGGTCGAATGGCTGGCGGGACGCGGCTACAACACGCTGGGCGTATCTTTTCCCGTCCGGTTTGACGGGGAAGTCGATCATGTACGCGGCAGCCTGCTGACTGTTCTGTGGGAGAACCTGACGGATCCGATCATCACCGGGCGCGAGGAACTGGGTTTTTCCAAGATCTATTGCGAATTGCCCGAGCCGACCGCCCTGCGGGGCGCGTACCATGTGACGGCAAGCTGGCTGGGCTTCAAGTTCCTGGACCTGCGGGTGAAGGAGCTCCGGCAGCAATCGAGGGCGGAAATCCAGGACATGCTGGACAGGCAAAGCGGGGACGGCATGCTGCATTACAAGTACATGCCGCGCACGGGCGAGTGGGGCACAGCAGATGTGGCCTATGCGGTGATGACACCGGCGGCGACGCCGAATCGGCGGATTCTGGAGCGGCATGTCGGATCGGGAGATGTTCAATTCCACGCGGCGCGCTGGGAAGATATGCCGACGCAGTACAATGTCGTCAATGCCTTCGCCGGCCTGGACATAGTTGAATATCTGGGCGCGAGCTTGAGTAAGACGGTGGGCGGTAAAGATTTGAGCGATCAACGGATCTTGCGCTAGGGGGTTATACCCCTCACCCCCCAGCCCCCTCTCCCACAAGGGGAGAGGGGGAGCGCGTTTGGAGAAATTTACGTTAGATCCAGAACTTTCGCTACAAATGAGATTTTTTCGCATTATTTTCTTGGAACTACTGAGAGCACAAAAGTAATCAAAAGCAAGTCATGCAAAAGATTGCAGGGTCAATATAGGGGCAAATCGTGGCTCGCCCGGCGTTCCGGAAAGGTTATGCGGGCGACCCAATGGGTCGCCCCTACCGCCGACTTTTATTTTCGAGTGCATTAGCATGACTTACCTGGTTTTACTTCTGCGTCTCCGTGGCGAATTTAGCGCGATTTTGGGGCGTATTGGTCCAAGTAGCATAACTAACTTTGAGCTGCGATTTTTGGAGAGCGACATGTACGACCTGAGGGGCAAAGTTGCGCTGGTAACCGGCGCTGCGGGAAAAGAGGGGCTGGGGCGGGCGATTGCGCTGCGGCTGGCGCAGGAAGGCGCAGACCTGGCGGTGAATGACCTGGGCCGGGCGGAAAGCCGGCGCGGCAGCCTGGATGATGTGGTGGCGGCAATCGAGGCCCTTGGTCAAAGCGCGCTGGCTGTCTACGCGGATGTCACAATTGCGGATCAGGTGGAGCGGATGGTGGCGGATACGGTCGATCACTTCGGGCGGATCGACATTTTGGTCAACAATGCTGGCGCGCCTGCGGGCAAAGATCGCGTGCCGGTGGTCGAGTTGGAAGAATCCGCCTGGGATTTGGTTCAGAATGTCAATGTCAAGGGCAGCTTTCTTTGCAGTCGGGCGGCCGCCCGGGCGCTGATTGCCCAGGGACAGGGCGGGAGGATCATCAACATTTCTTCGCAAGCGGGGAAACAGGGCGTGCCTCGTTACGCCGCTTATTGCGCCTCGAAGTTCGCTGTCATTGGCTTTACGCAGGCCTTGGCGCATGAGTTGGGAGCGCATGGCATCAATGTCAACGCCATCTGCCCGGGATTGCTCGCAACCGAGCGGATCGACGATATGGCGGCGGCGCTGGCGCCCGCTGGCATCAGCCCCGCCGCTCAGCGAGAAGCCATGATCGAAGGCGCCATAGACAGGGCTGTACTGGGGCGCATGGCGACTGTCGAGGATATTGCGGATATGGCTGCCTTCCTGGCGTCCGATCAATCCGCGTTTTTGACCGGGTTATCGCTCTCGGTAACCGGCGGCGCGTCCATGGACTGAGGGGGCGCAAGGTCTTGAGAACAGCATCGGAGGAAGGTCGGATGGTGGAAGCGCGGCTAAAAGACAAGGTAGCTATCGTGAGCGGCGCCGGCACGCGCGGTCCCATGCCGGGCACAGGCCAGGCGACGGCGATTCTTTACGCGCGGCATGGCGCCAAGGTCTTGCTGACAGATCTCGACCTGGCGCGGGCCGAGGAAACGCGCGCCAGCATAGTGGCGGAAGGCGGCACGGCCTCGGTTTTTCAAGCCGATGTGACCAGCGAAGCGGATTGCCGCGGCATGATTGAGGCTTGCGTGGCGCGTTACGGCCGCCTCGATGTTTTGTTCAACAATGTCGGTGGCATCGGCTCGGGCAAGGTTAGCGAAATTGAGGAAGCGCAGCTTGATCGCTCGCTTGCGGTCAACCTGAAGGGCGCAATCTTCACTTGCAAACACGCCATCCCGGCCATGACCGACTCCGGCGGCGGTTCGATCATCAACGTTTCGTCGATAGACGGGCTACGAGCCGGCTGGACGCCCAATGTTCCATATGCTGTGGCCAAGGCTGGACTGGCGCAATTGACGCGGGTGACAGCGGTGCACCATGGCCGCGACAATATCCGCGCGAACTGCATCGCGCCGGGGCACTTGTACGCGCCCTTTGTCGCCAATATCAGCGACGAGCGGCGCGCGTTACGACGGAAAGCGGGTCCCTTGGGGACGGAAGGCGATGCCTGGGATGTGGCTTGGGCGGCCCTGTTCCTGGCGAGTGACGAGTCGCGCTGGATATCCGGCGCGGTATTGCCGATTGACGGTGGTCTGCTGGCAGCGACTCCCCTGGCGGTATATGATAACTTGGCTTAGGGCTGACAATGGCCCAATGTGCGCGACTCGATCATGAATAGCCGTTGTCTCTGCCGCTAAGAAGAGTTTCGATCCTGCCAACGCTTCCTTTCAATTCCGCCACGTCTGTCTTCAGTTCCGCTACGTCTGTCTTCAATTCCGCCACGTCTATTTTCATAATGCTCATATCAGTTTTCAGTGTGGCGACATCTGCATCCAGCCTCAGAATCACTGGTTTTACAGCTGATTGAAAGTCTCGCATAATCCTTGATTGCGCAGACAAGTCCTCGAGTATTAGTCTGTAAAGTTGTTCCTCAGGTCTTTCGGGGTTCATACGACGTAATCTCCTATGATCGAGAGTGACTTCAGTTGCTATAATATTACTGCAGTCAAACAAAATAAACAATACTTACATT
Source organism: Chloroflexota bacterium (assembly GCA_026707745.1). Taxonomy (GTDB): domain Bacteria; phylum Chloroflexota; class Anaerolineae; order Aggregatilineales; family Phototrophicaceae; genus UBA6055. The sequence goes on from JAPOWG010000061.1 coordinate 5,952, forward strand.
TTTCTTATCGTCGTGTGAATGCGTTGTTCCAAGTAAGCAATGAGAATGCGAAAGTACTTTTGTTCAACGCCGCCCCGGCCCGTTCCCGGCTCAAGGGCTGAGGTCGTGTGGGGATGGCGCGTTGTGGGTTCAGTACGGGGGGATTCACCACAGCCGCTCGGCGGCAGCGAATTTGGGCTACCTCGCTCACACAAAATAACAAACCGGCTCGGCTACCGCAGATCGCGGTTTATTAAAAAAGAGGCGCAGAAGTAAGCGCAAGTAAGTTATGCAACAAATCGCAGGGTGAATGTAGGGGCGACTCTGTGAGTCGCCCACCGCTACTGCTAGAGATTTCGGGCGAGCCAAGGCTCGCCCCTACGACTCGACGATAATGCGGAATTTGCATGACTTACCTGGTCTTACTGAGGGCACAGAGAAAAACCCACAGAGGGATATTTTTCCGGCGCCAACATAATCGAAACCCGTAGGGGCGACATGGTATGTCGCCCGAAAATCATGCTGCTCGTCTCGTCATCGGCGGGCGACCTGATAGGTCGCCCCTACAATTTTCGCCACAAATGAACCCAGTAAGGCTTGTCCGGTGCTACAAAACAGAGTCGCATTTGCCGCATTTTCCAGGGCAATCCAAGCGTCCGTTGGTATGGAATGCGGGCGACTCACAGAGTCGCCCCTACAATTTTCGCCATAAATGTAGCTTGTAGGGGCCAGGCCGCGGAGGGCGCGTAGACACAGTCCTTCGGTCGCTCGCAGCCGCATTTGCAATTGTAGAAGCGGGCGAGCTAATAGCTCGCCCCTACATCGCTCGTCTGTATGTTGTGGTTTGGGTTGCCAAATGGTGTTGGTTTCTTGCTGTCGGACGCGCATTCACGTCCATTTCGATCACCAGAATTGAGTACGCTGATGCGCGCCCCTGATTTGGCAGCGCTCGTTAGGACTGGACAACTAACTTGAAGCCCGTTTGCGCCTCCAGCTTTTCGCTGAATGATTCTATCTCCGCCGCGGGAACGGGTTTTGCGAGCAGCAGTCGAAGCTCGCCGCGATCGGCGTGGATGCCCGGTCCTTTGCCAATTGCCCAGTTGTTCTCACTGAGCAGGCGATTGGCGACGCGCAAGATCTCATGTTGATTGGGATGGGGGCTGATGACCAGGTTGTATCCGGTTTCACGCGCCAATTGATTGATCTGTTCCATATGACGTCTGCCCACCTGCGGAGAGACGAATCCTAATACGATCTGCCCCTGTTTAAGGCTGGTTTTCCCCAGGCCAGACTCCTTCAGGCGCGCTCGAATGAGCCCGTAGGCGGCATTGATCTCCATCCGTTCAACATGCGCCGGCGCGAGAACGGCTTCGTCCGCGGCGTCCGGCGCGCTGCCAAACTTGCTGATAACCAGGTCGAAGCCGGTGGTTTCCCGGAACTGCTCGCGTAATTGAGAGGATTGTTCTTCGCTGATATTCAGCAAATCATAATGCACTTGTCCCCTGTCGATAAAGTAGGCCGGACCTTTCTTGACAGTGGTCCCTTCGGGGAACAGTTCTTCGGCCACGGCGCCCAGGGCCTGTTGATTCGTGGTCGGCCGCACTTGTATCTCCCAGCCGGATTCCGCGGCGAGTTGCTCAATCTGTCGGGCAAAACGCGTTTGCGCCGTCGCGGGAAAATCAAAGGTGAGCGTGAGACGCTTGCGATGGCGTTCCATCCCTACCTTGCGCAGGCGCGATTCCGCCGGCATCAGCCGCATTGCCAGCTCTCGGGCTTCGTTTTGGTCGACCGGTCCATGGCCAAGGGCGCGATGGGGCAGCAATCCGTCCTTTTCCAGGGTAGCAGCGTCCTCCGCCAGAGCCAGCACAATCGCTGTGAGCGCGAGTCCCCTATCCAGGCCTTCGGGCAAGGGGCTGGGCAGCAATGCCTCCGGCAAAAGGGGTTTCCCGGCTCGCACAAGCTCTTCACGGCGGCTGAAGGGCAGCAGACTGTCCTTCAGCCCTCGAGCAGCCTTCATCAAGTCTGACAGACGAGCGCGGGCGCTCTTGTCGCGCCTTTCTTTGGGCCAGTCGCCGATCACCCAAAGCAAGGCGTCCCCCGGATGACGGGTCCCGCGCTGCTGATGGACAATCGCTGTGAAGCTGTCAATTTCGGCGCCGGTAACTATCGCAAGCCTGGCTTGCCCATTGCTGTTGCGCATGACAATCAGCTTGCCGACGAGATCGGGATTCGCCAGCATGATCGCGCGGCTGATTTGCGACTGTTTGACCTGCTCGGCTGTTTTGACCCGGTATGTCTTCTTGTCGCGCCAGTCGGCCGCGAAGTAGAAGTTCTTGTCGCTGCCCAGGGCTGCTTGAAGTTCATCTTCGCGCTGGGACGCGCCCCACCAGATTTGCGACAACTCGCGCAAACTGAAGTGATCCCCCGCCCGCGCCTTGAGCGATTCCCAGAGGCGGCGCAAATCAACCGAGCCGGCTTCGGCGCCGTGTTTCACCCCCCCAACGGACCAGGGCCGCGCCCGGTAAATCAAGGTCCTGGCCTGGCCGATACGGGGCGTGGCGACCGACCTGCCCCGTTGTCGAAGCGCCGTAGCCAGACTATGTCGAGCGGCCGCGTCCCCGTGCACCAACATGATATCATCGGCCTTCAGCGCCTCGGCAAAGCTCAGCAACTCCGACTCGTCGGCATGGGCCGAGAGAGAATAGGTATCGATCTCGCAGCGTACTTTTACGGTCGCGCCCCCTAATTTCAGCGTTGGCGATTCACCCCGCTGCCGCTCTCCCATCAAACGCTGCAAGAAGCGTCCAGGCGCCTCTTCGTCCTGATAGCCGGTCATCAGGATGGCATTCGCCTCTTGTGACGCAAAATGACGGGCGTAAGCCACAGAGGCGCCCCCGGTGAGCATGCCGCTACTAGCGACGACGACGAGGGGCCGCTCGCTTCGCGCGACCTCTTGTCTCTCTTGATTGCTGCGTATGGGACGTATATTCCCGCGGAAGAAAAGATGGTCCTTGCCCGCCATACGGGCAGCCGGTTTTGGCAGAATATCGCTGAAACCTTGATAGGCATCGCAGACCGTGCGCACCATGCCGTCAACATAGACCGGGACTTCCAGTTCATCGGCATGAGCGAGAAGAATCTGAATCACCTCCTGGGCTCGCCCCAGGGCGAAAGCGGGAATCAGGACTTTGCCAGCGCGTTCCGTCACTGTTCGTAATGTATGTATTAATCGCTTTTCTTCTCCCACGCGGTTGGCGTGCAAGCGACCACCATAAGTGCTTTCCAGAATCAATGCGTCTGCCTTGACCGGAGGCACGGCAACGCTTTTGACAGTGCGTTGTTCAGATTTGGAAATGTCTCCGGAAAAGACCAAGGTGCCTTCGTTGCTTTCCAATACGATGACAGCCGCGCCGGCGATATGACCGGCTGTGTAATATGTAACCTGCAGGTTTTCCGCCAGTTTGACCGACTTGTTGAAATGGACGGTCTGGAAGGCGTCGAGCAAGCGTTGAACCGAGATCGCATCGAAGAGCGGCAATTCCCCCTCTTCATCCTGGCGCGTTTTCATGATCCGTTGCGCATCCAGCTGGAGGACACGGGTAAGAGCCTGTGTAGCGGCTGTAGCCAGGACAGGCACCTGCGGATACTGCTCCATGACCAAAGGCAAGGCGCCGGTGTGATCGGTATGGGCATGCGTGACCAGAACGAAGTCGGGCCCGCCAACGGCAGTGATCGGCTGTAGATCCGGCAATTGGCTGTTCTGGATACCGCGGCTGGAGCGCGGTGAAATACGGATGCCGGCATCAACCAACAACTGCTTGCCGGCAATCTCGACCAGAGTGCAGCTGGCGCCAACTTCGTCGGCTCCTCCGAGAAAAGTGATCTTCATCGACTCCGCTTCTCCGGTCAGGCTAAAGGGGCGAGCAAGAACAGAAGCATTTCCAGCTATTTTGTTCTATTGCAGTGGCTTGACTTGGCGTCGCTGTCGATTTAAGCATAGTCGCGGGTATTTTCAAAGAATCAGTTGCGACGGGGCGGCGCATACGGTACACTAGATGCCGGTACTGAGTGAAACAAAAAACGAGCGCGAAGCTCGCTTTAATTTGAAATCCCTGCGCCAGTAGGGACGTCAAAATCATAAAATCCTGCCGATAGTGTAGCATATATTCGGTGACATGTCATCCTCGAATCGGGATGAAAGTTATTTGATTTGCTGCAAGTTGATCAGGAGTTTTTGCCAAAACTCAGGCGGAGTTATCGGCACAAAAAGAGAAGAGGCGGCCACCTCTTCTCCGGTAAGTACCGATACTTTGGCACACCAAAATCGATGGATCGAGCGGTCGCCCTGGGTATGCGCAGTTGACGACCATTTGCTTTTGCGCAGGCGCTTTACTTGGTTATAAGCTCCCTGCTTGCTATTTACCGTAACAGATTTCTGGCGGTTTTTCAAGGCTTTTGGTGACAAAAGAGGTCGAATTTCATGGGAAAAGCGATGTTTTCTTCACGCAAAAGACTGATAAAAAGAGCCAAGGTTTTGGCAGGGGCTGGATATTCTGTCATCCCGGTATATGGCGACGGTCTGCCAGAGCAACCGAAGAAGCCTGCGATCAAGTGGCGGAAGTTTCAAAAACGCATCGCCGGGCCGGCGGAAATTGAATCCATTTTCCCTGATGGCGTAAGTGCCTTGGGTGTCGTCTGTGGGCGCGTATCACGACTTTTGGTCATCGACTTTGACGATCAGCGGAGATATGGGAAGTTCTGCCGGCGTTTCCCGCAGCATATCGCTACTTATACTGTTAAGACGAATAGAGGCTTTCACCTGTACTTTCGTACGGATCAGAAAGTGCCGAGCCATCAGTTTGCCGGCGGGGATATCAAAGGGGAACGTTCGTACGTGATCGCGCCGCCGTCGCAAATCGGGGATTTCCAGTATCGGGTGGTAAAGGATATCTCCCCGTTAGAGTTATCGAAGGAAGAGCTTGATGAGTTGCTGAATTATCTGCAGAGCGGACCGGTGGGAGCGCGAGTGGCGACGCCGAGGGATTACAGTGAAGAGAAAACGGATCTCGCGCTCTTGTACAGGCGGCTGGCTCCGCAGTTGGGGCGCAATAACGCTCTGTATCGTTGCGCGTCGATCGCGCGGGATGAAGGGCTTGTGGAAGGAGATGTCGTTGCCTTGCTTGGGCAGAGGCATGTATGGGAGGCTGACAGGCAGGGGATGCAAGCTGAGAGCCCGCAGAGTCGGTTGAGTGAAGCCCTGCGCACGATTGGCAGCGCGTTCAGGAAGGGATACGGTATTTCGGCGGAGGGATCGGGCATACCGAATTCGCTGCGGGAGTTTCTTTTGCAGAAGCAGCGCTCGACGGTGCTGATTCGGTTGCTGGAGGTGTTTCGCTTGGCTAAGTGGCGGGAGGGCGAATGGTTTACGCTGGGCGAAGCGATAGCCGCGGCGGCGCGTTTTGGGCTAAACCGGAAAAGCGTGCTCGACGCGCTGGGTGGAGAGGCGTCGGTATACGATGGTCGGTACATCATACGAAGAAGATATGTAGAATACCTTGACAACAGAGGACTTAAATCGGGGAGGCGCGGTCGGCCGCCTCAGATCATGTACCAGGCGCCCGCTATAGGCGGTCTTATGCGGTGGCTGGGGTTGATGTGGTCTCCGTCGGACAAGATCGGCGGTGAGGACATAAAGTCGGCGCATTCGTATCGTCTGGCGCTGCACCGGGAGTACCTGAAGCGATTGTCGCCGGAGGTCCCCAAAAGCTGGTTGGCGAAGCGGATCGGGGTAAATTCCCGGACGATTGCGCGCTACAACCGCGAGCTGGGGGTATGTGTTGTGGAGAAAGTGGGCGCCTGCCCTCTGACACGGGGCGGATTGGATAGCTTGCCGAAGCGCCGGCGGGACAACGCCAAGAATTCTACCAACGGGTACTGGCTGGAGTTGGGAGATGGCCGGCGGTTCCCGGCTTGGCGGCACATTGGATCATGGTTGCTCAAGGCCGGGAACGGGGATGTAATGATTTGTATGCGGCGCCCATCCAGGTATTTCATGTCCGGCGAGGAGAGCCGGGTTGAATATGAGAAAATGACTATCGCGAGTTTCGTGAAGGCGCGGGCGTTGCGGGAGGCGGCAAGCGCGGATGGTCCAGTGGACAGCGCGATTAGGGCGCTGCTTGACTTTGTGAAGCGGCGGGGGCGCGCTGCGGGTGCCGAGCGGATTCCCTTGTTCTTTGGTTCGGTTGCCCGGCAGATCGCGCCGGACAAGGTGGCGGAGACGATCAAGGGATACTTGCTGGCCTATGATCGTGATGGGCTGCGGGTAGAGCGTCCGATCAAACGCGGGATCGCGTATCGAATGCTGAAGCAATTCGGCGAGGGAAATGTGTATTTGGCGTCATTTGAAGGACCTGGCGAGGTCTTATATAGCTTTGCCAGGCGCGCGCTGCGTTTGGGCGATGCGCCACAGGCGTTGGAGTTGCTGATGCGCGCTGCGGAGGGATAGCTTGCGCGCGATGTGCGCCGGGTGTTTGGCGTGGGCATAGGAGCCTCAGGGTACCGTTACAGGTGTAACGGTATTTTTTTGTATCCGGCGCGGGTCTGCTGGCGCGGGAGCGTCTGGTCGGAATGCGGGATGGCGGCGGGAGTCCGGATTTAGATTGGTGATGGTTGGGTGGCCTGGGAAATTACCCTAGAGGGCTTGTCCGATACTACAATACAGAGGTAGATTTGCCCCGTTTTCTAGGGTCATGCAAACATCGGCAGTTATGGAATGCGGGCGACTCACAGAGTCGCCCCTACATAGCCCGTCTGTATTTTCTGGCTTGGCGCGCCAAAGCGTGATGTTCGTTACTGTCAACCGAGTCTCGGCGTTCATCCTGTTGACCACAGATCGACAAGCGGACAAGCCTTACAGTGTGAAGATGAACCTTATAGGAGTCAGCTACTAGCTGACCCGTTGCTATCGTAGCATCCGAGTCGAGATGTGCCCTGTCAGGAGCTTGGTGTTGGGAATGAGGGAGAGGGAGAGAGTTTTGTGGTCTTGGGTCGCGATTAAGCGGAGTGAACGGTGGCTTCGGATTCGTCGAGTTCTGTCATCAAGCGCAGCAACTGACGGATCTCGCTTTCTATGAGGCGGCGGAGTTTGGGTCGGGTGTCGGTGGTTGGAGAGGAGATTTCTTTGCGCAGGCGCTTGCGCCATTGTCCGGCGTCGACGGCGAGGCGGCTGACGACGTCTTTTTTGCGCTTGCCGGATGCGGATTTCGTTACACGTGTAACGGTTGCGAGAGCGGACTTCATTTTGCGAAGTTCGCCTTCGCTGAGGTTCTCGTCGTCGCCCTTGCGCCAAAGCTCTTCCGGCAAGCGCAAGAGCGCTCGGTACTGCCGCAACTGACTGGCGTCCGTCATCCCCATGGCGTTGAGGAGGCGCTCGCCGTGACCGCGGGGGATGCGCCAACGGGCGCCATCCGCGACCTGGGCGTAAAAGGCTTGTTCGTTGTCACATTCGTTATAGGCGGTGAAGTTCGGCCAGCCGTGCAGGTCCATCAAGAGCACGGCAAGCTGCCGAGCTCGGCTGATGGCGTTGAGGTTATCGCGGGCATTGTTCTCGCTGGCTTGTCGCCAGACATCCACACGGTTAACGAGGCGGGCCGGTATGCGGGACCAGTTAACGCGCGATCCATCCGGGCGGAGGTCGCCGTCGCCGAATTTCCAATAGAGCATGTGGTAAGCGAGCCAGCGCCTCTCCCCGGTCTCGATCTCGTAGCGGTCGCCATGGTGGACGAGGCTGACGGGATTAGACAAGCCGTCGCGCCGGATGCTGGCGGCGAGATCGACGAGTTTCATCAAGGCGTCTTCTTTTGTGGAGGCGGCCAAAGCGATACCGGAGGCGCCGTCGCTCTCGTCTTTTTCGGCGCGATCTCCCCGCTCTGTCGTCTCTCCCAGAAGGTAGTTTGTGACATCAAAGTCGTTCTGGGATTTCTCCAATTGCACTTCAATTATCCAGCGCTCGAAGATGTCGACGATGTTGTCGGGGGTAAGCGGGTAAAGGTCGGTCAAGTCGTGGGGGACGCTATGGCGCGGCTGCATGGCGTTGGGCTGGATATCCCCGATGTTAATGGCCTCGATGGCTTGATATTCGCTGTCGGCCGCGGCGATTTCCATTGCCAATTCACCCAAGCCGAATCCGATAGCGTCAGCTGTTTTGGGGTCAAGGGTGTTGGGATTGGCGTATAAAAGATTCTCTTCGTCTTGAATTTTTCTGCGCCGTTCACGACTGCTCATAGATGCGTCCTTCCAACTGGTCAACCAGCGCCCAGGCGTCATCGGCCGTGGTTGTTGTGGGGGCTAGCGAGAAGACCGTGCGGCGCGCGCTGGCTACTTCGGCCCAGATTGTGCGAACGGGGAGCGGCTTCCAGACCAGTTCGCCGAAGGTATCTTGGAGACGGCGCAGGTTGTCCTGGTGCTCCAGGGTGCGACCGCGATACATGGTCGGCACGACGCCCAGGACCTTGATGTCGTTGAGATTGTATTGTTGGCGGATGGGGCTGAACTGATCCTTATGCGTTAAGCTCTCGCGCAAGCCATCAAAGCTCCAGGCTTCGCATTTGGTGGGATAGATGATGCCGTCCGTCGCCATGTAAATGGAGGAATGCAAAAGCGAGGGCGTGGGCGAGGTATCGAATATGACAAAATCGATGGCGTTGCGCAATTGATTAAAGCGCTTCAATACGGTAAAGGCGTCGGAGATATTGCCGGCGATGCTGCGCGTTTCGATATTGGAGGGGACCATTAACAACTGGCCGCGGGTATTATGGGCTTCGTCGGGCAAGTTAAAGCGTTCGGGGGGCACAGGGCGCAGCACTTGTTGGAAGGGGGCGTTACGAACTATTAAGTCATAGAATCCGGGTTCCTTGGTCAAGCCGAAGGCGATGGTGGCATGGCCTTGGGGGTCCGCATCCACCAATATGACGCGTTTGCCGCGGATCGCCAGGCCGGCGGCGATGTGCGTCGCGACTGTCGTCTTGCCAACCCCGCCCTTTTCATTGAGAAGGGTGATAATTTTCATATGCTTGATACCTGTTGATATAATCACGCTCGCGACTTGGCGAAGCGCGGAGAATGATTAAGAGCGCGTGCGTGTCTATGCTCGTGCGAAGGCGGGGTCAGCGACAGCCGAGCGCGAATCCGCGATTGAATAAATGTATCCCGTTACGCCATTGTTAAAGGTAATAATGCTGCGTACGAAGATGCCTTCTTCGACCAGGGAGTCCATCATATTGACCAAATGGGGCGTTTTTTTTCGTTGAACCCGATTGGCGATTTCCGACCGTGTGAGGGGCTTTTCGCTCTTGGCGACGACCTCTATCATCAGCTGACGGGTTTCGGAACGAGGACGATGATCTTGCGCCATAGGTTTTTCATCTCTCAATTTCAACAGTATAGATACTATGTAACTATAGCGCAGATTGAAGCGGGATGCAATAAGTTCGTGAAGTTGAGTAGGCGGTTTCGGGTTAGACTATTGCAACAAATGTTTTACAAATATGACTACAATATTTTGGCAACCGTCGTATTATGGTCTGCATCTTATCATTGGAGCGAGGGATTTGTGTAGCCTCTGTGGGCTGGGAAAATGTATTTTGTTAGTGGCGACTCCCGAAAGAAATTGGAGGAGAAATGTGGGAGCATTAACATGGCGCGTGACTGTCTTGGACAATGAGTATCTACTAGGAAGAGTCTTTTGGAGTCGGTTCTTATTTCTGTAATGTGGGGTCGAAGGCGTCGCGGATGCCGTCGCCGATGATGTAGAAGCAGAGCACGGTTGTAGAGATCATCAGGAGCGGGAAGGCGACAAGGTGCAAGCCTCCTGCGCGTATGAATTGCAAGGATTTAGTCAGCATATTGCCCCAAGTGGCTTGGGGCGGCTGTACGCCCAAGCCAAGGTAGCTCAGTGAGGATTCGGTCAGAATCAAACCAGCAATGCCTAGCATGAGTGACACTACAGTTACCGAGATTAAATTGGGCAGGATGTGCTGGAACATGATGCGCAAGGGACCGGCGCCCAGCGCCCGCGCCGCCAGGATGTAGTCGGTGGCGCGCAAGGAAATGGCTTGCCCCCGTATCAAGCGCCAGGTACCGGGCCAGCCGATTAAGGAGACCGCCAGAACGAGGGTCTCGGCGCTGAAGGACGTGAAGGATCCGATCAAAATGAGCAGGAAGAGGGCGGGAATCGAATCGATGGTGATGACGACCCAATATAGGCCGTCATCAATGACGTTGCCGACGTTGAAGCCAGCGATCATGCCAAGCACAACGCCGATTATGAGGGCGAAGAACGAGCCGAAGAAGCCGATAGCCATAGAGATGCCGCCGGCGTGCAGGAGCCGAGCCAGTTGATCCCGACCGATGTCATCGGCGCCCAGGATATAGCCCTTTTGCAGGGGATGGGTGAACTTGTCGGCGGTGACGGGTTCATTGGGGTCCACTCGCATGATATTGTCGGTGATGAAGGGCGCCAGCAGGGAAATCACGGTCAATATGGCGATGTAACTTAGTGCGACCAGAGTCAGCTTGTCGCGCCAAATGGAGTGCAGCGCTTTCTGTGTCAGCGTTTTACTGGCTATGATTTCATCGTGATTTGATTTTAGTTTTGCAATAGATTGATGGTCTTCCATAGTATTGCGCTTTGGCTTAGTCGTAGCGAATGCGGGGGTCGATGACGGCATAGAGAATATCGGAGAGCAAGTAGCCCAGGATATTGGCGATCGCGACATAGACCACGACGAGCATGACAACCGGGTGGTCCCGTTGCACGGCCGCATTGACGACCGAGCGCCCAACGCCGGGCCATGACAGGACGGTTTCGGTGACGGCGGCCCCACCGAGCAAAAAGGTAATGGAAGGCCCGATAAAGGTAGCGATGGGGATCATAGCGTTGCGAATGCCATGGCGCATCCATACGGCGCGGTCATGAAGCCCTTTGGAGCGGGCGGTGCGGATGTAATCTTGGCTGACGACATCGAGCAGCGAGGCGCGCATAAAACGCGAGTAGCCAGCCACCGCGCCGGCGGCGAGCACGATAACTGGGATAACCAGATACTCCAGCCGTTCGGGGAAGGGTACACAGGTCGCATCGAGCGTAGTTTTGCAGCGCCCGCCCAAGGGCAGGATTTTCAGCACCGAGCCAAATATAATGAGCAGGACTAACGCGAGCCCAAAATTGGGTATGGAATTGACAATGACGGCAAAGACACGACTGAGCTGGTCAAACAATCGTCCGCGATTGATCGCCGCTAGAATGCCGATGAGAATGCCTAGAATCGTCCCGACCAAGAAGGAAACCAAACCCAACTCTAAGGTGGCGGGCAGGCGCTCTACCAGCACGTTAATGGCCGGCCGCTTGTAGCGAAAGGAATTGCCAAAATCGCCCCGCAAGATGCCATAGCGGTCGCCGGGCGGCAGTGCTTCCGCCCGGCGGACGATTTCGCCAGTTGATTCATCAATGCGTGGTTTGCCGTTTTCCAGCAGCTCGGGCGCGTGGAGGTCGATCAAGATGGCTCCATCCGCCTCGCCATCGCCATCATTGTCCCAGCGCATCCAGTCATCGCCGAGCAGCCAGCGCAGATATTGCACTGGCAGAGGATCGCTCACTCCCAGCTTATACCTGAGTTCCTCTCTTTCGCGCGGCTTCATGCGGTTGTTAAAAGCCAGCTGTTCGACGGGTCCGCCGGGCGCCAAGGAAATCAACCCGTAAGAAAGTATAGTTACACCAAGCATAATCGGTAGCGCTTGCAGCAAGCGTCGAATGATGTATTTGGTCATGCGGAATCCTCAGAGGCGCGGGACAGTCCCCCCAAGCTGCTGAGGGGACCGCATCGTTCGCTTGCCTGTACCGAGGGCAGTCTAACTCTCTGCGATTGTCCAGGCGTCGATATTCCAGCGCGCGCCGCCGGCCCGCGGGGCCCAGTTATCGACGTTGGTTTGCGCGGCCAGCAAGACGTTGCCGGTGCTGATCCAGATCCAGGGCGATTCGTCGCGCAGGATTTGATAAGCTTCGCCGTACATGGCTTTGCGGGTCTCGAGGTCACAGCCTGGCAGGTTGCGCGCCTCTTCGATCAATTGGTTCAAACGCGGGTTGTTGAAGGATTGCGTGTTGTAGCCGGAACCAACTACATCGGCGCCCGGCAGGAAGATATCGGCGATGCCGTTGGGATTGGCCGGCGTTGCCAAGCCCCAGAATACGCCGATGGCGTCATAGGTTTGGGCCGTGAATTCGCTGACAAGCGTGCCAAACTCGACAAACTCGACGGTGATATCGAAACCGAGTTCGTTCCACTGATCTTGCAGGATGGTGTAGAGCGCTTCTTGGGAGGTGTTGCCGGCGTTGGTCTTGACGGTTAATGCCAGCGGCGCGCCGTCTTCCGCGTGCATGCAGCCGTTGCATTCGCGGACGCCATCGCCGTCGGCGTCGGTGAAGCCGGCTTCGTCCAGCAGCGCCATGGCTGCGTCGGCATCAAAGGGATAGGGCTCGAGGCCGGCCGGGAAGCTCCAGTCTGTCGGCCGGACGTGCGAGGCGACCGGTACGCCCGTGCCGAAAAAGGCGCCTTCGTTGATTTCGTCGAAGTTCATGCCGTAGTTCAGCGCCTGGCGCACGCGAACATCGCCGAGAATCGGGTGATGGCCCTGATCAATCGCATTGCCGTCCGCATCCAGTCCGTCCTGGGGATTGTTGGGATCGGCGATGTTGAGCGAGAGGAAGCGGATGGTGCCGGCAGGCGTCTCGAAGGTCTGGAACTCGCCGGCTTCGCCGCGGGCGCGGACATCATCACGATTGGCTTGGGGCACGCTGTCAACGAAGGTCAGCTCTCCGGCGAAGAATTGTTCCATCTGCACGACCTGGTCGGTAACGACTTTGTAGACCCAGCCCTGCGGGATGACCGCGCCCATTTCGGCCTGGTTATAGTCTTCGTTGGCCAGCAAGGTGGTTTGTTCGCCCGGGCGGAAGTTGGAGAAGACGAAGGCTTCGCCGCCGCTGACAGTGGGATTCAGGTTGTAGTCGTTTTCGTCCATGCCAGCGTAATCGTCGCCGTATACTTCTTCATAGACGTGCGCCGGCACCGGGTAAACCGGATTGAGCGTGTCGATGAGCGTGCAGTTCGCCTCGTTAAATACGATGTTCAGCGTATGATCGTCCAGGGCTTCGTAGCTGGCGACGCTGTCTTGCAACTGCTGGCGCGGCGATGTCGTTTCGCCACTCAGCGTGGCTTTGAGGAACCAGACGACATCATCCGCGGTGATGGGCACGCCATCGCTCCAAACCATGTCATCGCGCAGGTGGAAGGTATAGGTAACGCCGTCCTCGGCGATATCCCAGCTGGATACCAAGCCGCCTTTGGCGCCGCCCATATAGGCAATCGTTTCGGAGTCGACGCCGATGAAATCGGGAAACATGCGGTTGATGACATCATATGAGGTGCCATCATTGGCGATTATCGGGTTGAACGTTGTGGGATCGTCGCCGAAGTTCGGCTCGATAATGGGAGCGCCACTGCCGAGATCTTGCGCCGCGACGGGCCCAGAAAGCGCCGCAAAAAATAAAAGCAGCATGCTTAGCGATAGGATTCGAAACAATCTATTCATCTTACTTGTTCTCCTTCACTGTGATAACGATAGGGCGGAACGTACTGCAAGAATATTCTAACAGGAATTTGATTGGGAACCAAATCAAGTGATCGACCTGGAGTGCATTTCAGATTATTGGCGTATCAAGCTCAATCCTTCTAAACGCGACAACTCTGTAGGGGCGAGCCGGTGGAGTCTGTTGAAGAACTGCCTAGACCCTCACCCCAAACCCCTGTCCCCCCTCAGTCCCCCCGTTCTCGGGGGGCGGAATCATAAAGGGAGAGGGGCTTAAAGGGCTCAATACGGGTCACAAGATTCCCCTTCTCCCCTTGTGGCAGAAGGGGCCGGGGGATGAGGGGTATATTTCAACAGAGTCCGGTGGCTCGCCCAAATGTGAGATGTTGATTGCGGGCGACTCACAGAGTCGCCCCTACAGATCGTCATTTTATTCGTGATATTTGCTGTCAGAGTGGGTAGATAATGACGAAATCTGATACAGTGCCAATTGTGCCAAAATTTGAAATACACCCGGTCGACCTGGAGTGCATGGAGGTGTATCCTTTTCGGTTGAAATAAACAACAACCACCACCTGACAGCCGGCAGGGGTAATCTGATGGAGTCTTGTTGAAATACACCCCTCATCCCCCGCTAAGCGGGGAGCGGAAATCCCACAAGGGGTGCGCGTAGGTCGCGTAGACACTGACCGCCGGTCGCCCCTATAATTTTCGTGCGTTTCGCCTCGCGCGGGGTCCGCGCTGGCAGATATTGCGGAACAGATTATCGCCTTTGGAGTGGCGGCGTTTTATAATCTTCGTGACGACGAAGGCAAACCGGGGAACGAAGGCTGAGCGCTGAATTGCAGATCCCATTGACAGCGGAACAATCCGCCATTGCCGCGGCAGCGCCGGACAGGAAAATCTGGCTGGAAGGCATCGCCGGCAGCGGTAAAACCAGCGCCGGCGTCGGGCGCTTGCTGCGCTTGCTGGAAGGGGGCATACCGGCGGAATCGATCCTGATTTATGTGCCGCAGCGCTCGCTGGCGCAGCCCTACGTTCAGGCGCTACGGCAGCATTCGGGGTATAGCGGCGGGCAGGTCGGGGTTCAGACTATTGGCAGCCTGTCCTTGCAGATGGTGGAAGCCTTCTGGTTCTTGATTGCGGAGCGGGCCGGCTTTGGCCATCCCCAGGATCTGCCCAACTTCCTCAGCCTGGAATCGGTGCAGTATTTTATGACGAAGGTGATTGAGCCGCTGGTCAACCAGCGGGACTACTTCAACAGCGTGCGAATCGACCGCGCCAGGTTATATAGTCAAATTGTCGACAACATGAACAAGGCGGCGCTAGTGGGCTTCCCGATCGACGAGATCGCGCCGCGGCTCAAGGGGGCGCTGCCCGGCGGCGTTGAACAGGGACATATCTACGATGACGCGCAGACTTGCGCCTCGGCGTTCCGCGCCTATTGTCTGGCCAATAATTTGCTCGATTTTTCCTTGCAACTGGAGGTTTTCCTGGATCAGGTTTGGCACTTGCCGCAGGCGCGCGCGCAGGTCAGGATGCGATACAGGCATCTGATTGCGGACAACGTGGAAGAGGACAATCCCGCCTCGCATCGTATTCTGGCGGACCTGCTGCGCAGCTGCCAGTCGGCGTTGGTCATCTACGACAGCGATGCGGGCTTTCGCCGTTTCCTGGGCGCTGACCCCGAGAACGCTCGCAGGTTGCAAGGCTTTTGCGATGGTCAGGAGCAGTTCGCCGAAAGCAAAGTCATGTCTGATACAGGTCGCGCGCTGGGACGCGCGCTGGCGGGTCAATTGGGCGCAGCATTTGTTACTGGGCTTGACGGGATCGCCGAAGACGCTCCGCCGCCCGTGTTGATACGGGAGGCGCATCGCTATCATCCCCAGATGGTGGATTGGGCCGCCGGTCGCATTGATGAACTGGTCAATCGTCAGGGCGTAGCGCCGCAGGAGATCGTGGTGATGGCGCCATTCATGTCCGATGCGCTGCGCTTTGCCCTGGTCGAAGGCTTGACGGCTCGCGATATCAGAGCGCGCTCTCACCGACCGTCGCGGGCGCTGCGCGATGAACCGGCCGCCCGCGCGCTCTTGACTTTCGCTCGCCTGGCGCACCCGGGCTGGCAGATGACCCCGGCCGAGTTTGATGTGGCATTCGCGGTGATGACGGCCATCGACGGTCTGGACCTGATCCGCGCCAAGCTCTTGACCGAGATGTTGTACCGGGACGGTCGAATGCTGCCCTTTTCCGATGTTAAATCGGAAGCGATGCAAGACCGCATCACCTACGAACTGGGCGCTCGTTACGATGGCCTGCAGACCTGGCTGAACAACTACATTGAAGGCGAGCCGACCGAGGCGCTTGATATTTTCTTTCGTCGGTTGTTCGGGGAGGTCTTGTCGCGCCCGGGATTCGGCTTTCACGACAACAGCGATGCCGGCAACGTCAGCATGAACCTGGTGGATTCGGCGCGCAATTTTCGCTGGTCGCTGGAGTTCATGCGCCGCTATGAAGAGGGTACGGACTTGGGCCGGGACTATTTGGACATGGTGGACCGCGGCGTGATCGCCGATTTCTACTTGCGCGATTGGATCGCGGACGGTGAAGACTGCGTATTGATCGCGCCCGCCTATACCTTTCTGCTTAGCAACCGCGCGGTTGATTATCAGTTCTGGTTGAATGTCGGCAGCGAAGGCTGGGCGCGCCGCTTGTATCAGCCATTGACGCATCCCCATGTATTGAGCTTGGGCTGGCCGGGGGACAGAATCTGGACGGATGATGACGAGGCGGCGATGAACCGGCAGACGCTGGCCCGGCTTATACTGGCACTGACGCGGCGCTGCCGAAAAGAGATCTACCTGGGTTACAGCGAGCTCAGCGAGAGCGGCTACGAACAGCGGGGATTGCTGCTGGAGGCGATTCATGGCCTGATGCGGCGGAGCGTTGCGGATAATATAAACGGGGAAGCGCATGTTTAGGCCCCGTCCCAAGCAGCGAGAGGTGCTGGCTTATCGTCAGGGCTACCTGGGCGTGGCGGCGGTGCCCGGCAGCGGCAAGACGGCCACACTGTCGTACCTGGCCGCAACGCTGCTGGCGGAGAGCGATCTGGAAGAGGGACAGGAAATCTTGATCGTCACCCTGGTCAATTCGGCTGTTGCCAATTTTGCGCGACAGATCAATGAATACGTCAAGTCCGAGGGTCTATTGCCCGGGTTCGGTTACCGCGTGCGCACGCTGCACGGGCTGGCAAATGACATCGTTCGCCAGAAGCCGACGATTGCCGGGCTGGACGAGGCCTTTCTCATCGTGGACGAACGCGAGAGCAACGAGATCCTGGCAGCCGCTGTTGAATCCTGGATGGGGCGATGGCCCGAGGCGCCCGATGACTGGCTGGCGCCGAAGTACCGGGACAAGTCGCATTATCGCTTCTATCGCTGGGGGCAGACCCTGACAGATAGCGCGCGAGACTTTATCCGGCGGGCGAAGGACGATTTGCTCTCGCCGGAAGAATTGAAGCGACGCCTGGTGGACCGGGGAGAGGAGCTGGGCCTGGCGCGGATCTGCGCCGAGATCTATGAGGATTACGAACGGGCCTTGCGCTACCGCGGGGCGGTAGATTTTCAGGACTTGATTTGTCTGGCGCTGCGCGTATTAAAAAGCGACCCGGCCTATTTGGAGTCGCTTCGGCGAAAGTACCGGTACATTCTCGAAGACGAAGCGCAAGACAGCAGCCTGCTGCAGGAGCGCATTTTGCGCTTGCTGGCGGGGGATGAGGGCAATTGGGTGCGGGTGGGCGACCCCAATCAAGCCATCTTCGAGACCTTCACCACCGCCGATCCCAAATATCTGCGGGCTTTCATTAGCGCGCCGGGCGTGGTCGGGCGCGAACTGCCTAATTCCGGGCGCAGCACGCGCAGCATTCAAAGGCTGGCCAACCAGTTGATCGCCTGGTCGCTGCGATATCCCCATGACGCGATTCGCGAGCGCATCCCGCTGAGCGAGCCTTTTATTCAAGCGACGCCAACGGGCGATCCACAGCCGAACCCGCCCGATGATCCGGCTGGGGTCGTCTTGTACCCGGAAGCCTATAGCGCGACAAAAGAAGCGATGATCGTGACCGAATCTTGCAAGCGCTGGCTGGAAGCGAATCCCGATCAGACGGCCGCTATTCTGGTGGCACGCAATACGCGCGGTTCGGAGATCGTCAAATTCTTGCGGGAGAAGCGCGTGCCCTACGTGGAAAACCTCAACACCACCTCGTCAACGCGCGCTGTCGTGGGCAGCCTGGCGCTGATCCTGGAGTATCTGGCCGATCCCAAAGAGGCCAAAAAGCTGGCGAAGGTCTATCAAGTGGCGCGACGCGACGAACAGGACGATGCTCAAGCCGCGGCAGCTATTGGGCGCGTGATGACGGGCTTGGGCAGGATCAGCGCGGTCGAAGAATATGTCGCGCCGCGCTTGAATGATTGGCTCGAGGATAGCCTGTCAGCCGACGAAAACGCTGAACTCTACGCTCAGCTGACTGAATTTCGAGAGCGCGTAGGCACTTGGCTGCGCGCGGCGGAACTGCCCGTCGATCAATTGATCCTGACTGTCTCCGGCGATGTCTTCAGGGATGTCGGCGATATCGCCACAGCGCATATGGTGGCGCTTTACCTAGCGCGACTGGGAGAGACGCATCCCCAGATGCGCTTGCCGGATTTCGCCGCGGAGCTGCGCGATATCGCCGCGAATCGACGCCGCTTCACCGGCTTGAGCGATGACGAAGGTCAATTCGATCCCGATGCGCACAAGGGCAAGGTGACCGTCACCACTTTGCACAAAGCCAAGGGCCTGGAATGGGATCGGGTTTATCTGATCTCGGTCAACAACTATGACTTTCCTTCAGCCGAGCCTAACGATTCTTTCATCGGCGAAAAATGGTACATCCGCGACGATCTCAACCTGTCGGCCGAGGCCCTGGCGCAGCTCGGGGCTTTGGGAAGGGGCGAAGCTTATCATGAAGGATTCGCCAGCCTCGACGCGCGGGTCGAATACGCTGCCGAGCGCTTGCGGCTGCTCTACGTCGGCATCACACGCGCCCGCAAAGCGCTAACCATCACCTGGAATACCGGCCGGGGCGACGCGACCGAAGCCACGCCTTTGCTGGCGCTGCGAACCTGGTGGGAAGAGGAAACGCAAAAGCGCGAGAGCCATGAACCTGCCCGATGACTTCGCCTTCACGCAAGGCAGCTTGCAAGACGCGGCGGATTGTCCGCGGCGCTTTGAACTGCGCTATATCAAGCGGCTGCGCTACCCGGCGGTGGAAGCGGCGCCGGCGCTGCAGTTCGAGCGGCGCACGCGGCAAGGCGCCCGCTTCCATAAACTGGTGCAACAGCATCTTTTGGGCGTGCCTGCCGAGACGCTGGCGCGGTCCCTGCACGATGACCCGGAATTGGCGGCCTGGTGGCAAGTTTTCCGGGACGCCGGCTTGGCGGGGCTGCCGGTGGGGCGTCAAGCCGAAATCACATTGCAGGCGCATCTGGCGGGGCGCCGCCTGATCGCCAAATACGATCTGCTGGCGCTGGACGCGGGTGGTGAGGCGGTCATCGTTGACTGGAAGACCTGGCGCCGGGTACCCGCGCAAAGCTATTTGCAGGGCCGCCTGCAGACAATCCTCTATCGCACTGTGCTGGCCAAAGCCGGCGCTCATCTTTACGGCGGACCGATTCCGCCGGGGAAAATCCGCATGGTCTATTGCTTCGTGGCGCGGGGAGGCGAGCGCGTCAGCATCGATTATTCGGCCGAACAACTGCGGGAGGACGAAGCTTACTTGCTCAATTTGATCTCTGAGATCGACGAAACCGAGCAATTCAGACTGACGGAGGACGAAGCCCGCTGCCGCTTCTGCACTTACCGGTCGCTCTGTGAACGGGGCGATGCGGGTTTGGTGGATTTGCTCGATGAAGAAGAGGAGCTTGAAGAAGAAGACTTTGTGCTGGATTTTGATCAGATTGCCGAGATTGAGTTTTAGTGATGCAGGAGTCTAAGAAATGAAAATCGACCGCGTTCGCGCCATACACGTCAGCGCCGAATGGGATTACCAGGAAGCTCTGGGCGAAACGGGCCTGGCGCGCCCGAGTTTCATCTATCCGGAATTGGAGGCGGCGCAGCCGCGCTGGCCCATTGAGGATATCAGCGGCGGCCCGCCCTACCCGGTGGAGGCCCATTTCTTACTCATTGACAGCGACGCGGGCGCGACCGGCATTTGCGGTCCGGTCGGGGATGAAGACATCGCCATCATCAAGCGCTATTTCGCCGAGATGCTGATGGGCGAGAATCCACACGCGGTCGAGCGCATCTGGGACAAGATGTACCGCCTGTCCATACATGGGCGCAAAGGAACGCCGATGCTGGCGCTGAGCAAGGTCGATCTGGCGCTGTGGGACCTCAAGGGCAAATTGCTGGACGCGCCGGTTTATGTGCTGCTGGGCGGTCCCTCGCGCGGGAAGATCCGCGCCTACGCTTCCATGCTCGGTTATTCGGTGGAGCCCTTGAAAGTCATTGAGCGCACGCGGCATTTCCTGGCGCAGGGATTCACGGCCTTCAAGTGGTTCTTGCCCGGCATGCCCAAAGACGGCGAAGCGGGCATCCGCAGAAACCTGGCTATCATCCGGGCAGCGCGCGAAGCGGCCGGCCCCGATGTCGACTTGATGTTCGATGCCTGGAGCAGTTGGGATGTGCCTTACACCCTGCGCATGGTCGATCTGGCGGCGGCATATCGGCCCTACTGGTTTGAAGAGCCGGTGCTGGCGGACAAGATCCCGCAGTACGCCGAATTGCGGCGCTCGGCGCGCGGCGTGTTCATCTCCGGCGGGGAGCACGAATATACGCGCTGGGGCATCAAAGCCTTGCTCGACGCCGAGGCTGTGCACGTGCTGCAGCCGGATGTGACCTGGGCGGGCGGCTTGACCGAGATGAGCAAGATTTGCGCGCTGGCGTCGGCGCATGATATACCGGTCATCCCGCACCATGGCGGTTGGCCCTCGACCCATCTGATCGCTTCGCAGACGCTGACGACCTGCCCGCTGCAAGAATGGCTGTTCCAGGCCGGTCGGCATAGCAATGTCTTCTACAAGCACAAGCTGAGGCCGGTCGATGGCCATATCGAGTTGCCTACGGCGCCGGGCATGAATATGGACCTGGCGGAAGATGGGCTCACGCTGGTCGAGGAGCAAGTGCTGGCGAACTGATCACGGTATCTTACAAGTAAAACCAGGTAAGTCATGCAAATTCAGACGTCGAGCTGTAAGGCTTGAATGGTATTATGCAAAGAGCGCCATTCTTGAGAGTTGCTCGCTTCAATACCCTCACCCCAAACCCCTGTCCCCCCTCAGTCCCCCCGTTCTCGGGGGGCGGAATCATAAAGGGAGAGGGGCTTTTGCCGCCTTTACCGGGATTGTTCAACGCAAGACGGCTTCTTCGGAAGGCGACTCCCCTTCTCCCCTTGTGGGAGAAGGGGCCGGGGGATGAGGGGTACAAAAATGACTGCAAACACGGTAATACAAATCAAACCTTGTAGCCGCTCGGCGGCAGCGAACAGGCCTGCCCCGCTCACGCAAAATCGCAAACGTTCTCGTCGTATGAGCGACGCGCTTTGCGTAAACAGGGGCGAGCCTTGGCTCGCCGAGGCGCGACCAGCCCAATTCCAAATAGATCTTGAATAGCTATGACAATCGGTCAAACGCCGCAATCGCAAAACCGAGCCACGAAGCGCCAATGGGAGGAACCCCGCGCGGTAGATGTGCCCGCAGCCTTGCGCGCGGCTGTTGGCGGGCACCCGTTGATCGCGGAGCGCCTGACGCGCACGGGCATCACGACGCCGGCCGCGGCGCAGCGATTTCTGTCAGCGGAGCACTATGAACCGACATCGCCGGGCGAACTGCCCGATATTGACCGGGCCGTCGATCGCTTGCAAGGCGCCATTCGCGCTCGCGAAGAGATTCTGGTTTGGGGAGACTTTGATGTCGACGGACAGACGTCGACAGCGCTGCTTTTCTCCGCTTTAAAGAGAAAGGGCGCTCGGGTGAGCTATCATGTGCCGAATCGCTTCAGCGAAGGCCACGGCATCCATCTGCCGACGCTGGCCAAAAAGCTGGACGGGGGCGTCAATCTCGTACTGACCTGCGACACCGGCATAGCAGCCCGGGAAGCGGTGGACTACGCGCGGGGCCGCGGGGTGGATACGGTCATTACGGATCATCATGCGCTGCCGGCGGAGTTGCCCGCAGCCTGCGCTGCCGTCAATCCTCGCCGCTTGCCGGCCGGGCACCCGCTGATCGAATTGCCCGGTGTCGGCGTCGCTTACAAGTTGATCGAGGCGCTGTACCAGGGCGAAGATAGTGATTTCCTGTTGGATCTGGTGGCTTTGGGCATCGTCGCCGATGTGATGGTGCAAGTGGATGATACGCGTTATTTGCTACAGCGGGGCCTCGATATCTTGCGGCGGAATCAGCGGTTGGGCATCCGCGCGCTGCTGGAACGCGCCGGCATCGCCCCGGCTGAGCTCAACGAGGGGCATATCGGCTTTGAATTAGCGCCGCGCTTGAATGCCCTGGGACGGCTGGGCGATGCGAATCCGGCGGTCGAATTGCTCACCACCGCTGATTGGCAGCGGGCGCGTCAACTGGCGAATAACCTGGAAGGCCTGAACGCCAAGCGCAAATTCCTGTCGAACCAGGTCTATCAGTCGGCGATCGCTCAAATCGACGACGAGCCCTCACTGCTCGATTATGCGGCGCTCGTGCTCAGCCACAGCGATTGGCACAGCGGCGTGATCGGCATTGTCGCCAGCAGACTGGTTGAGGAATTCGCGCGTCCGGTGGTTCTGCTGGCCAGTCCCGATGAGACGGCGCGCGGCTCGGCGCGGTCCCTTGCGGGGGTCGATATCACAGCTGCATTTGGAGAGGTGGCGCCGCTTTTGTCCCGTTATGGCGGGCACAGTATGGCGGCGGGTTTAAGCCTGGCAGCGGACAAGGTTTTCGAATTCCGTCGGGCCCTCTCGGGGGTCGTGCGAGCGGTAGCCGGCGAGCGACCGCCGGGACCGAGCCTGAACATAGACGGCTACCTCGAACTGGGCGAGATCTCGCAGGAATTGACGCGGGATATCGAGCGCCTGGCGCCCTTCGGCAATGGCAATCCGCCGCTGACCCTGGCGACGCGCGATCTGAAGGTGGTGAAACAGTCCGGTTTGGGGCGTCGCGGCGAACATCTGGAGCTAGACGTTGAAGACAGCGCGGGGATAGAACAGCGGGTTATCTGGTGGCGCGGCGCGGGTCAAGATTTGCCGGCAGGGCGCTTCGACCTGGCCTATACGCTGCGCAGCAACAACTACAAGGGCGTCCGTGAAGCGCTGGTCGAATGGGTTGACTACCGGTTGATCTCGGCCGCTGCGCTAGAGTTGCAAGAAGAAGCAGTTGGGCTTGAGCTAATTGATCATCGCCGGTCTATGGCTCCCGCCGGGCAGCTCGAAGTCGAGCTGGCGCGCTTTCCCGATGCGCTGATCTGGTCGGAAGTCGACGAGATCGCGGGCGCGGTCGACCGCCTGGGCTTGAGGCCGAATGAAACCTTGATCGTCTGGACGGCGCCCCCGTCCGCGGAGATATGGTCGGCCGCGCTGGCGACGGTGAACCCGGCACGTCTGATCCTTTTTGCTAACCGCCCCGATAGCGAAAGCAGGGCGAGATTCCTGGGACGTTTGGCTGCCTTGGTCAAGTATGCCTTGAATCACAAGAATGGCAGGGCACAAATTGAGGCGCTGGCGACAGCCATGGGACAGCGCGAACGGGGCGTGCAAGTTGGCTTGCAAGTGCTGCGTTCGCTCGGTAAACTCGCATATCATGTGGGGCAGACGGGCGAATATCAGCTGACGGGACGCGACGGCCCGCCAAGCGACGACCTGAAAAGGCTGCAAAAGCGCTTGGACATGATCCTGCGGGAGACCCGCGCCTACCGCGACTATTGGCAGAAGATGCAAGTTAAGGGATGACAAATGGCGATTCCGCAGTCGGTATCTTGGTGGTGCTTTGAACGCGACGACATCGATCCGGTCGATTTGCTGCGGACGTGCAAGGCAATCGGGTATGCGGCAATGGAGTTGGCGCCGGTCGAGCAGTTTGCATTGGTTCGGGATCAGGGCTTGAAGATCGTGGCTCATCAATTGCATGTCCCGCTGAAGCAGGGCATCAGTCAGCCCAAGTACTGGGAGGATATTCAACAGCAGGCGGAAGAAAACTTCAAGCTGGCGCAGCGCTGGAATATCCCTAATTTGATCGTCTTCAGCGGCAATCGAGAGGGCCTGCCGGACGAGGAAGGCGCCGAAAACGCGATCAAACATCTGGAGGTGCTGGCTCGCGATGCCGAATCAGCGGGCATCACCCTGATCCTGGAGTTGCTCAATAGCAAGCTCAATCACCCCGATTACCAGTGCGACCGCACCGACTGGGCGGTTCAGGTTGTCTCGGCCGTGAATTCGCCGCGGGCGCGGGTTCTCTACGACATTTATCACATGCAAGTCATGGAGGGCGACGTCATACAGACGATCCGCGACAATCATCAATGGTTCGCCCACTATCACACGGCGGGCGTGCCCGGGCGCAACGAACTTGATGATTCGCAAGAACTGAATTACGGCGCCATTTGTCGCGCGATCGCGGAGACCGGTTATAGCGGATATATCGGCCAGGAATTCGTCCCGACCGGCGATTGGAAAGCGTCCCTGCGGGCTGCCTTTGATGTTTGCAATGTGAATGCCTAGTATGATCCCCGGTGCGGGTAGCGCCGCATCCAGGTGGCGGGACTGTTGTATTCCTGCAGCATGGCGATGCCGCTGACAATCACGCCCATGCCGATCAGCATAGTCAGCGTGATCTCTTCCCCAAGCACCAGAACCCCGCCGATGCCCGCAACGATGGGGATGATATAGGTGGTCATGACCGCCGGCGTAGCGCCGAAACGCTTGATGTTGTAAAAGGACAGCAGCAAGCCCAGGAACGTGCCCACAATCGCGGAATAGAGCAAGGCAAGATATCCGGAGCCGGTGACCGCGCTTAGATCGAAGCCGACCGTAAGCAGGGAAAGCGGCATGACCACCAGCGCCGTGGTGAAGATACGTATGCTGCCTACGTCATAGGCGTCATAACCGGTTAGGCGTTTACGCGCATAGATCACCATGACCGAACTGAAGATCATGGCGATCAGAACCAGGAGGTATCCGGTGGGCGCTGTCGCTTGCACATCGGGCAAGCCATCCTCGCCGCTGATCGCCAACAGCATGGCGCCGCCGAGAGCCAAGCCGACGCCGTAGATCTTGCGCCGGCTTAGGTGTTCGTCGGGCAAGGTAAAATGCGCCAGAATGATGGTGATGGCCGGACCCACGCTCAACAACAACGAAGCTACGCCGCTCGACTGGTATTGCAATGACGAGATGACGCAGGTCATCGGGACCGCCGTTCCGAAAACGCCGAGCAGCCCGGCGCGCTTCCATAGCTCGCGGTCGCGCGGGAGGCGCCGTCCAGTGGCAATCCGGTATACCGTCAGGGCCATCAGGCTGGAGATGATCATGCGTATGCCGATGTAGGTGGTCGGCTCGAACTGGCCGACGCCGAAACGAGAAAAGACCATCGAGGAGCCAAACATGAAGCCGAGCAGGGTCACATATGGAAGGGCTTTAATATTCAAGAAGTAGTTCCTGGGGCGGGTAGATAAATGCGAGGGAGTATACAACAGACCTGGCGCAAAGTATAATATCAATGCAAGGGATCAGGAGTAGCGTCGTTTTTCGCTACTGCAGAGCAAGCGCTGTTGGGAGACCCTTGAACGTTGAAGATTGCCACGAGAGTCGCTGATACGTGCCAGCCATTGATCATTGCGCATCCCAAATAATTGCAGCCTTGCACAGAACCGGGTGGAACGTAACCCACAATCCTTTCGCGATCAAGGTTGACCGGCACCGGACTGGGTACATTTTTGCGGACTTGCGGCTTGAACATTACCAAACGGACGGAAGCGCTATTGTTGTTGAGATAAAATGCTTTGATAGTTCGCGGAGTGTATTGGAAGATTTCTACCAAGCGGTAGGGCAATATGTCGTCTATCGAAATGCTCTACGCGCCCACCATGGCGGTTTGCCAATTCACCTGGCGTTGCCCTTGCGCGCCTATGAGAATTTCTTCCAGAGCGCGCTTGTCAGGTCTGTAGTGGATGACTTGGAGATGGATCTTATTGTGGTAGATTTGGACAGGGAAGAGGTCTCGCAATGGATTACATCAAGAGCTTAGTTCGTCGCGAGGTAGTAAAGTACGCCGCGAACGGCCGAGGGGCAAATGTCCTTTTGTTCGCAATTCTGGACGACGAACAAGGCATTTATGCGGTGAATGGAGTTGATTATCCCGAGCGGAAGGATATTGCGGACGTAGTTGTATTGGCGCGCGTTGTCAGGAACATGGTTGTCATTGAAGAAGATATGTCGGATAAGAAACTGGTAGATGCTTTGATCCAAGCGGGGATTTTGCGAGATCAGATCGTGTTGGCTTATGAGGGCGAGCCTATCCCGGACGCGGATTTGTTTGAGTTAGATGCTTAGATCCGGTGGCGGATCATTTTGGAAACATCTCAACATATAAATTCTGGCTGTGTTCTGCAATTGCTTTTGCAGTTTGTGATTAAACCGATAGAACGAAGATGATTTCGTATTGGGGAAAGCTCCAACAGATTTGGAAGTTTCCCCACCGCAAATCAATCAACAATGCGAACAAAGTGAATGTTCCGGCCGCTGCGCTTCCACTCAACGTCGAATTCGTCACTCTTTGAGGGCACTTCTACCCATTCGCCATCGTGGGGGATGTACATACTAGAGAACACGGTATTGTTCAATACCGACCAGTCCTGATTGAACCAAATGTTCCGCTTGTTTGAGCGATCTCCCAAAAATAGCTGGCCATTTTCGGAAATCCGAAAGAACGCAACTGTTGCGACTCCCTCGTCGTCGGCAAAAAGCTTTCGCAATCGAGGAATTGGACGTCCCGATGAATAGGTGTCCGCTGATTTCGTGCTGCCGTTTGAATACGGTCGTATTTTGCTCGCGGGCTTAGCTAATCTGTTACAAAACTCCGCCATTTCGCTGATTGCCGTTTGGAATTCCGTTTCTCCGATCTCTGCGGCGTTTTCGATGCTAGCCAACCGCGTGTGTAACTCTTCTACAGTCTGCATCCGACGACTCAAAGCTTGCTTCTCATACTGCCGTCTGGCTTCTTCTGCAAGCTGTTCCGCTTTGCTCCACAGACGTGGCGTCTGTTCACTTTGGAAACTACCGTTCGCGCGCTCATCTTCAACGAGTCGAATGAAGTAAGTCAGAGGATCAAACTGACTGTTTGACATTGGAATGCCTTTCTGCCAATATCTTTGGCATTCTTGAAATTGGATTTGCTACTGTCAATACACTACTGGATTCTGAGGCTTGAGTCAACAAGCAAATATGAGGAAATTATTGGCACTGCCGGGAGAATTGCCGAACTTTAGTTTCTGTGCCGGGAATAGATGCGCCCGGGGCTTTCCGGTGACTTGCCAAATACTTTTTACGCCCGATGATACTCTTGGGCAAGATCGGTTCTCACAGCACTGATCTTCATCATGCCGGGTCAAATACGATAGGCAGTGATTTTAGGCCGCGAAACAAGGCGCTGTTCCATTCCAGGTTGTCATGCGCCAGGCGCATGTTCTTCAGCCGCCCCAAAAGTCCGCGGAAGGCAAGGGGCACTTCCAGGCGGGCCAGCGGCGCCCCCAGGCAGAAATGCGGCCCATAACCAAAGGCGAGGTGCTTGTTCGGCGAACGTGTAATATTGAGGGCATCCGGATCGGGAAACTGAGCGGGATCGCGGTTGGCAGCGCCAAGAAACTGTACGATTAGTTGATCCTTTTCGATGGTTACGCCATCAATTTGCACCTGACGGGTGGCGATACGTCGATTGCGCTGGAAGGGACCTTCATAGCGCAGAAATTCCTCGGTCGCCGACTCCGCCAGATCAAGATTGTCGCGCAGGCGTCTGAACTCATCGGGATGTTGGAGCAAGGCGTACAAACCGTTGGCGATGAGATAGGTGGTTGTCTCGTGCCCGCCGATCAGAATGGTGACACAACTGGATACCATCTCCTCCTCGGTGAGCTTGTCCCCTTCCAGTTCGACTTGAACCAGCGCAGTGATCAGATCATCTTCGGGCTGGCGCCGCCGTTTGGCATAGATGTCGCGGAAGTATTGCTGCATTGCCAGCAAGGCGTCCTGTGATTTGAGCAAGATCTCCGGGGTGGGTTTTGGCGTCGCCATGAATCCGACGATTTCCCCGGACCATGTTTTGAACTTGGCGTGATCTTCCACCGGTATGCCCATCATGGTCGCGATAACGGTGACTGGCAACGGATAGGAAAAATCCCAAATGACATCCATTTCACCGCGCTCGATCCGCTCGTCAATCAGCCGCTTGACGATGTCCTGGACATAATTTTCCATTTTGCGGATAGCGCGCGGCGTGAAGGCCATGTGCACCAGCTTGCGCATACGGGTATGGTCGGGCGGGTCAACATTGATCAGCCCTTGCGAATAATGGCGCACCAATGGCTCCACTTTCTCCCAGAGCGGTTCCGGCAAGTCCATCGTAGCGGTCAGCCGTCCCAGGCTGGTAAATGTCCCATAGTCCTGCAGGGTCCAGGTGATATCCTGATAGCGAGTGAGCATCCAGCAACCCCAGGCGTCGCTCCAGTAAACGGGGGCTGCCTTGCGCATTTGATGATAAACGGGATAGGGATTCTCGTTGAACGCAGCCGAAGCGAGGGCGCTATCGAATTGACCCATGTTTGCCGCCTCCTAGTCTAGGATAAGCCCGAGCGATAATTGCCGATCACTTCGGAGGTCCGCAGATAGCGATTATAGATGCGCAGGGCCTGGATTGCGGGTCCAATTTCGACTCGCTCCTTATCGGCTTCGTCGGCCGCGCCATCCTGTACGCCCTCGCTGCCCGGCGCGATGATCGGGTTTTTGGAGGCGCTATTGACATGGCGCATTCCCGGACTGAAACGTCCCCAGCCAAATTGCCGGAAGGCGCCGCCGTCACACAAGACGCCGTCGACGATGAAGGAGATGATTTTGGGCCCGCCATCAACCACCGCCGCGAGGTGATGCAATACCCCCGCAGCCAGCATATCGGGGTCGCAATCCCAGCGGGTTTCCCCGCGTCCGTCATTCAGGATGATTTCGACAGTCCCGCGCGCAGTAGTAATCAGCGCCCAGCCCTGACCGTTCGGGGCGCGCGCATCCAAAAGCCGCTGGTTTTCATCCAGCCGGTCCAGCCGCAGCCATATTTCTATCGTGAAGCCGCAGCGCAGGTCTTGCGCGCCAAAATCGGGGCGGCCGTGGTCGCGGATATTGAAAGCGGGCAGAGGCGGTATGATAACATGCCGGTCTCCATTGGCTTTGACGGAATCAGCCTTCCAGTCGATAAGGCAACCCGCCTTGGTCAGGACGCCGCCCTCTTCAAACTGCCCCCACAGCCCCTCCAGCAGGTCCTGATCCAGTTGGTGGACCCGCGCCTTGTCCTTTTGCGTTTCCAGCAGATAGGTATTGCCGGCGTCTTCAATTAGATCGGGATAGCTCATACGGATGTAGCTGTCGTCGTCGTATAGAACAATCTCCGGTTGCGACCACTGGATGACACGGCCCCCCGCCGTATCGGCCTCGACGCCGCCGCAAAGCCAGACCGGATTGCGATCTTCGTACCAGTTGCCGCCGTGATTATGAAACCAGTAGAGATAGTTTCCGTTATGGCACTTCCAGGCGAAATTGGCGGCGCGCGGATGCTTCATCAAGCGACCGTTGGCATAACGCTTGTAGGCTGGCTGTGTCCAGGTATATCCTCCGTCGCGGCTGTAGGCAAAGGCTGGATGGCCGTCGATGGTGCGGTAGACGCTGTATATTGAGCCATCGCTGAGCAGGGTGTAGCTGTGTTCTTCGGCAATCGGGCCGCCGCCGGGCGGCGTTCTTAAGCCGGCATCGCCATCGGGCAGGGTCTCCCAGAGGATCTTTTCCGGGTCGGTTTCCGTCAGGATGTTTTCGCTGCGCAACAGGACACCCTCGGAGCGGGTAAAAAAGCCATGACCCAGGCCGCCAACTTTGTGCAGCGAAACATAAGCCGCGCCCGCATAGATAAAGGGTTTGCCCACGTTCCAGAAGTAGCGGACCTCGCCGCCGTAGGGATTTTCCCGGTCAATCGCCATCTCGCGCACAGGTACATTGTAACGTTTGGACGACCAGGTCCGCCCATGGTCGTCGCTGGTTTTGAAGACATAATAGCCTTGAGAATCCACGCGATAGCATTTGCCATCTTTGTAAGGCGGGTCATCCGCTTTGACATGGCGGCGGTCATCGGTGTTGTGATTGTAAAACAGGTATATGCGCCCGCTCGGCACTTTCAAGGGGACAGCATAGGAAGCTTCCGGCCCATCCGCGGGTTCTACAGCGACCGGAGCGGACCAGGTTCGCCCTTGATCCGTGCTGCGACTTGCGATGATATGTTGTCCGGAGGCGCCCTCGATGCCGGCGCCGGTTGTTATCGTGCACAGCCAGGCGCCATCATCTGTCTTGACCACATAGGGTTGATCACTATAGCGCTCAGTGGGAATTTCTCGCCCGGCGGCGATCAGTCGATTGTCAGCCATGGTGCCTCCTTAATTCTCAAGACCTTGCAAGGCCAATTCATCGGCAAAGTGACAGGCGGCGGTGTGGTTTGGCGCGATTTCCACCAGCGGCGGCTCCTGTTCGCGGCAGATCTGTTCCGCATAGGGACAGCGCGGATGAAAATAACAGCCGCTGGGCGGATTTGCCGGGTCGGGCAATTCACCTTCTATGCCGCCCCTCTCGGGCAGAGGTTGATCGGGATCCGGCCGCGGGATGGCGGAAAGAAGGGCCTCGGTATACGGGTGCCGCGGACGGGCAAAAAGATGCCGGGTTGGCGCTTGTTCCACCAGCTTACCCACGTACATGACGGCCACTTCGTCCGAGACATGTTCCACCACGCTCAGATCGTGGGCGATAAACAGATAGGTCAGGCCAAGTTCTTCCTGCAGATCTTTGAGCAGATTCAGTATTTGCGCCTGCACCGAGACATCCAGGGCCGAGACCGCCTCATCACAGACGATCAGTTGCGGATTGATGCTCAATGCGCGGGCAATGCCAATCCGTTGACGCTGACCGCCGCTAAAGGCATGCGGATAGCGTTTCATATAGCGCAGATCCAGACCGACCAGTTCCAGCGCGGCGCGTACGCGGTCTTCCAATGCTTTTCCCTTCGCGATTCTGTTGATGCGCAAGGGTTCGCTGACGATATCGAAGACGGTTTTACGGGGGTCGAGGCTGGAATAGGGGTCTTGAAAGATCATCTGCATGTGTTTGCGAAACTCGCGCAAGTCCCGTCGATTGAGTTGAGCGAGGTCGGTTGTCACGCCCCCATGATGAAACAGGATTTCACCGGCAGTGAGATCAATGGCGCGCAAGACACAGCGTCCCAATGTGGTTTTGCCCGATCCCGATTCGCCGACCAAGCCCAGCGTTCGACCTTTGTCGATGCTCAGGCTGACATGATCGACGGCTCGCACATGCCCGACAACGCGCCGCAAGAAACCCCGTTCGATGGGAAAATATTTCTTTAGACCGCGCACTTCCAGCAGGCTTGGCTCGTGCATTTGGGCTTATCCCCTGATGGCATCTACGGCAATTGGGGGCCGCAAGCGCGTCGAATTATAGGCCGGGTCGCAATCACGAAGCCATTCATCCGTGATGTATTTTCCCAGCAGGTAATGTTTGCGATCGGGATAAAACAGGATACGCTCTTCGCCGTCATCAACAATGCTGGGGTAAACGGCGACCTGCGTGCCACCGGTGTTGGGCAGCAGCACGCCGTTTGAGGTGGCAAAGATCTTGGGCGGTCCAAAACGCAGGGGATGGTCTTTTTCGCCCGCGATTTCCCGTCCGACGGTCAACCAGGCCGGATAGCGGTTATGCTTGGAATCAACCGGCGATTTGCCGCCGTTGGCAGTGCCGTCGTTATTGTAAAAGAGCAGCAGGTAGCGCCCGTCGTGGGTGCGATAAAGCGGGCTGGGCGACATCGGATTCAGGATGGGATTCCCGCCGGGTTCGTAGCGCAAGACGCGCGGCTCGTCCCATGTGCGCCCATCATCCGCCGAGAGCGCATAATAATTGACGCCATGCAAAGTCCGAAAGACGCAAATGAGCCGCCCGTCAGACAGCGCCTGCACCGTCGGCTCCTGGGCGACGCTGACGCCGGGCCGGTAGGGATTTTCGACCTGCAAGCCATGCGGCGCTTTGGGCCAGGTTGTAAGTACCAGTTTGTCCGGGTCGCGCTCGCTGAAGATATTTTCAAAGCGCAGGAAACAGATTTCTGACCAGTGTTCCAGCAGGTTCAAGTTGAGCTTGACCGCGGGATCCCAGGTATTGCTCGCCCAGCGCGTAAAGGGGGCCAGCACGTGTTTTTCCGGCGTGACGAAGATGTTTTGATAGACGATCCAATTGGGCGGCACGGCCGGGTCGGGGTGGCTGATGGCGCTGGGCGCAATCGGGAAGTCATAAGCGGCGGCGCTCCAGGTACGCCCGTCGTCATCGGAAAAGCGGCAGCGCACCAGCCCGGTCGTGTCCTCGCGGGCATCGTCGATGCCCACATTCTTGTTATAGATGTAATAGACGCGGTGCCCGCCATCGGCCAGTAGATCGGGCGCGACGACAGGAAAGCCCCAACTTGCCAGCCCTGTCCCCCGGGCGTCACCGGGTTGAGGGCCGTCAATGGTTTGCGGTTCTGACCACGTCAGCCCGCGGTCAGGCGAGCGGCTAAATACCACCCGTTGATCGCCGGCGTTTTCAAATGTGGATTGCGTCCAGAATCCCAGGAATGTGCCGGGCGGTGTCTTGACGACCAGAAAGTGCTGATTGCAGGCGCCTGGCCCAGCGAAATCTTGAGGAATATAAGCCAGCAAATCCGGCTCGGTGCGTTGCCATTCGTTTTCCAGATAAAGATCGTTCACGTCCTGTCGCTCCATCTTGCTCTCATAGAACCGCAAAACGGAAAACCGTGGAGGGCTTGTCCATTATTGTGGTGTTTCCAGCGGTACTTCAACCCCTCATCCCCCGGCCCCTTCTCCCACAAGGGGAGAAGGGGAGCGTTTTGACCGCGCTTTGGAGGAAATCGGAGATCGCGCCATCTCGGACCCGGCCAGCGTCGCTACAAGTTGGGATTCTAGCGCAAAAATCACTCATGAAATGCTCGGCGGATCTTTTCCAAGGCAGATGGCAAATTGTCTTCAACTTCGTGGTTATGCAATCTGACGAAGCGGATGCCGAGCGCTTCAATCAATTCCTGACGTATCTGGTCGGCTTCTTGCTGGCGTTCGTGAATTAGTCCATCGACTTCAACAACAAGGCGCTCCGATGCACAATAGAAGTCCACTACAAACACGCCAAGTGGAACCTGACGCCGGAACCTGACGCCGGAACTTGCGCCCATCAAGCCGTCTGCTGCGTATTGCCTGCCATAGTAGCCCTTCGGCGAAGGTTGAACGCTGCCGCAATTCTCGTGCCAAGCCGTGCATTTTGCGCTTTAAATCAGGCGGAATGTCCCAAATCTCTGGATGTTCCATTGATTAATCCTCATATCACGACCCTTGGTCTACCTCGGTTCCCGCGCTTCATACGGTGGGCGGACTTCCCACACAGGGAGAATGGGAACCATCATCGCGAACGCCATACCCTGATTTTAGCAGCGTATGGGAGGCGGGCACCAGAAAAACACTCGGCTCGCAATTGGGGACAAAGTCCCTCTCCCTTGATGGGAGAGGGATTTAGGGTGAGGGTGTAAAGAACCGTTGTCCGCCCCTCATCCCCCGTATCTACGACCACGGTTCTTCCGCCAAAGCAACTATTCGTAAAGCACGCAATTCACGCTGTGTCCCGGCGCTACGGCGACGGCCGCCGGCATCCGAACGTCACATGCGCCGGCGATAAACTCGGCGCATCGATTGGCAAAGGGACAGGCGTCCGGCGGGTCCAAAGGCACGGGCACTGTGCCTTTGATGGTGGCCAAATGCTTGCCTATGGTTGTACCAAATTTTGGAATCGAACGCAGCAAGCCTTTGGTGTAGGGATGTTTGGGGTCGTTGAATATCTGGCGCGAGGTACCATATTCGACAATCTTGCCCAGGTACATAACGGCGACATCGTCCGCCATGTT
The DNA here is from genome assembly GCA_026707745.1 of Chloroflexota bacterium. GTDB lineage: Bacteria > Chloroflexota > Anaerolineae > Aggregatilineales > Phototrophicaceae > UBA6055. The sequence goes on from JAPOWG010000061.1 coordinate 39,890, forward strand.
GGCGATGACGCCCAAATCGTGAGTGATGAACATAATCGCCATGCCATTGTCGCGTTGCAGACGTTTCATCAAGCGCAGAATCTGGGCTTGTATGGTGACATCCAGGGCGGTTGTCGGTTCATCAGCGATCAGCAGGCGCGGGTTCAGGATGATGGCCATGGCAATCATGCTGCGTTGACGCATCCCGCCCGAAAGTTGAAAGGGATATTCGTCAATGCGTCTCTCGGGGGCTGGAATGCCTACCTCGTCCAGCAGGGCGATGACACGTTTGCGGGCGGCGCGTTTGTCCCTCTCGCCATGCACAAACAGCGCCTCCATGATCTGATTGCCGACGGTATGAACGGGGGAGAAAGCGGTCATCGGTTCCTGGAAGATCATGGCGATATCACGTCCGCGCAGATCACGCATTTCATCGCCGTCTTCATCCAGTTGAGCGACATCAACCGCGCCCGACTCGTGATGCAGCAGGATTTGTCCGCGCATGCTGCTATTCTTTTTGGGCGTGATGCGCATAATCGACTGGGCCGTCACACTCTTGCCACAGCCGGATTCACCGACGATGCCCAGCGTACGATTCTTCCTGATGGTGAATGAAACCCCATTGACAGCCTTGAGCGTGCCCTCTTCCAGCTCAAAATAGGTGTGCAGGTCTTTCACTTCGAGCAAGGCGTCCGGTGTCATCACAATTCCTTGAAGGGATCGGCGGCATCGCGCAAGCCGTCACCGACAAAGTTGAACAGCAAGACAGTGGCGATGACAAAGAGAGCTGGCGTCAGCAGCCAGGGATACAAGGCGATATTGGAGATATTTTGCGCGCCTTCCAGCAAGGTGCCCCAACTGACCGCGGGCGGCCGTATGCCCAGCCCGAGGAAACTGAGCGCCGTTTCACCCAGTATCATGCCCGGAATGGCGATGGTGATATTGACGATCAGGAAGCTGATGTAGCCGGGTAAGAGATGATCATAGATGATGCGTATATCGCTGGCGCCAGCGATCTTGGCCGCCATGATGTAATCGTGTTCGCGCATTTCCAGCAGTTTTGCGCGCACAGCCCGCGCCAGCCCCGTCCAGGTCATTGTCGACAATATGATTGTGATCGCAAAGTATGTCCGGGTGACGGGCCAATCAATGGGCACAATAGCCGCCAGGGCGATCCAGAGCGGAATCTGTGGTATGGCGCTTAGGATCTCGGTGAGGCGCATGATCACAATGTCAACCGCGCCGCCATAATAGCCGGAAATACCGCCGAGGGTCGCGCCCAGGAAAAAGCTCAGAAACACACCGACCAGGCCAATGGTCAAGCTAATGCGGCTTGCCGCAAAAATGCGCGAAAACACATCGCGCCCCAACTGATCCGACCCGAGCAGGAATACCTTGCCTTCGCCAGCATCGAAGAAGTGCCAATCCATCGCAATTCGGCCCCAAAAGCGGTATGGCTCGCCACGCGTGAAGAAATTGATGCGATGAATAGTTTCCGTATCTTCGGTATAAATGCGCTCGAAGGTATCGAGATTGAGTTCATATTTAAGTCCATATACAAAAGGACCCACAAAGTTGCCATCCGCGTCGAAAAAGTGGATGGGCGTGGGCGGCGTATTCACGAACCCTTGATGTTGGGTCACCGCGCGATAGGGCGTCCAGATTTCATAGGTGAAGGCCAGGAAATACATGATGACCAAGACCACGACGGAAATCAGCGCGAGCCGGTGCCTTCTGAACCGCCGCCAGATCAACTGCTGTTGTGAGGCGATGTAATAGCGCTCTTCGGCTGCGGAGATGCCGCTGTTCAATTCCAACGCTGCTGTCGCCCCGCCCGCTTCATCGTTTGCTGCCGATATTATGTCACCCCCTTTTCCATACGGATGCGCGGGTCGTATACCGAGAGCATGATGTCGCCGAGAATCACCCCGATGACTGCCAGAATGCTCTGAATCATCAGAATACTGGTTGCCAGTTCTACATCTTCCGCGAGCAATGCGCTGAACAGAAGCGGCCCCAGAGTTGGCAAATTCATCACAATAGCGACGATCGTCTGCCCGGAGATAAGACGCGGCAGAATATAACCGACGGAGTTCACGATGGGGTTGAGCGCCAGACGAACCGGGTATTTGAATAGCAGCCGGCGATAGCGTACGCCTTTGGCCCGCGCCGTAATTACGTATTGTTGACCGAGTTCATCCAGCAGCGTGGCGCGCATGGTGCGGATCGTGCCCGCGGTCTGCGCCGTGACGATCACGATAATCGGGATCCACAGGTGATTAATCAGATCAAGCGCTTTTGCCAGCGACCAGGGCTGATCTTCCACACCCGGCGAAAACAAACCGCCGATGCTCAAACCGAAGAATTTATGAAACAGGAAAAGCAAAATCAGCGCTAACAGGAAGTTGGGCGTCGCCAGCCCGATGAAGCCGACAAAGGTCCAGAAATAGTCGCCCAGGCTGTACTGGCGCGTTGCGCTGAAAATGCCGATCGGGACGGCCAGCGCATAGGTCGCGACCAGAGAGATGATGGAGAGCAACATAGTTGCCGCAATGCGCTCATTGATAAGATCGCTCACCGGTATGCCCAACATGGACTGCCCCATGTTGCCGCGCGCAAACTGCGCCGCCCAAATGAAATATTGGACGAAGACGGGCTTGTCGAGTCCATATTGCGCCCGCAAGGCCGCTTCGTCTTCTTCGGTGATGATGTCGCCTTGCGCTTGACGGGCGTTGACAATGCGGTCCACCGCGTCGCCGCGCGGAAGTTGAACAATCATGAATATCAGAAAGCTGATGACAATCAGCACGAGGAAGGCGTAGATAAGGCGCTGGATCAAATACTTGATAAAACTCATTAACCAGAGTTCCTCGTCAACCCCCCTCTAAATCTCCCCCCATTGCAATGGGGGGAGATTTTTTTCGCATAAATGCAGGTTTCCCTGACAATTTAGGCTCGCACATCATGTGATGACGAGACCGTACAGCGTCGTTCGGGCAATGCGACCCCCCTCCGAAGGGCTGTGTCTACGCGCCCCTGATGCTTCGGGGAGGGGGCCGGAGGTGGGGTTGATAGCGCGGCCGCTGAACGACTGCCTTTTTTCACCGTTGCCCTAAGCTTCGTCGATGTACCACTGTTCAATATGGAAGGGCGCGTAGAAGTTGGTATCGGATCCCCAGAACAAACCTTCTGTCGGTACATTGCGCAATCGGTTGGAGTAGATGACCGGCTGCGGCGTCAAGCCAACCGACGGGATGATCGGCAGTTGCTCGCCCCAATAGCTGAAGTATTGGGCGCCCAATTCAGCGGCTTCGGCCGAGTCGCTGGGATATTGGCTGAATTCGTCCCAGAGCGTATTGAGGTCCTTGATTTCTTGCGGCGGTTCGATGCCGGCTGCGCCACCCGAAGATATCCATGTGGTCCAACCGTGAGCCCAGAAGTGACGAGCCGGGTCGTTTACAGCGAAGTGATCGGGCGTACCGCGCCCGAAGAGGGTTGCGCGACCGATATGCCACATAACGGTCATGACCTCGCCGCTCGTATACAGATCAAATATCAGATCGGGCGAGGCGCCTTGACAGATCAATTCGACGCCGATGTCGACGTAATCGCTGGCCATCAATTCGCAGCCCGGCTGATGGTCGACCAGCCCATGGGCGATAATCGTCATACGCCGCCCATCGGCCAGCAGGCGGAAACCGGCATCATCGCGTTCGGTCAAACCCAGTCCATCGAGCAAGGCATTGGCCTGGTCCGGATGGTATTCGATTTTTTCGCTGAACCAGTCGTCGTTGAACCAGGGCAGGGTCTTCAGCGGTGTTGCCGGATGCGGCGCCGCCAGACCGAAGAAGAGCACATCGTTCATCTCGTCACGGTCAATGCCCATCGACAGCGCCACACGAAAATCGACATTCTGGAAGAGCTCGCGCAGGGCGTCATCGGGATAGTTCTGATTGGGGAACAGGGAGAATTCTGACGGGCGTAGCGATTGCGCGATATAGGTCGTGAATCCGCCAGCTTCCTCTTCGCTGCGGTAGAGCCGCAAATCCGTCGGGCGCGTATAGCGCACGCCGAAATCCAACTCGCCTGCCGAAAGGCGCAGGGCGTAGATATCGAGGTCACCCGCCAGCGACACTTCGATGTAATCCATGTAGGGCAATTGATTGCCCGCTTCGTCGACCTGATGGAAATAGGGGTTGCGCTCCAACAGGACGCGGTCGGACTCGATAATGATCGGCACCCAACTGTCCATGTAGGGGCGGTCCAGCGGCTGCGCCGAAAGATTGTAGCCTTGAGCGCGTTTGCTATTAACGAGGTCAACCCAGGTTTCCAAGCCGGCTTCTTCCGCCAGCGCCTGGGCGTTTTCATTGTATTTGGCGTGATACTGCTTCAGCCAGTGTGATGGCCCGTACAAGCTGTTGTCGCTGGAAAAATGGGTGCGGCCAAAGCTGTCCATGGCGATCGGATAGGGTATGGCCCAGGTATAACTGAAGGTGTAATCGTCGATCACCTCAAAGGTCGCCACTTCGCCGCCCGGGCGCCAGAAACCGCCAGGGCCATTGGGGCTAATATCGGGATCGTTCATAATGTCTTCCCAATGCCAGCGGAAGTCCTCTGTGTTGAAGTCATCGCCGTCCGACCACTTCAGCCCTTCGCGCAATTTGATGGTCAAGGTGCGATTCTCGTTAGACCACTCCCAGCTTTCAGCCAAGTCCGCCTGGTATACGCTGGCTGTGAAGTTGTAACGGAAAAGCCCGGTATGACGGATGCGCAGACCTTCGTCAAGGCGTTCGCCGATATCGCCAAAGCGCAGCGTTCCGCCATAGCTGCCGATCCCGTCAACGACCGGAATGACTTTGGGATTGCTCGGCAAGCGATCTTCAACGGGCGGCAGTTCGCCAGCTGCCACGCGCTCACCCAGCATGGGCGCTTCCGAGTACATCATGTCCTGGGCGAGGGCGGCCCCAAAACTGCCCATCAGGACAAGCAAAACGATCGAAAATGTGAACGAGCGTCTCATGCTCATGTCGTTCTCCTAAGAAGACTAAACCGCATTTGAAAGGCAAATCACTCTCTCGGTATGTCGATCCGGGCCCCCTTTCATGCGAATGTGATTATACTTTATGATAATTGATTTTCTCTGATGAAACAAAGTTCGCAGGGCTAGAGCGAAGCGGCGCTAGTGTATGCATTTCGGCGCTGACCCATTAATGTTCAGTCTCACAATACCGGCAGAAATATCGCCCGGCCATCCGAACGCGATTTAGCCAAAGTGGCGCTACAGAACGCTCAGGACGCGTCCGTTTGCCCAGGGGACTCCTGGCGCTTCCCGTCATTCAATGCTGTTCATTCACTTGCATTTCGGGCAAGTCTGCGGGATTGCTAAATTAAGCGGAAATAGCTTAGTGCGTTTTTCCATTGAGCTATACAATAACATATGCGTTTGTAATATTTATTGCTTAATCGCCCGTATTCCAAAAAAACACGGATTGGCGCGAGTTCAAGAGGAGATTTTATGAGCCGAAGCACGAGGCCGCTTCTTTATAATGCAGACGAGTCTCGTCGACTCGATTACAAATATCGCTTGGTTGAAGCTGGTGTCTGGCCGGTGGCGACCGCTGGCCAGGAGCGTCAGATCGAAGAGCCCAAGCGAAGTCGAAAGGGAGGGTGAACATGATTCTCTGTACTTACGGGATGGGGTCAAAGATCTGTCTCCGGAAGGTCATCCTTCCGCTCTTTATGCTTGCACTGCTTTGGGCCTTCTCTGTGGTCGCTGTGCCACAGAGCCCTGTCATGGCGCAGGAGCCGACACTAGCAGCCCCGACCAACTTGACGGCGAGGGTCATCGCCGAGGGGGTCGTCTTAAGCTGGACGGCGCCGGCCGGAACGATAGACGGTTATGAAATCTTGCGCCGCCGTCCCTTGCAAGGCGAAGTCGAGCTAACGACCCTGGTGGATAATACCGGCAGCAGCGACACCAGCTACACCGATACCAGCGCTACCGAGCTAGGCGTACAATACGCCTATCGGGTCAAAAGCATTCGCGGCGATGATCGGAGCGAACAGTCAGACTTTGTCCGTGTCGACGTTCCGACTACTGCGCTGCCGACATCGACGCCAACTTCAACGCCAACTGCCACGCCGACGGCGACCCCGGTTGTCAACGCATCGGTTAGCTGTGAGATCCTGGCCGGCAGCCAACACGACGTCCTGCAATGCACGGTGAGCGCCGACGATCTAACGATAACCTCCGCTGACTGGACCCCCAGTTTCGAGGTTCAATACGCGCAAACAACCGACCGACCGGTAGCGAACTGGGTTATCGCCGATGAATATTGCGGCCAGAGCACAGATGTCGAGGTGGATGCGCAGGCCGGCGACCGGGTACTTCCTGCGGCCGAAACCACAATTACGCTTACATGCACCCCGGCGCCAACCGACAGCCTGTCCGTTAGCTGTGAGAACCTGATCGTAAACAGCCAGCACACGTTGAGTTGCGCGCTGAGCGGCGGCGACGACCAAAACATTACGAGGGCTTACTGGCAACCCTATTTCGAACCTCAAAGCGCTCTAGAAAAAGAGGGAGAGGACTTGAGGGAAGCGACCTGGGTCGTCGACCAAGCGTATTGCGGCCAGGCCACAACCCTGGATGTGGATTTGTATTCCGGATCGGAGTCTCTTCCGTCGGTTGGGACGTCCTTCACGCTCCCCTGTGTCATCAAGGTGGACGACAATTGCAGCCTGGCAAACGCGATCCGCTCCGCCAATGGCATCGCCCAGGTCGAAGAGAGCGGCGACAGCGATGGCAACGACGATTGCGAGGATGGCGGCGATCCCGATGACAGCACCAACCCGCCCGACACTGGCGACGACATCATCCTCTTGACGAAGAATGTCACCCTGACGACGCCGTTGCCGTCCCTAACAAGCCGCATTCGAATCGAGGGCGATGGCCACACCATCTCCGGCGATGCCAAACACCATGTTCTCATGGTCGTTGGCGGCCAGCTAGGCATTAATGATTTGACCATAAGCAAAGGTTTGGCTTCGTCCGTGGGCGGGGGGATATACATCAACAGCGGTTCTTTAAGCGTCAGCGACAGCACCATAAAGGATAACAAAGCCAATGACATCGGCGGCGGCATCTACGCCATCGACAGCGACGTAGATATTGCCGACACCGAGTTCAGCGGAAACATGACCGTGAAGAGCCACGGCGGCGGCGTCTACTTCATCAGTTCCACCGGCTTGCATACGCTGGACATCACCGGCGTCACCTTCAAGAAAAACATGGCTACCGAAGACGGCGGCGCTTTGAAGACCGCGGGCGGAATCGCGACGATCAATAAAAGCACCTTTGTGGAAAACGCGGCCGACGAAGGCGGCGCGATAGAAAGCAGCCAAACCACACTTGACATCACCAACAGCACCTTCAGCAACAACAGCGCCAGAGAAGGCGGCGGGCTGAGTTCATTCAGTTCTTTCGTGACGCTCACGCATACGACCTGGGCGTACAATTCGGCGGAAGAGCAAGGTGGCGGTATTGCCATAATCGGCTGGACGGGCAACTTCAAGATCCGCAATACCTTGATCAGCAACAGCAAGAGCGGCGGCGATTGCCACAGCGGACCCAATCCCGACATCATTATCGAGTTCACCGGCAACATCATCCAGGACGGGTCTTGTACGCCTGAACCAGCCGCGAGTCAAGCGGCGGGCGCCGTCGGCCAGGCGGAGGCTCAGCAAGTATTCGTCGCCGAGGCGCAGAATACAGGGGCGAACAACGATCCCCAGATTAGGGGACTCACGGGTGATCCACCGCATCACCCGCTGCAATGGGGAAGCCCGGCAATTGACGCCGCTGACCCGCTCTATTGTTTGCTTGACGATCAACGCTTCGCCGCTCGACCACAATACGGCAACTGCGACATCGGCGCGTACGAATATCCGCGAGCGCCGGATCCGCCGCCCGCACCACCCCCGGAACCGACTGACGAGCCTGACGATGACCCGCCCGAGCCCGATGACACCCCGACCGCCAGGCCCCCGACTCAAACGCCGACGCCCACGCCCGAGCCCTTCATCTGCATTGTGAACGGTCGTATCATCGTGCGGTCGCCTAACGATGACGTGGAATGCGCGGAGATTGACACGATTACGCTCGATAAACACCCGGCGCTGGAGGGCATAAGATTCGCCATGAGGCTATGGCGGTCCAACAACGACTGTATGCACGTCGTCTCTGAAAACGATAACCTGTATCGCTTGGCGATCCAATACGATACGTCGGTGGATGTCCTCAGACGCCACAATAATCTAAGGTCTGACATACTGAGCGTCGGGCAGTTGTTGTTGCATTCTTCTTGTTCGCCGGAGGCGGCCTACTTTGCCCCGGGAACGGAGGTTTGCTTCGCGACCCCGGGCCGGCTCGTCTTTATCGATACGGCCACAGCTGAACGAACTGTGCATACGCTCGAAACTTATGTAAGCGATAGCATGACCTGTGGCGAGGTCAACCAACCGGGCATCGTTGCGCTGGTCGCCAGCGACTCCAGCTAAGCGATGCCTAGATGGGGGTTTACGAGCGACATACCGCCTCAATGCGCCTATATGACATGCGCGTTACAGCGCTGCAGCTCAGTAGCGAGATGAAATGACATGTTGCGCCGTTCCAGGGCTACTGCCCTGGAACGGCGGTTATTCACGCGCTGTTCATCCGATTCCCAGAGAAGAACCCCTCATGATACGGCAACTGTTTGACTTAAGTGGACGCGTAGCGTTGGTGACCGGCGCCGCCCGAGGCATGGGCAGGGCTATGGCGCTGGCGCTCGCCGACGCCGGCGCCGACCTGCTGATTGCCGATATCAATACTGCCCTCCTGAATACCACAGCCGAATCAATCCGCAAGATGGGTCGACGCGCGCTTCCGGTGACTTGTGATGTGACGAATATCGAAGAGGTTCGCGCGATGTTTGCGGAACTGGATCGGGAATTCGAAGGGATCGATATTCTGGGTAATGTCGCCGGTCCCGGTCAGTTGGCGACGCCGGAAGACATCGATCTCAAGTTCATGGCGGATATAGTCTTTGGCTTGACGGTCGCGCGCTTCTGCTGCTGTCAGGAAGCGGGCCGCCGGATGCTTGCGGCGGGCAAAGGCAGCATCATCAATATTTGCTCGATCGGCGGCGTCTCGGCTTTGGGACGCGGCAACTTCCCCTACAGCGTCGGCATGGGGGGTGTGGCGCAGATGACTCGGGAACTCAGCACGGAATGGAGCGGCAGAGGCGTGCGCGTCAACGCGATATTGCCGGCGCAAGTTATCAATCCCGGTTTGGCGGAGCGCATACAAGCCGACGAGCATCTCGAAGAGCAGTTCCTCTCGGGCATACCCATCGGACGGTTGGGGCAGCCGGAGGATATTGCCGGTCTGGCTGTATTTCTGGCATCGGACGCCTCGGCCTGGGTCACCGGCGCTTTGATCCCGCTGGATGGCGGCAACCTGGCGCTGAATGCGGGCGGCACACCCGGTCCAGGCCTTTAACGCCTATAGCTGCTCGGCGACAACTGGATTGCTCAAAACGCCCAAACCTTCGATCTCCATATTGACCGTTTCGCCGGGCCGGAGCCAACGCGGCGGCGTGCGCGCGGCGCCGACGCCCGGGGGCGTGCCGGTCGACACTATGTCACCTGGATTCAGCGTCATCACCTCGCTTATATCCGCCACCAATTGCGGCACATTGAAGATCAGTTGACTGGTGCTGGAATCTTGCAGCGCTTCGTCGCCGATCCACAGGCGAATGGCGAGATCCTGCGGGTCGGGCACTTCGTCCGTGGTGACCAGCGCCGGTCCCATCGGCGCGAAGGTATCGAAGGATTTGCCCATGGTCCACTGGCTGGTGCGCGTCTGATAATCGCGGGCGCTGACATCATTGACATTCAGGTATCCGGCGACATAATCCAGGGCATCCTCTTCGGGGACATAGCGCGCCCGTTTCCCGATGACGAAGCCCAACTCGGCTTCATAATCGACCATTTCCGTCACCTTTGGCAGAACAATCGCGTCGCCGGGGCCGATCACAGTATTGCTGTACTTGCTAAAGACAATCGGGTAGTCGGGCAGCGGCTGTCCCGATTCCGCGGCATGGTCGGCATAGTTCAAGCCGATGCAGAGAATCTTGTCCGGATTCGGGATGGGCGCGGCTAGTTTCACCGCTGCCATATCGACAGGGTCATTTGCCGCCTCAGCCGCGGCAGCCGCCTTCTGCAGAGCTGACGGGCCGGCTTCCAGCAGCGCGCGTATGCTGGGGGGAAGCGAAGCGTCGGCCGCCAGCAGGTCGACGATGGCGTTGCGACCGCTTCGTTTGACGATGGCGCCGGGTCGATAAGCGCCGTCTTTCACGAAGGTAACCAGTTTCATGGTTTTGTCCTCGCTATTCAGTTCACGAGCCAGAGGTAAGGTGTTTCGACATATTGCTTGACGCGCTGCAGGAAGCGCGCGGCGGGAGCGCCATCAACCAGCCGATGGTCGAAAGTCAAGCTGAGCGTCATCATGTGCCGGATGGCGGTGCGTTCCGCTTCCACATTGATCACAACTTGCCGCGGTCTTATGCGCCCGATACCCAGAACGGCGGCTTGCGGCAAGCTGATAACCGGTGTGAAGGCGTCAATATCGTACATGCCCAGGTTGCTTATGGTGAAGGTCGCGTCACCCAGATGTTCCGGCTTGAGCGCGCCACCCCGCGCGAGATCAACGAGTTCGGCGCTCGCGGTCGCCAATTCCAGGAGAGAGAGCAGGTCGGCATTGCGCAGCACCGGCGCGAGCAGGCCGCGTTCGGTATCCACCGCCACGGCGATGTTGATTGCGCCGCGCAGGACGATTTCATCATCTGCGATAGATGCGTTGAGCGCGGGGTGCTCGCGCAGAGCTTTTGCGACCAGCTTCGCCAGCAGATCGGTATACGTAGGCACGATGTCCGCGCCGTCCGCTTTGAGTTTGCGGCGCAACTGCAGTAGTTCAGTCGCGTCGACCTCGCTGCTGAGCGTGACCGGCGCGGTGGTCCGGGCGCTTTCGACCATGCGGTCGCGCGTCACTCGCCGCACGCTTGTCATCGCCGAGCGCTTGTCCTCCGGGACAGCTTGGCGTTCCGCAGCGAGTTTTTCCACGTCCGCGCGGGTTATGCGGGCGCCGGCAAATCGCGTCGCCAGTTCGTCCAGGTCCAGGCCGGCATCAAGCGCAACGCGGCGCGCGAGGGGCGTAATACGAAGGTCCTTTTCGTCGTCAGCTTGCGCCGTCGCTGCTGCGGCGCGGATATCGCGTTCGACGATGCGTCCACCCTTCCCGCTGCCCCTTAATGAGGTCCAGTCGATGTTCAGTTCGGCGGCGACGCGTTTCGCTCGCGGGCTGGCCGCGGGACCGCTGTCGCGCGAAGGTCGGCGCGCCTGTGTGGGGACAGTTTGACTTTCGGACGCAGGTGTTGCGGGCGGCTCAGCGGGTGTCGCCGTGGCTGGCGCTTCGTCCGCGGTCTGCAGTTCAAAAGGCGGCGCTTCACCCGGCTGTACGAGATAGGCAAGCAGTTCGCCGATCTTCACCGTCGAGCCAACGGGAGGCGCATCCGGGGGAATACGCAGAATGCCGCTGTCAAAAGCCTCTATTTCCTGGAGGGCTTTGTCGCTCTCGACGACAAAGATGATGTCGCCCGCCCGCACTTGCTCGCCATCATTTTTGATCCATTCGTCGAGGACGCCTTCTTCCATGGTCCAACCGAGCTTGGGCATTACGATTTCTATCGCCATACGCCAGCCTATCTCATCCCGTAAAACCAATACTTGCGGTAGCCAAATGTGTTCGATGAACTGCGTTCGCGCGAAAGCCCCCCTCGCCGATTGCGCGCCGAGCGCTACTCCGCCAGCAAATCCCGAATCGCCCGAATGATCGCGGCCTGATCGGGGGTGACGGCGTTTTCCAATGTCGGGCTGTAGGGGGTTGGTGTATGCAAGCCGTTCAGTCGGGCGATCGGCGCGTCCAAATCGTCAAATCCGTTTTCCATCACCAGCGCGCTGATTTCGGCGCCGATGCCGCAGGGTCCGAAAGTTTCATCGACGATCAGCAGGCGCCCGGTTTTGTGTACCGATTCGAGTATCCTGTCGATGTCGAGGGGCGCGACTGTGCGCGGGTCAATCACCTCGATTTCAATGCCTTCCCGCGCCAAGTCCTCGCAGATGGCGAGCACTTTTGGCAGCATCACGGTCAAGGCGACTACGGTGGCGTCGCTGCCGGAACGGACGACAGCCGCTTGCCCGAATGGAATGCTGTATGCTTCCTCCGGAACGCGACCGCGTCTGTTGAGCAGCAATTTGTGCTCCAGAAACAAAACGGGATCGTCGCCGGTGAGGGCGGTTTTCATCAAGCCTTTGGCGTCATAGGGGGTGGATGGCAAGGCCACGCGCAAGCCCGGGATGTGTACGAAAATCGGGTAGTAGCTGCCGGAATGATGCGTCGCGGCCGCGCCGCCAATGCCGATGCAACCGCGCAGCACAATCGGCATTTTGATGCGTCCGCTGCTCATATATTGGACTTTGGAGATCTGGTTGAGCAGTTCGCCCATCGAATCCAGGATGAAGTCGATAAACATGAAGTCGACAACCGGGCGCGCCCCGGTCATGGCGGCGCCGGCGCACATGCCGACGAATCCCCGCTCGACAATCGGTGTATCGCGCAGGCGCATGGGTCCATATTGCTCGTATAGCCCCAGGGTGGTATTGAAGTTGCCGCCGCGCTCGCCGATGCCTTCGCCAACGACGAAGATGCTGGGGTCTATGGCCATCTGTTCCGCCAGCGCCTCGCGTGCCGCTTCGGTGTAAGTGATCTCTCGCATAGCTTATTCCTGAGCGCTGAAAATGAAATCCGCGGCGGTGGCTGGATCCGGGAAAGGGCTGGAGCGGGCGAATTCAATCGCGTCTTCGACGATACCCTTAACCTCGTCGTCAATGGCGGCGATTGCATCGCTGTCAGCTTGCCCCTCGGCAACGAGCCAAGATTTGAACACGGAGATGGGATCGCGCTTTTTCCAGAGGTCGATTTCCTCAGCCGTGCGATAGCCGCCATCGCGCATACCTTCGGCATGGGGCCTTGTGCGATAAGTTTTGAACTCGATCAGCGAGGGACCTTTGCCCGCTCGCGCATGCGCCACCGCCCTTTCGGCTGCCTGATAGACAGCGAGCACATCATTTCCGTCCACGGTAAGGGCGTTCATGCCGTAGGACACAGACGCGCGCTCCGCTACATTTTGGTTAGGCGTCGCCTCGCGGAACGGCACCTCGGTGGCGTACATATTGTCCTCGCAGACGAAGATCACGGGCAGGTCCCAGATCGCAGCGAGGTTCAGCCCCTCGTGAAAAGCGCCGTTGCTGACGGCGCCGTCGCCAAAGAAGGCGACGCTTACGCGGTCGGATGCAAGCAGCTTGAAGCTGTAGCCGGCACCGGCGCCTTGCAGAATGCTGGGACCGACAATGCCGCTCGTGCCCATTAAGCCGGTCTCGGGGGCGAAGAGGTGCATGCTGCCGCCGCGCCCCTGGGAGCAGCCGGTCGCTTTACCGAAAAGCTCGGCCGCCACCTCGCGCGCGCTGACGCCTTTCGCCAGCGCATGCCCATGCCCGCGATGCGTACTGAAAACGACATCGTCGCGGCGTAAATTGGCGCAGACCCCGGTCGCGATCGCCTCTTCCCCGACATAGGTGTGACAGGGACCGGGCACCAGACCCATTTGGTGGGCGCGCGCGAGCTGCTCTTCTGTCCGCCGGATGAGCGTCATCGTTCTGTAAAGCGCTAGCAACTGCTCGCTGCTCGGCGCCATTTCGTGACTGTCCAATGCCAAGTCTCCTCGTATAGGCCGACTAGGGTTGATTGACCGGCGACAGCGGCTTCCGACCCGTCAATACGCGCAGGACATCTTCGGTCGCTTTGCGCCGTACATCAAGCTTTGACGCTTCGGAATACCAAGCGCCGTGCGGCGTGATAAGAATACGCTCATCTTGAAGCAAAGGAAAGTCCGGCGGCGGCGGTTCTACCGTGAGCACGTCGAGAGCAGCGCCAGCAATGAGGCCCTCGCGGACAGCGGTCAGCAATGCCGCTTCGTCGATCAGCTCGCCGCGAGCGGTGTTGATCAGATAGGCGGTCCTTTTCATTTTCTTCAAGGTATCGGCGTTGATGATCTGTCGTGAGGATGCCGTCAGGGGTGTATGCAGCGAGATGTAATCGGACTTGCTGAATAAGGTATCAAGGTCGACAAGGTCGACATCGCTTTTGATGTCTTGGTCCAGCCTGACAAAGGGATCGTAGGCGATGATATTGAGTCCGAGCCCGCGCGCTTTTGCCGCGGTTGCCCGCCCAATGCGTCCCAAGCCGATGATGCCCATAACCTGCCCTTGCAAGCGCGGCGCCGGCTCTATTCGCGCGGCATCGTACCAGGCGCCGGCTTTCACCGAGGCGACCATCCCTCGCAGACGCCGCGCGTGATTAAGCAGCAGCGCGATGGCATGGGTAGACACTTCGTCGATGGCGTAGTCGGCGACGTATGTCACCCAAATGCCGCGCTCAGTGGCGGCCGGGATATCGATTGCGTCGAGGCCGGTGCCGACGCGGGCGATCACTTTGCAGTTTTCCAGCGATCGAATCAGGTCAGCGTCGACTTCCTGAATGGTCACCATCAGCGCATCCGCGCTCTTGGCGGCCTCGCGCGCTTCGCCGGCGCGCAGGTTTCCCGTATATACAATCGTCGCGTCAATCGCCGCCAGCGCTTCTGTTTCGAGGCGGGTATCGGGAAAGGACGCGTGCGCAATGACTACTGTGGTCATATTGTTATCAACCTAGGATACGGTTATCGTCAATTTTCAATGCCAGCAAGGCTACCATGTGTGGCTCCCGCCGGCGTTGAGCGCCAGATTGCCGCCGTCGACCGGCAGCAGCGTACCGGTGACAAACGCGGCCGCATCGGATGCCAGGAATATCGCGGGGCCAACGATGTCTTCCGGTTCGCCGATTCGATTCATGGGAATGCCTTTCAAAAGATGCGTCACCAGTCCCGGATCTGTGGCCGGGTCTTCCAGCCAGCGCTTGACGGACGGCGTTTGCATCTGCGCCGGCATCAGAGCGTTGATGCGGATGCCGTGCTGTGCCCATTCTACCGCAAGTTCCCGCGTCATCTGATGTACGCCGGCCTTCGCCACACTATACACAAAATTGCCGCGTCCCAAAGCCAGCGCGCCAGCGATCGACCCGATGTTGATGATGCTGCCGCCAGCGCCTGCCGCGATCATTCGCAGCCCAGCTTGCTGCGCGCACAAGAAGAATCCGGTCAGGCAGACCGCGATCGCCTTGTTCCAGTCTTCGAGGCTCATATCTTCGGGGCGGGACCGATTGAAGGCGAAGGGTCCGTTGACCAGGATATCAATGCGGCCGAAGGATGAATCAAGCAGATCGAAAAGCCGGTCAACCTCGGTCTGGTTCGCGATGTCGCATTGGCAGACGACGACTTTTCGCCCGATGATCTCAATCCGGCTGGCAGTTTCCTTTAGACCGGGCAGATTGATATCGGCGATAATCAGATCGGCGCCGCAGCGAGCGAAGCCAAGGGCAATAGCCTGTGACAAGCCGGAGGCCGCGCCCGTCACCAGCGCTATCTTTTCACGCAGGCTGAATATTTCCAGCAAGGATTTTACCTCACTAATGCCGCTATCTCGCGCTCTGTCTATTCCGTTTCCAGGAATTCCCGATAACTGGCGAAAACGCGCGAATACGTGACTTCAAGATGAGATTCGATGAGCTGCAAGGCTCGCTCTTCGTCACGTTCTGTGATGGCATCCACAATGTCGTGATGCCCGGGCAGCATATGCTCGCGGAAGTCCGCGTTGGCGACATTGCGGGAGAGCAGGAAGACATAAATTTGCGGGCGCAGGATAGACCAAAAGAGATTAAGTCGTTTGTGCCCGGTGGCCTTGATGATGATTTCGTGAAACTTGATATCAAGGTCGGCTGCCCGTTTCTCGGTCACGTTCATTTCAAGCTCAGCGCTCATATCGCCAAGCACTTCTTGCAATTGGGCAATGTGTTCGGCGGAGCGGTTCCGCACTGCCAATTGCACCGCCAGTTTCTCGAGCGCCATCCTCAAGGAATAGACTTCCTCGAGGTCTGCTGGAGCCAGGCGAGCGACCGAGGCGCCGCGGTTGGGCTCGCGAATGACTAGGCCCTCGAGTTCCAATTGGATGAGCGCTTCCCGAACCGGGCCACGGCTCACATTGAGCGCCTCGGCCAATTCTTCTTCTCTCAGGCGGATGCCTGGTTGCAGTTGTCTTTCCCAAATTGCTTGCCGCAAGGCTTCGAGAACATCATGGACTAATGTTCTGCGTTCTTGGATGCCCCTCAGACTGGACAGGGTGTCTCTTGCCATCGTAGCTTGTAGGAAGTTTCTGTTTACTGTATACAATATTGAAGGGTACTTGGGATGGTCTTGAAAGTCAACCGACAGGCGCCATATTGTTCAATTTGTTGACAGACAGCGACATCTGATTAAAATCGTGATGTATACAATTTACAGTATACGGCGGGATATCAGGTTCCCGCACCTGGTTTTGGAGATTTCGGCGCCTTGGACGCAGCAGGCTGGTGAGTTTTGATGAACAAGACTGATTTGTCGCCGATAGATTTTGGACAGCTTGTGGAGAAGCGAGTGGCCGTTGTCACCGGCGCAGCCAAGGGCATTGGCCGAGCCTGCGCGCGCGTTTTTGGGGAAGCAGGCGCAAGTATCGCTCTGATTGATATTGACGAGGATGCCGCTAGGGCGACGCTGACGGAATTGCGGGAGCGCGGTTTGCAAGCCGCGTTTTTCAGCGCTGATGTCAGTTGTGCCGCCGACGTCTCGGCAGCCGTTCAAGGCATCCTGGAAAGGTACGGTAAAATTGACATTCTCGTCAACAATGCCGGCACTCACGATGGCAAAGGCATTCAAGAGGCGGGGGAAGACGATTGGGATCGGATCGTTAGCACGAACTTGAAGAGCGTATTTCTCGTGTCCAAGGCTGCCTTGCCGTCGCTCAAAGAAACCGGCGGGGCTATTATCAATATGGGATCGATGGTCGGTTTGGTTGGACAGGGTAATTCGGGGGCGTACTCGGCGTCGAAAGGCGGCATCGTCGCCTTGACAAAGAATATGGCGCTCGATCTGGCGCCTCATCGCATACGCGTGAACTGCATCTGTCCTGGTTGGGTCGAGACACCGCTGGTGAATGAATGGTTTGCCCTGCAGCCGGATGAAGCGGGGGCGCGTGATTATGTGAATTCGATACATCCGCTGGGTCGTATCGCCGCCGCCGACGAGATTGGCAAAGTGGCGCTGTTCCTGGCCTCCGACTTGGCGTCATTTGTCACAGGAGTCGCCATTGCGGTCGATGGCGGGGTAAGTTTGGGGTATTAAGTTTGCGTAAACGGGCGGGGAATCAAAGGAGGTTGAAACGGAGACAGGCTGTAAAACCGAGCCAAGCGGCTCAAGAGAATATCCGAATAGTCCAAGAGTTTTGTTCAAAGGAGTGAAGAAATGAAATCGCACAGTTCAAAGGTCGCCTTCCTGCTTCTCGTCACACTCATGCTGGCCATGGTTGGCAGCGCGGGCGTCTATGCCCAGGACGCGATGACCTTGCGCATGACGGGCCTCGCCGGTCCGGTCGCCGAAGGTCTGCAAGCGGCCATCTCGGTCTGGAATGAGCGCAACCCGGACATCCAGGTCGAGCTGGAAATCCAGGCGGACGAGGTCAACTGGCAGGCAACTGCGCCGACAACCATGTTCGCCGACGCTGATGGTCCCGATCTTACCTGGTGGTGGTGCTCGCGTTCCTTCCAGTACAAGGACATGATCGAGGCGGACTTGCTAGTGGCGCTCGATGATCTTTACGAGGCCGAAGGCTGGTACGACGCCTTCACGCAGGGCACGCTCGACTTTTACACCGAGCCGGACGGCAGCATTTACGGCGTCAATATCGATGTCGTCTGGACGCCCTACATCTACTACAACAAGGATATCTTCGCCGAAGTCGGCGCCGAAGTGCCGACGACCTGGGAAGAACTCTACGAGGTCGCCGACAAGGTTCGCGCCGGCGGCTACCAGCCTATGGTCAACCTCTACGACTGGGGCTTGGTCAACCATTTGCCGGATGCGCTGATGATGCGCTCCTGGACCGAAGACGAGTACCGCGCCTTCATGCTCAACGCCAATCCCGGCTCACCGGACTGGGCGAACGAATACAAGTGGACAGATCCGCACGGCGTCCGCATCTTCCAGACCATGAAGGAAATGGTCGACCGCGGATTGCTGGCTGACGGCTTCGCCGGGCACACGGAATACGGCCAGGGTCAGGGCCTCTTCACGGGTGGCAGCGCCGCCATGTGGCAGATGGGCTCCTGGGCTTCCGGCAGCCTGGGCAACGAGGTCGATTTCGACTGGGGTTATTTCTACTACCCGCATTACGATGACGACATGATCGAACCCTACGGACCAGTTGGAAGCTGGATCCCCAATTGCTTCATCGTCTTCAACCGCGACAATCAGGAAGCGGCGCTCGAGGTGGTAAGTTTCCTGGGTTCGGCGGAAGGCGTCGAGACCTACGCGCGGGCATCGCGCATTACCCCCGGTCGCACAGATATTCCCCAGGAAGCGGTCGCCGAGATACTCACGCCGGAATCGGCGCAACAGGTTGCTGATGTCGCCGCCATGGGCGCGCCCTCGCTCTATGAGGCGAATGTGCCGCCTGATGTGCTCTCCGCGCTGAAGCAGGCGTCGGATCTGGTGTTAAACGACGTCATCACACCGGAAGAAGCGGCTGAAATGGTACAGGAAGCGACGGAAGAGGCGCGCGAGGGCTAGCCATTCGTCACTTTGAATGTAGCGGTGGAGCAGCCGATACGGCTGCTCCACGCGTTTCATCCGCTTCACCTCCAGCCGCTCGGCGCGTAACCGGCGAAAAGGTCTTCCGCGCTCACGCAAAATCGTAAGCCTTATCGTCGCATGAGCAACGCGGTTTTACGTAAACAGGAGCAATCGTGGAAGTCGACAAGGCTGATTCCACCCTCAAGCGAAGGACAGCCGTTGCCAGCGCAGGTCAAAGCAAGGGACAGCGCGTCGGCTTCTGGCTGAGACGTAATCTGATTTGGTACGCCTTCATTGCGCCGGCCGTGATCATGCTTGTGATGTTCATGGCTTTGCCGCTCATCCAGTCCCTGGAGTTGGCGTTCTACGAATGGAATGGTTTGCGACCGCGTGAATATATCGCGCTGGAGAATTTCAAAGATTTATTCGATGACCGCTTTTTTTGGGGCGCTCTGTCGCACACGCTGACATTCGCGGTCTATTCGATGGTCGGCACGGTCGGCATCGGACTTCTGCTGGCGATGGCGATCGCGCGCCGCGTTCGGGGGGCCTCCATCTATCGCTTTATCTTTTATCTGCCCGTGATGCTGCCGATGGCGGTGACGGCCGCCCTTTGGGTGCGGATGTACGAGCAGAACTTCGGCATGTTAAATGTCATGCTGCGGAGCGTTGGTTTGGCGCATCTGGAGGGTACTTGGATCGCCAGCCGCGAAACTGCGCTGGGCTCGGTTATTGCCGTCGCCGTCTGGCAGTTCTCCGGCTTCCCGATGATCATTTTGCTGGCCGCCATCGAGAACATTCCCGAGGATCTGCACGAAGCGGCGTCGCTGGATGGCATCAGCGAATCCCAGCGCATCTGGCATCTCACGTTACCGCTCATTCGACCGGTGCTCATCTCGATCAGCGTTCTGCAATTCATCTTCTCGCTGAAAGTTTTCGACCTGGTCTGGGTGATGACGCTGGGCGGACCGGCGGAGAGCACATCGGTGTTGGGCACCTTCCTTTACAAAGAAGCCTTCCGCAAGCAGGAATACGGCTATGCGTCGGCGGTAGCGGTGGTGATGTTCGTCGTTATTTTCACCGTGACCTATGTTTATCAACGCTTGATGCGCGTTGAAGCGGTTGAGTTTTAACGTGGGTTCATCCGCGATGCTCTCAGAGCGAAATAATATCCCTCTTGTCTTAAAGCGCGTCCCGGGAGCGGCGGTGACCGTTCTGCTGCTCGCATGGGCGGTTGTGCAAGTTTATCCGATCATTTTCATGTTCATCACATCGGTCAAGACGGACAAGCAAATCTTGAACGCGCCTTTTGCCTTGCCCGATCCTTTGAAGTTCGAGAACTACGAAATCGTCTGGCAGGGCGATCGCGTCGCTCAGCCTTTTTCGACCTTTTTCATCAACAGCTTCATCATCACGCTGGGCAGTTTGCTGATTCTGTTGTTCGTCGCCGGGCTGGCTGGTTATTCCCTGGCACGGGGGCGCTTCCCCGGCAACGCGGCGACGCAGCAAATGTTTCTGCTCACGCTGGCCGTACCTGTCCATGTCTTGATCATTCCGATGTATTTTTTCATGGGCGATCTCGGCTTGCGAAACGACCACCTCGGCATGATGCTGGTTTACGCGACGCTGGGGCTGCCCTTTACGATCATCCTGATGCGCGCCTATTTTCTGAGCTTCCCGCATGAATTGGAGGAAGCGGCGCTGCTGGATGGCTGTTCCCGCTTCGGCGCATTTATCCGCGTGGTTGTGCCTGTTTCGCGCGGCGCCATCGCCAGCATGGCCATCATCAATATTAGTTGGATCTGGAGCGAACTCTTTTTCGCGCTGGTGCTGCTGGACCAACCGCAAGTGAGGACGCTGCCGCTGGCGGTCGCCGGCTATCGTCCCGTTTCAATGGCGGCGGAAAGCGTGGTCGGCCAGCAGTTCGCGATCATGACCCTGACGGCACTGCCGCTATTTGTCTTCTACTTCCTGTTCCAGCGGCAGATTCGCAAGGGAATGACGGCCGGCGCGCTGCGCTAGCGCGCCAAGATTGGAGGAGGGACAAGCTTATGAGCCAATGGTTCGGCCAGACCTTTCGTAAAGTCCACAAGCTTTACGTGTCGCCCCAATGGGCGATGGATCAGGGCCTTCGCTTTGACGCCGCACAGTATGCGGAAAGTCTGGAAGCGGCGGCGGTCGACTGCCTCGAACTGTATTGCAAAGACCATCACGGCACCTGCTATTATCCTTGCTCGCTCGGGCTGCCGCACCCGCGTAATATCCTCGGCGAGTTATTGCCTGAACTGAAGAGACGGAATATTCGGCTCATCGCATACGTCAGCGTGTGCTTTGACAACTACGCGCTGGGACTACATCCCGAATGGCGCATGGTCAACTATCTGGGCGACCCGTACAAACTTCGTCCTTTCTACATGGCGTCGATCTGTTCGCCCTACACCGACTTCGTGCTTCAACAAATCGATGAGCTAGCGGGGAACTATGAGGTTGACGGATTCTGGCTGGATATCATCCCGCTGGCGCGAGATGTGCGGCAAGACCTCTGGATGATCGCGCCGCATCCGATTCCCGACTATTCACTCTATGCGCAGAAATGCTATGAAGCGGGGACGGGAGAAAAATTGCCGGTGCAACCGACCCCGGAAGAGGCGGATCGCATTTTCGAATTTATGACCGCGAAAGTCGATGATTTCCTGAACCGGGCTTATGCTGTCATTCGCGGGCATCTGCCGGAGGCCGTCATCACCTATAACGCGGCGGGCGCGCCGGGCGATCCGATCGATTCGGGCGATCTGATTTCTATCGAAGGGCACGCGCCCGAGTACGTCCGGCAGAGCTTTAACGCGCGCTGGGCGAAGGCGCGCGGCAAACCTTTCGAGATCTTGACTGCTGGCGCCTTGCCGCGCGCGGAACTCGGCGGCGGCTGGAATGGCTTCGATCAGAAGCCGCTGGCTTTCTTAGAGCTCGAGAATGCCATCGCGCTGGCGCACGGCGGCAGCATGGTCTTTGGACAAGCGCCCTTCGCCAACGGCGCTACCGACGCGGCGCAATTTGCTGGTTTGGCGGACGTATTCGGACAGGTCCGCGCGATTGAACCCTGGCTGACTGAGCCGACCGGCGCCAGCGATATTGGGCTGGTAATGGCGCCGAAGCCGCGCTCGGCTTCCAACTTGTGGGGCCTGATGCTGGATGGCGCGGAATCATTTCACGATGCCCTGATTGATATGCACTTGCAGTACGACATCATTCAACTGGATCGCGACTTGTCGCCGTATCAACTCATCATCTTGCCGGATCAGGCGGCGCTCGGCGACGCTGAATTGGAGAAGCTGCGCGCGTATGTTCGCGGGGGCGGCAAGCTGCTGGCATCGGGCTGCAGTTCGCTCTGGGACGAAAACGGGGAGCGCCGGGCGGACTTCGGCTTGGCTGGTGTCTTCGGCGTGGCCTATCAGCGGGAGGCGGGCAGTGAGTTTGTGTACCTGCGGCTGGGCGAGGGCGACTTGGCGAAAGCGGTGACGGCGCTGCCGATACTGATCGATCAAATAGCGCTGCAGGTCCGGGCGAGCAGCGGCCAGGTCATCAGTGAATTCCAAATGCCGGAGTCGCGGCGGACCGAAGCGACAACGATACTTTGGGGGGATGCGGCGCCTGACGAGTCGAAAACCTTGCCGGGCATCGTTCGGAATCAATACGGCGACGGAACATGCATCTATGTCGCGGCGCCGCTGAGATCGCGCGGGATGCCCAATGTCTGGGTCAAACGGCTGATGGGTGTTTTGGCGGAGGGCTTGGTAGAGCGGCCGATATTGAAGACCAACGCGCCGGCCGGCGTTGAAGTGGTGCTGAACCGGCAGAAGGGGCGCACTGTCGCACACTTGTTGAATCGATATCGCGGGAGTGTCGATCGGCCGTCTTTTGACGACAAGGGCATATCCCTGCGCGATGTAGAGATTGAACTGGATTTATCAAGAACGGCAACAGACAGGGTCAGCCGCGTCTATATCGCGCCCGATACCGCGCTGGACTTCGTAATCGACGACGGGAAGCTGAGAACGACTTTGCCGGAGTTGGACTTGCACGCGGTCCTTGTGTTCGAATAGTCACGGCGGGGCATACAGGGTTGCGCTTAGACCGCTGTGCGCCCGCCGTCAATCATCAGGGCCTCTCCAGTGACGAAACTCGCGGCAGCCGATGTCAAAAACAGGACAACCTGCGCTACCTCTAAGGCTCATCGTCGCTGGCCGCCGTCGCCAAATAGTCGTGCAAGACCTGGCCCCAGGGCAATACGAAGTCAGTACGCCAGTAAAAACCGGCGATCATCTCGCGCGCAGGCAGCTTATAGACGGGGGCCTGCGCGTTGGGACGCAGTTCTATCGTCGCTGGCCCGGACCAGCATTCCCGCACGCGAACATTCTCGAAACGGCGCGCCGTGAGTTGGCGGATGGCGATGTTGCCGTCGGCGCCGTTGATGACCTTCAGATTGATATTGGTTCGGAAATCGCCGAATTCGAGCATCTCAGGGAGTTCTGCGCGGCGCACCTTATAGGGCATGGTGGCAGTAATGACGTCAATGCCGTTGCGTCTTACCGTGCCAACAAAGAGGTCGCCACGGACTTCCAACCGCGGTTCTCCCCCTTTTTTCGGCTGTCCATAAATCTCGCGTCCGACGGCTACTGCCCCGGCGCTGCTCAAGTAAAGGTAGGGAGAATAGGCGCCGCTCACTCCAGTTCCCGGCAGGGCGACCGGCAGTTGCACCGCCGATTCATAATAATCGCCGAACATATCCGCGTCGTGCATGTGATAAATGTGGATGATGACGATATCGCTCTTTAGCTCTAGCGGCGCGGGGATCAGGCTTTGCGCGGCTTCCATGTCCGTGCGATAGAAGACCGTCAAGATTTCCACGTTGCGCATTTCCATTGGGAAACGCGGATAAAGAGGGCTATCGAAGGGCGTCTCGAAGATCGAGTTGGCGTCGCTGCCCGGCAATTCGCTTTCTTCTTGCTTTACCACGGTTCGTTCCCCCTCGCCCTTTCGACGATGGGCAGGATCGCGTGGCTGACGTCATCGTCGCTCTCAAGCGGCGGCATATCCCGCAAGAGCTGCCAGGATTCCCTATGCTCAATGCTGGCGCCGGGCGCCAGTCGCGTTAATGGACCGAGCGTCTCGAGCTCAAGGAATTCGTCATTGAAGAAGACTTCGACGGAGCATCCGCGGTCGGGATAGCTTGCGTCCTCCACATAATCGAAAGTCTTGAGGAAGAGGTTGCCCTTCCGCAGGTAAGCCGCCCAGCCATCGGTGACTAAGGCGCCGATTTTCTGCGGCGCGTCCTCGGCCCGGTCGTGTCGAATGCGAATGGTGTTGCGTCCCCAGGAAAAGCGACTATCGGACATGTCGCTGAATTGCCAGAGCGTAATCGTGCTAATCTCCGGCAGTTCGCCGAGGACAGGAGCCCGTCTGCTGGGCAAGGGAAGGATGCAGGTCCCGCTGTCCCGCATTGCCGAGAGGGCCCAAGGAGCCAAATCGACCGGCCAGAGATTGTGATTGCGAAGCCGATGCGCGACATTCGCCGATGCGCGATCCTGCGCGAGGGAGATATCCAGTTCCTTCTCGATCCCCGACTCTGGCTGGACCGGCTGCCTGACGCGGATGAAATCGCCGTGTTCTTCCAGGCGCACTGGCTCATCGTCAGGGATGTAAGTGCGGATCATGTCTTCGGGCGCGTGCCAGAAGCGATGCCCGCCGTGCAGCCGCCAGGTTCCATGGCCGGGAATGGCCAGTGAGAAGTCGACCTCGGCAAATTCGTTCTCCGCGCCGATGAATCCGAAGCGGATAATGCGTGGTCCGAACTCGCCGGTGACAAGCAGATCAACTTGATCGTTGCAGAGACGATAACAGCGGCCAAAATGCTTGTAAGAGATCTGCTCGATTTGTTGCATGGCTACCCGGCAAAACCGGGCTCGACCTGTCCCTTGATGCCAGTATGAATGCGGAACAGATCTCCCGCCAAAGGTTGCTGTCGGGCTTCCTCGTCGGTCAAGCCGATAGCCGCCGTAGTGACATAGAGCTCGTCAAGATTCTCGCCGCCAAAGGCACAGCTTGTCGGATTCTTCACCGGTAAGCGAATCTCACGCTCAACTGCGCCATCAGGGTCGTAGCGGACGATGCGCCAATCGAGAATGCGCGCGCTCCATACGCAGCCTTCGCTGTCGACGCACAATCCATCCGGCAGCCCGGGCAGATCCGGATCATGCACGAATACCCGACGGTTGGAAATACTGCCGCTTTCCAGGTCGAAGTCGTAGGCATATATCGTGTGGATCATGGTATCGGTGAAATACATGATCTTGTTGTCCGGGCTCCAGCCCAGCCCGTTCGCAATTGTGATTCCGCTTTCCATTCTTTGCACGGAAGCATCGGCATCCAGTCGATAGAGCGCGCTGGTAGCGCCTTCAACGGTCATGGTGCCGGCCCAAAACCGCCCTCGGCGATCCACCTTGCCGTCATTGAAGCGTGACTCTGGTTTGTCCGCTTCCGGGTCGGCGATGAATTCCAACTGGCGGCCTTGCATGTCCCAATAGGCATAGCCTTTGGCGGTGGCCAATATCAAGCCGCCCGACTCTCGAAAGGCCAAGGCGCCCACTGCGATATCCATTTGCACTTTTTCATGCCGGCTCTTTCGGGAATCGTAGCGAAAGATTTGGCTGGACTCGATATCCACCCAGTAAAGCGCCCCTTCCCCGGGGTGCCACAGTGGGCCCTCTCCCAATAAATTGCCCAGGGACAGGACATGTTCGACTTCATTCATCGCTCAGGTCTTTCTTCGCGCGTTACCAGTTAAGTTGGCGCCGCTAGTTGTCGTATTTCCGCTCGACGGTTTCCAGGTCGTCGAACCAGAGCGCCATACGCGCCATGACACCGCCATCAACATTCAGCGTGGCGCCCGTGACGTATGCCGCATCGTCCGATGCCATGAACACGACAGCCGCCGCGATATCCGGTCCGTAGCCAATGCGACCCAGCGCGATCTGATCATCAATCATATGCGGATCGTAATTGGGAATGACCTCGTAGGCTTTTTCGACATGAATCGAACCGGGGATGACACAATTGACGCGGATGCGGTAGGGCGCCAGGTCCAACGCCATTGCCCGCGTCATGGCGTTGAGACCGCCTTTTGTGCTGGCATAAGCCAGCATGCCCGGGAAGGTCGCCATGCTGTGCATGGACCCGATGATGATGATATTGCCGCCGCCACCGGCTTCGACCATCAGCTTGGCGGCGGCTTGAGAACACATGTAGGCGCCTTTGAGGTTGATATCGATGACGCGGTCCCATTGTTCATCGGTCATGTCCAGGAACGGGATGACGGGGTCGATAGCCGAGTTGTTCACAAGGATGTCTATGCGGCCGAACTCGTCCAGGAGGCGCTGAAACATGGCATCGACATCTTCGCGCTGGGCGATATTGGCCCGCACCGCGGTCGATCGCCTACCCTTGGCGCGTATCTGCGTGGCGATGTCTTGGGCGCCGGCCTGGCTGCTGGCATAGTTGACCAGCACATCCGCGCCCTCATCGGCCAGCCGCAAGGCGATATGCCGCCCAATGCCGCGCCCGCCGCCGGTGACCAGCGCCACCTTGTCCTTCAATCTCATCCGCGTCCAGTCCCTTTGATCACTAATGCTATCCAAGAACTCCGGCGTCATACAGTCAAGGAATGAGAGAATAGCAGTCCCGGAAATCTCTCTCCCACAAAGGGCTGCGGAAGAGACACCTTTTCATCGCTCAAGAAATCGCCACAAAGCTTTTACATTTTGCGGCGATTTTGGGCGACTCACAGAGTCGCCCCTACATTTTCACGATGAACCTTGTAGGGGTCAGCCGGTGGCTGACCCGTTGCTATTGTCCCGCTAGCCTTCCAGGAAGAAGTCGACGGTATCGGCGGTGATGGTGAAGGACTTCGTGATCACCGTATTGGGCAGAGCGATGCGCCCGCCTTCGCGCGCGACTATGCCTTCGGCTGCGACATACATGTAAACTACGCCGAAGAAGCCTTCGGCGAAGGTATCCTGCGCTATCGTGCCCATCACCTCGCCATTCTTGATCGCCTGCAGCAGCGAGTCCGCGCGGTCGCCGCCGACGACATCAATGCTGTCGACCAGCCCCATGTCCTTGACGGCGTTAGCCACGCCTTCGGCGAAGGCATCACCGGAGTAGATGATATCCATATCCGGATGGGCTTCAATCAGGTTAAGAGCGCCATTATAGGCGCCGTCCATCGAGGCGCGATCATCGACCGGTTCCAGGAAACGGTAGTCGCGGCCCGATGCCTCGAGCGTCGTCTGGAAGCCATGCAAGCGGTCGCGATGCTGCTGGGCGCTGATGAAAGCGACCACGCCGATCTTGGCGCCGTCAGGGTAGCGATCAAGAACGAGTTGCGCGGCTGATTCGCCATAGGCGAAATCGCCGGTGCCGACGAAGGCGTGACGCGCGCTCCTGTCGATGAGATCGCCATTGAATTGGATGAAGGGGATGCCCGCTGCCATCGCTTGCTTCGATACCTCGGGGATCAGCGTGACATCAAAGCCGATCATCATGATGCCCTTGGTATCTTCCTTGGCGACGATCTCCTCGAGCAGTTTGATCTGCTCCAGCGCGATGCCATCGGTGGGCGGCGGACCCACTATCTCGACATTGATGCCCAGCCAGTCGGCCGCGGCTTGGATGCCGTCAAAATGTTGCTTCCACCAGGGGTGACCCAGATTGCCGCCGACCATGTAGTAGGCGCCGTCTGTGCCGGCTGGCAGCATCGGCTTGTCTGGCTCGACCCCGAGGAAGAAGTCGACCGTTTCGGCGGTGATGGTGAAGGATTGCGTAATCGATGTATCGGGCAGGGCGAGGCGGCCGCCTTCCTGCGAGACGAGACCCTGGCGCGCCACATACATGTAGAGCACGCCGAAGAAGCCCTCGGCGAAGGTATCTTGCGCGATCGTGCCCATGACATCGCCGTCCTTGATAGCCTGCAGCAGCGAATCGGCGCGATCGCCGCCGACGACATCAATGTTCTCGACCAAGCCCATGTCTTTGACGGCGTTGGCCACGCCCTCGGCGAAAGCATCGCCGGAGTAGATGATGTCCATGTCGGGATGGGCTTCGATCAAGTTCAACGCGCCGTTGTAGGCGCCGTCCATCGAGGCGCGATCATCGACCGGTTCGAGGAACTCGTAGGCGCGTCCGGATGCCTCAAGCGTCTCCTGGAAGCCCTGCAAGCGGTCGCGATGCTGTTGCGCGCTGATGAATGCGACCACGCCGATTTTGGCGCCGTCAGGATAGCGGTCCAGCACCAACTGCGCTGCCGACTCCCCGTAGGCGTAATCGCCGGTGCCGACGAAGGCATGACGCGCGCTCTTGTCGATGAGATCGCCATTGAACTGGATGAAGGGGATGCCCGCCGCCATCGCTTGCTTCGATACCTCCGGAATCAGCGTGACGTCAAAACCGATCATCATGATGCCGGCTGTATTCGGCTTGGCGACTATCTCCTCCAGCAGTTTGATCTGCTCCAGAGCAATGCCATCAGTCGGCGGCGGACCCACTATCTCGACATTGATGCCCAGCCATTCGGCCGCCACCTCAATGCCCTCGAAGTGCTGTTTCCACCAGGGATGCCCCAGGTTGCCCCCGACCATATAGTAGATGTCTTCGCTGCTGTCTTGCGCGCCGACCGTCGCTAGCGCGCCGATGAACAGCGAAGCTACCAATAAAAGAACTACAAACTTCTTCATAATGCTCTCCAAGAGTTACTGTTGTTTTGGGGAATCTAATCGAGGCGAGTGAGCTCCGTGGGCGAGGCTTTGACAACGAAAAAAACTTCAACATTCACCACGATGGCGATGCAGATGCGCGGCTAAACACATCTGCCCCCTTCTAGCGCGTTTCCCGCCAATTATCGGGAAACACAGCTTGTCCTTACGACCGCCGATTGCCGGTCGTCATCGATCGGTTGCGGCTTGCCGCTTGCTCCAGGCGTCGAAGGCAACCGCTGTGAAGAGCACCACACCCAAGACGAAGAACTCCCAATACACGGGCAAACCCAACTGTATGGTCGCGCTCCTGATCATGTGCATGAAGAAGAGCCCCAGTACGGCTCCCAATACGCTTCCCTCTCCGCCGGTGAGCGCGGCCCCGCCGATAACCGCCGCGGCAATCACGCGCAACTCCAGCCCACCCAGTGTGTTGGGAGGCGCCGATGTTAGCCGGCTGGTCCAGACGATCCCGCACATTGCAGCCGCCATACCGGTGGCGACGAAGCCGATCAAGGTGACGCGATTGACATTGACGCCGTTGAGCGCCGCTCCTTGCCGGTCGCTGCCAGTGGCGTAGATATGCCAGCCGAAGCGCGTGCGATTCAGCACCAGCCAGCCGACTAAAATCACGATGCCCGCGTAAAACACCGGCATCGGCAGGGTGCTGATCTTCATTTCCTGCAAGAAGGGGAAGGCCTCGCCCAGGTCTCGTAAGGGCTGAAAGCGAGCGATATCGCGGAAGGAGCCGACAAAATTATGCCGCGATTCCCCGCCGGCGACGCCGGTCGCCGCGCCCTGCGCCATCCACCAGGTTGCCAGCGTGGTCATCAAGGGATTCATACGCAAACGCGTAACCGCCAATCCGTTGATCAGCCCGACGACAAGGCCGGCTGTCAAGCCGATCGCCACCACCAATATGATCAGGAGCGTATCGTCCAGTTGACCCAGCAAACGCGAGAATGTCCAGCCGATCAGCACAACGCTGAGATTCGCGATACCGGTCACCGAAAGATCGAACATGCCGCCGATGAGCAGCATCGCCATCGGGATGACCACGAGCATGTCCGGCGCGACCTGTGACAAGAAAATGGGAAAATGCGTCGGACCCAGGAAACCGGGCGCTCCGCCCGCCCGCACGAGAACGGTGAAGACCACCAGCACCAGCAGCAGTTGGACCTCTCGCTGCGCCAGCAAGCGCTTCCAGCGCGACGCGCCCCCCGCCTCGTCAACGGTGGTATCGATTTCCTTTTGCTTTATTGCCATAGTCTCGCTCCGTCGCCGTGACAATACAGGCTTTCGGCGGCGATCCGCATTACAAGAGATCGGCGCCGGTTATCATGCGGACGACTTCGGTTGAATCGGTTTCTTCTTTGATGAGCGTACCCACCGTGCGGCCATGCCGCAGCACCGTGATGCGATCGCAGATTCGGAATACGTGCGCCAGATTGTGGCTGACGACGATGATGCCTTTGTCTTGCTCCTTGAGGTGTTCGATCAAGGTCAGCATTTCATGCGATTCCTTCACGCCGAGCGCTGCCGTAGGCTCATCCAGGAGCAAGATTTCCGCGCCGAAGTGCACGACCCGCGCGATGGCTATCGCTTGCCGCTGCCCGCCGGAAAGGTGGCGCACGCGTGTATGGACGGAGGGCAGATTGGTTTTCAATTGGCGGACGACTCGGTTCGCTTCCTCGGTCATCCGGCGCCGATCCAAAATGCCGTTCTTGCTAAGCTCGCGGCCGACGTACAGGTTAGCGACGACGTCGCGCGTCGGCAGGAGCGCGAGATCTTGATAAACGGTGGCGATGCCTTGATCAAATGCGTCATTCGGATTGTGGATGGTGGCTGGTTGGCCGCGCACGACGATTTCGCCGGCATCGGGCCGGTGCGCGCCGGACAAGACCTTGATCAGTGTTGACTTGCCGGCGCCGTTATCGCCGACGAGCGCTACGATTTCGCCTCGATGAACATCAATCTCGGCGTCGGTGAG
This sequence comes from Chloroflexota bacterium, assembly GCA_026707745.1. GTDB lineage: Bacteria > Chloroflexota > Anaerolineae > Aggregatilineales > Phototrophicaceae > UBA6055. Next base: position 70,576 of record JAPOWG010000061.1, read on the forward strand.
CGCTTGTACCGTGCCGAATGCCTTGCTTACGTTTCGGGCGCGCAAGAGCGGGGTTTCGCTCCGCGCGCTTTCAGACGCATTCCGCAGTGATACCTCGCTCTGTTCCATTTAACGCTGCCCCGCTACCCGGCAGAACTTCGTTGTCATCTCCGCGCCCGCCACAAACGCTTTGCCTCCCACTAAAGATTGTGGGTAAGTAAACAGTTTCCAGTTTACAAAAACCGACTGTAGCTTGTTCCCATATATTTGTCAAATTTTCGGGTAGTGTATCAGGGCATTCGTATCAAATTTTTTTTCACCACCGAGAACACAGAAGTAGTTCCAAGAAAGTAATGAGAATGCGAAAACGCCTTTATTCAACCCCAGCCCCGGCCCAGCGCCCCCGCTAAGCGGGGGGCGGAAACCCCGAAGCATCAGGGAGGGGGAGCGCATTTGGCGGGAATGGGATTAGATCCAGAATTCTCGCTACAAATGAGATTCTTTCGCATTATTTTATTGGTACTACTGAGAACAATGAGAGCACTGAGTTTAGGATCGTTTGCCGACTTTCCCTCTAATTCCGTCCGTCACCTGAATACGGCAAAGTCGCCAGCGAAACCTTATCTGTGGCTGAAAAGCAAGCCTGAAATATGATATGAGCAATGAACTTTGCTTTTCTCGGTGCCCTCGGTGTCTTTGACGGATAATAGTCAGTCCAATTTCGTACCATGTCAGTCGCCTCATTTTGATGCAATTGCCCTGGTAGTGTATCCAGGCAATCGCTTCAAAATCACTATACGTCTGATGTGAAATTGAGTTACCAAGAACGGGCTGATCTCCAAAATGGTAAGTATCGAACCAACCATGTGGAGAGCCAGCC
>JAPOWG010000056.1 GCA_026707745.1 Chloroflexota bacterium
CGGTGGCGGCTTCTTCACCGGCGCCTGGGGCGGCGTCCACATGAACGAAGACGAAACCGCGATGACGATGGATACGCCCGAAGTTCGCGCAGCGCTCAACCACTGGTACAACCTGACGCATGTGGAAAACGCCGGCGCCAGCGGTACCGAGATGGAAGCTTTCCCCAACTCGCAGCCCTTCCGCGCGGGCGTCGCCGCTATGGGCCATATCGCCACCTGGAGCACGCCCAGCATGCGCGCCCTGGCGAACTTTGAATGGGATGTCGCGCCCACGCCTATGGGCGCTGACGGCTCGCGCTATACCGGCGCTTTCGGCAGTGGCTACGGCATCACGCCCACCAGCGACAAGCCGGACACCGCCTGGACTTACTTGCGCGAATACCTCTCACTCGATGGCATGATCTTCATGTGGAGCCTCTCGGGCCGTGGCTCGCCGGCGCGCCCCGAGGGTCTGGAAGCCTGGCTGACATCCGACCCGGCGCCGCCCAACGGGCGTTACTTCCTGGAAGCCATGTTCGATTACGCGGTGACAGGGCCTCCCTTCCAATCCCTGGCTGCCGCGCAGGTCAGCAACATTCTGACGCGCGAGGCGGACCTGCTGCGTCTGGGAGAAACCACGGTCGACGATGCCATCGCCGCCATCACGGAAGAGGGGAACGCCGCTCTCGACTCCGTTGCCGACATGTAGTTCAATCTCCTAATCTCTAAACACCTTAGGGAGACCGCTCGGCGGTCTCCCCGAGTTCTGTTGGCTAAAGAAAAGGCGCAAAATCGATGTTCCGACGGATAATGCGGCCTATCTCGCCTAGCGCCCGGCGCGAGGAGCGGATTTTCTATTTGTTCATCTTGCCCTGGCTGATTGGCTTGATCCTCTTCAATGCCGGTCCGGTCTTCGGCATGTTGGGATTGAGCTTTACCGATTGGCGCATCTCGCTCGATGATCTGCAATTCATCGGTCTGGATAACTATTCCAAGCTCTTCGCCGACCCGATATTTTGGACATCGGTAGGCAACACCCTTTACATCGTCGTTGGAAGGGTGGTTTTCGGCGTATCATTCGCCCTGCTGCTTGCCATCTTGCTCAATCAAAAGGTCCCGGGCATCGCCTTCTTTCGCGCCGTTTACTACCTGCCGACCGTTACGGCAGGCGTGGCCGTGGCGCTGGTCTGGATCTGGATCTTCAATCCGCGCCTGGGCATCCTCAATCACACCTTGAAGCAGATTGGCATCACAGGTCCGCCTTGGATTCATAGTTCGACCTGGGTCAAACCATCGCTTATCTTGATGAGCATGTTCTCAGTCGGTCCTATCATGATCATTCTGCTGGCGGGCTTGCAGGGCGTGCCAAAAGAATTGTACGAATCGGCTGAAATCGACGGCGCCGGCAATTGGGCCAAGTTCCGCAACGTCACCTTGCCCATGCTATCCCCAGTACTCTTCTTTGTGATTATTATTTCCGTTGTCAGTTCCTTCCAAAATTTCACCGAAATCCGCGTCATGACAGAAGGCGGACCAGGCGAATCATCGAATGTCATGATCTGGTATCTTTGGAAGCATGCCTTTGTTTTCCTGAATTTGGGCGTCGCCGCCGCCGTAGCCTGGATCATGTTTGTCATTCTCATGGCGCTGACCGGCTTGCAATTCCGGCTGGGCAGGCGCTGGGTTTACTACGAGGGTGAAGCGCGATGACGACTGACAAACCCAAGAAAACAGTCTCCTGGCGCAAGTCAATCGAAGGACGCCGCGCCATCGGCATAATCATCACCTTCGCCCTGCTTGTCCCGCTCGGCGTTGCCTTTGTCCTGCCCTTCATCGTCATGGTCTCGACCGCGCTCAAACCACTGAAGCAGGTTTTCGCTTTTCCGCCAACGCTGATCCCCGAAACGGTCCAATGGCAGAACTTTCCTGATGGCTGGTATGGTTACGGCTATGTCGATTTCACCACCTGCACCTGGAATTCGCTGAAAATCACCGTCAACAACATCATCGGCAATCTCGTATCCTGCACGCTGGCGGCTTATGCCTTCGCCCGTTTGAAAGCGCGCGGCAAGAACTTTTTCTTCGCCATCGTCCTGGCGACCATGCTCCTGCCCAACGAAGCGCTTGTTGTTCCTCAATATGTCCTTTTCAGCAGGTTCGGCTGGTTGGATACCCACCTGCCGCTGATGGTGCCGCCCTGGTTCGGCTGGCCCTTCTTCATCTTCTTGCTGCGGCAATTTTTCCTCACGATACCGGAAGAACTGATCGATGCCGCCAAGATTGACGGCGCTGGCCACGTCCGCATCCTGATGCAGATCTTCATTCCGCTCTCCAAACCAGCGCTGGCGACCCTGGCCATCTTCGCTTTCATCGGCAACTGGAATAATTTCTTCGGTCCCTTGCTCTACCTGCGGACGCCCAATGTGCAGACGCTGCCGGTTTGCCTGGTTCAGTATCAAGGCGCCTACGGCAATACCGAATGGCACCTGATGATGGCGGTAGCGACGATCACGGTCATTCCTGTCTTGCTGATCTTCATCTTCGGCCAGCGTTATTTCGTCGAAGGCATCGCGACTTCCGGAGTAAAGGGATAGTCTCTTAGTACCACATTGATCCTCGGAACATCAACAATGCGCAAAGCCCTCGTTTTCGTTTTCATGGTCGTTTCCGCTCTGTGTCTCACCGCCATCGGCAAGCTCGATCCTTTTGTGGACGTCAGCGAAATTGCTGGCATCAATGCTACGCATCGCGGACATTGGGAACTTTTTGACGACGATTTTGCCACCGGTTATCTCGGCATTGGCCAAGCCTGGGGCGACTACGACAACGACGGCTGGCTCGATCTCTATGTCACCGGCAACAGAGATCCCAGCGTACTCTACAGAAATATGGGAGACGGCAGCTTCACGGTCTCGGACTTGACTCCGCAAGTCGCGCTGGCGGACGTCGACACGGGCGGCGCCGTCTGGGTCGACTATGACAACGACGGCTGGCAGGACCTTTATGTCGTGAATCATGGACCCAACACCCTCTTTCACAATGAGGGCGGCGAGGGCTTCAGCGATGTCACCGCGGCAGCGGGCGTGGGCGACGCCGGCAAGGGCGCCACCGCCACCTGGGGCGACTATGACGGCGACAGTTTCCTCGATCTCTATGTCGTCAACTGGTCCTGCTTCCCCGAATGCGGCGATCCCAATATCACCTTGAACCACGACGCCGCGCGCGACACGCTCTATCACAACCAGGGCGACGGCAGCTTCGTCGATGTCAGCCACCTGCTGGAACACGATCTGCTGCTCGGGGCGGGCTTCACCGCCAGTTTCACCGACTACGACAATGACGGCGATGCCGATATCTATGTGGTCAACGACCAGTTCAAGAACATGCTGGGCAATATCCTCTGGCGCAACGATGGCGCGGGCTGCGGCGGCTGGTGCTGGGCCGACGCCTCGATCGAAGCGGGCGCGCGTACTTTTATCCACGGCATGGGCTTGGCTGTCGGCGACTACGACAACGATCTCGACCTCGACTTTTATTTTTCGGACATGGTCAACGGCATGGTTCTGCTGCAGAACCAGGGCGACGGCACATTCGATGATGTTGCCGATGACGCGGGCGTCGTCGTCGGTCCCAGCAGCGCAGTCGGCTGGGGCACGATCTTTTTCGACTATGACAATGATAGTTGGCTCGATCTTTACCTCACCGCCACCGAATTCATTCAGTTCGATATCGAAACCGGTCCCGAAGGCATGATGTTCGAGTATCGCGAATTCTTGTTCCGCAATCGGGGGGACGGCAGCTTCGCCGACGCCACGCCCCAGAAGTGGATTGATGATGCCGTGCCAAGCATGGGTCTGGCCTACGCCGACTATGACAAGGACGGCTGGCTGGATTTTGTGCTGGGCAATTGGAATCAAGGTTATGTATTGTACAGAAACACCGGGGGTCTCAGTCATGACCGCAATTGGATCAATCTGCGCTTGAGGGGCGGCGGCGATATCAACCGCGATGCGATTGGCGCCCGCGTATACCTCACTACCGATAGCGGCCGAACGCTGATGCAGGAGGTCAAAGCTGGCTCCAGCCTGGGCGCCGGTAATGATACCGCCTTGCATTTCGGCTTGGGCGAAGACACAGTCCGCCAACTGCGCGTGCGCTGGCCCAACGGTGCGGAATCCTTGCTGAGCGATGTCGATGTCAATCAGTTCCTGGAAGTGAACTATGTCGGCTGACATCGCAAGGGAAACGCTCGATGCCGAACATCCGTGATGTGGCTCAGCGCGCGGGTGTCGCGCCGATAACGGTTTCGCGCGTCATCAATGACACCGGCTACGTCAGCGACGAATTGCGCCAACGCGTCGAACAGGCGATCAGCGATCTCAATTACGTGCCCAATCGCCTCGGTCCCAGCATGCGCTCCAAGCGATCCCATACCGTGGGCTTGGTGGTGGCCGATATCACCAATCCCTTTTGGACGACTGTCGTGCGTGGCGTGGAAGACGCCGCCTACAAAGCCGGTTACCATCTCTTTCTTTGCAACAGCGACGAATCCGTCTACAAAGAACGAGAGTATGTGGAATTGCTGTTGTCGCGGCAGGTGGACGGCTTCTTGATCGTGCCGGCGGAAACCCAGTTTGATGTCCTGGAGTTGATTCAAAAGCAAGGAAAAGCCATCGTGCTGCTGGATCGTTACGTCAGGACGCGCTCCATCGATATCGTGCGGGGCGATTCTGATGGCGCCGGATATCTGTTGACGCGCCACCTGCTAGACCTGCAACACCGGGACATCGCCATGTTGAACGGACCTCGCTTGGCTTCGACCGCCGTGGAGCGCGCCAAAGGTTACCGGCGCGCGATGAACGAGGCCGGCTTTTTGGATAGATCTGAACGGATCTTGTGGGGCGAGTACACGCAAGAATCCGGCTACTACCAGACTTTGGAGGCGCTGCAATGGCGTCCGCGTCCCACAGCCTTGATCGCGGCCAATAACTTTATTGCGCTGGGCATCGTGCGCGTGCTCGACAACTTCGGCCTGCGCATACCGGAAGATATTTCGCTGGTCGTATTCGATGATCTGCCCGTGGAGGTCAATCTGCGGCCCTTCTTCACCTCTGCCGATCAACCCGCCTACGAAATGGGTTTTTTGGCGGCGAACACGCTTTTTGAACGCTTGGGGGGGGACCGCAGCAGCGAATTAAAAGACATCGTGCTGCCCTTCAAGTTCACGGTTCGCTCCTCAAGCGGTCCGCCACCCAAGCCATAAATCCTGGTCGCAGCTGGCACACTCAGGACTTCAGATACAGTTTGATCACGGGCACTTCGGTTTTTGGCCCCACCACCGGCAATTGCAGTTGCGCGGACTTGTCCTCGCCAATGCTGAAGGCGACTTCGCTGCCATCGTGCAAGAATTCGGCATAGGCGAGGCGATCGCCGATCTCGTCCAGGTAGAGATGGCGGAACGGATAGGCGAAGACGTGTACATAGAGCAAGTCGCCATTCTGCGTCAGCCGGCAATCCTGGGGCGCGGTAAAGGCGCTGGCGGTACAGCCATAGATGGCTTCGCTGTGTTGCGCCATCCAGTCGCGGTAGACGCGCAAAGCCTCTACCGCGCGGTAATCCAATTCGCCGGAGGCGGTCGGTCCCACGTTCATCAGCAAGTTCCCCCCCGTCGCAACGGTATTGACCAACATGCGAATCAACTGACCGGGGCTTTTCCAGGTGGCCTCGTCGCGATGATATCCCCAGGATCCGCTGAAGGTTTGGCAGGTTTCCCAGACCACCGGTTCCCCATCCACCCGCAGCCATTCACGCGGTTGAAACTGCTCCGGCGTGTGGAAATCGACCGACGACGGCAGATCGAGCCGGTTGTTGATGATGATCTCCGGCTGTAGGGAACGCGACAAGGCTTCAAGACCTTCGCTGTCCCAGTCGTCGCGACCCTTGCCGTCTTCGCCCGGGTAGGAAAAATCGTACCAGATGACGTCGATTTTGCCGTAGTTGCTCAGTAACTCGCGAACCTGATTCTTCATGTAGTCGCGGTATTTGCTCATATCGCGGCCCCGGTTTAAGCTGTCGCGATCGGGATGGTTGCGCTGCGAATGAATGCGATCCACCGTGAAATCGGGATGATGCCAGTCGATCAGCGAGTAGTAGAACCCGACTTTCAAGCCGCGACTGCGGAAGGCCTCGACGACTTCCGCCAACAGATCTTTTTCCCAAGGCGTATTGGTCGCTTTGTAATCGGTCTGTTGAGAATCCCAGAGGCAGAAACCTTCATGGTGCTTTGAGGTGATCACCATGTATTTCATGCCGGCGTCCCGCGCCAAATCCGCCCATTTGCCGGGATCGAATCGGACGGGATTGAAGTATTTGAAGTAGGGCGCATATTGCTCGTCGGGTATTTCCTCGCGCTGTTTGACCCACTCATGGCGCGCCGGCAGGGCGTACAAACCCCAGTGAATGAACATGCCAAAACGGTCGCGCGTGAACCACTTGGTGTTGCCTTTGGTCGGTTTTGGCTGATGCATCTGAAAATTCCTTTCCATTGGTGACGGACAGATAGAACTTTGAAGCGAACTGGGCCGGCTAATTGTCGCCTGCCAACATCAGACCCAGATCTTGCGCCAATCCTCGCAGATCCTCCCAAACGGCATCCGGCAGGGGAATGCCATTTTTGGCGCGATCTCGATACGACCTCGCCTCCGGTTCGCCGGGCAATAGCACCTCATCGAATCCTTCCGCCGGCGGCGCCGCTTTCACCCGTTGCGTCAAGGCGCCGACGTGCCGTCGGAAATCGGTGTCTTCGTCAAATGCCCGCGGATCCAGCGCCATCATCAAGGTCGGATTGCCAAAGTGAAACTCGGCGGATGTGATCGGGCGGTGGCCGGCCAGCAGCGTCGGGATAATCTCCATCATCATCGCCAGGCCCGAACCCTTGTGGGCGCCCATCGGCAACAAGACAGCGCCGTCATCGAGAATGGAGGCGTCGGTCGTCGGGCGGCCATGCCTGTCCAACATCATGCCGGTTGGCACGGACGCGCCTTTCGCCCGCGCCAGCACGATCTTGCCATGCGCCACGCCAGCCGTGGCAAAATCAAGCAATAATGTGCCCGAATCCTCGCAAGGCACAGCGAAGGACATCGGATTGGTGCCGAAGACGCGCTCGCGCCCGCCATAAGGCGCCACCCAGCCGCGGAACATGGTGCCGCTGGTGAAACAGATGCCGATCAAATCCCCGGCGGCGATCATTCCCGTATATTCCCCCAAGCGTCCGATGTGCGTGCTTTGCCCCAGCGAGACGGCGCTGATGCCATGCTGCCGAGCTAATTCGCTGGCGAGCTTCGCCGCGAAGCGGGCGCCGATCTGCCCGAAGCCGTATCCGCCGGTGACCATGGCTGTCGCGCCGAAGCGGCGCTTGACGCGCGGGCGGGCGCTCGGCTTGATCATGTCGTCGTTGATCATGCTGACATATTGCTTGACACGCAGTACGCCGTGCGAATCGTGGCCGAAGAGGTTGGTCATTACCAGGGACTCGGCGACCGCTGACGCGATGTCCTTTGGCGCGCCGGCCGCCTCGAAAATGCCGCGACACAGGCGCTGCAGCGATTCGGCTTGCATGGTATGACTCAAGCGCTTGCCTTTGCGCCAAGATCGATAATCAACGGAAGTGTAACGCCTGCATTTGAGGGGCGCAAGGCGACCGGAGAAGAGCAGTGCCGGCGTTGCCGGATTTTCGGCTTCCATTGTCATATCCGGTGGCCTGTCCTACGTGTTTTTGCGTTGAAACTGAATGTGGTTCATATGTATTTTGCTCGAATCTTTCGCCCCCGCGGCTTGTTCCGCTCCCGGCAAAGTTTTCCGCGGTTTTGCGTAACAGTATAGTTACAGTATGTATATGGGGGGGGGTACCCCCCTCCCCAGATCGCTGAGGAGCGGACACCTTGTCATCAGGCGCGATCTCGCCACAAAACCTGAGATCATTTCGGTGATTTTCGGGCGAACTGACAGGTCGCGTAGACACTGACCGCCGGTAGCCCCTGTTTACGCAAAGCGCGTCGCTCATACGACGAGAACGTTTGCGATTTTGC
>JAPOWG010000088.1 GCA_026707745.1 Chloroflexota bacterium
CACGGGCTCGCCCCTACGGGATTCGAGGTGGTTGTGGATGGCGTTTTTTGCGGGGGTGGTACGGTTTTTTTGGCCACAGAGGCGCAGAGGGCACAGAGAAAAACCAAGCAGAGGAATATATATTGCGGGCGTTTCAGCGAAACGCCCCTACAGATCGCTACTTTTGAAGAATCTGCATTACTTTCTTGGTTTTACTGAGAGCACAGAGATTTTTGGTGGGCGAGCCACGGGCTCGCCCCTACGGGATTCGAGGGGGTTGTGGATGGGGGCGGAGGCGTTCCCTAAGCCAACAGAAGCGATTCGGGTGCGCGATCGATGATTCCGCGCTTGATTAAGAAGCGTTCAAGTCGTACAAGGGCTTCTCTGATATTATCTTCGCTGGTGGCGTAGCTGGCGCGGAGGAACCCGCCGCCGCTAGGACCAAATGCGCTGCCCGGGATGAGTGCCAGGCGTTCTTCCAGCAGCAGTTCCTCACAAAAGGCTTCGTCATCCATAGCGGTGGCTTTGATGCTTGGGAAGGCGTAGAAGGCGCCGCGCGGCTCGAAGCAGGACAATCCGAGGCGATTGAAACCGTCGACGATCAGCCGCCGCCGCCGGTCATACTGCTGGCGCATGTATTCGACATCACCCTCGCCATATTGAACGGCTTCCAGGGCGGCGGTCTGGCCCATGGTGGGCGCGGACATGATCAAATACTGGTGAAGCTTATACATGGCTTCGGTGAATTCCTTTGGGGCGGTTACGTAGCCAATTCGCCAGCCGGTCATGGCATAGGACTTGCTCATGCCACTGAGGACAATTGTGCGGTCGAACATGTCGGGCAGCGTAGCGAAATTGATGTGCTCGACGCCATAGACGAGCCGTTCATATATCTCGTCGGAGACCACGATCAGGTCATGTTTTCGCGCGACGGCAGCCACTTGCAGCATATGTTCGCGGGTCAGTACCGCGCCGGTTGGGTTGTTGGGGTAGCTGAGCAAGATCGCTTTGGTCCGCGGGCTAACGGCGGCATCCAGTTCGTCACCCGTCACCTGAAAGTCATGATCAACCGAGGTCGGCACTAAAACCGGCGTGCCGCCTGCCATCTCCACAATTGCAGCATTTGCGACAAAACAAGGTTCGACGACGAGCACTTCGTCGCCGGGATCCAGCAGGACTTTCAAGGCGAGATAGAGCGCTTCGCTGACGCCAACGGTGATCAGAACTTCATCGTCGGGCGAATACGTCAACTGATAGCGCTTTTCGATATGAGCCGATATTGCTGCGCGCAACGCGTAAATCCCGGCATTGGAGGTATATCCGGTAAGGCCGTCGTAGATGCTTTGGACGCCGGCCTCGACAATGTGTGACGGCGTCACAAAATCGGGCTCGCCGATGCCCAAGGTGACGACATCATCCATGGTGGCCGCGATGTCAAAATAGCGGCGGATGCCGGAGGGACGGAGTTTATTGACGCTGCGGGAAAGATATCGATTCATCTGTTGGATTCCTCGTTGACGAAGTCTGAAGGTTTATATCATGGGAGGCGAGAGATAGCATCCCGCATCTATTTCCAATTATACGTCATGTTTTCCTACAGAGTGTATGAGGGTTTAAGTAGAATGCGGGAAAATGAGCTGATGCTTAGATCAGGTTGTCGGAATTGTCGGGTCATGCACGGGGCGCCGAGTCGGGGGGAGGCGTTTTGAGATCATCATGCGGCTATGTGCGGCTTAGGCTGGGCGGGGTATGATTTGGCTGGAAGAGGCGAAAATTCGTGGGTAGCCCGTTGCGGATTTGGTATGGGGGATTCACCACAGCCGCTCGGCGCGTAACCGGCGAATTTGGGCTACCGCGCTCACAGAAAATAATAGACCCGCTCGGCTACCGCAGATCGCGGTTTACTAAAAAAGAGGCGCAGAAGTAAGTGCAAGTAAGTCATGCAAGAAAACCTGAACACAGAGGACACAGAGAGCACAGAGAAAAACCAAGCAGAGGAATATATATTGCGGGCGTTTCAGCGAAACGCCCCTACAGATCGCTACTTTTGAAGAATCTGCATTACTTTCTTGGTTTTACTGAGGGCGCAGAGGGGACTGTTTCGGGCGAGTTGATAAACTCTGTTGAAGAACCGCCTAGACCCTCACCCCAAACCCCTCTCCCATAATAGGGAGAGGGGCTTAAAGGAATCGGACTTCTCAGTCCACAAGGAGAGAAGCGTGGCGGGATTGCCAAGTTTGGAAAACTGGGAGTCGACCCGAGACGGCTTGCACCAGGTAGCGCTGGTGCTGAGCGCGATAAGGGTCTGTTGCGTTGAGCCACAGCCAAACAGTTTACAGTACAGCCTGGGCGTGACGCCGGCGGGATTGACGACAGCGCGCCTCAATATCGGCGGTGAACTGCGTTTTGATATGGCGGATTTGCAATTGCGCTATTCGCGGGGCGAGGGCAAGGATTTCGAGATTGATGTTGAGGGCTACGATCAGAAATCCCTGATTGACGACGTTGTGGGCGGTTTCGCGTCACTGGGAATTGAAATCAGCCCGTCGCGGACACATATCAGGCATAATCAAATCTTCGAGATCGACCTGGGCCTGGCGGCGGATTATATGAACGTCCTGGATGCGGCTTATGCCGCGTTGGCGCGTTTGCGCGCGGGACTTGGCGGGTGCTTGAGTCCCCTGGTTCTTTGGGCGCATCATTTTGATCTGGGGTTTCTTTGGTTCCCCGGCGCGAGCATGGACGAGCACAAAGATCCGCAGTTGGCTTTCGGCTTTGCGCCCTATAGTCCCGGTCTGGACCGCCCCTATTTTTACGCTTATGGCTGGTCTCCGGATACGGGTTATTTGGCGCTGCCGGTATCGGCGCCGGCGAGGGCGGAAAGCGACAGCTATACCGGCCTCTACGCCGGTTACGACGATCTCGATAAGGGCGATCGATTTGAGAGCCAGGTCGAGCGGATCTTGCGCGATTATTACTCGCTTGCCAAAGGGGAACTCTAGCGAAAAATGCGCGATTGTCAGCCCCCATCCCCCGGCCCAATGCCCCTCGGTCCCCCGCCTCACGGGGGAAGTATCCCCAAAATGAGGGAAGGGTGTGCGAAATGGAAAGTAAATTGTGTTATTGCCTCATTTCTGCGAGGCATCACGCAGGGTAATTCCGCATTTTCGCGCCACTTCTACAATACCAATCAGGCGTCAGAGATTTCGACGTGATTGTAGATGGATTTAGGCAGGTTTATCAAAAAAGAGACTTTCTGGCTCGGGATACGTAAATTACGCTAGCGATTGCCTTGGGAATGTGCCGGATTGGTTTGCGGTGAGGGTCTATAATGCGCTATTGTTTAGGAAGACGGTTCTTAACATTGAAGGGCAGTTATCGTATAATCAGTTCTTGAGTCATGCTGACGATGTGAAAGGAGCAAGCGGCGGTCGGTTTTTTGAGCGCCGCAGGGGCAAAGTATGAGCGACGAGAATAAGACTCCGAAGGACAATCCAAATGATGGCGCCGGGCAGGATGGTCCGGGCGCGTCGTCATCGGATGACATGGGAGATCGGCTGGAGCGACTGGGTGGGGAGCCTGCCCCGGCCATCACGCCAGAGGAATTCGAGCGGCTGCAAAAGGCGGGACAGGTTCACATAGATTCGCGCGGGCGCGTCCGGACGGCGCGACGAAGCGGCGCCGAGGCGGGCGTTTCGCTCCGCAAACGCCGCGCGTGGTATGGCTGAACCCGAATTCCGGCAATTGCAGAGCAAGCTTTTGACAGAACTGCGCAGCAGTCAATTGCTTGCCGACCCCGATATTGAGGCCGCGTTTAGCGAAATCCCGCGCCACCTTTTCTTACCACAGTTCGATCTGACAACGGTTTACCAGGACAAGGCTATCGCCCTGAAGGTAAGTCCCTCGGGCGAAACTTTGAGTTCGTCAAGTCAGCCGACGATGATGGCCATCATGTTGCAGCAGTTGCGGCTTGCCCCCGACATGAACGTCTTGGAAATCGGCACTGCTTCCGGATACAACGCCGCCATTTTGAGCCAAATCGTCGGCGCCGGCGGCTATATGACGACGTTGGAGATCGACCGCGAACTGGCGGAAGAGGCCCGCAACAATTTGTTGCGAGCGGGCTTTGGCAAGGTGTTGGTGGTGGATTGCGACGCGGCCGGGGGTTACGAGCCGCGGGCGCAATATGATCGCATACTGGCGACGGCCGGCGTATGGGACGTGCCGGGCAAGTGGCTGCAGCAACTGCGCGGGGATGGTCGATTGGTGGTCCCGATCTGGCTCGATGGCGTGCAAGTCAGCGCGGCCTTTGTTCCGCAGGCGGACGGGACTTATCTGAGCGTCGATAATCGTCCCTGCGCCTTTGTCTACATGCAGGGTCTGGCGGCGGGTCCGGATGTTCGCAAGAGAGTTGGGGGCGCCTATTTGGAGGTCATCGCAGATGATGTGGACAAGATTGATACGGCCGCTTTGCATCTCTTGCTTTCGGAAGATGTAGAAATACAACGATTGGGAAAACACTTGCGGCCGGAAGATTTCTGGTATGGATTGCAGCTTTATCTGATGATGCACGAGCCGCCGCGTTACGTATTTGCGGTTTATGCGATTCCGGAAGGCGAGATGGCCTATGGCATGGCGGGCAATGGCATACTGTTGTTGCGCCCGAACAGCGCTGTCTTCGCGGCATATGATGATGGCGGAGTCGTGCGCTGCTATGGCGGGGCAGCCGCGTTTTTGAAGCTGCAAGCGCTCTTTGACGATTGGCTATCGCTCGAGGGCGCGCTGGTAGATCGTCTCTCATTGCAATTGATCCCGCTCGAGATGGGCAAGCCCCGAATCCAGACGGGCAAACTGTTCAGAAGGAAAGACCACTACTTACACGTATGGCTGGACTGATCAACCTGGCTGATGTGAGGCGAGCGCTCGCGCTACGCGACTTCGATTCCGGGCGCGCCAGAAGACGGATGTCACCGGTACCGCGCGGTTGGCAGAAGCGTGAAAGCGCGCCTACACAGGCCGCGGTCATGGTGTTGCTTTACCGGGACCGCGAGGAGCGCCTCCATGTCGTGCTTACCTTGCGGCATGCCGGATTGCGCGGCCACAGCGGCCAGGTCAGTTTCCCTGGCGGCCGTCAGGATGCGCAGGACAATAGTTTGGCTGAGACGGCGATTCGAGAGACCTGCGAAGAAATCGGCATTTGTCGGGACAGGATAAGGGTGTTGGGGGGAATGCCAGGGCTTTACATTCCGACATCACATCACGATGTATATCCGACGGTCGGGTATTGTGAGACGCTTCCGGGCTTTCGTCCGAATCCGCAGGAGGTTGCGGAGGTTTTCAGCTTCGCGCTGGACGATCTGCTGCATCCGCGATTCAGGCGCGAGGAGCGCCGGATGATACGGGGCTACGATGTCTGGGTGCCTTACTACGATGTGGGCGGGCACAAGGTCTGGGGAGCGACCGCCATTTTGCTGAGTGAATTGGAGGAGCGGCTGCGCCGGGTCTTGCCGGAGCGCGTTTTGCTGGAACTGGGGTGAATGCGGTGGGCGAGCCAAGGTTCGCCCCTACGTTGACCTTGCAATTTGTCGCATTATTTTGTTGGAATTACAGAGGGGACTGTTTCGGGCGACTCACAGGGTCGCCTTTACCGATTTCTACGTGATTGCATATGGGGTTTGGCGGGCTTGTGCGGAATGGCATAGGTTGCTATGGTAGCGTCAGCGCGGAATAGCGGCATGTATCCTCGAAAGTTTCAAGAAAGAAGCAAGACGGCGAAATGGACAGCGTAACTCCTTTATTGGCGGCCGGGACCGGCGGGGCCCTCGGCGCCGGTGAATGGAGCGCCTTGATTTTCTATGTCCTGATCGCGCTGGGCGTTTCGTTCCTGTGTTCGATCTGGGAAGCGGCCATGCTATCGACGCCGGTTTCGCATATCGAATTGCTGGTGCAAGACGGCCATAGAGCCGGCAAGATCATGCAGAACCTGCGCCAGAATGTCGAAGATCCCATCTCCGCTATTTTGACCTTGAACACAATCGCGCATACGGTGGGCGCGGCCGGGGCCGGGGCCGAGGCGACCGCGATATTTGGCAGCGAGTACTTCGGCATCATTTCGGCGGTATTGACGCTGCTGATCCTGGTATTTTCCGAGATCATTCCCAAGACCTTGGGGGCCGTTTACGCACGGCCGCTCACACCGTTCACAGCATATTCGCTACGGGCATTGCTGTTCGTTTTCGCGCCAGCGGTGCGCGCTTTTGAATTCGTCACGCGCGCTATGCGCCCCAGTGAAGAGTCGCCAACTGTTACCCGTTCCGAGCTACAGGTGATGGCGCGGATCAGCGCGGAAGAGGGTGGAATCAAGGAACGAGAGAACCGGATTGTCAACAACCTGCTGCAATTGGCGGATGTTCAGGTCGAGTCGATCATGACGCCGCGCACGGTTGTCTTGATGTTTCAAGAGGAAGCGACGATTGGCGAGGTCGTTAATACGCACAAGTTTTTACCCTATTCGCGCATACCGGTTTATGGCGAATCGGCGGACGATATCAAGGGCTATGTCTTGCGGCACGAGATTTACAAGCGCGCCGCCGCGGACGAAGAGGACGCGCAAATGCGCGAGATCGCGCTCGAACTTGAAGTCGTGCCGGAAACAAACTCGGTCGCGCAGGTATTGGACGAATTCATCGCGAAACATGAGCATATCTTCCTGGTGATTGACGAATATGGCGGGACGGCAGGGCTGATCACGCTGGAAGACACCGTCGAGACCTTGCTGGGCATCGAGATCATGGACGAATCCGATCGTGTGGTGGATTTGCGACAATTGGCACGACGGCGCTATCAAAGCCAGCGCGACGGGTCGCAACAAGGCAAGAGCGCTGAGGCGACGGACAGGGGCATAATAGATCGTCCCGGTTCCGCGACTCCCGATTAGCCGCAGGGCGCGTAACCGGCGACAAGGTCTACCGCGCTCACAAAAAATAACAAAGTGTTCCTTGTATGAGCGACGCGGTTAATCAAATAAGTGAGCAAGCGGAATGGTCGAGCACTATCTGGCGCTACCGAGCTTCCCGTATCGTTTTGATCTTCTGTTGGAGGTCGTCAGGCGAAACGCCTATCCGGCGCGGATGATCGTCGAAGGGGACAGCTTGTGGCGTTTCATCGGCGGGAAGTTGCTCTGCTTCCGTCAGGATGGGGATGTCATCGTCTTGACGGGTCCGGCGCTTCGTGAAAGCGATCCCTCGCGGCTGCATGATCTGTCGCGGCAAATACTGGGCCTGGACCATGATCTCAGCGATTTTCACGCGATTGCGCGGCGAGACGAGCGTCTCTGGCGGCAGATCGAGCCCTTGATTGGTTTGCCGCTGTTTTGCAGTGAAACCGTCTTTGAAGCGCTTATCACGCTGATTATCGAACAACATATCAGTTGGAAAAACGCCTTGCGCTCGCAGCGAACGCTGATGCAGATTCTTGATAGCGGCGTCATGAGGGGCGGGCATAAAATCCATGATTTTCCGACGCCGCAACAATTGGCGGCGCTTGAAGCGAAGCATTTGAAGCCCTTGAAGATCACCAATGGTCGGATCAACCTGATGCTAAGCATTGCGCGCGACGCGCGGGACGGCGTATTGGACCTGGAGGGTTTGCGGGGACTGGAAGCATCCGAAGCCTATAGCAGGCTCATGTCGATCAAGGGAGTCGGACATTGGACGGCAGCGAATGTACTCGGCCGCGCTTTTGGCGAATACCCTTACGTGAGCCACAACGACGTGGCTTTGCAGTCCGCGGTCCATCATTATTTCTATCGGGGAGCCGGCGAAAAGAGCGCCAAACAGGTCCTGGAAACGCTAGAAGCATATGGCGAGTATGCCGGTTTGGCGGGGCATTTTATATTGCTGCGCTGGGTGCTCGATCGCTATCCGGTGGCGCACTGACTTAGAGCAATCGCCTCAGATTGTATTTTTCTCCACAGCCGCTCGGCGCGTAACCGGCGAATTTGGGCTACCGCGCTCACACAAAATA
>JAPOWG010000011.1 GCA_026707745.1 Chloroflexota bacterium
GCGACTAAATGGTCGCGTTTGTATTTTTTGCCCTCACCCCCCGGCCCCCTCTCCCATAAAGGGAGAGGGGGAGCGCGTTTGGCGGGGATGGGATTCGGTGCGGAACTTTCGCTACAAGCGAGATTTTTTCGCAGTATTTTATTGGAATTACTGAGGGCGCAGAGGGGATCGTTTCGGGCGGGCAGGTTGGTCGCCTCTACGGGTTCAGACACAGGTCTGCAGGGTTCTGGGTCTGGCGGGTTGGTGGGTCGCGTAGACACCGACTGTCAACAGCGGTGGGCGAGCCAAGGCTCGCCCCTACGGGTTCAGACACGGGTCTGTAGGGTTGTGGGTCTGGCGGGTTGGCAGGTCGCCCGTACATGGCGCGCGTGTGGTTTGGGGATGTGGCGGATCGCTAGCCCCCGGCTTTGGCGAAGATTTCTCTGGCGGTCTCGACGTAGTCCAGGGATTGATGCCGAAAATAGGTGTTGTAAAGATCGGCGTAGTGGCCGCCCAGTTTAATCAGATCTTCGTGGTCGCCGGTTTCAATGATCTCCCCGTCCTGCAAGACAATGATGCGGTCGGCGCTGCGCACGGTACTCAGACGATGGGCGATAAGAATTGACGTGGAGCGAGAAAGAATGAGGTCAATGGCATCTTGTATCTGTGACTCGGTGAAGGGGTCTATGCTGGCTGTGGCCTCGTCCAGTATGAAAATGGAGGGCTTCTGAACGAGGACACGCAAAAGGCTGACCAACTGGCGCTGCCCCATGCTCAGGCGCGCGCCACGCTCGCCGACATCGGTTTCCAAGCCGTCGGGCATGCTGTCAAGCCATTCGCCGTCCCCTATGCTCAGGGCGATGGCGCTGATGTCTTCCAGCGTGGCGTCCCGATTGCTATAGCGAATGTTTTCCAGGACAGTTCCGCTGAAAAGGAAGGGCTGCTGCGGGACTATCCCCAGTTTGGAGCGGTATGATTTGAGATCAAGCGCGCGAATGTCCAGGCCATCAATGCGTATAGCGCCTTTCTGGAACTCATAATAGCGGGTGATGAGCTTGGCAATGGAGCTTTTGCCGGCGCCGGTGTGGCCGACAAAGGCGACGTTTTCGCCCGGCTTGATTTCCAGGTCGAAATCTTTGAGCACCGGCTCGCCACGGTCATAAGCGAAGCTGACATTATCGAACTCGATGGTCCCGTCGAGTCCGCCAACAGGGTGGTTGCCGACTTGCGCGACCGTGTTTTCCGCGTCTATGAGGGCGAAGATGCGTTCGGCGGCGCTGAGGCCCTGCTGGAACTGGCTCCAGAAGGAGGCCAGGTTCATAAAGGGGAACCAGAAGCGGTCGACGCCTTGAATGAAGAGGAACCAGGCGCCGGCGGTGATGGCGCCGCCGATGACGGAATTCGCGCCGACCCAGACGATGATCGAGAGCGCGATGGCAGAGAGTACGCCCATCGTCGGGAAAACCAGGGACATCACGAAGCCCTTGCGCAGGTTAATGCCATAGCTCAAGTTGTTCACCAGGGTGAATTCGCTATAGATCATTTGCTCCTGTCGAAAGTTTTTGGCGACGCTGATGCCCGTCACGCTTTCTTGAATATTGTCGTTGACGACGGCCATGGCGCGCGCGCCTTGCCGCGTAACAATCCGCGCCAGATAACGGAAGAGCAGGGAAGCAATGACCACCATGGGCATGGTCATCAGCAATACGATGGTCAACTCGACAGAGTAGGTTAGCAAGGCGAGAAAGAGGAGAGTGACCGAAAGAAACTGAGAAACGACTTCGCTACCCAGCAACATGACATCGCCGAATTCTTGTGTATCGCTGGTGATACGGCTGACGACAGTACCGGTTTTGTGCCGGTCGTAAAAGGCGAGATCGCGATCGATGGCAGCCGCGAAGGCGTCTTTGCGCATTTCGGCCACGATCTTGCCGATCACATCGACCGTGAATCTGCGCCTGCCGTAGTTGCAGATGTATTCGCTAAGCGCGATTGCAGCCAGCATGACGAAGAGAAAACCCAGCACATCGCTGTATTTGACCAGTTCATCAACAGCGGCGCTGATGATGACGGGACGAACCGCGCGGGAGGCGCCGACGACGAGGAAACCCAGCAGAGCCAGGAACAGCAGCCGTTTATGCCGGGCGAGATAGTTGCCTATGCGCTTAAAGAGATGGAGGTCGGTGTATTGCCTGTCGTAGGAATCGCCTTGCAGACCGCCGAAGACCGCAGCCATGTCAATCCCCCGCCCGCGCCAGATGCGACGGCTGTTCGTGATAGCGATCGAAGATATGACGATAAGAGCGCGAGGTCTTCATCAGGCGCTCGTGACTGCCTTGCGCGACAATGCGGCCCTTGCGCAGGACGACAATATGATCGGCCCAGCGGATCTGTGACAGGCGATGGGTGATGAGCAGGGTCGTGCGTCCGCTGGCCGCCGACCAGATGGCGCGCTGGATTTTGTCTTCGGTAGCGCTGTCGATGGCGCTGGTGCTGTCGTCCAGAATGAGAATCGGCGGGTCGGTCTGGAAGGCGCGGGCCAGCGCCAGTCGCTGCCGCTGCCCGCCGCTGAGCGTCATGCCTCGCTGCCCGATGACTGTCTCGTATCCGGCCGGAAAGGAGGAGATGAATTCGTGCGCCTGGGCGGCCTTTGCCGAATCGACAATGCGGGTCATATCGACATGGTCCATGCCAAAGGCGATATTTTCGGCAACTGAACGGCTGAACAAAAAAATGTCCTGCTCAATAATACTGATCTGGGAGCGCAGGCCTTGCAAATTCCAGTCGCGCAGGTCTACGCCATCCACAAGGATGCGACCGCCGCTGACGTCGTAGATGCGATTGATCAGTTTGCTGAGGGTACTCTTGCCGGAACCGGTTTGGCCGACGATCGCGACTGTTTGACCCGGCTCGATCGAGAATGAGATGCCTCGCAGGATCTCTTCGCCGCCGTAAGTGAAATCGACATTCTCGAAGCTGATAGCGCCGCGAACGTTCCCGTTGTATCCGAGCGGGTTTCGATCCAGCTTGGTCCGGTAGTTGAGGACCTCCAAAATGCGTTCCGCGCTGGCGTAACCGGAGGCGATGCGGGAGGTCGAGAACAAGGAGATGAAGACCGGGAACAAGAAGATATTGATCAATCCGAGAAAGGCGACCACTTCACCTTCGGCAATGGCGCCAGCGCGAAAGAGCGCGGTGGCATGGATCAATGCCGCCACGAAGGTCAGCCCGAAGAGCAATACGGACAAATAACGCGCTTCGAATTCGCCCTGGTCGATGAATCGGTCTCGAACGCGGTCCGCCAGGCTTTCAAATGTTTTGATTTCGCTCGCTTCCTGCGCGGCGCCTTTGACGACCTCCAGACCTTCCAGGGCTTCGGCGAGTCGGGCGTTCATGCGGCCGAAACTGCCCCGCACGTCTTGGGCGATGGGATGCAAGCGCCGGACAAAGTAGATCTGAACCAGGATGTGCGACAGGATGAAAAGCATGGGTATGAGGATGAGTTGCGGGTGAATAGCCGGCGCAAAGATGGCGGGCGTGATGAGAAACATATTGGCGCCGATGGTCAAATTGATGCCCGGATTCATCATCAGATTCATTTCGCGGACGTCGTTGGTGACGCGGGCCATGGTCTCGCCGACCGGCTGGGTGTCATGATAGCTCATGCTCTTGCCCAGCAGGCTGGCGTAAAGCTCGTCGCGCACGTCGCGCTCGAAGCGTTGGGCAAACACCTCGGCGGAGAAATTGCGTATGAATTGCAATATTGAGCGAAGGGTTTGTGAAGCGAGGATGAGCAGAACGCTGTTGAGCACCAACTGCGGGGTTTGCTCGTTCATGAGGAAGATCGCGTCAAAGGCCTTGCCTACCAAGCCGGGAACGACGCCGGCCAGGAAGGCGTTGCTGAAGGCGCCGAGCAGCAGTAAAACCGCGGCGATCGGATGCCGGAGAATATGCGAAAGTATGAATCTGAATGGGCTGGTGTGATTGGTTTTAATGGGAGTTTCAACGACGAATTCGGCGGACATCCAATCTCCTTAGTTGCCGGCCATGCCAGCCGCTCGGCGGCAGCGAAAAGGTCTGTCCCGCTTACGCAAAATTGTAAGCCGTCCCGTTGCTTGAGCGACGCGGTTTAGGTAATCAGCGCTAGTGTATATGAAGCCGCGCGATTGAAACATAGACGATTGCGGGGATGCAGGGAACGCTCAAAATGACAAAGTAAGTGCAAGTACGTCATGCAACGAAGGCGAGCCGTGCAGGGGCGACCAATCTGGTCGCCCCTATCGCCGACTTTTATTTTGGAGTGCATTAGCATGACTATGTTGGTTCTACTGAGAATTCTTAACCACCGAGGGGCGTGTAGACACAGCCAGCCGACGCTGACCGTCAGAGCAGAGAAAATAACAGAAGCCTGTGTTGCGTGGGCGTTTCGCCGATATGGCCCGACAGCGCGTCTTTTCTCCCCCCATCCCCCGGCCCCTTCCCCCACAAGGAGGGAAGGGGAGCTAATGTAGTGCGGGTTTGCTTGAAACAACAGTTATCGACACAGGTATCAGCAGAAATACGTGTCAATACAAGGTCGAAACAAGCTTCCCCTCATTGCTATGGGGGCGATTGAGGTGGGAGCGACTCCGGGAGTAGCCGACAAGCCATAGCGTGGCAAGATTTGCGCTCATTCAACGGTTATGTTCAGGGGCAAGCGGCCGATGGTATTGTCGTTGTCGGCAGCGCCACCGGTCACTGGCAGCCGAAGGATGTCTCCGTTTGTCGGATCGTGCCGGTAGACGACGATCCAGACTTCATAATTGCCGGGCGGCAGGTTTGAGGGCAGGCGCAGGGCGCGGTTATCCCAGACGGGCAGGTTCGCAGCCCAAGTCGATGTGGGCGCAAAGCCGTCTTGGGGAGCGGAATCCTGCCCCTGGACGACGACCTGGCCGGTTTCCGGCTGGGCGATAAACCAGGCTATCGTATAGTTGTGAGCAAGCGTTTGGTCGCTTTGCCATAGTAGAGATATTTCCAGTGTGTCTCCGGCGAGATAGACATCCCCGCCGGGCATGACGAATCCTCGCAGGCGAAGCGTGTCGCCGAAGACCAGATCCGTCATCACTTCGGCAGCGTAGATGGACATTGGGTTTGGCGCTGCGAATCTTGTGCTGTATTCGAGCAGGCGGACGGTATCGTCAGGGTGGTCCAATGCGACTTCTCTCAGGGGGTAGTAGTGAAGGGCAAGGTAGCGCTCGTAGGGTCGAAAGCTCCAGGGCATGAAGGCGTTGGTATTGGCCAGCAGGAAGAGGCGATCATGTTTGCCGGCGAGATGATGCAGGGCGCGAACGGTGAAAAGGTCAAACCAGTCGTTGGGATTGTTCGAGGTAACTTCCGCGGGTTGTTTGTCGCTGGCGGCCTGGGCCGGGGCTTCCGGCATAACAATCGGTCGCGGGCGGGGCGAATCGAGGTGATTCAATACAAAGCCGCTGTAGAGGTTATTGGGCAGCAGCAAAATGTCGCCGGCGCGGGCATCACCCGCCAGATAGTCGAGCGCGTCGTGCAGGGCGGGACTTTGCGAACGCGTGAGCGGATCCCGATCGTAGATCGACCCCAGATTGAGAATAAGCAGGGGGAGGGCGAGGAGCGCCAAGAGCGGCGCCAGGCGGGCATAGCGGCGGCCGGGATGGCGAAGAACTGTCATGATGGCGTGGGCAAGGAGCAAGCTGAACAGGGCGTATCCAATAGCCCACCAGAAGGCGCCGGCGCGAATCCAGACGAAGTCAATGCCCAAATCCGCCCAGCGTCCCGGCAGAATTACCCAGCGAAAGTAACGCGGTTGTGTCAGTCCGGGTTCCCACTCCGAAATCCCTCCGGATTCCGGGGGCAGGGTGTCCGTATAATGCGCCAGGCTCAAAGACACGGCGCTGAATTGGATCCAGATGCCGTAAGAGATCAGGGCGACGAGAAGCAGTCTGGACCACTTGCCGCGGCGACTTGCGGCGATTTGCAGGATCGGGGCAGAGGCGAGCATCAGAATGGGCAGGATAGGCACCAGAAAGCGGGGCGGCCAACTCAAGCCGCCAAACCAGTGCTCGCCAGTGGGCAGGGCATGTCCCAGGGAGTAGCCGATGGTTAAGAGCCAGACAGTCCAAACAAGACGATGTTTGCCTTGCCGCAGAAGCGCGACAGCACCCGCAACTGAGAGCAGGACCAGTGGCGATGTGGCCCAGAGGCTGCCACCGGGGCTCAAGAGGAATATCCGCAGCGCGTAGGAGAAATAGCTGTCGGCAGGGTCCAGATCCGGGTAGAAACTGTGTATTAGCTGTGAAAGGGGCTGAAGGAACATCAGCCCCAACAATAACAAGACTTGAAGCGCAAGCGCAGCAGAAGACAGGCGCCGCATGGCCGCTGATTCCAGACGCCGGTGAGAGGGAAGCGCGAAGGCAGCCAGCGCCGGCAATGCCGCCAGAGCCGAGTACTTGGTCTCTGTTGCCAGGTAAAGCGCAAGCAGCCCAGCGACAATCCCGGCAAGTCGCAGAAGAATCGACCGGCGCATAGATAGTCGAACCAGATATAGCGCGAGCAGCAGAAAAAAACCTACCAGGGGCTCGCGAAACATTGTCTGACTGTATGCCCAGAGATTGCTTGATATGCCGGCGCCCAGCGCGACCCCTATTGATACCTTGTCGCTATAGGTCATGGCCCGCAAACACAGATAAAGCAAGCCCACAGTCATGGACGCGACGATTATGTTGAACAACCAGACCGTATGAATATTGCCCAGCCGCGGCAGCCGTTCAGCCAGCTTGAGCAAGGGAATGGCGAGATGAATGTTCAGCCTCTGCTCGACATCATAGCCCCCGAGCGGAAGGCCGGACCATTGTCGGATACGAAGCGGCGGTTTGAACCAGGCGGATTCGTCCATCAGCCAGTCGCCATATCGCGATTGACTGGTTACGGCGTCAAGCGCGCGCAAGGTATCGCCGGATTCGATGCGAGCGCGATATGTCAATAGATAGACGCTCGACATTAAAGCGACTATCAGCAAGAAGAGTCGCAATTGATGGAACTTGGCAAGTGTTGTTGCGGGCAAGGGCATCTCAGGACCGGGCGGTCATAGTAAGTCCAAGTAAGTCATGCAAAAAGCGAGCCTTGTAGGGGCGTTTGACGGTCGGTGTCTGCGCGACCCGCTGAGACGCCCGCCGAGTAGAAACTGAAGGAATATCGGGCGACTCACAGAGTCGCCCCTACAATTTTCGATTATTTTGTGTCTTTCTGTACTTCGCCAGCTTTTCTCATTACTTACTTGCACATACGCCATGCTTTGCGGATCAAGCACCGTTGGGACCGGACTTTGCTCTGGAGATCGAGAGTAAGGCATCTGCGATCCTGTGCAGTTCTTCACTGGGGATTTGGCTAAAGGCGACCGCCAGCTTGATAATGCCTTGGGTTTTCTGGTCGACGGCGAATCTCGGTTTGTCTTCGGTGTTGGCGACCGGCGCGGCCGGCGCTGATTCAGGCTCGGTTTCCGCGTCCGACGTGTATCCGCTCTCCAGAAAGTATTCGAGGTCGCGATCGAGGGCGTTTGCCAGGAGCAGCAGATGGTTCATCGGAATCACCCGCTCGCCGTATTCGTATGCTTGCAGAAGGCCTTTGTCAATCGCAGTCATTTCACTCAACTGCGCAATACTCATTCCCTTTAGATCTCGCGCAACGCGCAACAGCCCCCCGAGAAGGCGCTGTCGCAAGGCAAGGGACTGGTCGCGCTCAGCAGCGACATCCGCTATTTCGATCGGCTCATGATCTTGCGATAAGGACCTGACTGGCACATTCAAGTAGCTGGCCAAGCGTTCCAATTGGGGCGGGCTTGGCAGGTCATCCCCGTATTCCCAAGCAGCTACCAGTTCCGGCGACACCTGCAAACGATCAGCGCAGTCTTCAATTGAGCGCGACGCAGCCAGGCGGCTCTGCCGTATGAGGACGCCGCCGATCTTTGCGCGCAGGCGCATGGCCTCTTCTTCACGACTATCAAGCGGCGCGTGGGATTGTTTTTCTCGCGCGACGGGCGCTGCGAATTGCGACAGGTCTACCATCTGCAACAACTGTCTCAACTCTTTTGTCATTCCATTATAGACATCCGGGCGGCGGCAAGCAAGGATGGCGCATTCAGGTGGCCTATCTATTTCGGTTGCAACAGAAATCTTAACCACCGAGGACACCGAGAGCACCGAGTTCAGGGGCGTTTGTCGACTTTCCCTCTAATTCCGTCACCGGAATACGGCAAAGTTGCCAGCGAAACTTCACCTGTGGCTGAAAAGCAAGCCTGAAATATGATATGAGATATGAACTTTGCTTTTCTCGGTGCCCTCAGTGCTCTCGGTGGTTAATAGTCAGTCCAATTTACTACCGTGTCAGTCGCCTCATTTTGATGCAATTGCCCTGCGTTCACCCCTACAATTCCTTACTCTTTTGCAAATTTGCATTACTTTATTGGCTTTGCTTTTGCGCATCTTTTTCAATAAACCGCGATCTGCGGTAGCCGAGCAGGTCTATTATTTTGTGTGAGCGAGGTAGCCCAAAATCGCCGGTTACGCGCCGAGCGGCTGTGGTGAAGCAGATAATTTCAGTTTCAACCGATGTCGATACAATACCCTGCTTGCAAGGGCTATACGGCGGAACTAGAATCATCTTTCACGGTCGGCAACAACTTCCTGTGGAGAAAGCAACAACATGCCGAACAAGGTCCATCACGAAATCAACCGTTTGTCCTGGAACGAAGCTACAAGAGCGCACAACAGCCACAAAGGCGATCAGGCTGGGTTCTTCCGGTCCGGGGGCAGTACGCTGTTTGAGGAAGAAATCCATCTGCTGGGTGACATTGCCGGCAAGACGCTGCTGCACCTGCAATGCAATTGCGGTCAGGACAGCTTGAGTATCGCCAATCATCTGGGCGCTATGGTGACCGGCGTTGATATCAGCGACGAGGCGATAGGTTTCGCGCGGCAGCTTTCGCGCGATAGCGGCATTCCGGCGGAGTACATCCGCGCCGACATTTACGACTTTTTCGCGGGGAATCGGACTCAGTATGATCTGGTTTTCTCATCTTATGGCGCCCTGGTGTGGTTGTCGGATCTGGAGGCCTGGGGAAAGGGCATTCATCGCTGTCTGAAGGCTGGCGGGCGATTTGTCTTCGTCGATTTCCATCCCGCCCTGGTCATGTTCGGCGAGGATTGGCAGTTGAAATATGACTATATGGGCGGTTCCTATGTCGAATTCGAGTCCGGCATTGGCGATTATGTCGCCTGGACAGGCGTGACAGGCGAGACGGATGCATTGCAAGATGGCATCCAGGACTTTGTCAATCCACATCCCGGGGTGGAGTATCTGTGGGGCATGGCGGATGTTATTACGGCTTTGCTCTCGGCGGGACTTAGGCTGGTCGGATTTCGCGAATACGCTCATTGCAACGGTTTCAGGCCGATGGCCGACATGCGGGAACTGGGCGGTCGACGCTTTGGCATGCCAGAACATCTGCCGCGAGGATTTCCCTTGATGTTCAGCCTGGTCGCTCAAAAGCCTTGATTGCATAGTGTCGTTGCTCGCTTTCGCTAGTCGTCGCTGTAAGGCTTGTGCGGTAGCGTGGCGTTCGCAGTTGTTTTGCAGCCCTCACCCCCCGGCCCCCTCACCCACAAGGGGATAGGGGGAGCTAGACTTAGTGGACTTCGGAGTAATTTGTTGAGTTTCACAAGGATCGACCGCTATTTGTGCAGGTTATCTCTGCGTATGATATTCAGTAGCGGACAAGCCTTGTAGACGGGTTAATCGGGGCAAGCTGTGTCTTCGTCGATTTGACGCATGAGTTCAAGCGCTTCGGATTTCAGCGCGTCATTCAAGCGAAAGTCATTGCTGAAGTAGACCGATTCGGGGAAACGGTAATTCCAGGCGCGGTAAAAGTCGGCGCGGTCGATATCGCGGCTCAGATTGCAGTCGAAGCGGACCAGGTAGCTATTGGCCATGCGCCCATCATTCTGATGGTGGATATGCGATAGTCCCCAGGTCACGCCGCGTCCGTCGCCGTTGTCGCTAAACGCGTCGGGCACGAAGGGGCCGGCGGCGATCGGCGGAACCGAGACTTTGCCCAGTACCTCGAAGTTCAGGCCGTCCGGGGCGAATTGAACCGTGTTCTTTTCCGGCCCTTCGAGACTGGTGATGGCCACGATGCCTTCGCGAAAAGGGTAGAGAAAGGTCTCGTGACCACTGTTTGTGACCGGATTTAGCGGGGACTTGACAAAAGGACCGCCGGGATCCTCCGCCGTGGCGACTCCCCAGCCGATACCGAGATCGTGCCGATAAGTCCTGCCGAATTGGACGCCCTTGTAATAGAGCCAGATTTGGCCGCGATACGTCAATACGTAGGGGTCGTGCAACTTGTGCGAGTCCCAATCGCCGAAGCCGGCAATGGCGTCGGCATCATCGGCATTTCCGAGAAATTCTCCACGCCGCCCGGGTCTCAAGACCGGCTCCTCGCATTTGGTCCAGGGTCCCTCGGGCGAGGCGGACCAGGCCATGCCTATCTGATGTAGGGATCGGTGTTTCCAGACGCCTTGAATGACCTGGTAATAGAGATAGTATTTGCCCTTGTGGACAAGGATATCCGGCGTGAAGACCGCGCGATCGTCGTAGCTGCCTTTTGCGCCTCGCTGGACAGCGGGTCCTCGCTCCTGCCAATGGAATCCGTCGGGCGACACCGCGTACCAGATGTCCGCCATATCCCAATCCCAGGCCGGCCTGGTTTCGGTAGCGGCTTCAATGCCCATCCAGCCTTCAGCGGTCTGGCGGCGCGAATACCAAACGTAATACTGATCACCGACCTGGATCACCTTGGACGGATCGCGCCTGGTGACGCCGGTTTCCTTGCCGATGCCCGTGATTCGCGAGTATTTGAAGGCCGAAAAGAAGTCGCTACGCTGGTCTTTGTAGATGCCGTAGGTATCGTAAACGCGCCGCGTCGCCGCGCTGAGCGGCTTCGACGGCCGAGATTCCTCCGGGCGCTCGGGTTCGTTGCTGAAGGTACGCGGTCCTTTGTTCAGCTCATTCAATTCGATATCGGGCGAGAAGAATACGTCCTCGGGATAACGTATGTTTGTCGCGCGGAAGCCGGGACGTTCCAGATCGCGGCGCAGGTTGCAGTCAAAACGGAGGAGATATGAGTTGCCGGTCTTTAACTCTTCCGTGGCGATATGCGACAGGCCCCAGGTGATGCCATTGCCATCCTTGCTATCACTGTACGAGTCAGGCGCGAAGGGCCCTGCCGCCAGGGGCGGAAGATTCACATGAGCGACGACTTCAAAGTTGAGCCCGTCCGGGGCGTATTGAATCGTGTCCTTTTCCGGACCGTCATGGCCGCATATTGCCAAAATCCCTTCGCCGTAGGGGAAGAGACAGGTTTCGTGGCCGCTATTGGTCACGGGATTCAAAGTTGACTTGATGAAGGGTCCTTCGGGCGAATCCGAAATGGCCAGCCCCCAGGCGATTCCCTCAGCGTATTTCGTCGTCCAGCCCATTGGCTGGCCTTTGTAGTAGAGCCAATACCGCCCATCCCGCAGCAATATGAAGGGATCATGTACTTTGTGGCTGTCCCAATCCCCATATCGGATGACGTCGTCGGAGTCATCATCGCCAAGCCATCCGCCCATTTGCCCCGGCGTCAATACCGGGGCCTCGGCGCGGCGCCAGGGACCGTGAGGCGAATCCGCCCATGACATGCCGATTGTGTTGCGCGTCCGGTGGGTATAGGGGTAATCAACTGCCTGATAATAGAGATAGAATCCCTCATTCGTCATCAGCACATCGGGGGTAAATACCGATCGACCGTCGTAGGCATCCCGCGGACCGCGGCCGACGGCGAGGCCTTGTTCTTGCCAGTTGAAGCCGTCCCGCGATGTGGCATACCAGATTTCAGCCAGGTCCCAATCATAGACCGGCGTATCCCATGTTTGTTCTCGAAAGGGCGGCATGTTCTTGTGATCCCGGTCCTTGTCGGTCTGCCGCCGCGTGTACCAGACGAAATAAGTCCCATCAATACGCAGTACCGTTGTGGGATCGCGCCGGGTCAGGCCTTCCTCTTTGCCGATGCCTGAAATACGGCTGTATTTGAAGGTCGTGTAGAACTCGCTGGTGGCGTCTTGAAAGCGACCCCACTTGTCGTAAAGCCGATGCGTGGCCCGGCTCAGCGGGCGATCGGTCGGCTTTGCTGCGGTCGGCTCGCCCGGCAGCAGGGGCCTGTCGCTGTCATTCGGTTTCATCTTGCATCCTTATGTCATCCTTGGTTAAGAATCAGATCGGCCGCCTTCTCGCCGATCATCATGCAAGGCGCGTTGGTGTTGGCGTTGACAATAAACGGCATGATTGAGGCATCGGCTACCCGCAAGCTTTCAAGGCCATGCACTTGCAGGCGATCGTTGACGACAGACATAGAATCGCCGCCCATGCGACAACTGCAAGCGGGATGATAAATAGTAGTCGCGAACTCACGAATGTAATGAATCAAGGCCTCGTCGGAAACTACATCAGCGCCAGGCAGAAACTCCTCGCCGCAATAGCGTTCCAAGGCGTCTGCCGCAGCGAGCTCCCGCCCCAGCTTGACGCCATGAAGCAAAACCTCAACATCGTCATCGTGGCTCAAGCAGCCGAAGTCTATCGATGGCGGCGCCAAGGGATCAGCTGAATGCAGCTTGAGTTGACCAGTGCTTTTGGTGGCGACCAATCCGGCCAGGATAGTGAAACCGTGCCCCTTGGGACTTTCGAATCCATGACGGATGAACCAGTCCGGTCCAAAGTGATATTGCAATTCCGGGGAGCGTGACCCCGGTTTCAAGCGCAGAAATCCGCCGGATTCGCCCAGATTGGAGGTGAGCAGACCCATTTTGCGTCGGTTATAGAGCTCCACTTGAAGCGGGTCGTCCTTGGCGACCAGAGTGACCGGCTCTTTGCAATGATAGGCGACGGGGACCTGCATGTGATCCATCAGGTTTTGACCGACGCCGGGCAGATCCATAACCAGCGGGATGCCCATTTCCGAGAGATGTGCGGCAGGGCCAATGCCGGAAAGCAGCAACAGTTGCGGAGAATTCAGCGCTCCGCCGCAGAGGATAACCTCTTTGTTCGCGGCGGCAGTTAGGGTTTCTCCCCGGCGCCGGTACTCAAGCCCGGCGCAGCGAAGCCCATCAAAGAGCAGCCTGGTTACGTGGGCAAAGGGCAGGGCGGTAAAGTTTTCCCGTTCCAGCGCTGGATGCAAGTAGCCAACAGCGGCGCTATGTCGTTTGCCGGCCTTCTGCGTGACCTGATAGAGGCCGAAACCCTCTTGCTCTCCGTCATTGAAGTCTTCGTTATGCGCGAATCCCAATTCGAGCGCGGCTTCGACGAAAGCCGAGCTCAGGGGATTGGGATCTTGCAGGTCGGCCACATTGATGGGACCGTTGACCCCGTGATGTTGTGAGGCTCCGCGTTCCTGGTGCTGCATTCTGCGGAAGTAGGGCAGTAGTTCTGCGTAGGTCCAGCCTTCATTGCCCCCGGCGGCCCAGGCATCGTAATCGGCCGGATGGCCACGCTGAAAGACCATGGCGTTCATCGAACTGGTGCCGCCATAGACTTTGCCGCGCGGCACATATTCGCGGCGGTTGTTGAGGCCGGGCTGCGGCAGGGTTTGGTAGTCCCAGTCCAGGTCCGTGTGAAAGAGATTGGAAAAGCGCGCCGGGATATGAATATCCGGCTGGCGGTCGGGTCCGCCGGCTTCCAGCAAAAGCACGGAATGCGCCCCGTCTTCGCTCAAGCGGCAAGCCAGCGCGCAGCCTGCAGATCCCGCGCCCACTACGATATAGTCGGCACTATTCATCGCGTCCCACCCTACGTTGACACCGATTTGTCAATTGTCTACAATTGACAAATTATAGTGAAGCTGCCAATGGCTTGCAATTGCTTGCTGCGATACATGGAGTCGACATGAAAACAGGTACAGGACCTCAATCCGCGTTTCCGGGACGTTTGCCCGGGAAGATGCCGACTGACCGTCCATTGAGCGCGGCCACGCAACGACTTTACGAGATGTGGACCGCGGATCAGGATATTGGGAATCCATTTTACACCACGTTCAGGTATTCCCGTATCAGCGGCATTGGCAAAGACGAATCCGAGTTGTCGGTTTCGCGCCGGGACCCGTCTAAAGTCTTGAAGATCGGCGATAGCTATTATGTTTGGTATACACGCCGTCGTACGAGATACAATCCCTTGGGGCGCAACCAGATTGACGGGGCGAACGACGAAACCCCGGTTGTGGATTGGGATCTGGCGGATATTTGTTATGCCACCTCAAAGAACGGATTCGATTGGAGAGAACAGGGCGTGGCCGTTCCGCGCGCGCCGAAAGGCAGCTACGGCGATCGCTCGCTTTCAACCCCGGATATTTTGGTTTATGGCGGACGATATTATCTCTACTATCAGACATTCACGACCATGTGGCGCCCCAACGACTGTGTCAACGTCAGCATGGCTTGGGCGGATTCGCCTGATGGACCCTGGAAGCGGCTCGATCGCCCGGTCATTGAACAGGGTGGTCCCGGCGAGTGGGACAGTTGCGCCATTCACGATCCCTATCCGCTGATATATCAAGGAAAGATCTGGGTCTATTACAAGGGTGCGCCCGCCGACAAATCGCGCGGCAATTTGCTGCGCGCGCAGGGCGTCGCGATCGCCGAAGATCCCGAGGGGCCTTATGTGAAATCCGAGTTGAACCCGGTCTCCAATTCGGGGCACGAAACCATGTTGTGGCCCTGGGAGGGTGGGATCGCCTCTTTGCTTATTCTTGACGGACCGGAAAAGAACACCGTCCAATATGCGTCCGATGGTTTGAATTTCGAACCGAAAGCGCTGGTCACGATGCCGCCAGTGGCGCCGGGTCCCTTCTGCCCCGATGCTTTTGCGGACAATGGCGACGGGCGCGGCGTCACATGGGGCCTATGTCATATCAATCCGCTTGGGGGAGGTCCCGACCAGGGCTGCTATATTATTCGCTTCGATTGTGATCTAAGCCGGGACAGCCACCGACCCGAATTTAAGGGAAGCAACGTCCGCTATAGCGAAGACACTTGGTTCCAGCGGGCGACAGAATTGCCCGCGGCGTGGAAAGAACGGATTCTGCGGGAGCAAAGCGGCGCTGACGCGCCGACATTCGGAACCTAGTTTTGTCTTTGCGACGCCTCTAAATCGTCAAGACCTCGTCAGCGCCCCATCCAGCCGCCGTCGACAACCAGGATTTCGCCGTTGACGAAATCGGAAGCGGGGGAGGCGAGGAATACCGCAGGCCCTTTGAAGTCGTCAATATGGCCCCAGCGCCCAGCCGGAATCCGCTCCAAGATCGCTTGGTAGCGCTCCGGATCGTTTTGCAGCGCTTCGGTAACATCAGTACGCACGTAGCCCGGGGCGATGGCATTGACGTTTATGCCGCGTCCCGCCCATTCATTGGCGAGCGCTTTGGTCAACTGGCCGACGCCGCCTTTGCTGGCGGCATATCCGGGCACCGTGATCCCGCCTTGAAAAGTAAGGAGTGAGGCGGTGAATATGATTTTGCCGCTTCCGCGAGCCAGCATATCCTTGCCCAGCTCGCGACTGAGCGCGAACTGCGCGCTCAAATTGGTCTCGATGATCTTGTCCCAGTATTCGTCCGGGTGCCGCTCGGCCGGTTCCCTAAGCACTGTGCCGGCGTTATTGACCAGGATGTCTATGCCCGGCTGATCGCTTTTGACTCGTTGGATAAACCTATACAGGTCCTGGCGGTCGGCAAAGTTGCAGCGGTAAGCGGCGAATCGACGGCCGAGGGCTTTCACTGCTTTTTCTATCGCGCTTCCGCTCGCTTCCATGTTGGCGCTGACAGCGATGATATCCGCGCCCGCTTCCGCCAGGGCGACCGCCATTGCCATGCCGATACCCCGGCGAGCGCCGGTGACGAGCGCCGTTTTCCCATCCAGGCGAAACTGATCGAGTACGTTCATTTACAGCTCCAGCAGTATCTTCATGACATCTCCACCGCGTTCCATATCTTCAAAACCCGACTTCAAGGCGCTGAGCGGTCGTATATCGGTGATCAACCGGTCAAGCGGCAGGTCGCCCTGGGCTGCCAAAGCGATGGCATCGGCGAAATCACGCGATTCGTATACGCGCACGCCCTTCAAACGGAGTTCTCGCCAGAAGAACCGGAACAAGTCTATCTCCGGCTTTTGGGCGAAGATGGCAACGACCACCGCCAGACCGCGCGCGCGCAGCAATTCGGTCATTATCGCGGCGCCCGCCGCTGATCCCGATACTTCGAAGACAATGTCGGCGCCCGCGTCATTCGTCCCTTCCATGACCAGCTTGACCAGGTCAACTTCCCCCGGATTCACGGCTGTCAAGCCCAAGTCGCGGGCCAGCGCCACGCGATATGGATTGATTTCAGAAACGATCACTTCGGCGCCATATTGCTTGGCCACCAGCGCAACCAGCATGCCTATGGGGCCGCCACCGACTACAACTACATGATCACCCGGTTTGACCTGCGCCAGGCGCACATCGTGACAGGCAACCGCCAGCGGCTCGATCAAGGCGCCGTGCTTTAAGGACAGGCGCCCCGGCAAGGGGTGTAATGTCTCGGCGGGCACAGTCCAATAGGATTGAAAGGCCCCCGGCGTGTCTATGCCAAGGAAGTTAAGATTGTGGCAAATGTGGCTATGTCCGGCAGCGCAGGCCGGGCAATCATGGCAGGGCGCCAAGGGCATTACGACGACTCGATCCCCGGCGGCAAAATCGGCGACGCCGGGTCCGACCTGGTTTACCGTGCCGGACATTTCATGGCCCAGCACAGCAGGCATCGTGACACGGCCGTCCATGGCCCCATGGAATATGTGCAAGTCGGTTCCGCAGATGCCGCAATGGGAGACCCCCAATTGTACTTCGCCCGGTCCGGGTTCGATCGGCTCGCTTTCGCCCAGGCGAATCGTTCGATCGCCTTCGTAGAATGTCGCTTGCGCCATTTTGGGGTCCCCTCGTTAATGCAAAGTTTCCGCAATTCTAATTAAGTCGTGCAAGAAATCGCAGGGTGATTGTAAGGCTTTTCCGGTACTGGGTCACGCTGACGCGCTTTTTTTACCCCTCACCCCCCGGCCCCCTCTCCCACAAGGGGAGAGGGGGCGCTAAGCTTGGTGTAATATGTAATAATTTGTTGATTTTCGCAATGATCGACTCCTTTTTTGTATTGTTTCGGTACTGTTTCCGTTGTCTATGTGTATTATTTGCAGTAGCGGACAAGCCTTACAACTTTCGCCCAATAAGATGCTTGTGATCGTTGTCCTGTAGCTTTCATAGCCAATCGGATCAAAGCTGTCATGTCATCAGTCGCTAAGCGGGGGGCGGAAATCCTACAAGGGGTGCGCGTAGGTCGCGTAGACACTGACCGCCGACACAGCACTACGAGAGGGGGAGCTAAGCTTGGTGGAATATGTAATAATTTGTTGATTTTCGCAATGATCGGCTCCTTTTTTGTATTGTTTCGGCGCTGTTTTCGTTATCTATGTGTATGAATTTTAGTAGCGGACAAGCCCTAGAGGGGCGAGCCAAGGCTCGCCCCTACGGCCAAGATTTGCTTTGGCGTTGCAGGACTTTGTTGTTGCTACTTTTGGTCGATAGCGGCCCTTTCGAGCAGAGAATATTGGCAATTTTGATGGAGGGTGCGGAAGCACAGGAAACCACACTGAGCCGACTACTGTATATTGTCTTCCAGCGCCTTGATGGCGACTTGTTTGTCATCGGCGCGAATCGCGTCCAGAATGCGCTTATGCTCACGGTAGCTCTCCATGATGTCGTCGAGACGATTGTAGCGCATCATCATACGCATGGCGATCGGCTGCCAGAGCGCGAACAGGTCTTTATCGTCGTGGCTGCGGATGATTGCCTGGTGGAAGCGCAGATCGTGTTCGGTCAAGGCATCGACATCGGAGGATTCGCAAGCTGCTTTGATGTCGGCCAGAATAGCGTCCCAGTGTTCGAGATCTTCCGGGGTGATGCGT
The DNA here is from genome assembly GCA_026707745.1 of Chloroflexota bacterium. Classification (GTDB taxonomy): domain Bacteria; phylum Chloroflexota; class Anaerolineae; order Aggregatilineales; family Phototrophicaceae; genus UBA6055. Next base: position 18,057 of record JAPOWG010000011.1, read on the forward strand.
TCGAAAATACTATCGAGCACGAAGACCTCGATCTTGCGGCGCAGCTCGACGACCAGGGGTCGCACTTCCACGCTCGGGTTTTGCGCCACGCGCACGCCCTTGTTCGGTTCCAAGACTAGCAGGCCTTGCTGTGACAATTGACGGAAGGCCTCGCGCACTGGGCCTCGACTGACGCCGAATCGTTCGGAAAGATCAATCTCGCGCAAGGGATCGCCCGGCTTGAGCTTGCTCGACAGCACATCTTGTCGCAGGCGAGCTGCGATTTGTTCTGGCAAGGTGCGATAGATTTCAATCGCGGGCATTTGGTCTGACCCCGTACTTGGATAAACGAAGGCGCTACTGCTTATATGGATCGGCGGCGTCGCGCAGTCCGTCGCCGAGGAAGTTAAAGCTCAATACGGTCACGATCACATAGAGGCCGGGAATCAGCAACCAGGGGCTCTGGCTCAAGGCACGGATGTTTTGCGCGTCTTGCAGCAAAACCCCCCAACTCACGGCGGGCGGGCGGATTCCTATTTGGAGGAAGCTCAGGGCGGTCTCGGCAAGGATCATGCCCGGCACGGACAAGCTGAGGACGACGATCAGAAAGCTGGCGAATGAGGGCAGCAAGTGTTTGACAATGATCTCGTAGTCGCCCATGTTGGAGATACGCGCCGCCATGACAAAATCGGCTTCGCGCAATTCCAGCAGTTTGCCGCGGACCGCGCGGGCCAGCGGCGGCCAGCTCAGCACTGCTAAAACTGTGCTTATGGCAAGGTAGTCTTGTATGGATGACCATTGGGGAGGCAAGGCCGCTGAAAGCGCCATCCATAACGGAAGCTGTGGAATGGAGACAATGAACTCGATGACGCGCTGCGCGACGACATCGACCTTGCCGCCGAAATAGCCGGAAATGCCGCCTATCAGACAGCCGAAGCAAAAGCTGATGACGACGCTGATAAAGCCGATGGAAAGCGATATCCGAGCGCCAACAATGGTGCGAGAATACAGATCTCGTCCCAATTCATCGGTGCCAAAAGGGAAGTAGACGCCGGGCGCGTCAACGCCGAGCAAATGAATATCTGTATCTAATATGCCCAGAAGCTTGTAGGGCAATCCTTTTACAAAGAATCTCAAGTGAAAACGTTCTGAGGTATCTTCCGTGTAATTCCGCCGCAGGGTTTCCATATCCAGTTCCTGTTTCAGCTGATAAATGAAGGGAACCAGGTGGAAATTGCCGGCCTCATCAATGAAATGCAATGCTTGCGGCGGCGCTTTGGCGTATTTGACGTGGCGCTTCTGGTAGTCGTTAATCGTGAAGAATTCGGCGAATATGGCCAGCGAATACAAAAAGATGATCACCAACAGCGACGACATGGCCAGGCGATGCCGGCGGAACTTGCGCCAAACCAGTTGCCGTTGCGACGCAAGATAATAGGCCTCATTGAATTCGGCAGATTCTAACTTTCCCTTGGACCGCTTTAAGCCAATCAAGCGTAACAAATCGTCTTCCTCTCAACTCGCGGCGCGTTCCATGCGTATGCGCGGATCGACGATCACCAGAAGAATATCGGAGACGGTCGTGCCGATCACCGTCAAGATTGTGACAAACATCAACAGGGTCGCGGTCAAAAACGTGTCCTGCGTGATGAGCGCGCGATAGAGCATTGGTCCCGCTGTTGGCAGGCCCAGCACAATAGCAGTGATAGTCCCGCCAGATATCAGAGAGGGGAAGAGCCAAGCCAGGCTGCTAACGATGGGGTTCAGGGCTACGCGGACCGGATACTTGAACAGTAGCGTAACTTCTCCCACTCCTTTGCTCCTGGCGGTGATGACATACTGCTTGTTCAATTCGTCCAGCAAGGTGCCGCGCAAGACTCGAATCATGCCAGCGGTCCCCGCCGTGCCGACGACGATGATTGGGATGGGCAGATGCAAGGCGAGATCTCCGATTTTTGCCAGACTCCAGGGCGCGTACAGGTACTCAGGGGAGAAGAGCCCGGTCAGGTTCAGCCCGAAGGACTTAAACCCGATGTATAGCAGGATCAAGGCCAGCATGAAGTTGGGTATCGCCAAGCCGATAAAACCGACGATAGATACCACATAGTCCCCGACGGAATACTGGTGGGTGGCCGAGTAGATCCCGATGGGAATGGCGACCGCGTAGGTAAAGATCGCGCTGAGGATAGCGATGGTGAATGTCAAGATCAGCCGTTCGCCGATCAGATCGCGAACAGGCTGCTGATAGTCGTAGGAAAAGCCAAACTCCCCATTCAGCACCTGACCGAACCACTTGAAGTAGCGTAAATGCAGCGGCAAATCCAATCCGTACTGCATGCGCAAAGCCTCTACGATCTCTTCTTCAAGTTGTTCGCCGGTGTTCTGTTCAAGGCGCGCAATATATGTGGAAAGATAATCGCCGGGCGGCAACTGAATGACGATGAACGTCACAACAGAAACCATCCACAGCAAAAAAATCATGTAGATAAAGCGTTGAAATACGTAACTTTTCATCTGGCGGGCACCCAGGAAAACACGAAGAAAGTTTAACAGCGGCGCTGAAAATTGTCAACAATGTACACTTGACAATCGCGCGCGAATTGAATAATTTCAGTTGCAGTCGGGCAATATATTCTTGGACCGGCGACCATTCCCAGCGGTCATGCAACGGACCGCGAAACAAGCATGCGAAGACGATGACGACAAGCATTCGTTCTGTTGATACGCATCACTATAACTTGCCTTTGACCCACCCCATGACGGACGCGTCTCATGGTGTGATGACGCATTTTGAGGTTGTCATGGTGAGGTTGGCAAGCGAATCCGGCCTAGAGGGCTGTGGATACACTTATACCATCGGCGTTGGCGGCGCGGCGATTCGCGCCCTGATAGAAGTCGACCTGAAACCGCTGCTATTGGGCCAAGACGCGGAGCGCATTGAGCAGATCTGGGACTCGATGTGGCGACATACGCACTATGTCGGGCGGGGCGGACTGGTCTCCTTCGCTATGTCAGCGGTAGATATCGCGCTGTGGGACCTCAAGGGCAAACAGGAAAAGGCGCCGCTTTGGAAGCTGTTGGGCGGTCATTCCGGCCAAGCGAAGGCTTATGCTGGCGGCATTGACTTGCAATTGGGACCTGAGGAACTGGTAGAGCAGACGCGCTGCAATATGGACAAAGGCTTTCGAGCGATCAAGATCAAGGTTGGACGCGACAAGCTTAGCGAAGACGTCCAGCGCGTCCGCGCTGTGCGCGATTTTATCGGTCCCGACATGCCCTTGATGGTCGATGCCAACATGCGCTGGACGGCCGAAACGGCGATCAAGGCCGCCCGCAGATTCCGCGATTACGATGTCTTTTGGTTGGAAGAACCGACGATCCCCGACGACTACAAAGGCATGGCGCGCATAGCCAGGGAGGGCGGTTTAGCGGTCGCGGCCGGCGAGAATTTGCATACGGTGTATGAGTTTAGGCATACTATTGAGGAGGGTATGATCGCCTTCCCAGAACCGGATGTCTCGAACATAGGCGGCATCACAAACTGGATGCGGGTGGCGAAGCTGGCCTACGCGCACAATTTGGCGGTGACATCGCATGGCGTGCACGAAATCCACCTGCATTTGTTGGGGGCGATTCCGAATGCTTCGTACCTGGAGGTACACAGCTTTGGGTTGGAACGCTTTATGGAAAATCCACCCGAGTTGAATGACGGCGTCATGCGAGCGTCGAACAAACCCGGGCACGGGGTGGCATTTGATCACGATGCGCTGCGTCAGTTTGAAGTGACTTGATGGAATCATGATCGAGGGAGCTTGGAGAAACGCGATTGAATTGTCAACAATGGACAATATACATCGCAAGTTTTACCTATCGGGCGCTTCGTGCGCTCATGCGGGAAAGCGCGTGATGCAAGGAGGTGAAGGGCGAATCAGGATGTTCCAATGGCAATCGCATTTGATAGTCCAATACTTGAAAGGACAGGTTCCATGAAACGAATCATTTTTGTTCTAGTGCTGATCACAAGCATGTTGCTGATATCGACGGGCGCGCTCGCGCAAGATATGGGCGAGCGGGTCTATCCCTTCCAATATGCTGACCTCGATGCTTATACGGCCGCTACCGGGGACACAATTGACAGCTATGGCGAAGCGCCTATGCTCGCGGAACGCGTCGCAGCCGGCGAATTGCCGCCGGTTGAAGAGCGGCTCCCGGCACAGCCCTTGGTGGTGCAACCCCTGGAGACCGTCGGCCACTATGGCGGCGAATTGGCGGGACCCTCGACCAATCCCACCTGTTGCGGTTGGGATGCGCTGGAGATGCGCTTGCAGAAGCTGCTGACCATCGATACCGACTTGACCAGCATCATCCCCAATATCGCGCAAGCATTTGAGATCTCGGATGACCAAAGGACCTATACCATTCATTTACGCGAAGGCCACAAGTGGTCCGATGGCGAGCCTTTTACAACGGAAGACTTCCGCTTCTATTTCGAAGATGTCCTGGGAAACACCGATTTGACGCCTACGCCCGGCGGTCCCTGGGCTCGCAGCGGCGAGTTGCCGGCATTCGAGGTCATTGACGAGACGACAGTGCGCTATACCTATGCCGAACCCTATCCCAGTTTGGTTGTCGCATTAGGCAGTGAAGTCGGCAATCGCGGCTTCCGCCCGGCGCATTACTTCAAGCAACTCCATATCGACTACAATCCCGACGCGAATGCGCTGGCGGAGGAAGCGGGCTTCGACGACTGGGTCCAGATGTTCAACGCCAAGGGCAACCCCTACACCTTTACCTGGAATCTCGGTTCAGAGACGGATCCATTTGCGCCAACCTTGAACACTTTTGTCTTCGCCGGTGAAGATTCCTTCGGCAACAAGATCTACGAACGCAACGCTTACTTCTTCAAGGTGGATGTCGAAGGCAATCAGTTGCCATACACCGATAGCTTGCGGCGCATTCTGGTTGAGGACTTGCAAGTGCAAGATCTGAAGGGTATCGCGGGCGAATACAGCCACTATGGCTGGGGTACGCTTTTGAGCTTCCCGACCTATCGCGAGAACGAAGAAGCCGGCAACTACCGTACCGCGCTGGCCGAATACAGCCGCGGCAACGAATACTCGATCATGTTCAACTTCACCACCGAAGATGAGGGCTTGCGCGAGATCTTCTGGGATATTCGTTTCCGTCAGGCCATGTCCGTGGCCATCAACCGCGAAGAGATCAACGAATTGGTTTACTTCGGATTGGCCAATCCCTCTCAAGCAGCGCCCGTGCCGGCGTCGGCTTTCTACGAACCCTGGATGACAAGCAATTACGCGCAATTCGACCCCGATCTGTCGAATCAATTGCTCGACGAAATGGGTCTCGACCAGCGCGATGCCGATGGCTTCCGCCTGCGCCCGGATGGCGAAACGCTCTTCATTAACTTCCAGGTTTCGGTACCGGAAGACGCCTGGCGCAAAATCGGCGAATTGGTGACCGACTACTGGAACGCTGTCGGCGTCAAGACCAATTACAAGCTGATCGAAATTGGCCTGTATCGTGAATTGCGCAATGGCAACCAGGTTGACATGGCGGCTTGGGGCCTGGACATTGTCGATATCGGCGAAGTGGCTACCCGTTTGACGAACCTGCGTCCGCACTGGGGAGCCCGCGCTTCCGGTCATCTCTGGCGGCAGTGGCTGCAAAGCGATGGCGAGAACGGTATGGAACCGCCGCAGGAGATCCAAGATTTGTGGAATGTCGGCGAAGACTTCCTTGATGCGCCCTACGGTTCCGACGAATGGCTGGAATTGGGCAAGCAGTTCTACAAGATGTCCATGGAAGGCTTGTATCAGATCGGCACCATTCAGCGTCCGCCGCAACCGCTTCTGTTCAAGAAGAACCTCAAGAACACGCCTCCCAACGATACTACCGGCCAGTGGAGCTGGAGCTATCGTCAGTGGGTCTTGTTCCTGCCGGAGCAATGGTACTTTGAGGGCGGCATGTAAGGCGCCCAATATGTGACAGAGCAAAGGGATTGGCGTATAATGTCAATCCCTTTTGGTTTCCGGATGAAAGGAAAACAATATGAAACTGTCAAGAATACTGTTTATTGCGCTGGTTCTTTTGGGAGTCAGCGGGCTTGCCTTCGGGCAAAGCATCAGCGAAAAGACGTATCCTCAGCAATATGGATCGCCCAGCGCCTATGAGAGCGCAACCGGCAACATGGTCGGTTCTTCTTACAGCGAGTCGCCGCTCTTGGCGGACCGCGTGGCGGCCGGTGAGTTGCCCCCGGTCGATGAACGCTTGCCCGATGAGCCGGTAGTTGTCGAACCGCTCGATTCGATCGGCGTCTACGGCGGCGAACTGGCTGGTCCGGCGACCAGCCCGACCTGCTGCGGCTGGGACGTCTCGGAAATGGTGATGCAGAAGCTCTTCACCATCGACACCGATTTACAGTCAATCATCCCCAATATTGCGCAAGGATATGAGGTTTCCGACGACTTGAGGCAGTTGACCGTATTCCTGCGCGAAGGGCACAAGTGGTCGGATGGTCATCCCTTCACATCGGAAGACTTCCGATTCTGGTTCGAGGACATTCTGTGGGACCAAGACGTAACCGGCGGCATTCCCGGCGAATGGCGCCCGGGCGGCGAAAAACCCACGCTGGAGGTCATTGACGAGACCACGGTGCGTTACACCTTTGCCATCCCGCATCCGTCAATGATTGTGCGCATGGCCAGCAATCCGCGCCATCGCGGTTTCCGCGCGGCGCATTACTTCAAGCAGTTCCACATCAAATACAATCCCGATGCCGACAAGTTAGCGGCGGACGAAGGCTTTGACGGCTGGTCGCAGATGTTGAACGCGCGCTTGCGCCCGAATACCCACACCGGCACAACTGCTACCGATACAATTGTCGGCATACCGACCCTGAACACATTTATGTACGCCGGGGAAGACTCCTTCGGCAACAAGAACTTCGAGCGCAATCCCTACTTCTTCAAGGTGGATATCGCCGGCAATCAGTTGCCCTATACCGATGGGCTGCGGCGCGTCCTGGTGGAAGATCTCCAAGTGCAAGACCTGCGCGCCATCGCCGGGGAATACAGCCACTTCGGCTGGGGAAAATTGCTCAGCGTCCCCACCTACCGCGAAAATGAAGAGGCCGGCGGCTATCGCGTCGCGCTGGTCACGTATAACCGCGGCAACGAATACAGCATGATGTTCAATCTGACGCATCCCGATCCCGTCATGCGCGAGATCTTCAACGATGTACGCTTCCGCCAGGCGATGTCGGTGGCCATCGACCGTAACGAGATCAACGAATTGATCTATTTCGGTTTGGCCACGCCATCACAATCGGCGCCGACGCCGGACTCCAATTTCTACGAGCCCTGGATGACCGATCACTTCGCCGAATACGATCCCGACAGGGCCAACGAACTGCTTGACGAAATCGGCCTGGATCAACGCGACGGCGACGGTTTCCGTTTGCGTCCCGATGGCGAGACCCTGTTCATCAACATGCAGGTGGCTGTTCCGGAGGAGGCTTGGGGCAAGATCGCCGAATTGGCCGTCTCTTACTGGAACGCGGTCGGCGTTAAGTCCCAGTTGAAGTTGATCGAACGCGGCTTGTACACGGAATTGCGCGGCACGGGCGGGCACGATATCGCCGGTTGGGGTTTGGATATCGTCGATATTGGCGAATTCTCCGGCGCGATCGGCAATATCCGTCCCAATTGGGGGGCGCGCGCCGGCTCGAAGGAGTGGTTCGACTGGCTGAATTCGGGCGGAGCCAAAGGGACCGAGCCACCTGAGGACATCAAGGAACTGTGGGATCTCAGCCAGCTTTGGTTGCAGCAGCCCTATGGCTCGGATTCCTATCTGGAGATCGGCAAGCAATTCCACGACATGACCTTCCGCGGTCTCTACCAGATCGGCACTGTGCAGCGTCCTCCGCAGCCCTTGCTCTTCAGGAAGACGCTCAAGAACACGCCGCCGAACGATACCGAGGGGCTTTGGAGCTTCAGCTACCGCCAATGGGTCATGTTCATGCCCGAGCAGTGGTACTACGAAGACGGTAGCTGACATTTCACAACATAAAGCGCGAACGCTATGTGGCATGGCGAAATCGTCATGCCACATATTTTACTTGCGGCGAGGAAGACAATGGCAAAAAGCGCGGCGATGGAACGCTTCAACGGAGCAGATAAACATAATCCCTGGTTCACAAGATTCCGCTATGAGTTAGCGCCCGGCTTGGGATACGAAAAGGGCATCGTCCGCCGCGATCCCAGTTGCATTATACAGGTTGACGGCCTTTATTACGTTTGGTACACGCGGGCCGCGCACCCTTGCGTGCCGGTCGGTCACGAGCGAGCGACGGACAGCTTGCCCGCCATGCCCTGGGATCTATCCGATGTTTGGTATGCCACATCCGCCGACGGTTACACCTGGGTAGAGGGAGGACCGGCTGTCGAACGGGGAGCCGCCGGCAGTTACGACGAGCGCAGCGTATTCACGCCCGATGTGCTGGCGCATGAGGGCCGATACTATCTGGTCTACCAGGTGACGCGCTCGCCTACATATCGCTGCACGCCGGAATCGATCGCCATCGCCTGGGCGGATCATCCGACGGGACCCTGGACCAAGAGCCCGGCGCCCGTGGTCGAGCCCGATCCCTCAGGCGAAGTTGACAGCCGCGCCTATCCGGAACAAGCGACGGTAAAAGGAAGTTTCGACAGTTTGCGCGTTCATGATCCGGCCTTGCTTTTCCGCGAGGATCAGTTCTGGCTGTACTTCAAAGGCGAGGGAATCGGCCATAGCAATATGGAATCCAAATGGGGCGTCGCTATCGCCGAGCATCCCTTGGGACCCTACGCCAAGTCGCCCTTAAACCCGATTACCAACAGCGGTCACGAAGTGATGGTCTGGAATTACGCGGGCGGCGTTGGCGGCTTGATTACCCGCTGCGGACCCGAGAAGAATTCGATTCAGTTTGCCTCGGACGGCATCAATTTCGAGGTCAAATCGACCATCATCGAACCGCCGCAAGCCGCGGGCGCCTTGCGCGTCAATGCGGAGGACGACGCGCATCCGCTATCCGGATTGACCTGGGGCTTGAGCCACGTCACCACTTATAGCGCGCACGCGACATGGCAGGCGCGTGATCCCTTGGGTTTGCATGATATTGACGAGCCTTGGGATTTCCTCGTCCGTTGGCAGCGCGACGATCAGCCGCGAGGTTTTGTCTAGCCTTCGTCTGACAGCCGCTCGGCGGCAGCGAACAGGATTGCCGCGCTCACAAAAAATAACATATCCTCTCCTGGCATGAGCAAGAGGGTTTATTAAATAGGCGGAGCGGGTCGATGCCCGACAGACCGAACGTTATATTTGTCATCACCGATGATCAAGGTTACGGCGATATCGGTTGCCATGGCAATCCGATTCTACAGACGCCCAATCTGGACCAGATGGCCCGCGACGGCGTTCAGTTGGATGATCATCATCATGATCCGCTTTGTTCCCCGTCCCGCGCGGCGCTTTTGACCGGTCAATACGCTGCGCGAAACGGCGTTTGGCACGTGATTCACGGGCGTCATCTCCTTGACCCCAGAGCAATGACGATGGGGGATGTCTTTTCCGCGAACGGCTACCGCACCGGCATGTTCGGCAAATGGCACTTGGGTGACAATTATCCTTTTGCGCCGCAATTTCGAGGTTTTGACCAAGTCCTTTGTCATCGCGGCGGGGGCGTGGGGGAGCTACCTGACTATTGGGGCAATAATTATATAGATGACTGTTATTTTCGAGATGGCGAGCCGGTTCGCTGTCAGGGTTACTGCACGGACGTCTTTTTCGACGAAGCGATTCGATTCATTGAAGCCGACCCGGGTTCACCCTTTTTTGTGTATCTGGCTACGAATGCCATGCACGCGCCGCATATCGTTCCCGAAGAATACGCGGCGCCCTACAGAAAGTTAGCGATCCCCGAAGACCGCGCCAACTTCTACGGCATGATCGCGAATTTTGACGAAAATATGGGCAAATTGTTCCGAGCACTGCAGGAGTTGCAGCTCGATGAAAACACGATTGTGATCTTCACTGCCGATCACGGCACGGCGGCCGGTTTCGATCCCGCAAGTGGAGAGGGCTACAACGCGGGCATGCGCGGCAAGAAAGGCTCGATGTACGATGGCGGCCACCGCGTCAATTGTTTTTTCCGCTGGAAGGGCGAACTTCCCGAAGGAAGTCTAGTCAATTCGCTGACGGCGCATGTCGACATGCTGCCGACCTTGATAGAGCTTTGCGGACTGGAATTGAAGGGGGAAGTTGACTTCGACGGCGCGAGTCTTGCCTCGCAAATGCTGGGCGAGTCTGATCGCTCGGCCGGGCGAACCCTGTTTATTCATTTGCAGCCCGACCGCCCGGAGAAATGGCGCGACTGTGTCGTTCTGCGCGACGGTTGGCGATTGATCAAGGGGACGGAGTTGTACGACGTTGCCAGCGACCAGGGACAGCAGCGCGATATTTCATCTGAGCATCCAGATGTCGTGCGGGAATTGCGCGGTGAATACGAGACCTGGTGGGACAGCTTGCGGGAGCCTTTTTCAGGATACGTCCAGATTCCAATCGGCGCCGCCCAGGAGAATCCTGTACTGCTTTCGGCGCGGGATTGGCATCCCACCGCGGGCAGGGTGCCCTGGCGCCAAGATTGGATCTCGGACTCAGCGCACGATGCCAACGGATTCTGGATGATTGACGTCCGGGAAGCCGGCCAATACGAGGTTGAATTGCGCGCTTACCCGCGCGAAGCCGATTTACGAGCAGGCGCCACGAGCGCTCGCCTTGAGATCGACGGCGTCGAATATGCGCGCGTCAGCCAAGAAAACGCGAGGAGCGTAAGATTCCTTGTGGAACTGGATGCCGGGCAGACCAAGTTGCAAACCTGGCTGAGCAATCCGCTACGGCGACGCCTGCGAGGCGCCTATTATGTCTACATAAGTCGTTTGTAGGTCAAGGGGGGTAGGGCGATGACGCTTAAGAGATCCGATGTGCTGATCACGCGACCTTGCGGCATGGAGGTATATCGACGATATCGCGCGACCGGTCTGGGCTGGGGCTTCTTGCCCGAACCCGATCGACGGGGCCTGCCGCCGGATGAAGAGATGATGCGCGATGTCGACGAGGCGCATCGCTGCGGCGTCAAATTCCAGGGCCGCGTGGAACTGGATGCAGACTGGATGGGCATGATTGATTTTGATTCCAATTTCATGGAATCAACCGTGCGCGATTTGAATGATCGACCGGCGATCACTTGGTGGGAGCACACTTACAAGGGGCACCCCTCTTACCACTATTGTACAAACGCGCCCGGTTACCGGCATTATCTGATGTATCAACTGCGGCGGGTCATGCAAGCCGGCACGGACTGGCTGATGATTGACTCGGCCATCCCTACCATCGGCGCGTTAAATGCCCGATATGGCGGCTGCTTTTGCCGGCACTGTATGGCTGGTTTCCGCGATTACCTGCGCGCCAGCTTGAGTGAAGAGGAGATCATGTCGGGGGGCATCGGCGATCTCGAGACCTTCGACTATGGGGACTACTTGCGGGAACGCGGCATCACGGACGAAAAGTATCGGGCGCGAATCCTGGCGTTCCCGCCCGTCATTCCGCTGGCAAAAGAATATTTCGATTTCCAGTGGAAAGAGATAAACGGGCTCTTTCGCGAATTCAAGCGTTATGCGCGGGAATTTGACGACACTGTGCCCATGAGTTCGAATTCGCCCTATTATTGGGCGGAGTTCATGTATGCCGTCGACGCGCATGACTTCTACACCAATGAAATGCAGTATCAAGCGCCCGAGATCGAGATCTTGCCGACGGAGCCGATCTATACTTTCAAGCTGGCCGACGCTCTCAAGCGCATTGTCGCTATCACGGGCGTTCCGCGCGCCTTCGAACCTTGCCGGATTAATGATCGTCCCGGGCATATTCGACTGTGGATCGCGCAAGCTTATGCGCATGGACACGTCTTCATGGCGCCGGAGAAAATGTGGACGCTGCGTTTTCGCGGCGAACCGGATCGCTGGTATCACAGCAAGCCGGGCGACTATGAAGACCTCTATCATTTCGTGCGCGACTACCCGGCGCTATTCGACGACTATGAATCAGCCGCTTCAGTCGCGCTCGTTTTCAGCAACAAGGCCGTGCGGCAATTCCTAGGCGATCAGCTCAGCAGCGGTCACCTGGGCGGTCAAAACCGCAGCGCGCCACGAACGGATCTCGTGAAAGCCTGTATTGCGCTCAGCGGGGCCAACCTGCCATATCGCATAATTGTGGCGGGCGATGAATGGATCAAAGACGATTTGCTGGAAGCGGATTTGTCATCCTATCGCGCGGTTGTCCGTTTTGAACCTTCACACTTGACAGAAGAGCAGGAAGCCAAGCTGCAAGAGGCGCGTGAGCGTCTGGCGACCTGGAGCGGCGCGCCGGACTTGTTGGCGAAGGCGGGTCATGACATCGGCGTCACTGGCGCGGAAAACATCACTGTCTTGCCGCGGCATCAGCCCCGCGCGCAAGACGCGCCCCTAGTCGTCCATCTGCTCAACAGCAATTATGACCCTAAGAGCGACCGATTCGAGACCGTTCACAATCTTCGGCTGACTATTGCGCAGTCGATGCTTCAACGGTCATTTTCAAGCGCGGCGCTTTTCGCGCCGGGCAAGGAGCCTGTCGCCCTTGACTGCCAAGGCACGGATGACGGAAGCTCAATTATCCTTCCCGAATTGGGTATGTGGGGCGTCCTCAAATTGGAATAGGGATCAGCCGCAGGGCGGCGAGAAGGACCCAGGAATGTCGCGCTGGCAGGGCTTGTCGGGTACTGGGTCATTCTAACGCGCTTTTTTCACCCCTCACCCCCCAGCCCCCTCTCCCACAAGGGGAGAGGGGGAGCTAAGCTTGGCGGAATATGTAATAATTTGTTGATTTTCGCAATGATCGGCTCCCTTTTTGTATTGTTTGGTACTGTTTGCGTTATCTATGTGTATGATTCTTAGTAGCGGACAAGCCTTGTAGGGGCGACTCTGTGAGTCGCCCGAAATGGCCACAGAAATTACAAGTTTTGCAGCGGTATTCCGCCAAGTCAAAACCTGTCATGTCCTCAGCGCCTCACTGGGGGCGGAATCCTCAATGCATTGGAGGAAGGGGAGCTAACTATTCCGTATATCGTTGTATTCTGTTGTCTTGCGCAAGGATTGACCATCTATCTGTATCGTTCTGGTTTGCATTAGATACAATTTATACTACCGGACAATCCCCCAACTACATGACAAGGGTGTTTGTTAAGCTAGATCTGTAGCTTGCTTCCCCAGTCTTCCCGCTCTTGGCGCAATTTCAGCAGCAGTTGTTCGCGCGCGAACTCGTCTTCAAAAAAGCTGCAATTCTCGAAAAACTCGATGAGCTCATCGAGCCGCGCCATGACGTCGCTCTTGCCGACAGAACGAATCGAGCGCGCCCTCAGCCAGCCCCCCGGCGCGGTCATGACCCACTCCGGCGGCGGGCGATGATGTTCGAGGATAAACTCACTGGCTTTGAAGTAGCTGGTGATGGCCTTATGCGACGCCCGGTTTGTGGACTGGACAATCACAAATGCGACCAGGGTAGCGCCCACCAGCGAAGCAACGACGAAGAAAAGCAGGAAGTCCATCGGATAGGCTATTCCACACCGCGCAGATCCAACTCGTCCGCAAAATGGCAGGCGGCGAAATGATCCCGTCCAACTTCGGTCCAAGCCGGTTCTTGTTCTCTACAAATGTCTTGCGCGTAACGGCAACGAGGATGGAAATAACAGCCGGAGGGCGGATCAGCCGGGTTCGCCACTTCGCCGGGGAGAATGATGCGATCCATCTTGATCTCGGGGTCGGTAGTTGGCACGGCCGATAACAGGGCTTCGGTATATGGGTGCTTGGGATCCGCAAATAGGGCTTCGGTATCGGCCAATTCCACCAGTTGCCCCACATACATAACCCCGACGCGGTCGGAAATATGCTCCACCACGGAAAGATCGTGCGCGATGAATAGATATGTCAGGTCGAATTCTTCCTGCAGATCCTCGAGCAAGTTCAAGATTTGCGCCTGAATCGAGACATCAAGGGCAGAGACCGCTTCGTCACAGACAATCAGCCGCGGGCTGGGGGCGAGCGAACGCGCGATCCCGATGCGTTGGCGCTGCCCGCCCGAAAAGGCGTGTGGATAGCGATTAAGATGGCGGATATCCAAACCGACGCGATCCATTAGCTCGCGCACGCGGTCTTGAATTTGGCGCTTGTCCGCCAGCAGCTTGTTGTTGCGGATTGGCTCGGCAATGATGTCGAGGACGGTCATGCGGGGATCCAGCGAGGAGTAGGGGTCTTGAAAGATCATGTGAAAATGCCTGCGGACCTCTCGGAGCTCCTTTTTCTCCATGTTGGCGATATCAACTTCTTGCCCATCTGGAAGGCGGAAGATAATCTGTCCTTCGCTGGGGTTTATCGCTCGGACAATGCAGCGCCCGAGCGTCGTCTTGCCGCTGCCAGATTCGCCGACAAGCCCGAATGTCTCGCCCTCGCGGATTTGAAAACTGACGCCGTCGACTGCCCTGACATGCCCATGTACGGCGCGCAGGAATCCTTTTTCGATCGGAAAGTGCTTCTTCAGATCCCGAACTTCGAGCAAAACTTCCTCGTTCCGCTCTTTTGCGGGCTCTTCCATCCCCTCAAGCATAGACCGGCTCACTCTCTTCGTTGTGAAGGTAGCAGCGCACAAAATGTCCCTCGCCCATATCAACCAGGGCGGGTACAGCGGCATCACAGGTACCGGCGATGAACTCGTCGCAACGGGATGCGAATCCACACTCCGCCGGCGGATTCATGGGCACGGGTACATTCCCGCGAATGGCATCGAGGCGGCCACGGCCACGATTGCCCAGACGCGGTATCGACTTCAGCAGGCGCCGCGTGTAGGGGTGCATGGGATTTTTGAACAGCTCTATCGTCGAGGCGCGCTCGACCACGCGCCCCAGGTACATCACGTTCACTTCGTCAGCGATTTCGGCGATCACCCCCAAATCATGGGTGATATACATGATGGCCATGCCAAATTGTTCTTGAAGCTCCTTCATCAATTCCAGGATTTGGGCCTGAACCGTGACATCCAGCGCCGTAGTGGGCTCGTCGGCGATCAAGAGCGAAGGACTGCAAGACAGGGCCATGGCGATCATCGCGCGTTGGCGCATCCCGCCCGACAATTGATGCGGGTATTCGTCAAATCGCTGGCCGGGGTTGGAAATACCGACGCGGTTGATCATATCCAGCGCGAGTTCTTTGGCTTCGCGCTTGTTTTTGGTGATGTGCAGCAGGATGGCCTCGATAATTTGTTTCCCGATCGTATGCACCGGGGACAAGCTGGTCATCGGTTCCTGAAAAACCATTGAGATCTCCGCACCGCGTATGGCGCGTATCTCCCGGCTGCGCGGGTCTAGCTGGAGCAGATCCAGGACTGCGCCGTCGCTCCCCCGCAACAGGATTTCGCCGGATTCAACCGTGCCGGGGGGCGGCACGATCTGGAGGATAGACTGGGCGGTGACACTCTTGCCGGAGCCCGATTCGCCAATGATGCCGACAGTTTGATGAGCGGCAATATTGAAATCGACGCCGTCGACCGCCTTGAGCGTACCTTCTGGCAACTCAAAGTAGGTGCGCAGGTTCCGCACTTCCAGGGTGCTGTTGTTTGACTTCATCTCCACCGATGGTTTGCCTGTTCGGTTTGTCGTATTGTAGACAATCAACAAGTGATTGACAAGCAGCGCGGGCCGGCGCTCGCGGCTTGGACCAAAGCCGCATCGGCTTTCCATCCGGTCGAGACGCAAAAAAACAGGCTCGACTTGCGAACCTGTCAGGTACTTCCATGGTGGGCGATATAAGACTCGAACTTATAACCTTCCGGGTGTAAACCGGATGCTCTATCCAATTGAGCTAATCGCCCCGACTACACTGATTCTAGCTGTACAGACGTGAAGTCGTCAAGGTTGACTTCGCTTGGTAGTGTATCGAAGTCGGTTGGAATGCACCCCTCATCCCCCGGCCCCTTTTCCCACAGGGGGAGAAGGGGAGGGTCACGCTCTCCGAATTAGATACTTAGTGCTGAATTCGATACATTGACTCCATAAATCGAGTAGATCGTCCGCAGAAGTAGGACCAACAAAGTCATGCAACTCCGTAATAATAGTCGGCGGGTCGCCCGCAAAACCTAGCCGGAGCGGTGGGCGAGCCAAGGCTCGCCCCTACATCCACCTTGCAATCGTGTCTTGTGGTGAAAAAAGATTTGGAGCGATTACTCTGCGCTTACATCCGGGGGGGCGTGACACCTGTTTGTCCCTGGTATTTGCCTTTTTTATCGGCATAAGATTGCTCGCAGGCGTCGTCGGCCTCGAAGAACAAGACTTGGGCGAGGCCCTCGTTGGCGTAGACCTTGGCCGGCAGGGGGGTGGTATTGCTGATCTCCAGGGTGACGAAGCCTTCCCACTCCGGCTCAAAGGGCGTGACGTTGACGATCAAGCCGCAGCGGGCATAGGTGGATTTGCCCAGGCAGACGGTCAAGACATTGCGCGGGATGCGGAAGTACTCTACGGAACGCGACAAGACGAAGGAATTGGGCGGTATGATGCAAACATCGCCGCGGAAGTCCACAAATGAGGCGTCGTCGAAATGTTTGGGATCGACAATCGCCGAATGCACATTGGTGAATATTTTGAACTCGTCCGAGACCCGCAGGTCGTAGCCGTAGGAAGAAACGCCATAGCTGATGGCGCCTTCGCGAACTTGCTGGTCGATGAAGGGTTCGATCATGCGATGGTCGCGGGCCATTTTTTTGATCCAGTGGTCCGGTTTCAGTCCCATATCTTTTTGTCCCTTTGCCGCGCGGATCACATGCGTTCTGGCGCGGACATGCCCATCAGGCGCAGCAGGCGGTAAAAGACGACGCCTGCTGCGCGGTAAAAGCGCAAGCGCGCCTTGGCAACTTCACTTGGCACTTCGCTGTGCAATACGCGCACCTGGTCATAGATCGGATGGAAAACAGCGGCGAGCTCATGCGCGAAAAAGGCGATCTTGTGCGGCTCATAATTCGTCACCGCTTGTTCGATCACATTGCCGAGTTCCAGGGCCTTGCGAATGAACTTGAGTTCATTTTCTCCCAACAAGCTCAAGTCGGCGCCATCATCGTTGAATCCGCGTTCCTTCGCTTCGCGGAAGATGCCGGCACAGCGGACGTAGGCGTTTTGAATGTAGTATACCGGGTTCTCGTTGGACTGCTTCACGACCTGGTCGACATCGAAATCCAGTTGCGAATTGGGGCTGCGCGCCAGCATATGGTAACGCACGGCGTCGGCGCTGGTCATGGCGACCAGATCATCGAGGGTATCGAAGTCCCCGGCGCGTTTGGATTGCTTGACCGTCTCGTACTCGCCCGATTCTTGATTCCTGCGCACTGCCCGCACCATCTGAATGAAAATGACGTGGATCGGTTCCGGATCCATATTCAGCGCGCGAATGCCATGTTTGACTACCTGCGCCTGGGAAAAATGATCGGTGCCTAGCACATTGACCGCGATGTCGAATCCGCGTTCCAGCTTGTCACAGTGATAGGCGATGTCCGGCAGCGTATATGTCGGCGCGCCGTCGCTCTTGACCATGACGCGGTCTTTTTCATCGCCGAATGTCGTACTGCGGAACCAGGTCGCCGGCTGGTAGCCCTTGGACCTAAGATCGGCGATTTCTTCATCGTCCGCGCCTTCCCAATGCGTCGAGTGGTAGATGTGGCCGTTTTCCCGCATCGCTTCCAGCACAGCCCAGATCTGCTGCGACTCGAAGAGCGATGTTTCGTTGTAAAAGCGATCATGTTTGATATCAATCGCCGCCAGGGAACGATTGATCCACTGGAACATGCGCGCTTCGGCGATGTCCTTGAATTTCTCCCAGCCGGCCTCCTTGAGGGCGTCGCCATGTTCTGCGGCTAGCTCGGCGGCGATTTCGACCAGGTATGCGCCTTGATAGTAGTCAGCCGGGAAGTCGATCTCTTCACCCAGGCGCTGCAGGTAGCGGAGCATCAGGCTCTTGCCCAGCACGATCATTTGGTTGCCGGCATTGTTGTAATAATATTCGCGCTGGACCTCATAGCCGGCCGCCTCCAACAGACGCGCCATGGCATCGCCGACAACGGCGTTGCGGGTATGCCCGATGGTGATCGGCCCGCTGGGATTGGCGCTGACGAACTCGACCTGCGCCATCTGGCCGGCGCCGATATCGAGCTGGAAGAAGTTTTCGCCCTCTTCGATGATTCGGTCAACCTGCCTTTTCAGATACGATTCACTGAGAAAGCAATTGATGAATCCAGGCGGCGCGACCTCGATCTTGTCAATAAAGTCCGCCCCCGGGAGCGTTGCGGCGATCAGATTGGCTATCTCGAGCGGATTCTTACGCGCCAGTTTGGCCAGGCTCATGCCCGGGTAGGAGAGATCACCTTGTCCCAGGCGTTTTGGCGGGCTGACCGGCACGGGCGGAATCTCGAATTCGGGCAAATCACCATCATGAATTGCCCGCGTGAGCGCAGCTTCAATTAGCTGTTCCAGTTCTTTGTTGAGTTGTTTCAAGAGCGATGTCTCTTTGCGGGTAAGCTTTCCAGGCAGCTTCGGATTCTAGCAAAGCAGCGTCTGAAGGTTAACGGTGACTTCGGCACCCGGCATTTAACACAGGCGCTGATGCGCCCGCTTTGCGCGCCCAGACCTTGTCGTAATCTTCCTGCCAGGTTTCAAATTCGATTGACAGCATATCGCAGGCATTTAAGATCTGCGTGAAGCGCGGGCGACTGGCGGTTCGACCGGGCATCCAGCGCGTATCAATGCGGTTGCTTGTCAAGAGGATGCCGCCCGGGCGAAGCACACGGGCCAATTCCGCCAGCGCGGCTGCGGGATCGGGAAAGAACTCCAGGGACTCCAGGCAAGCGACGGCGTCGAAGGCGCAGTCCGGGAAGGGCAGGTCCATGGCATCGCCGCGGGCCAGGGATATGAACTCGCCGAAGCGTCCCTGTCTGATCTTCGATTCGGCGACATCGAGCATTTTGCGACTGTGATCCAGCCCGACTACATGCCCCCGGAAGCGCCCGTTTCGGGCCATGAGCAGGGGCAAGCGCCCGCTGCCGGTTGCCACGTCCAGAATCAGCGGATCGACCTGCGGAAGGAGGCGATCGAGGAGCGGCTCCGCCAACAAGAGCTGATCCGAATACTCATCGAATTGTTTGACGCGGTCGTAGCGACGGGCATAGAGATCATAAAGCCAGATGACGACGCGTTTGCCGAGGTAAATACCCTCCGTCTCTATGAGCAGCCACCAGATGAAAAAACATGCGACCGCGCAAGCAAGCAGGAACAAGAGGGGGCTCATAAGGCGTATTCCCGAATCCGCGCCGGCTGCCTTGCCTAGACAACGGAAAACAGATCCGCTTCACGAAACTGCATCTCGTAGAGCTTGGCATACAGACCTCGCTGCGCCAGCAACTGATCGTGACTGCCCAACTCGATCAGGCGTCCGGCGTCGAGGACCGCGATCCGATGAGCGATGCGGACCGTGCTCAAGCGGTGGGCGATGATCAAGGTCGTGCGGTTTTGCATCAACTTGCCCAGGGCATCCTGGACCAACTGTTCGCTTTCGTTGTCCAGGCTGGAGGTGGCCTCGTCCAGGAGTAATATAGCCGGGTCCTTGAGCAAGGCTCTGGCAATGGCGACGCGCTGCCGTTGCCCGCCACTGAGTTTGACGCCACGCTCGCCGACAATCGTTTCGTAGCCCTTGGGCAAGGCGGTGATAAAGTCGTGCGCGTTCGCGAAGCGGGCGGCGGCGATCAATTGTTCTTCGTCCGCGTCCAGTTTTCCGTAGAGGATATTCTCGCGTATGCTGCCGCCGAAGAGCAAAGTCTCTTGCGGCACGACGCCGATTTGCCGCCGCAAGCTGCTCTGTGTCAGGTCGCGAATATCATGTCCATCAATGAAAATGGCGCCGGCATCCGGGTCGTAAAAGCGCGGGATCAGGTTGAAGAGGGTGCTCTTTCCGGCGCCGCTGGGCCCGACAAGAGCGATGATTTCGCCGGCGCCGATATCGAGATTGACGCCGGACAGCACCTCGTTGCCTTCTTCATAGGAGAAGCGGAGGTCCCGCATTGTGATGCCCCCGGCAAGTTTGGCGAGTTCTTTCGCGGCCGCTGAATCTTGAATATCGGGGGCGGTATCAAGAATCTGGAAGACGCGTTTGGTCGCGCCGAGCGCTTCCTGGAATTGCGAATACAAGTTGATCAACCCGGCGAAGCTGCCCGCCACGGTCAAACCATAGATCAGGAAGGCGATTAATTCGCCCGCGCTCAGCCTGCCATCCAGCACTTCTCGCCCGCCGAACCACAAGATGAGCGCCAATCCAGCGAAGGCGAAGAAGCCGATGATGGGACCGAAAATCGAGCGAACGGTGAGCAACTTGACGGCGGCCCGAAAAGCGACGTCGATCGCCCGGTTGTAGCGTTTAATCTCGTAGTTTTCGCGGACGAAACTCTTGACTTCGCGGATGTTCTGAAAGACTTCTTCGGCGACAACGGTGGCGCCGGCGATTTCGTCCTGGACCCGCGTGCTCATGCGGCGTATCGCCGATCCCAAAACGAAGCCGACGCCGACGATGATCGGCATCAGCACCACGATAAACAGGGTGAGGCGCCAATTGAGCCAGAACATGATGGCTATAGACCCCAGCAGGGTAAGGGACTGTTGCAAGAGCGTGCTGATATTGCCGGTCAAGACCGCCCGTACGATGGTGACGTCGGAGGAGAGTCGGCTGACCAATTCACCGACGCGCCGATCGGTATAGAATTTGATGGAGAGAAACTGCAAGTGGGCGTAAAGCTCTTGTCGGATGTCCACGACAATCTTTTCGCCCACATAATTCAGGTTGTAATTCTGTACGAAGGCGGCAAGAGAGCGGACCAAGAACACCAGCAGCAAGAGCAGCGTAATCTCATCGAGCAGGGCAAGATTAGCCTGCTCAAAGACCGAATCGACCACCTCGCTCATGACGGCCGGGAAGACCAGGCTCAACCCGGCGCTTAGCAATACGCCGATGCTGGCAATAAGCAGACGCAGCTTGTACGGGGACAAATATGCCAGCAGCCGGCGCCATTGCAGCGGCGCATCGGGGATTTCCCGAGCATCGGGAGAAGGGGCGCCGCGGCGAATCTGAATCATGTCTCCTTCTCGGATAGATAGTGGTCAGGTTTTGGCTCGGGGCCAGCAAGCCCTATGGCAGAGCGGGTTTCGTCGCCGGGCGCAGGGCTTGTTCACGCGCGGCCAGGCATTTCGGCGCTGCGCCATTGCCTATTCGTCCGCTTGCTGCTCGATGTCGGCGTCGGCTGCGCCGGCTTTCGCCTCCGGCGTCCTTGCAGCGTCGCCTCCGTCCCCAGCTTCAATGTCAATATGTATCCTCCGATCGTCTTCGCCGTCGGAAACAGCATCGAGCTCCGGCGGGGCGGGCAGTTCGGCCGACTCGTCATCTGGCGTGACCGGCGTCTGATCTTCTACGGCTTGCCACTGGGCGTGAGGGGCTAATGACAGGCTGTAGCCGGAAGGAAAGTCGATTTGGATGCCGTCGGCGTTTCTAGTGACGACGACGCCGTGCTGTTCTACTTTGATCTCTTGCTCCCAGGTGAAGGGTCCGCCGACCCAAACTTTCAGCGGCGACAGGATCCGTACGCCGATCACGTCAGAAAACAGCTTAAGCGGAACGATACCGCCGATATGATGGTCTTCGCCAAAACCTTTGATCTCTCCCGCGTGATAAAACTGGGACAAGTGCCCGTCGCGTTCCAATACCTGGGAGAGGCCCCTCAGGACGCGCTTGACCAAGGTGGTCGCTTCCTGATGAAAACCGGACTTGACCATGCCTTCGCCGATTAAGGACAAGAAATACATCCATATGCCGCCGCCGCCGCGCGCATTGGAGGGATCGAAATTCGGATCGCGCTGGCTGACCATGGTAATCCCGTTGGGGCAGAAAAACTGCGATTCGTCCAGCGCGCAATCGACCAGAGCCGAAGCGCGATCTTTCGCCAGCAGTCCGGTCCAGAGCGGCAGCAGGTGATTGATGTCCAGACGGCTGCTGTCGATTGTCTTGGCGTAAACTTTGTAGACTCGGCTAAGGCCCTCAATCGCTATAGTACCCACAAAGGAGAGCGCTTGCCGGGTTGTATAGACGCCCTGGCGGTTTCGCCAATCAAATGCCTCAACATCGGCGTCGATGACACAATCCTCGCCCTCACTGTCCACCCCCGTGAGCCGAAGACTTATGCGCGGCACCTGGCTGACGCCGCCGACAACGCGAACCATGACTCGATCAGGCGCCAGGAGCGGCCGCTCGATAATATGGATTTCGTCGCCCGGCCCGCGTCGCAGCAACTCGACCGAGTCACTGGTCAGGTGGGAATCGCGATCGCGATAGGTATAGCGGCTCCCGTCCCAGAATTCTTCCAGGGAATCTTGCAGATCGCTCAGTCTTTGTCTTAGTTCATCTTCGGCGTCTTCGTCTTCGAGTTCCCGCGCGATCGAACAGAGGGCGTCCGCTTCCGAGATCAAATACGCTAGCAGATCGGGCGTCTCCATTTCTCCCAGTTTCGCGCCTTGCGCCCAGCCCTGGCCCATACCGAAGGTAGGAAAGGCCACGTAGCCCATTTGTCGTTCCGATCGCCATTCTGGCACGCCGTCGGCATCCTTGTCCTCTTGCAGCCAGCGCGCGAAGAATGCGGTCAAAGGCTGAAAAACTTCGGCGAGGAAATCGCGGTCTTCTGTCAGTCCATAGACAATCCAGGCCATGCGCGCGAGCAGGGGCATCATCATGAGGCCCTGCGTTTGCCCGGCCAAGCCCGGCTGCCGATCCACGAAGCCGGTATCGTCCTGCGTGGACAGATAGTTGTGAATGAGGCCCTTGGCCCAATCAGGTTCGATGTTGGCGGCGGCTGTCGCGGCCAGGTAGGCGAGCGTAGGATCTTGGCCAGCCCAGGTACGGATATGATCTCTACCGTCACCGCGCCGGCTCCAGCCTCGATTGGTGGCGCGGTTGGCAACCAGCGACGAATGACTTAGCTGATCGCTTGACCCCATACGCGCTTGCAGCAGCAAATTGTAGGACAGATCCAGGAGCCTGTCCCAATTCTTTTCGCCCGTCTGAATACGCGGGATCGCCCCGGCAAGATCGTCTATTTTCTCGAAATAGATATCCCAGGGCCTGGCCAGCCAATTCATGGCGACGCTGTGCGACTCGCGCATATCTGGCAAACCGGCGACCACGAAGGGCAGGCGAGTCGTTTCGCCCGCGGCTAAAACCAGCTTTCGGCCGAGTTTGGGGCTCGTGATTCTGCCACCATAGACATCCACGCCAGCGCCTTCCAGAGCGAGCACCGGGTTAATGTCCCCAATCTGCCCCAAATGCAGCGCCAGGCTGTAATCGCCCATCGTCAACACGTTGAGCTTCTTATTTCGTCCGTTGATAACGACGTGCCCGAATAGCTCAATCTGGAGTTCAAGATCTTCGTCTTTGTGATTCTTGATAAAAAACTCGCCGCCGGCGGCATTTGATTCCATCACCCAATAGCGGGCCCTTAGTTCCAGCCAGGGAGCGATTTCGGCCCGGATTCCCAGAAAATTGGGCGCGAAATGGGTTACTACAGGCGGGTGATGGTAACTCTCGTATTGATAGATCTGATGTCCGCCGGTCAGCCAGATCGGGACGATGCTCACCAAACCGGCGCGGCCGCCGAACCCGGTTTGAAAGGCCAGCGCCGCGGTGTTTCTACCGCCAAGATCGATCTTCCAGGCTTGATCGTCGACGTAGTTGGTTCGGCTCATGCGGGCATCAGCGGCCAGGTGGAACTCGAACATAGAGGCGGCGTCGATCTCGTAGCTACGCATGTTCCGCATACGTAAATTCCTCTGGAGGCTAAAATCGCGATTGACCGTCAACCAGATTACGGGAGATCCGCCAAGAAGGTTTCCCGCATATGGCGCGGCAGCAGATCGCAATCACTCAACGATTTGCCAGGTAGAGTCAACTTCATTGAATCTAAAGGTATCGCCGTATAGACTTTCGACCAGGTGATATCCGGGTCCGGCGATGTATTGGTTGTCCGCGCCCAGCGCGCCGCCATGGTGATACTCGTATCGCGTGGTGTGCCCCAGTTCGTCTTCCAGTGCCCAGCCAATGGCGGTGCGGACTTCCAGGTTTTCGCGCCAAAGCTTGCCAAATCCGCGGATAGGCTGTTGTTTGCCTTCCGGCGCGACAATCTCGGGATCGGATTCGATATCGCCATCCACAAAGTCATCATCGTAGACGGACCAGAGATGTTCATCGCTGTCGTTCACAGTCAGCAACCAGATCTGCTGATTGGGTTGCAGCCATAACATCCAACCCCGTTCAAATCGCTGTTCGGCGACATAGATTGCCCCGATGACCGGGGTCGGGAAAGGATCTGGTGTTGGACTCTGGGTTGGAGTCGCCGTTGGCACTGCTTCTGTGGCGGCTTTAGCCGCCTCAAATGTTGCCGTGGCGCGGCTATCGGGGGTCGCTGTTACAATGATCACACGCTCTGTGACGACTTGCCCCTGACAAGCCGTCAGGGTCCCAAGCAAAGCGAAGAGGCAGAACAAGCGTGATTTGATTGACATGCATGAGGCTCCATTGCTTGAACGGCGAGACTGATAATGCTATTGTATCAAAGCTAAGCAGTAGGGCAAGCGGGTTGGAAACGCGCTGTGTTTCGGGGGCGCGCTTCTCTTCGAAACGCTAGTATTTTCACTGTGTTCAAGCGATAAGGCCGCGCGTCAAGGTTTAATGCCACATTGTTTCATAATCTGAAAACTTCCTTCTGAGTTGAGAGTTGAGCAAATGTCTTTTCGTCCGACAAACATCACCTTGAACAAATCTGAAAAAACTCTCGAGATCGTATGGGACGATGGCTTAAGGAGCCAGTATCCATTGTCGCAGTTGCGGGAGGCTTGTCCCTGCGTCGAGTGTCGCGGCGGTCACGCCAATATGGGGATGGCGAATGCGCCTGAGGATCTTCTCAAACTGACGCCACGTCGCTCGTACACGATAACTGGCTTGAGCCCGGTGGGCAACTATGCGCTGCAACCGAGCTGGGACGATGGCCACCAGACAGGCATTTATACCTGGGAATATCTACGCTTGATTTCGCCGCAGGATTAGTTCGGACTTGGATGCGCTAGCGGCAAAGCGGCTGGGATTTGACAGTCGATAGCCAATTGTTTTATGCTGAACCGTGATGAATTCGTACTCAATCCTATCCGAAAAGGGAATGATGATGAAGCTTATAAGCGTGTTTGTAGCAACCATAGTCCTGATTGCAGGAACGCTAGGCGCCGCGGCGCAAGACGACAGCTTGGTCATTTGGGCCGATGATACGCGGGCGCCGATACTGGAAGAGTTGGGAGCGCAGTTTGAAGAAGAGTTCGGAATCGCCGTGCGCGTAGACGAATTGGGCTTTGGCGATATTCGTGATCAGTTCAAGACGGCTGCGCCCGCTGGCGAAGGTCCCGACATGATTATCGGCGCCCACGACTGGCTAGGCGAATTGGCTGTAAATGGCCTGCTGGCCGAAATTGACGTTTCCGATGTCGCGGATGATTTCTTGGGGGCGGCGCTGTCGGCATTTGTCTATGAAGGCGTCCAATACGGCTTGCCTTACGCCGCGGAAAATGTCGCTTTCTTGCGCAATGTCGACTTGGTGCCGGATAACCCTGAAACCTGGGACGATGTGCGTTCGGTGAGCGAACAGTTGATCGCCGACGGCGCTTCGAAATACGGATTTGTCATGTTCGACAACAATCCCTATCACTTCTTCCCGGTGCAGACTGCCTTTGGCGGTTACGTCTTTGGTTTGACGGAGGAAGGCTACAATCCGGAAGACGTGGGTATCGACAGCGAAGGTTCCATCGCGGCTGCAGCGTATCTCGAGGCATATGGGGCGGATGGTTTGATGCCTAGCGGCATTGACTATGACGTGATGCATACCATGTTCGAAACAGGCGACGCCGCCATGATCATCACGGGTCCCTGGGCGATCCCTCGTATCGAAGAATCGGGCGTTAACTTCGTAGTTGATTCCATACCTGCGGGGCCTGGCGGCAGCGGCAAGCCCTTCCTCGGCGTTCAAGGATTCATGATCAGCGCCTTTAGCGAAAACCAACTGCTTGCGGAAGCCTTTCTCTTCGACTACATCGCCACTGACGAAACGATGTCGTCGATTTACAGCGCGGATCCGCGTCCGCCCGCGTTACTGGAAACGCGCGATAGCATTGAAGACGAAATCATGCTTGGTTTCGTCGCGGCGGGAACAGAAGGTTTGGCAATGCCCGCCATTCCGGAGATGTCTTCGGTCTGGAGCGCCTGGGGCAACGCGATGCAATTGGTACGAACCGGCGAGTTAAGTGGTGAAGAAGCCTTCAGCAACGCGGGCGAACAAATCCGCGCGCTGATCGCCGGTGAGGAATAAGCCGCGCCGTTTTTTAGCCCGGCGCAACAGTTGAATCCTAATATGACGGGGGGATGCCCAAGAGAGGGCTCCCCCGTTTGCGTTTCTGGCCGGTCAAAGTAGAAAGGAAGGCGGCCTCCCGACGCTGGCGAGGCGCGCCGCAACTTATGGCGACACTCCTGCAGGGCAGTAAGGCCAAACGATCGGAGTTCAGTACGCGATCCGTCCTGCGCCTTGCCGCAACTTACCTGGGGTTGGCTGTTCTCGACGCCATGGCGCTTTACCTCGTGTACGTATTCGCCCTCGATGGCGTTTGGGAACTGGCGATCACTATTGGCGTTATCACCTTGCTCGTCAATGTCATCAACCTGCGCGGGGATCTCTATCCCTTGCGCTGGATATCGCCGGCCCTGGCTTTGATGGGACTGATGGTGGTTTTCCCGATCATTTATACGGTTTATGTATCGCTGACAAACTACGGCGACGGCAATCTCTTGACCAAGCAGCAGGTGCTCAATCTTCTGGCGGGGGAGACTTATTTGCCGGAGGGGGGCAAGGTCTATCGCTGGAATCTTTATCAGAATGCCGCCGGCGACTACGCGCTGTGGTTGACTGACGCGGACGATGGCTACTTCTTCGCGACGCTTGGCGAATTTGAGGCGGTCAGGTCGGTAGCGGCGGGCGACGACTTGCCGGAGGAATACGGAGGCTATCGCCAGTTGGATCGGGGCGAGGCGCTGCGCGCCAGCCGCGAGGCGCAGGAACTGAGTTTTGGGACGGCGGCATTGCAAATCGGCATAGCGGGCCGCAAGGAGGCGGGCGAATTCGCCCAGCGTTATGTCTACCGCGCCGACGAAGACGCGGTCTTGGACAACAAGACGTCCGCGCTCTTTTACGCCAATTACGAGACCGGGCAATTCGAAAACGACGACGGCGATACCTTGCGGACCGGCTTCATCAGCGGAACCGGCTTCAAGAATTACGTCCGCTTTGTCACCAGTCCCGCGATCAGCGGACCTTTAGCGCGCATATTTGCCTGGACGATCGGCTTTTCGCTGGCGAGCGTCGTTTCAACATTCACTGTCGGCCTTTTGTTCGCTTTGCTGATGCAAAACGAAAGGATCCCCTACCGCAAAGCCTTTCGCACCTTGCTCATCGTCCCTTATGCGATTCCAGCCTTGATTTCGGTGGCTATCTGGAAGGGCATGCTCAATTCCAATCTCGGGGTTATCAGCAATGCGATCGCCTCGCTCGGCATCCAGCCGCCTCCCTTTTTCATTGATCCCGGCTGGTCCAAGTTCGGCATTCTCTTGATCAACCTCTGGCTTGGCTATCCCTATTTCATGTTGGTGTGCAGCGGCGCGCTGGCCTCCATCCCCTCCGATATGTACGAAGCCGCCGAGGTCGACGGCGCCACCTGGTGGGAGAAGTTCCACGCGCTCACCCTGCCCATGCTGCTGGTGGCGGTCGGTCCGTTGCTGATCGCGTCGTTCACGTACAATTTCAACAATTTTGTCATCATCGAAGCCTATAACGAAGGCGGACCGCCTATGGTCGAGTCTGGCACCTTGCCGGCCGGGCATACCGATATCTTGATCAGTTACGCTTATCGCCTGGCCTTTGGCGGCGGGCGCGGCGCCGACTTTGGCTTGGCTTCCGCCATCACCATCATCATTTTCGTCCTAGTGGCCGGCGTCACGCTGGCGCAATTCCGGCTGACCAAAGGCTGGGAGGAGACATCAGAAAATGTCTAGCGAAGCGAAACTCAAGCCTGGCAAAGCTCGTCCGGCCTTGACCCTTGGCTTGTCGATGCAAATCGCGATTCTGGTCATCGCCGTGATCTTCGCGCTCTTTCCCGTGGTCTGGATTCTGTCGGCGGCGCTCAATCCCAGCCAATCGATGAACTCGCAATCCGTCGTCCCGCCTTTGCCCGAGACGCGGATCGTCGTGGCGGAGGAAGCCGGCGTATTGTTGGAGATCGCAGCCCCAAACGGCAGCCGCGTTGAGCGCAGCGCCGGTACGATTTTGCTGGTCGAAGTGGATGGCGAGCGTAAGGAGTTGCGCGCGCCCAAAAATGGATATGTGCAGAATATTCGTCTTCGGGTCGGCGATTCCTTCGAGCCGGGCGAGGCCCTGTACGACATCGGTTCCAGTTACTTGATCAATTTTGATACGCTTTTCAATACCGAACGCAAACCTTATGTGCGCTGGCTGCTCAATTCGGTGGCTATTGCCACGATAACCTCGTTCCTGGTGGTCATGGTGACGGCCCTGAGCGCATATTCTTTTTCGCGTTTTCGCTTCAAGGGGCGCCGCGGTTTGCTCATGTTGATCCTGTTGGTGCAGGTTTTCCCTAACTTGTTGGCGATGGTAGCCATCTTTCTCATGTTGCAGCAAATCGGCAATCACATTCCCTTCTTCGGCTTGAATACGGCGGGCGGTTTGATCCTGGTTTATGTCGGCGGCGCGATGGGTATCAATATCTGGCTGATGAAGGGATTCTTCGATTCCGTGCCCCGGGATATCGACGAGTCGGCGATGGTCGATGGCTGCGGCCATTGGCAGACTTATTGGCGTCTGATATTTCCGCTGGTCCGTCCGGTTCTGGTTGTGGTCGGCATTTTGTCTTTCGTTGGCACTTTCAACGAGTTTGTGCTGGCGCGCGTGCTCTTGAGAGACAAGGAAAGCTGGACGCTCATGGTCGGGCTCTGGGGCTATATCAGCGACAACTTCGCCCGCGATTGGGGCATTTTTGCCGCCGGCGCCATCATCGGCGCTATTCCTACCTTGATCATCTATTTGTCGCTGCAAGATCAGATCGTAGGCGGCTTGACGCAAGGTTCGGTCAAAGGTTAAAGCAGATCTAGCCGTTCATCTGAAGAGGGCGCGACCGGGGCATGCGCACCCTCTCTCGTTGTGGTTATAATTGCTCGCTACGCCGATATCGTGTTGTCAATCGAGAGTGAGGACAGGGAGCAATGACAGCGCCATCCTTGGATATTGTGAAGCGAGCGATTGGCCAGGAGTTGGGGCCGCTCACTTACAGCTATTGCGAGCGAGAGGCCGCGCTTTACGCGCTGGGCATCGGCGCGCCGGCGGATCCCCTGGATCAGGATGAATTGAAGTTCGTCTACGAACTTAGCAGCCGCGGTTTCGCCGTTTTCCCGACCTTCGCGCTCATCTACCTTAGAGACTTGCATGATCACTTCTTGTCGGGCAACCTTGCCGGCATTGTCTATAACCCGATGATGGTGCTTCATGGTGAACAATATCTGGAGTTGCTCCGCCCCTTGCCGGTTCGCGGGACTGTTACAACCGCACTCAGCATCTCGCAGATCTATGACAAAGGCAGCGGCATGCTCCTCACTATCGAGGGTGAGAGCGCTGACAAATCGGGCGAAACATTGGCATTTTCGCGCTGGTCGGTCTTCATCCGCGGCTTGGGCGGCTTCGGTGGCGATCGCGGTCCCAGCAGGAAAGTGGAAGCCCCGCAATCCGCGCCAGATATCGTGCAGGAAGAGAAGACATCAGAAAGCCAAGCCCTCCTGTATCGACTGGCGGGGGATGTCAATCCCTTGCATGCCGATCCACAAATGGCCGCGATTGGCAATTATGACAAGCCGATTTTGCACGGCCTCTGTACTTACGGCTTTGCGGCCCGCGCCATCTTACGGCATTGCTGCGCCAACGAGCCGCGGCGACTCGCTTCGATAGGCGCGCGTTTTTCCCAGCATGTTTTCCCGGGCGAAACGCTGCAAACCGAGATCTGGGCTCTTGATGAGCGCGAGTTGCATTTTCAGACCAGGGCGCTGGAACGCAACGCGGTGGTCTTGAGCAATGGCCGGGCGCGGCTGCGGCCGCTCGGCGCGTAACCGGCGAAAAGGCCTGTCGCGCTGACGCAAAACTGCAAGCCGTCTCGTCGCATGAGCAACACGCTTTACATAAACAGGAGCGGGCATGGTCTTTGACGCGACCGAGCATCCTCATCGCAGATACAATCCGCTAACGGGCGAGTGGATACTTGTTTCGCCGCATCGCACCAAGCGTCCCTGGCAAGGCGGGCGGGAAAAACCGCCAGCTGAGGACCGACCCGTTTACGACCCCGATTGTTACTTGTGCCCGGGCAACCTGCGCGCGAATGGCGAGTGCAACCCGGCCTACGACGACACCTTTGTCTTCGTGAATGATTTCGCCGCCGTACTGCCCGACGTGCCGGACGACCCTCACAAGGACGAGTCCCTGCTGCGGATGCGACCGGTGCGGGGAGAGGCGCGTGTCATCTGTTTTTCCCCACGTCACGATTTAACGCTGGCGCAGATGTCGCATGCCGAGATCGAAATTGTGGTTGACTTATGGGCGGAGCAAACTGAGGAATTGGGTCGCCGTTACAAATGGGTACAGGTCTTCGAGAATCGCGGGGATTTGATGGGCGCCTCCAATCCGCACCCGCACGGTCAAATCTGGGCGACCAGTGAACTCGGGGACATCCCCGCCGCGGAAGACCGGCATCAGCGGGCGTATTACGAGCGGCACGGGAGCGCGCTATTGCTGGACTATGTCGGGCTGGAACTCGATAGGCGCGAACGCCTGGTTCTCGAAAACGAGACTTGGATCGCGGTGGTCCCGTATTGGGCGATTTGGCCCTTCGAGACCCTGCTCCTGCCGCGGAAACATTGTCCCCGTTTGCCCAATTTGAATAGGCGGGAGCGGCGTGATTTAGCGGAAATCCTCAAGCGTTTGCTTGTCCGATATGACAATCTCTTTGAAGTGTCATTCCCATATTCGATGGGTTGGCACGGCGCGCCTTATGATGGTGGCGACGGTTCTCACTGGCAAGTGCACGCTCATTTCTATCCGCCGCTGTTGCGTTCGGCAAGGGTGAAGAAGTTCATGGTGGGCTACGAAATGTTGGCTGAAGCGCAGCGTGACATCACTGCCGAGCAGGCCGCGGAACGGTTGCGGAACCTGCCGGACCTGCACTACAAGTTGCGCTAGCTGAATAGTCCCGCGGCGCAAAGTCGCGATGCTAATCGCTCCAAACCGGCTGCATGATGTCTATCACTAAGGGATCGCCGTTGTAATTGCAGTTGCCGGCTTCCGGAATATAGCCGGCGCGGATTTCGAGCTGCGGCGACTCCGGGTTAAAGTAATTGTAGACGCGGCGGGAGACTTCGGCGATTAGCGGCAGCGATTCTTGGAAGTTCAGCCACCCCGGCTGATAGAGCATCATGACAATGACATAGTCGCCGCCCGGCGTGAAGAATAGCGCTGCATTGCCGTGCGTGTCGGCAATCCAGCCGTGTTTGTGCGCGACGCGGGTGCTGGCGGGCACGCCCGCTTTGAGCAGGGCGTCCACAGTGTTGTTGCTCATGACATGGAGTATCTGCCGACATTCTCTCGGCTCGATGGCGCCGGCGAACGTCTCGATGAGCGGCCCGTCTTCGCGATAGGCGCAACGATAAATGCCCCCCAGCAGCGCCCCCGTCTCCGACACCGTCAATTGATTGGACAGATCCGGATTGGCTTTGAGCTGGTCGGCGCTGGTCTTCGGCAGGTTGATTGGTCCGGGCGGTGGCTCCGGCGTGCCGATGGTGGTAAATGGCGCCGTGATGAAGGAACGCGACCAGCCCAGCCCTTCATAGAAGCCCGAAACAGCTTCGGCGCCGTAATAGGTGTTCCCGCGGCCGAGGATGCTCAGCAGACGGTTTGTGGCGACATTTTCGCTACAGATCATGGTATTGGCGATGTCGGTCGCCAGCGAGATCGACGGCGGCGCTTCCAATTGGGTGTAGAGCGCTGTGAGAATGGCGATCTTGTTGATGCTGGTTCCACTGAAGGCGATGTCATCGCCGAAACTGAAAGCCTCTCCGCTTTCCAAATCCATCACAAATAAGGCGCCGAAACGACTGGTTTGCGGATCGAATCCGCTTTCCAAAACCAGGTTCCACAAGTGATCGGCGAGAATCCGGAAACCGGTGCTGAGCGGAACTTGCTCGCCGCCGCTGCTGATTGCGGGAGGGGTTGGGCTAAGGGGCGGCAGATTCAGCCGCGTTTGAGAGATGGCTGGCGAACCGAAGAGATCGCCCCTGATGCGCAGCAAGTCGCGCGCGATCCAGGCCTGCTTGTTGGGCACGCTCTCGAAATAAATGCGAAGCCAGGGAAACTGCGTATGGTATCCCGTGATATCAAAAACTTGCCCGGCCTGAGCCACGCCAACGCGCGGATAGTCGATGCCCGGGCCGTAGCGAATGTTCACTTCCCCAATGACTTCTCCGCTAACGCCGAAGCGGGCTGGACTTGGCGTGGGGGTTGCGTCGAGACTTAAATTCGCGTTTGGCGTGGCCGATGGCGATGGATACGTGATCGATGTGGCTGTGGCCGTCGCCGGCGCGTCATCCAATTTCAGATGAGAAACAGGTACCTGATCGAGATTGCCGCTGACCGCGACCAGCGTCTCGTATACCCAGCCGATAGGACGGGTCGTTCCTGGCGATCCAAGCAAGAGCCAGGGATAGAACTGGCTGCGCCCAAGCACTGGATATGCTGTGCCTGCGGTGATCTCGCCGATCAGCGCCGAATTGATACTGTCGCCGGCGCGCAAGTTCGCCTGTCCCAGGGCCTGCGCCGAGATCCCAGTTGGCCCCTGGGCGAGAGCGAAGCTGGCGAGCATCAGCAATAACGAGAGGGACCAGACGACCGGCGCGCGCATGAAAAGTCCTAGGGTGTTGACGGACGGGAATCGCCGCGAATTATAGCAAAGGCGGCGAGCCGCAGAAAGCCATTGTCGAGCGATTGCCGTATTGACATTGACCGCCAAGGGGGTATACTTGTGGCGCTCTCCAGCCGAAGTGGCGGAATTGGCAGACGCGCTACGTTCAGGGCGTAGTTCTCTTCGGGGAGTGTGGGTTCGACTCCCACCTTCGGCACTGCAAACGAACTCGATCATCTGGTCGAGTTCGTTGCTTGAATGGGACCAGCCGCCGGGCGCGCAACCGGCGAAGGGCTCCCGGGAATGTCGCGCTCCCACAAAGTAACAGGCCTTCTCCGCCCGCGAGCAAGGGGGTTCGTAAAAAAGATCGTTCGCCGAATAGTCGGATGAGCCAAAGCAAATTATTTGTTCTGTATTATCATGGTGGTTGATCCGGCAATCTGGACACCCAAGCGCGATGGCTGAAGCGACACCCGACATACTAGCAACGAAGGAAGGCGACGAGCGACGCTTCTTGGGTCGGCGTTTTTCCAGCGCGCAAATACTGATTGCAGTCATCTTGACGCTGGGATTGCTCTTGACGCTTAATTTCAGCGGCCGCATTCAATTAGATCGCGAATTGCAGGGAATCCACGCTGAGGTCTTGGCCGAAATTGCGGATCTGCAAATCGAACAGCAGTCCTTGGTCGAGGAGCTGAAATATGTCAAGAGCGACGCTTATGTGGAATACTGGGCGCGGGACGACGGCAAGATGATCCGCGAGGGCGAGATATTGATCATCCCCCAAGGCATAGGGACCAGCGACGCGCCCCCTTCAGCAGTTGTGCAGTTGGTCGAATTCGTGACGACAGAACCGGAGCCCGAAAACTGGGAACTCTGGTGGGCGCTGTTTTTTGATGGGGGTCCTCCCCAACTCAACTGAAAGTTATCCAATTGCGCCAGCCCCCGGCTTAAGTTCAACAGCCTGCCCGAGGCCGTTCAATCGGTGATGAAGGCTGGTTGTAGGCCGGCATAGTCGCTCACAGTCGCCGGCCTGCGGGCATCGCCGACTTCGAGAACCGTCCCGGGGCGGGCGCTGGCTGTCTTTATTAGGGCCAGCGCAAAAATCTCACCATCGGGGCTGGCGGCGCTGCTGGTTAGCTTGCCGCATTCTTTTCCATCAGAATAGACTATTGCCGGCGCTTTCACCAGGTGCGTCAATTCCAAGCTAACCATCACTTTGGCAAGACGCTGTCTGCTCTCCATGCGCGCGATGATTTCCTGGCCCGTATAGCAACCTTTTTCGAAGTTGACCTCGTCCCATAAGCCAAGTTCGAGGGGGATGTATTCGGATGATAATTCGGGGCCGGCCGGTCTGCCACCCCGTATGCGCAGCACATTATAGGTGAGCGAGCCAGCGGGCTGCAGCGCAAATGATTGGCCGAGATCCAGAATCTGTCGATATATAGCTACTGCGCTGGCGGCGGGACAAATGATGACCCAGTGCCCGCCGACGATGGACCTGCGCCGCGCCGCCGTTGCAGCAGTACGGTCGAGCGCGATTTCATATGCGAAGCAATCCGTTGGCGGGGGCAGCTCGAGGCCGACCCGCGCCAAAATCCGGTCCGCATTCGGACCATGGATCGCGAATTGAGCTGTACTCCGCGATTGATCTCGAACCGCGACTTTGTCGCTGTAAAAGATATTGCGCCGCAAGAGTTCGGAAAGGGCTCGCCCCTGCCCGGGCTCGCTGATCATCAGCAAGCCCCCGGGCAAGTTGTAGCACATCGCTCGAAACAGAATACGCGCGTTAGCGTTGGTGAATACCGTGGGGCGGCCCTCGAAAAGGGACATGCCCACCAATTCATTTGTCGACATCCGATTGATTAGATCGAAGCGGCTTTCTCCCTCCAAAAGGATGCGACCCTCGTGAGAGCGATCCAAGAGTATCGCGCCATCAAGCGCAGCGTGATATTCCGAGCGAAGATCGCCGTAATGCAAAGGAATGCCATCCGCGGCCAGCAGCGCGCCCATACGCTGATGAAATGCTGAAAGTTCATTCATCGCGGCGCTCCCAGCAATCCCCGTTGCCTCAGTTCTTTTTCAACGATAGCACGAGTGGAGGCGATCGCGCCCGCAAGCGTGCCGTTAACCACGACGTAGTCGCACTGGCTCTGGTAGGGCAACTCCAGCGCCAGGGCGCGTTCCAAGCGATGCTGGATGTCGGTTACGCCATCATCCCGCCCCCGCATGCGCCCTTCCAAAACTTTACTTTGCTCATCGATGGTCTCCCCCGGAACCGTTACAAAGACCTGAACGACATTTTCCGGGTAGGCCCGCGCCAGTTTCTGCGCGCCCAATACTTCGATATCAGCGATTAGCACTTCGGCGTTTTTCAAGCAGTCCGCAACAGTTTGTCGAGGGATGCCATAGAATTTCCCCGGGGTCACCTCTTGGTGCTCCAACAATTCTCCGTTGGCGATCATGGCCCTAAATTGTTGGGGGCTGACGAAGAGATGTTCGCGCCCTTGTTTCTCGTCGGATCTGATGTCGCGCGTGGTCGCCGTTGCCAACTGCTGAATATTGGCGTAATGTTCGATAATGGCTTTCATAATGGCGTTTTTGCCGGCGCCGCCGGGTCCGATCATCACCAAGATCAGCCCCCGCAGATTCTCGGATGAATTCACTCTATGCTATCCTTAGATCAGTTGGCGCTTTGTCCAAGTTTAGCAGGGCGGCGGCGGAATCTCTATATTTAGTAGGGCCGGCAGTGTATCCTTTTCGGTTGAAACAGAAAATCTTAAGCACCGAGGACACCGAGACCACCGAGAAAAAGCCAAGGGTATAGTTGCTCCCCAAGTTCTTCGCGCAATTGTGGTGAAATGAGTTGATTTAATTTCAACCGAATTCGATACAGTACCGTGGGGCCGATCTCGACGCAAGGAGCGAGAAGTCGGAGCAAGCGAGCGGGCAAAATCGCTCGATAAACAGTTTGACGATGAAAGGTGGGGACTATGTCAGCGCAAATCATCGACGGCCGCGCGATTGCCGGACGAATTCAGGATGAGATCAAAGAATCCGCCGGCAAATTCCTGGAGGGAGCTGGCGCCTCGCCCGGTCTTGGCGTCGTTCTCGCTGGAGACGATGCCGCATCGGCGATGTATGTGCGTATGAAGCGGCGGGCTTGCGAGCGGGTTGGCATCGCCTCCGAGGCGCAGATTCTGCCCGGTTCGGCAAGTCAGGGGGAAGTCGAGGACGCGGTCCGCGGCTTTAATGCAGATCCCAGAATCCACGGCATTTTGGTACAGTTGCCCTTGCCGGATCAGATTGATGAAGAGGCGGTGCTGAATGAAATCAGCCTGGGCAAAGACGTGGACGGTATCCATCCCATGAATCTGGGCAAACTGGGCATGCGCGGTCGCGAACCCACGTTCACGCCGGCGACCCCGACCGGGGCTATGATCTTGATTGAAGAAACGGGTCAAACTATAGAGGGCGCCCGAGCGGTAGTCGTGGGGCGCAGCAACATCGTCGGCTTGCCCGTGGCGCTCATGCTCGCCAACGCCAATGCCACCGTGACAATCTGCCATAGCCGAACGCGGGATCTTGCAGGACATGTAGGAAGCGCCGATATCGTGGTTGCGGCTGTCGGACGACCGGAATTCGTCAAGGGTTCCTGGTTGAAGCCGGGCGCGATCGTGATCGATGTCGGTTCCAACTCGGTTGAGGACCCCACCAGCGAGAAAGGATATCGCTATGTGGGCGATGTCGAATTTGCTACAGCGCAGGAGAGAGCCGGCTTTGTCACCAAGGTACCTGGCGGCGTCGGTCCGATGACCATCACCATGCTGCTGCAAAATACGTTAAAGGCGGCTTGGCGGAGCGTCAAGGCTTGATTGCCTGCTGATTTAACCGGATTGTTTTATTGGTGGAATCAATCTACCCGGAGGGCTTGTGACCACCTTGTTGCTCAAGAACATCAGATACCTGGCGACGATGGACGCCCGGCGGCGGGAAATTGCAGACGCCGCGATCTATGTCCGCGACAATGTTATAGAGGCCGTTGGAACGCTTGAAGAGATGCCGACGGACAGCGCTGATCGGGTTATTGACCTCTCGCATCATGTCGCGCTGCCGGGCTTGGTCAATACCCATCATCATATGTTTCAAAGTTTGACGCGCGCGATGGCGCAGGAAAAGGAACTCTTCGACTGGGTCACAGCCCTGTATCCCATTTGGAAAAACCTGCGGGGCGAGCACATTTACACCTCGGCAAAACTGGCGATGGCGGAATTGATGCTATCCGGCTGTACCACGAGTAGCGACCATCTGTATATCTATCCCAACGATGTGAGGCTGGAGGATGAGATTCGCGCCGCTCAGGAAATCGGCATCCGCTTTCACGCGGCCCGCGGTTCCATGAGTTTGGGCGAGAGCCAAGGCGGGCTGCCGCCCGATGCCGTCGTCGAGAGCGAAGAGGATATACTCGTCGATACCAGACGCTTGATAGAAACCTGGCATAATCCTGATCCGCAATCCATGCTGCAGATCGCCGTGGCGCCCTGTTCGCCCTTCAGTGTCACGGTCGACTTGATGCGCGAGGCGGCCGACCTGGCCCGGGCATACGGTGTCAATCTGCATACGCATCTGGCGGAAAACGATAAAGATGTCTCGTTCAGTTTGGAGACCTTTGGGCAGCGCCCGGGCGCTTACGCCGAAACTGTCGGCTGGGTCGGCGACGATGTTTGGCACGCTCACTGCGTCAAACTGAATCCGGCCGAAATCAGCTTGTTCGGGCGGACAGGCACCGGCGTATGCCATTGCCCGTCATCGAATATGCGCCTGGCGTCGGGTATCGCTCCCCTGCGTCAAATGCTGGACGAGCGGGTCAAGGTGGGATTGGGCGTGGATGGTTCGGCCTCTAACGATAGCGGTCACTTGCTGGGGGAAGCCAGGCAAGCGATGCTGCTGCAGCGCGTGCTAGGCGATCCAGCGGCGCTCACGGCGCGGGAGGCCCTGGAAGCGGCCACTTTGGGCGGGTCGCGCGTGTTGGGTCGGCAAGACATCGGGTGTATTGAAACCGGCATGTCGGCGGATATTGTCGCATTCCGCCTGGATACACTGAGCATGGCCGGCGCCTTGGCAGATCCCCTCGCGGCGCTGGTCTTTTGTCAGCCCTCGCGAGTTGATCTGTCCATTATCAACGGTCGAGTCCTGGTAGAAGACGGGATGCTGAATACGGTCGACTTGCCCGCTCTGATCAAAAGGCATAATAGCCTGTCCCGGCAGCTAATTGACGGCGAGGCCTGAAAGCCGAATTGCCGGAAGGGAGGTGTCGACATGTCCATTGTTGATCGTCTGAGGGCCGCGCGCGCCGAGGCGCCTGCCGACCTGGTCTTGCGGAATGCTTCCCTGGTAAACGTCATCAGCGGAGAGATTTACGGGAGCGATATCGTCCTTCACGACCGTCATGTGGTCGCGCTGGGCTCCCAATACGTTGGTAAGCGGGAGCTTGATCTGGGCGGCAAGTTTGTAGCGCCCGGCCTGATCGACGCCCACGTGCATATCGAAAGCAGCCTGGTAACACCCCCGGAATTCGCGCGTGCGGTGCTGCCTCACGGCGTCACCACCGTCATCACCGATCCACACGAGATCGCCAATGTGCTCGGGCTTGAGGGCATGCGCTATATGCTGGAGCGAGCCAAATACGGCACCCTCAACATGTACGTGATGGCCTCCAGTTGTGTGCCGGCCACTGACATGGAAACCTCGGGCGCGCGCCTGGAGGCGGATGATCTGGGGCAGCTGCTCGGCCACCCCTGGGTCTTGGGTTTGGCGGAATTGATGAATTATCCCGGGGTCGCGCTCGGCGACGAAGGCATGCTGGACAAGATCGAGTTGTTTCGTCATCTGGCGCTCGACGGCCATGCGCCGGATATGAGCGGTCGAATGCTGAATGCCTATGTGACGGCCGGCGTCCAAAGCGAACACGAATGCACAACGGTCGAAGAAGCGCTGGAGAAGCTGCGCCTCGGCTTGACGATATTCATTCGCGAGGGCACTACCACGCGCAATCTGCTGCCGCTGCTGCCGCTGATTACGAAGGATAATCAGGGCGCGATCTGCTTTTGCACCGACGATCGCATGCCGGCCGATTTGCTGGACGACGGATCGATCGATCATATGATTCGGCTGGCGATCAGGAACGGCGTCGATCCCGTAGCGGCGATCAGAATGGGCTCGTACAACACCGCCAAACACTTCGGCTTGAAGAAATACGGGGCGATCGCGCCGGGCAAGTACGCAGACCTGGTAGTCGTCTCGGATTTACAGAACTTCCGGCCGGAAATGGTATACCGCGGCGGCAGGCTAGTCGCCGAAAACGGCGCCATGACATTAGCGCGACAGGCGCCGCGAGAGATCAACCTGCGCGGATCGGTAAACATCGCTTCCGCCGACCTCGATTTTTCCATCAGAGCTGAAGGCGAGCGTGTTCATGTAATTGGAACTGTGCGGGATCAAGTCGTGACGGTAAACAGGCTGGAACGAGCCAAAATCGTCGACGGTATGGCTGTCAGCGATGTCGAACGCGACATTTTGAAATTGGCAATGGTGGAACGCCACCGGGCCAGCGGCAAGATCGGCAAAGCATTTATTCAGGGTTTTGGATTAAAAAGGGGGGCGATCGCTGGCACGGTCGCCCACGACCATCACAACCTGGCCGTGATTGGGGTCGACGACGAGAGCATGCTTGCCGCGGTCAGGACCATTGTCGAAATGGGCGGCGGGCTGGTAGCGGTTGATGGCGAGCAAGTTTTGGCGCGCCTGCCGCTGCCGGTTGCGGGGCTGCTTAGCGAGTCGCCTATCGAGACGGTTAGACAGCATTACGACAGTTTGATCGCCGCGGCGCAGGGAATGGGAAGTCAACTGTCCGATCCTTTTATGGTCATGAGCTTTATGGGCCTGGAGGTGATCCCGAAGCTGAAACTGACTGATCAGGGTCTGGTGGATGTGGAACAATTCAAATTAATCGACCTATTTGCCCAGAATTGACCGTGTTTTTTGGCGAATTATTGCTAAAATGCGGGCTATTTCTTGAGCAAAGCGCACAATAACAGCCGCTCGGCGGCAGCTAAAAGGTCTGCCGCGCTCACGCAAAATCGTAAGCGTTCTCGTCGCATGAGCGACGCGGTTTACGTAAACAGGAGCGAACATGGTAAATCAAGCAATTCTGGATCGCCTGCGGACGCGGGTCGAAGGGGAGCGTGACAGCATCATAAGTTTTCTGCGTGAAATCTGCGCCATTCCCAGCTATGAGAACCAAATCAGGGCTTGTGGCGAACGTATCGCCACAGAAATGGCGAAGCTCGGCTACGACGAGATCTTCTGGGACAAAATGGGCAACATCGTCGGCAAAATCGGCGATGGTGACAAGATCTTGCTTTACGATAGCCATATCGATACGGTTGGCGTGGGCGATCCCGATGAATGGCAATGGGATCCTTTTGAAGGCAAGGTGGAAGATGGCGTGCTCTATGCGCGCGGCGCTTGCGATGAGAAGGGCAGCACGCCGGGCATGGTTTATGGCTTGGCGATTGCCCGCGAGATGGGCTTGCTGGACGGCTATAGCGCTTATTACTTCGGTAATATGGAAGAATGGAATGATGGCCAGGCGCCGCATGCCTTCGTACAGACCGAGGGCATCAGGCCGGACTACGTGGTGATCGGCGAACCGACCAAGATGCAGATTTACCGAGGCCACAAAGGGCGAGTCGAGTTCAAGATCGTGGCCAAGGGACGCAGCGCGCACGCCGCCAGCAATTATCTGGGGGACAACGCCATCTACAAGTTGCTGCCGATCATCGAGCGTATCAGCCATATCGAGCCGCAATTGGGCGATCATGACTTTTTGGGACAGGGACGAATCACAGTCACTGACATGGAAGTCAAAACGCCTAGCATCAACGCAGTGCCGGACGAGGCAGTCATTTATGTCGACCGGCGCATTACCTTCGGCGAGGAGCCGCAAGCCGAGTTGGAGCGCTTGCAAAACATCATTGGCCAGCGCGACGACATTCATGCCGAAATTTTGCTTTATGACGAGCCCAGTTATACCGGCTTCGTCTTTCCACTGGACAAAATCTATCCGGCTTGGGCATTTGAAGAAGACGAGCCGATCGTCTTGGCCGGTTTGCGGGCTGCCGAGACCCTTTTCGGCCAAACCGACACCGGCAAATGGGACTTCTCCACCAATGGCATCTATTGGGCCGGCAAAGCGGGCATTCCCAGTATTGGTTTTGCGCCCGGCAACGAAATTCACGCGCATACGGTCTTGGACCAGGTGCCGCTGGAAGACGTCGTGCGTTCGACGGAATGGTATGCGCTTTTCCCGTCGATTCTTTTGAACACGCTGCAAGGGTAGGCGCGGCTTGCGGCTTGGCATGATCAGGCGCTGTTGATGCGCGACCGTATAGGGAACCGGGCGTCTCAATGTCAGTTGATTTGATGATTTCCCGAGCGCGGTATGCCGATGCTGTCTGAGATGAAAGCATAAAATCGCCGGCTCACAATTGTCGGCTTAGTTTTTGGAACGGGAGTTGGATATGCAAACTGACCTCAGAGGTCGTGACCTCATTAGCACGCAGGATTGGTCGAAAGAAGAGATTGAAACCTTGCTCGATGTCGCCTGGGACTTAAAGCGCAAACGGGCGCTAGGCGAGTCGCACGCTCTGTTGCGGGACAAAGTATTGGCCATGCTCTTTTTCTTCACCAGTACCCGGACGCGTATCAGCTTTGAAGCCGGCATGGCGCAATTGGGAGGTCACGCCCAGTTTATCGACAGCACAACCACGCAAATCAGCCACGGGGATACGGCTAAGGAGATCGGCGAGATCGTCGGGCGCTACACGGATGGCATCGCGATCCGACAGTGCGATTGGGGCATCGGCAACGCC
This sequence comes from Chloroflexota bacterium, assembly GCA_026707745.1. Taxonomy (GTDB): domain Bacteria; phylum Chloroflexota; class Anaerolineae; order Aggregatilineales; family Phototrophicaceae; genus UBA6055. The sequence continues at coordinate 60,273 of JAPOWG010000011.1, forward strand.
TATATCAATGATGTGGCCGAGGCCAGCCGAGTACCGGTGCTGAACATGCAGTGCGAGGTCTATCATCCTTTTCAGATCCTGGCGGATTTGATGACTATCCAGGAGAAATTCGGACGTGATTTGCGCGGCAAGACGATCAACGTCAGTTGGGCCTATGCCTCCAGCTATCAGAAGCCGATTTCCGTCCCCCAGAGTCTGGTGCTGTTGATGACTCGCTTTGGCATGAACCTGCGTTTGACGCGCCCGCCCGAGTATCAGTTGATGCCCGATATCGTGGCGCAAGCCCGGGAAAACAGCCGACGGCACGGGGGTTCTTTCGAGATATTTGAGGACTTTGACGCTGGCTTCGCCGGCGCCGATATTCTCTATCCAAAGAGTTGGGGCAGTTGGCTGACCACGGAGGATCAAGACGAATCGGCCGAGATCGGCGCCAAATACAGTGATTGGATCACCGACGACCGGCGGATGGCGCTGGCCAAGGAGGGCGCCATATACATGCACTGCTTGCCGGCTGACCGCAATATCGAGGTGACCGACAGCGTGATCGATGGCCCGCAAAGCGTCGTCTACGATGAAGCCGAAAACAGGTTGCACGTACAGAAGGCGGCGATGGCGCTTACAATGCGCTGACGATGGCCCTGATCACAAGTTCCCGAACGTCTGGGGCGAGCGCGCCAGTTAAGGCGAGTTATGTCTGTTGGCCGACGCGTCGCGCCAATCCGCCGGGCCCGAGTCGCCAAGCGATAGTCGAAAGAGACCGACGATGATCGATAAACTGGTGGTGGTGGCAATTGGCGGTAATTCGCTGATTACCGATCCCAGCAATCCGCAGATCGACCGGCAATGGGAAGCGGTGCGCGAAACCTGTCGACATATCGCCGACATGATCGCCGACGGCTGGCAGGTAGTGATCACCCATGGTAATGGACCGCAAGTCGGTTACATTCTTAACCGGGCCGAAGTCGCCAAGCGCGAAGCCGGCATACATGACGTGCCCTTGGATCTCGTGGTGGCGGACACTCAGGGAAGTATCGGCTATATGCTGCAGCAGGCGCTGGACAACTCGCTGCGGCGAGTTGGCATGAATCACACTGTCGCCACAATCATCACGCAGATGCGCGTTGATCCGAATGATCCGGCCTTTGACAATCCCGACAAGCCAATTGGCGGCTTCTTGACCTATGAAGAAGCCATGGCCGCGCAAGAACAAGGTTGGCACATGGTCGAAGACGCCGGACGGGGCTGGCGCCGCGTGGTGGCGTCGCCCAAGCCTCTGGTCGTCAACGAAATCAACGCGATACAGGCCATGGTGCTTTCCGGATATATCGTGATCGTCTGCGGCGGTGGAGGCGTGCCGGTGGTGCGCAACGAAGTGGGCAGCTTGCGCGGCATAGACGCCGTCATCGATAAAGACCGCGCCAGCAGTTTGCTGGCGCAGACTTTGCGCGCCGACTTGTTGTTGATTTCTACCGGCGTGGAGAAAGTGTGCCTGCATTTCAACAGTCCCGACGAATACGCGCTGGATGTCATGACCTTGCAAGAGGCGCATCGGTACTTGGATGAGGGACATTTCGCGCGGGGCAGCATGTTCCCCAAAATTGAGGCGGCGGTCGATTTCGTACACAACGGGGGACCTCGCGCCATCATAACCAATCCGGTAAATTTGACACGGGCCTTGCATCACGAGACCGGCACGAGAATTGTTCCGGGCGGCTGAGCGCGACATTCTTGTGGACGATTCACCGGTCACGCGCCGAGCGGCTGAAGTATGATGAAGAGGCAATGGCAGAGATAAAAGAGCTTCGCTGTGTTATCGGGGGCTGCCGCTACGCCCGCGACGAGGTGACCTATACCTGTCCACAGCATGGCGAATTGGGCACGCTTGATATCCTTTACGACTATTCGGCCCTGGGCGCGTCCCTGGATCGCGATGCGCTCTTGGCGAGCCGTCAAGCCAATTGTTGGCGTTACAAAGCGCTTTTGCCCATCGCGGGGGAAAGCCCGGTGCCGCCTTTGGACGTGGGCTGGACGCCTTTGTACGCGGCGCCGCGCGTCGCTCGCTCGCTGGGGCTTGATCGCGCCTGGATCAAAGATGATGGCGCCAATCCCACCGGATCGCTCAAGGACCGCGCCAGCGCGCTGGTGCTGGCGCGCGCGCTGGAGCTGGGGATCACCACGGTCAGCACCGCCAGCACGGGCAACGCGGCTGCGGCGCTGGCGGGCTTGGGCGCAGCTGTGCCGGAGATAGACATTGTCATTTTCGTCCCGCATAGCGCGCCGGAAGCAAAGGTGGCTCAACTGCTGGTCTATGGCGCTACTGTGCTGCTCGTTGAAGGCAGTTATGATGATGCCTTTGACCTCTGCATGGCATATTGCGCCGCGGAAGGCTGGTATTCGCGCAATACGGGTGTCAATCCCTTTACCACCGAGGGCAAAAAGACGGCCGCGCTTGAAATTGCCGAACAACTGCGCTGGCAGGTGCCGGATGTCCTGGCTGTCAGCGTCGGCGACGGCAGCATCATCAGCGGCTTGCACAAGGGATTTTCGGACTTGCTTCGTCTCGGCTGGATAGAAAAGCTACCGCGTTTGATCGGCGTTCAAGCGGCCGGCAGCGCCGTCTTGGCCCGCGCTTGGCAGGGGGGACTGGACGCGAAGGCCATCAGTCGCGCCCCGGCAAGTACGGTAGCCGATAGCATCTCATCGGAATTGCCGCGCGATCGCGCCAAAGCGCTAAGGGCGGCGCGCGATAGCGACGGCGCCTTTGTCACCGTATCCGATGCCGATATCCTTGCGGCTATCCCGCAATTGGCGCAATTGAGCGGCGTCTTCGCAGAGCCGGCTGCGGCGGCGACCTTTGCCGGAGCAAGACAGGCGGTCGCCTCCGGTCTGATGGACAAAGAAGAGAGCTTGTGCCTACTGATCACGGGAAACGGTCTCAAAGATGTCCCGCGGGCGCGTCAAGCGGTATCGGGGGGTATTAGAGTCGCGCCTACGGTCGAGGCGGTGCGCTCGGCGCTGAATCGAGCGAGCGCCCATGGCTGAGAAACCCCGCTACTCGATCGTGGCGCCGGTCTACAATGAAGCCGGCAATCTGCGCAGATTCTATGAGGAAGTTCAGGCGGCGCTGGATTCCACCGGCGAGGCATGGGAGTTGCTGCTCATCAATGACGGCAGCGTCGACGGCTCGCAGGAAATAATGGAGCGATTGGCGGAGGCCGACCGTCGGATCAAAGTCATCAACTTCGCTCGCAATTTCGGCCACCAGATTGCCGTGACCGCCGGCGTTGATTACGCCTCTGGTTCGGCAGTGGTGCTCATCGATGCCGACCTGCAAGATCCACCGGCAGTCATTCCCCGGTTGATCGCCAAATGGAAAGAAGGATACGATGTCGTTTACGCCGTGCGTACCGAGCGCAAGGGCGAGAGCTTCCTCAAAAGGACCAGCGCCAAATTGTTTTATCGGATGATCCATCGTATCACAGATATAAGTATTCCGGTTGATACGGGAGATTTCCGACTGATGGACGCCAAGGTGGCCGACGTGCTGCGGCAAATGCGCGAACATCATCGCTTCATCAGAGGCATGACCAGTTGGGTTGGCTACAGACAAACTGGCGTGCCTTACGTCCGCGAAAAACGGATCTGGGGAGAAACCAAGTACCCTTGGCGCAAGATGATCGCCTTCGCGCTTGATGCCGTCACCAGTTTTTCGTTTTTCCCTTTGCAGATCATGCTGTATATTAGTTTGATACTGGGAATTTTGTCGCTTCTGGTGGGAATCGTGATTTCCGTTTTGCGTATCACAATGGGCGAAGAATTTTTCGGCGGGCAAGCAACCACCATCGTATTGCTCTTGTTGCTGAGTTCATTCCAGTTGTTCTTCTTGTTTATCCTCGGTCAATATGTCGCCCGCACCTATGACGAAACGCGGGACAGGCCTCTCTACATAGTGGCTTCTACGGCCGGGATCAGCGAGCCTGGGGTCCGGAACCAGCGGGTCAATCGAGCCGTAAATCCCGATCGGAGCCAAGAGGACGGCCTCCGCGAGCCCGGGAAAGGACCGGAATGAGCGGGTCGCAAAAGTCGGACCAGCTCAAGCTGGTGCGGCGCTATCGAGAATTGGTCGGGGACTATGAATCCTTGGACAAGCGGATAGATGATCTGATCATGCGGCATGACGGCGGCACCGAGTCGATGTCGGAGGCTGATTTCGAGGCCTATCGAGAATTGGCGCGCCGCCGGACCGAGGTACAAAACGAAATGCGCATTCTCGAACAGCAATTGGAGATCGACGCCGGTCCAGACGACAACTAGCGGAAAGCAGTAGCCGCTCGGCGCGTAACCGGCGTATAGACCAGCCGCGCTCAGGCATAATAGTAAGCCGGCTCGTCGCGCGAGCGACGCGGTTTACGTAAACAGGGGAGAAAGCTATGGTAACTGGCCCGACCTTTGCAGAGATGTTGCATCCGCAGAAGATCAATCCCGCAGTGCGAGCGGAGGCGGCCGCGGCTTTGGATGCGGATCCATTAAATCCGCTTAATCTCTACAACATTACCTGGCGCGACCCGAATAACGAGATCTATCACTTGGTCCTGCCCAAGGCATTAACCGGCGTGGAGGCCGAGATCGTTGTGATCTACGGCGGGCGCTTTCCTTCAGGCAGCCACAAGGTCGGGGCGGCTTATTCCGTGCTGCTCGAGATGCAGTTAATGGGCGAGGTGGATCCGGCCCTGCATACGCTGGTTTGGCCTTCTACCGGGAATTACGGCATTGGCGGGGCCTTCATCGGCTGCCGGATGGAATACGACAGCATCGTGGTCTTGCCCGAGGAAATGAGCCAGGAACGTTTTGAACGTATCAGGGCTTATGGGGCGCGCATCATACGCACGGCAGGCAGCGAAAGCAACGTCAAGGAAATCTACGATGAGGTCAAGCGACTGCGCGCGAGCGATCCCAATATCCGCATTCTCAATCAGTTCGAGGTGATGGGCAATTACCGATTCCATTATCACGTAACTGGCAATACGATTGTCGAGTTGGCGGGCGATTTGCAGCGCAAAGGCGTCGGTAGCGGCCAGATCTCGGCCTATGTTTCGGCTATGGGCAGCGCCGGCACGATTGCGGCCGGCGATCGGATAAAGCAGGTCTGGCCCGATCACAAAATTGTTGGTCTGGAACCTATACAATGCCCCACCTTGTATAACAACGGATATGGCGCCCACGAGATCCAGGGCATCGGTGACAAACATGTCACCTGGATCCACAACGTGCACAATATGGACGCGCTGATGGCGATTGATGACATGGACTGTCTTAAGGGTCTGCGTCTGCTGGCGGAGGAAACGGGTCGTCAAACCTTGACGCGCCGTTTTGGAATAGACGAAGCTCAGGTCCAATGCCTGGCCGAGACCCTGGGGATCAGCGGCATCTGCAATATCATCGGCGCGATCAAAACAGCCAAATTCTTTAGTCTGTCCGCGGAGGATGTCGTGGTGACAGTGGCCACCGACGCCATGGAACGATATGGATCAGTGATGTCGAAGCTGCGGGATGTCCAGGGCCCGCTGGACGAGGCCGACGCAACGGCGATCCTCGACGGCAGCTTTCACCGCGCCGGGCTGGACTGGGTGCAAGAGGGCAGCCGAGAGGCGCGCGAACGTTGGCACAATCTCAAATACTATACCTGGGTCGAACAACAAAGCAAGTCAGTAGCGGAGCTCGACGCGCAGCGTGATCCCGCTTGGTGGATCGACCATCAGGAACGCGTTGGGGAGATTGACAAGCGATTGCTGGAACAACGCGAGCAGCAGCAAGCGATTCACTAGCTGTCTTTTTTAATGGGCCGCGATTTGCGGTAGCCGAGCAGGTTTATTATTCTGTGTGAGCGCGACATTCCTGTATCCTTTTCGCCGACTATGCGCCGAGCGGCTGGGAAGTAACATGTATGCAGATGACCGTGTCTTGGTCGGCGTTGTCAAACGTGTAAAAGACTTCGAGATTGCTCGCCAACAGCATTGGTACCGCATCCCTCGGCGGCAAATGCCGCGGGGGATCGATGCTGAATACATCGCGCTTTTCCTCAGCGCCGGCGCTTTCGGCGAAGAGGGCGGCGCCATTGCCGCCTTTGCGCGCATCACCGGGGTCGAGCTGGCGCGGCGCCGGGATTTGCTGCCGGAAGAAGGGACACGAACTGAAGAGCTGTATTACAAGGTGCAATTCCGCCACTTGATCGAAAAAGACCCGCCGATCGCGAACGAGCCCAAACGTCCCATCAGTTTTATCAGGACGACCTGGGATCGATTCATCAGCGCCGATTCGATTCCCGACCTGTACAGCGAGGCGGGTTTCTATGTCGATCGGCTCTATTATGCGCTGGGCAAGTGATTCGCGGCTCGCCTTGGCTGTCGCGATATTGAAGTGGAGGACCGGAAGATGCTAATCACGAATGCACAGGTTATTACCCTGGGAAAAGACGCGAGCATACTCGCGGACGGCGCCGTCTTAATCGAAGCAGGCCGGATAGCGGCGGTCGGGCGCAGCCAAGACCTGCTGCGCGATTATCCGGGGGTTGAGCGCCTGGACGTGAGAAATCAATACCTGATGCCGGGCAATATTTGCGCGCATACGCATTTTTACGGCGCTTACGCGCGGGGAATGGCCATACCCGGCGCGCCGCCGCGCGATTTCCCACAAATCCTGGAACGCCTGTGGTGGCCGCTGGACAAGGCGCTTGACAGCGAGACCGTCCGCAGCAGCGCCCTGGTTTGTCTGCTGGATGCCATCAAGCACGGGACCACCAGTCTCGTCGATCACCATGCCAGTCCCAACTATATCGCCGGCAGCCTTGACACGATTGCCGAGGCCGTCGATCAAGCGGGATTGCGCGCGGTTCTCTGCTACGAAGTCAGCGACCGCGACGGCATGGACAAGATGGAAGCGGGCATCAGCGAGAACCTGCGCTTCATGAAAGCTGCCGCTGACCATCCGCGACTGCGCGGCACTTTTGGCCTGCACGCCAGTTTGACGCTCAATGATGTCAGTTTGCGCGCTTGTGCGGAATCAGCGCCCGCCGATAGCGGCTACCATATTCACGTTGCCGAGCACGAAGCGGACGAGCAAGATAGCCTGGATCGCAGCGGCAAGCGCGTTGTCCAGCGCCTGGATGAGTACGGCATCTGGCGCGAGAATACCATCGCCGCCCACTGCGTGCATATCGACCAAGAAGAACGAGAGATCTTGCGCGAGCGGGGCGTATGGGTCAGCCATCAGCCGCGCTCCAACATGAATAACGGGGTGGGCGCGGCTGATATCGACGGCCTGCTCGCGGATGGCATAAAGCTCTGTTTGGGCAATGATGGATTCAGCAACAATATGTGGGCGGAATGGAAAACTGCCTATCTCTTGCATAAAGTGGTTCAGCGGGATCCACGCGCCGCAAACGGGATTCATATTGCCAAAATGGCTTGGGAAAACAACGCTCGCCTGGTCGAGCGATTCTTCCCGGGCAGCGTGCTTGGGCAAATCACGCCAGGTGCGAAAGCGGACCTGATCTTGGTTGATTACCAGCCCTTCACGCCCCTGAACGGGGGGAACTTGCCCTGGCATTTGCTCTTCGGTTTCGAATCATCGATGGTGACCACGACAATATGTGAAGGCAAGTTGCTGATGCGCGATCGAGAGATTCTGGTCCTGGACGAAGCGGAGGTTGCCGCCGAGGCGCTGGCCCTGGCGCCCAAAGTTTGGGAGAGGTATACGCGAAATGCCGAACTTGCTTTACAATCCTAGCGCTATTGGCGATTGAGACGGAGAAAGACAAGTCATGTCAGAGCCGAATCAAGGCCAGACGACGCTGGCGATCCTGGGTGGCACCGGAAAGGAAGGCGCGGGACTGGCGATGCGTTGGGCGCAAAGCGGCTATCGCGTGATCATCGGGTCACGCTCGCTCGAAAAGGCGCTTGGACGGTCAGCGGAAATGAACGCCGAAATGGGTCGGGACTTGCTCCGCGGGATGTCAAATGCCGCTGCGGCCGCCGCAGCCGACTTGATCGTTCTCAGCGTGCCTTATTCCGCCCACAAGCCCACTTTGGAAGGCCTCGTAGATCCATGTCGCGGCAAGGTAGTCGTTGATCTCACAGTGCCCTTGCAACCGCCGGAAATCATGGCGGTTAATCTGCCGGCTGGCCGAGCGGCGGCATTGGAAGCGCAAGCCATTCTTGGCCACGAAGCCACTGTGGTAGCGGCTTTTCAAAATGTCAGCGCGGTCAAACTTAAGCAGTTGGATCGCCCGGTCGATTGCGACGTGTTGGTTTGCGCCGACGACTCGGATGCCAAAGCAGCTGTCATCGAATTGGCGGAAGCAGCCGGCATGCGCGGCATTGACGCCGGCGCGCTCAAAAACGCGGTGGCGGTGGAGTCGCTGACGCCCGTCCTGTTGCACATCAACAAGAGTTACAAGGTCAAAGGCGCGGGGATCCGCATCACCGGCTTGGATAGATGACAGTGTGCCCGGTTCCCGCTTTTTCCGCTTTCGCGATACCTGATATTCCTCTGATCCAACCCGGCGACGACATCGTGTCGATCATATCGGATAGGTCTCGCGCTGCGGGCTTGTCATTGGCGGACGGAGATGTTCTGGTCGTCTCATCGAAGATTGTTTCCAAGGCGGAAGGACGTCAATTGTCGTTGGCGGAGGTATCCGTTTCGTCGGCAGCGGCTGCGCTGGCAGCCGAAACGGACAAAGATCCGCGACTGGTCGAGCTGGTCTTGCAAGAGGCGGCGATGGTTTCGCGAAAGCGCCGCGGCGTACTGGTAACGCAACATCGCTTGGGCTTCGTTTCCGCGAATTCGGGACTGGATCAATCCAATATCGAGAGCGGGGACGATACGGCGCTTTTGCTCCCACTGGATCCCGACGCTTCCGCCTCGGCCATGCGGGAGGCCCTGCGAGACGAACTTGCTGTTGATGTTGGGGTGATCATCAGCGACACGCACGGCCGCCCTTTTCGCGTCGGCAATGTCGGGGTAGCGATCGGCGTGGCGGGAATGGCGGCGGTTAAGGATCTGCGAGGCAGGACGGATCTATATGGCCGAAAGCTGGAAGTGACGCAGCAGGCTTATGCGGATCTGGTGGCTTCGGCGGCGCATTTGCTCTGCGGAGAGGCTGACGAGGGTTATCCTGCCATAGTCATCCGCGGGATCGATGTCGCGGCGCCGCACGGGGCGGCCTCCGACTTGAATCGCCACCCGGAAAATGATTTGTATCGGTAGATCAGAAAACATCCGTGGGAATTCATCCGCAAGACCTCTTACAATTCTTTCGGGCGCGACGCTCCCTGCGGCGCTATCAACGGCGCCCGATTCCCGACGGTATCCTGGAGCAGTTGCTGGAGGCGGCGATCTGGGCGCCGTCGGCGCATAACAGACAGCCCTGGCGCTTCGTCATCGTTAGCGAAAAAGCGCAGAAAGAGGGGCTTGCGCGCGCCATGGGGGCGAAGCTGCGCGCTGACTTGGAAGCGGACGGCCTGCCAAAGCCGGCTATCGAGGCGGACGTCGGCCGGTCCTTCGAGCGGATAAGTAGCGCGCCCTTATTGATCTTGCTTTGTATGACCGTATCGGACATGGATGCCTATCCCGATGAAAGACGCAGCGGTCACGAACGCATCATGGCGATCCAGAGCACAGCCATGGCCGGGCAAAATATACTGCTCATGGCCAGCAGTCTGGGCTTGGGCGCCTGCTGGATGTGCGCCCCGCTGTTCTGTCCCGATCTTGTCGGCGCTGCGCTCGACCTGCCCCCGGATTGGCAAGCGCAAGGCATGATCACGGTCGGCTTCCCCGCGGGAGAAAGGAAACGGAGCCGGGAAAACTGGGAAACGAGGGTATTGTGGCGCTAGACAAGAATATCGTCGTCTTGCTAGGCGGTGTCGGCGGGGCAAAGCTGGCTATCGGCCTGGCACAGATCGTCCCGGCGCAGCGACTGACCTTTGTCGTGAATACAGGCGACGATTTCTGGCATCTGGGTTTAAGGATCTGCCCCGATCTTGATACCGTGATGTATACGCTGGCCGGCCTGGTCGATCCGGATTGGGGATGGGGCTTGAAGGGCGACAGCGTCGTCGCGCTCGAGACCTTGAATAGCTTCTACGGTGTGGATACCTGGTTTCGACTGGGAGACAAGGATCTGGCTACGCATCTGCAGCGCAGCCGTCTCTTGCGTTGCGGACGATCGTTAACAGAGGCGACCAGGCGCCTGTCCAAGTCGCTGGGTGTGGATGCGGCTTTGCTGCCTATGAGCGATGACGAAATCCCGACTAAGATCGAGACAGTCGAATTTGGCGAATTGGGTTTCCAGGAATACTTCGTTAAACATCGCTGGCAACCAGTGCTTAAGTCGATCCGACATGCCGGCTGCGAGAGATCAAGTCTGCCATCCCAGGTTCGGTCGGCTTTGAGCAAGGCGGATATTGTCTTGATCGCGCCGTCGAATCCCTGGTTGTCGCTGGCGCCGATCCTGGCTGTGAACGGCATGCGAGACTTGCTGACAAGTCTTGACGTACCCATAGTAGCGGTTACGCCTATCATAGGGGGCGCTGCGGTGAAGGGTCCCACGGCCAAAATCATGTCGGAACTGGGACAGGAAGCGACCCCGGCAAATATCGCCAAGTTTTATACTGGAATCATCAACGGATTTGTGAATGACATCCAAAACGAGCCTCTAGGACGTAGCGACCTGCGATCCATACAAGTGAACACGCTGATGAAAACTGAAGGCGACAAAAGATCGCTGGCGGGTGCGACGCTGGATTGGATAGAAAGTTGGGTAGCATGAGTCTCTGGGCGATCGTACCGGTCAAACCTTTGAAAAACGCCAAGAGCCGGCTTTCCGCGGTATTGTCTCCCGAACAGCGGTACCAATTGGCGGGGGCGATGTTTCGGCACGTGCTCTCGGTGGTCACGACCGTGCCGGAGGTCTCCGGCGTTTTGGTCATCTCGCGCGATACCAAAGCCTTGGCGATCGCCCGCGAAATGGGCGCGAAGACCATTCAAGAAAGCGCGATCTCGGATCTCAATCCGGCCTTGATGCGCGCCACGATGATCGTCAAGAGTTGGCGGGTCGACGGGGTATTGATTTTGCCGGCCGATCTACCATTCGTACATGCTGATGATATTCAAGCGCTGATCGAATTGGGGGAGAACCGCTCGATTGTCATTGCAACCGACCATAACGGCGACGGCACGAACGCCTTGCTGGTGCGTCCGCCCGGCTTGATTCAGTTTGACTACGGTCCGGGCAGTTATCGGCGGCATATCGCCAGCGCCGAACGCGCCGGCATCGAGGTCATGACTTATCACTCCGACCGTTTGGCGTCGGATATTGACGTCCCTGAAGACCTCGATCTATACCGGCGCATGCGCTCGGAGGGCAGTTTCGGGCATTTGCCGGATTTTTCCTTTGTTTGCGGCAGCGGAGTGGAAACGCTGGAATAAGGGTTCGGAAGGCATGCTCGCATCTAGGTAGACGGTCGCGTAATGGCAAGTGTCGATCGGCCTAAGACGGTTGATTTGTGTATGAGCTTCATTTATGTTGATAATACGGCAAACTGGTGAACATCATTAGGGTCTGGAGTTGAAAGATGGCTGATCGAGTAGCGCTTTATTTGCAGGACGCGCATTCATTGCTGGACGCGATGGAATACGTCAAATATGCGGAGCAAGCCGGCTTTGAAGCGGTTTGGCAGGCGGAAAGCCGGCTGGTGCGAGATGCGATTGTACCGATGGCCGCCTTCGCCGCCGTGACCTCGCGCATCAAGATCGGCTCCGGCGTCATCAATAACTGGACGCGCAATGCGGCAGTTATCGCCGCCACGTTCTTGACCTTGGATGATCTGGCGCAGGATCGCATTTATTGCGGCATCGGCGCCTGGTGGGATCCGCTAGCAGCAAAAGTCGGCATCGAGCGCCGCAAGAACCTGCTGGCCATGCGCGAAGTTGTGACTGTTGTACGCCGTCTGCTGAATCGCGAACGGGTCAGCTTTCAGGGCGAATTTGTGCAGTTGGATGATGTGGAACTTGATGTCGTGCACGGACGCAAGGAGCCGCGCAATGTGCCCATCTACGTTGGCGCGACGGGGCCCCAAATGATGGCGCTCACCGGCGAGATCGCCGACGGCGTCGTTTTGAATTATCTCGTTTCGCCCAAGTATAACGAGTCGGCCTTGTCTCAACTGGAAATCGGCGCGCGCAAGGCGGGCAAGACCGTTTACGATGTCGATCGTCCGCAGTTGGTCGTCTGCTCGGTAGATAACGATCGCGGGAAAGCGCTTGACGCCGCTCGCAAGCTGGTAACGCAATACCTGGGCCAACAGCCGCACATCATGAAGGCCAGCGGCGTCAGCCAGGATTTGCTTGAGGAAATCGGACAGGTCTTGACCTGGCCGGCCACCGAGGAACAAATCCTCGAAGCCATGAAACTGGTGCCGGACGACGTCGTTCAAATGATCACGGCTTCGGGCACGCCCGCGGAGGTCAAGGCCAAGGTGCGCGAGTACATTTCCTCGGGCGCTACCTGTCCTATTCTCTATCCCTTGGGCGAGGACGTGCGCCTTATGATCGACACCTTCGCCAGCGGCTATTCCGGCTAGCGATCAAGCGTGTCGGATAAATGGGTGGCGATTTAGCGATTTGAGACCGGGCCGTGAAGATTCTTTGCGTCAGCGACATTGAAGCGCCACAGTTACATAGCGCGGTCAATCTGCGTCGCCAATATAACGATATTGACTTAATCGTAAGTTGCGGCGATATGCCGCCGGGTTATCTTGATTTCATCAGCACCATCATCAGCGTGCCGATGTTTTACGTGCGCGGCAATCACGACGAGATCTACAAGGATGACCCGCCCGGGGGTATCGATTTGCACGGGAAGGTCGTTGAATACAAGGGCTTGACCCTGGCCGGACTGGAGGGCTCGATTCGCTACAATGCGGGCGAAATTCAATATACTCAATTGCAAATGCACAGGATGGTCGTGCGCCTCGGCGCCAAAGTACTCTGGAATCGAGTGACTGGCAGCCGCGGCGTCGATCTGTTTGTCACTCATTCGCCGGCGCGTAATATCCACGATGGCCGAGACTTCGCCCACCGGGGATTCGATAGTTTCATCAATTTCTTGAAATGGTATCGCCCGCGCTATATGCTGCATGGCCATGTGCATACCTGGGATCGACGAAAAGTCGTGCGAACGCAGTTCCGGTCCACCTGCGTCTTGAACATTAATCCATTTACGGTATTGGAGTTGGAACCACAATCGGAATCTTGAGCCGATACCAGCTTGTAGCAAAGGGAGGCAGCGCCGCTATGTGGCAGGCATATCATTGCGTCAGCAGGGTCGAGGAGGCGCTCGCTCTGCTTGATCAGCACCGGCAGGAGGCGCGAATTGTCGCCGGCGGCACGGACCTGATCATCGAGATGGAGCGCGGGCAGCATCCTCAACTCGGGGTCCTGATCGATATCACGCGGGTCAAGGGACTGGAGGAAATACACTTGCGCGACGGCATGGTCCGCTTGGGACCCTTGGTAACGCATAATCATGTCCTGGGCAGCGCGCTGATACGGGAGCGCGCTCTGCCACTGGCGCAAGCCTCCTGGGAAGTCGGCGCGCCGCAGATACGCAATCGCGCTACTGTCGCCGGCAATCTCATTACCGCTTCGCCCGCCAACGACACCATCACGCCCTTGATCGCCCTGGGCGCCGAGCTAAGGCTTTCGTCGCTGGATGGCGAACGCTCGGTTGCCCTGGAAGACTTTTACACTGGCTTCCGCCAAACGATTTTGCAACCCAACGAAATGCTGAGCGCTATTTCATTTCCGGCGTTGAACGAGGATCAGCGCGGACTATTCTTGAAGCTGGGCTTGCGTCGGGCCCAGGCGATTTCAGTGGTTGATGCAGCGATCGTCCTGTCGCTTGAAGTCGATGGGACGGTCTCCCGCGCTCGCATCGCGCTGGGTAGCGTGGCCCCCACCATCATTCGCGCCCCGGCGGCCGAGGAATTCCTGCTTGGCAAGCGCTTGACGCCGGAAAACATCTCGGAGGCCGGGCGCCTGGCCGCCGAAACCGCCAGTCCCATTGACGACATCCGCGGCAGCGCCGAATATCGAAGCGAGATGGTAAAGGTCTTGGTGGCGCGCGCTCTGCGACAAATGGCGCGCGATTCCCTTGAGACGGGCTTGCCGAGCGATCCGCCCATGCTTTGGGGCAAAGACGAAGCCAAGGTGAAAAGGGCTTTGCCGGCGCAGCTAACGCATCTGCCAGATACCCCGATAGAAAGTACAATCAACGGAGAATCGCTGCTTGTCCGCAGCGGACAGCAGAAGTCGCTCCTGCACTGGCTGCGCGATGACGTCAAACTGCCGGGCGCCAAGGAAGGTTGTGCCGAAGGCGAATGTGGCGCATGTACCGTTTTCCTTGACGATGTTGCCGTCATGTCCTGTATGGTGCACGCGCCAAGAGCGCACGGCGCCGAGATCGTGACGGTTGAAGGACTGGCGAAGTCGGGAGCGCTGCATCCGATTCAAAGCGCCTTCATTGAAGAAGCGGCGGTCCAATGCGGTTACTGCACACCGGGCTTTTTGATGGCGGGCGCAAAACTGCTTGAGGAGATTGATGAGCCCAGCAGGGATCAGATCAATTACAGCATTAGCGGCAACCTCTGCCGTTGCACCGGCTATTACAAGATCGTCAAAGCATTTGAAGAAGCCAGCAAAGCGAAGATGGGACAGGTCGAAGGCTAGCTCATGGACAGGCGGGTTCCAAAGACCGGCAGCGAAGAAATTGAACTGTATATGCGCACTTATTACTCGCTCCTGCGCTCGAGCGACGCGATCAAAATTGAGACTTTGGTCGAGAGCCATATCGCCATGCGGTCTTCCTTGCACGAGCGCGCCAGCGAACCGGAACCCGATGTCTCGGCCTTGATGTATAGCGCCTTGCGCTTGCCGCCCTGCATTATCCAAGTCGAAGAGGTACTGATCGGGCAGATGGATCGCGCCTTTGTGGCGGCTGGTTACAAAAACATCGCGAGTTGGCAGCAAGTCTATGCGCCGGGACGCCGTCGTCGAACGCACTTCAATGGCGCGCATATCATGGCGGTTTATATCATAAGCCGCTCCGACATTGATGACCTCGTACCGATTTTGACGGCCTTTCAAATCGAATGGAACAAGCTTCATTACTTGCTGCAAAAGCAAGAATTGCGAGAATTGCTGTTGGCCCATGCTGACGACGGAACTTTGGCGCCGGCCGACTTCGCGCAATTGGCCGAAGGCTTGTACATGGCGGTCAGTGATTTGCGCCGGCTGCACTTGCTCTGGAAGGATGATTTCGTCAACAACTTGCTGTGTATGAGCCGAGAGCGCAAAAGCATGAGCTTGCGGCTGATATCGGGTTCGCTGGCGGATTATCGACGCGCCACTGCCTCCTGGTGGAATCATTTGAGCGAAGAGCTGTCGCTTGTCGGCATAGAACTCGATGAAAGACCGGTCTACTTCGTATCCAGCAATACGCATTCCTTGATTAACCTGTTGGCCGGCTTCGCCAGGCGTTACGAAGAAAGCCTGATCGGTTACATCGAAAAATTTCAAGAGAAGTCCTTGTTGACCGAATACGAGGACATCAAGCAGAGCTACCACAAGAGTATGGACAACTTTCTGTATTTTGTGTTGCGCCAGTATCTCTCCGAACGAGGAAACGAAGCCAAGCGAATATTGCAAGAGGAAGAGAATCGGCTTGGCATCCACCGCGTTCCCAGTCGGCAGGGTTTCGAAATAGAGACCCAGGTGATCGAATTGGGCAAGCTGGAAGCGCGCTGGTTTGATCCTCGCTTGGGGCGCGTCGATGATCTCGAACCGCTGCGCCACAGCAACGCCATCATCATCAATATCGACTATCCCTTGGGCATGGCGTCTTACGAATTGCTAAGCCGCATATCCGAGGGCGTAGGGCGCCTGGATGGCGTCTATGTCATGGGCAAGTCGGCCACGCTGAACGGACGCATCGGCGATATGATGATCCCCAACGTGATCCACGATGAACATTCGCAGAATACCTATCTTTTCCGCAATTGCTTTACCGCGCGTCACGTCCGCTCCTATATGCATCATGGCAATATCCTCGACAATCAGAAAGCGGTAACGGTTTTGGGCACGTTTTTGCAGAACCCCCACTATATGAGCGTCTTTTACAAAGAGGGCTATACCGATATCGAGATGGAAGGCGGTCCCTACCTTTCCGCGGTCTTCGAAGCCTTTCGTCCTCAACGGCATCCCATGAACGAGATTGTCAACCTGCATTCGGTCAAGTTCGATATTGGATTCCTGCATTACGCCTCGGACAAGCCGACCAACGACGGCCAGAATCTCGGCGCCGGCAGTCTCAGCTTTGGCGGCGTTGAACCGACTTATGCCGCAGCCATCGCCATATTAAGACGGATTTTCTACAACGAGACAGAGAAACTGATCGAAACGACATTCGAGGCCTTGCCGTCGTTCTAGAGGCCTTCTATTCGCCGCGAGGCATAGCACAGGAGTTGGACAATTGTCCGCAGAACCAAGCGCCGTAATCAACCAGTCGGTCAAACGTATTGATGCCCGGGGCAAGGTCACCGGAGAGACCCTCTACCCCGGCGATATTGATATCGAAGGACAGTTGTGGATGCGCGTCAAGTTTAGCGCGCGCGCGCATGCCCGTGTCCTGCATGTAGATGCTAGCCGAGCCGAAGCGCTCCCTGGCGTCCTGCGTGTATTCACAAGCCAAGACCTGCCCGTCAATGAATATGGCTTGGTCATCAAAGATCAGCCCGTGCTTTGTGGACCGGGTGGCGACAAGCCCGGAACCGATGTCGTTCGCTGCTACATGGACATGGTGGCGACGGTTGTCGCCGAGACTGACGCCATCGCCCGCGAAGCGCTTGACCTGATTGATGTCGCATACGAAGACTTGCCCGCCGTTTTTGATGCGGAAGCGGCTATGGAAAACGGCGCGCCGCAACTGCATCCGGAAAGTCCGGGCAATCTGGTGACGCAGTATCGCATCCGCAGAGGGGATATGGCATCGGGCTGGGCGCGGGCGGATGTCGTGGTCGAGGCGGAATACGAGACCACCTGGCAAGAACACGCCTATCTGCAACCGGAGGCGGGCCTTTCCTACATCGACGAAGAGGACCGGGTGACCGTGGTCGTTGCCGGTCAATGGACCCATGAAGATCAGGAACAGATCTATCATGCCCTTGACTTGCCGCCGGACCGGGTGCGCGTGATTTATCCCGCCATTGGCGGCGCTTTTGGCGGAAGAGAGGATATGACCGTCCAGATCATATTGGCGCTGGCGGCCTGGAAACTTCGCCGGCCCGTCAAGATACAGTGGAATCGCGAAGAATCGATCCTTTATCATCACAAGCGTCATCCGATAAAAGTCAGGGCGAAATGGGGCGCTACCGGCGATGGCGTATTGACCGCGGCTGCGGCCACGGTGATTGGAGATGCGGGCGCCTATAACTATACGTCCAATAAGGTGCTAGGCAACGCGCAGCTTACTGTAACCGGACCTTACGAGATACCCAACGCCCATGTTGATACCTATGCCGTCTACACCAATAACATCCCCTCAGGCGCTTTTCGCGGCTTTGGCGCGCCCCAGGCCTTGCTGGCGGCGGAAGGACAGATGAACCGGCTGGCCGCCGCTCTGAATATGGATCCACTCGAGATCCGCATGAAGAACACGATCAGAGAGGGTAGTATCGGCTCGGTGGGGAGGCCATTCCCCGCGGGCGTGACTATGCCGCAAGTCTTTGAGGCCTGCGGGAAAGCGTCCTGGTGGCAAAAGCGAGACGACAACTGGCAGTTGCGACGAGCAAGTCCGCCCGCCGACAGGGGCAAGCGGCGCGGCCGGGGCATAGCCGGTGGATTCAAGAACGTTGGCTTCAGCTTCGGTTTCCCCGAGCACTGCTGGGCCGGCCTCGAGCTTCAGGGCGAGGGCGAGATCGAGTCGGTGACGCTCTATCACGCCGGCGCCGATGTCGGGCAAGGCGCCCATACCGCCCTGAGCCAGATGGCGGCAGAGGCGGTCGGCGTCCCCTTTGAGAAAGTGCGGATTGTCGCTTCGGACACGGCGACTTCGGGTTCATCCGGCAGCGCCTCGGCCTCGCGACTTTTGTTTATGTCGGGCAATGCCATTCGTGGCGCGGCCGAAATCGCCCTGCGGAAATGGCATGACGAAGAACGGCCGGCAAGGGGCGAGTACATGTACCATCCGCCGCCGACCACGGCTTTCGATCCCGAGACCGGGGAATGCGACCCCAATTTCGCTTATGGCTATGTCGCCGAAGCGGTCGAGGTCGAGGTCGATATTGAAACCGGCCAAGTGCAGCTGCTGGAGGTGGTCTGCGCCAACGATGTCGGCAAGGTCATCAATCCTCAACAATTGGAAGGTCAGATCGAAGGCGCCATCGTTCAAGCGCAGGGTTACGCCTTGATGGAATATCTCGTCTCGCGTGCAGGCAAGGTCCTCAATCCTTATTTGTCAACCTATCTCATTCCCACTTCCTTGGACGTACCGCCCATCGTGAAGTCGGTTGTCCTGGAGCATCCCGATCCCATCGGTCCCTGGGGCGCGCGCGGCATGGCGGAGATGCCTTTCCTGCCGCTTGCGCCCGCAATCGCCGCGGCCATCTATGACGCAACCGGCGTTTGGGTGGATTCTCAACCCTTTACCGCGCAGAAAGTAGTCAAGGCATTGCGGCAGCAAGGGATCGGTTCTGTTTAAGTCTTTGCGCGGTCAGGGCGTCGCCGGTTGACCTTTCTTCCAGCACTTGTCAGCCCAGCTTCATACTGATTCGCGAGCGAAGCAGGCCGGTTTCGTGTTATGATACTCAGGAATCACGCATGCTGGCGCATCCTGAAGGCCTATGATGCCTGTCGCACTTGGCGCCGAACGTGATTTGGAGATTTCATGAGACTGTGTCAGGCATTTGATATCTCGCGAGGCGATGTTGCGGCCTTTGTCGGCGCGGGTGGCAAGACGTCGTTGTTGGTCGGCCTTGGTTACGAGTTGGCGGAGTCCGGCTGGCGGGTGCTCGCAACGGCGACAACGGAGATTCCGGCTGAACAGTTAAGTCTCTATCCACATGCCATGCGCTATGATAGCGGGGCCGAGGCGATATCTCGGGCTCTGAGTCAATTTCAGTTTGTCTTTCTCTATGACGAGTCGACCTGGCACAAGGGAGTCGTGAGCGGGCCGCGGGAGGATTGGGCGCGGGAATTGCTGGACTCTGTCGACTCCGATGTTTTGCTGGTAGAGGCGGACAAGTCGGACGGCATGCCTTTCAAGGCGCCCTTTGAAAATGAACCGTGGATCCCTCCCGAGACATCGCTTGTTGTTCCGAGCGCGTCATTGGCGGCGCTGGGCGTGCCGCTTGACGATGAGCACGTATACAATCCAGCGGCGATGGTTGATCAATACGGATTCCTGCAGAACAGCCCGGTCAAATCGCCCTGGCTCGCGCAAGTACTGCGAGATGATGACCTTGGATTGAAAAACGTGCCGGAGGGGGCGCGCGTGGTGCTTTTCTTGAACAGAACGCCGGAACGTGGATATTTGCGCGGACGCGCGCGCATGATTGCGCGGCTGAGCCTGCAGAACCCGCGCATTCAAGCCGTGGCGATAGGCTCTGTGCGCGGCGCGGAGCCGGTGCACGAGGTACAACGCGCGGTTGGCGCGATCGTGCTCGCTTCCGGGGAGTCCAATGGAAAACATCCACCGAGTATGCTTTCCTCAGCGGGAGGCGGAAAGACCGTTCTCGCGCATGTCACTGAGCAGTTGATACGCTCGAGGATCGCTCCAATACGTGTGGCGGCCAGTACTTGGGCGCGTGAAGTCAGAGCGGCGGTCAAACCCTTGGGTGTGAAAGTGGTGACCAGCCGAGCGCGAAGGAGCGCTCCCGGACGGACAAATAGGGGCAATGGCTCATTCGATACTGAGCATGATCGTCTTGGGCTACCTCATTTGCTCCACTTGAATGGCGAGGCTCTATCGGCGCTTAAGGCTGGTCTGCGCGCGATGCCGGCTCATATCGCCGCCGTTCTCGTGGTGCCAGGCGATCACCCGCGTTTGCAGCCCAAAGTGATTTATCAGCTTTTGACGTCCTATGCGCGGGGCGCCGAGGATTTACTCGTGCCGAGGTATCAGTCGGCGCTGGGGCAGCCGGTCCTGATTGGCCGCCGCTATTGGTCCGATATCTTGTCATTATCTCGAAAAGGAAGTCTTCACGACCTGTTTGAGGAGTACCGCGACAATATCGCCTGTGTCGAAGTCGCTAGCGATACTGTCCTTTGTGATTCTCAGTTGAGGCGGCCGCAGCGCTCGCTAAGGCTGCCAAGGCAGCAGAGGGATCCTTCGGCTTAGCTGTCATCGTGCTGTTTGATCAATTCGCGAATCATATCTCGTGACCAGGCCCCGCTGGCCTGGACGTCTATCTGTACTCTTAAAGTCGCGGGCCGTTTGTCCTTGTGCCCGGCGGCTTCGGCGCGCATTTCGTCGAAATACTTCATTGGCGTGACGACAATCAGAACTTCATGCGGCTGCACAACGCGCGTCATTGGTGGCGCATACAAGAAGGCCGTGCTGTTGGCCTGGCGAATGCCGATGACGCCGGCTTGGTATCGCAGGGCGAGTCCAAGCGAGCCGATGGTTTTCCCAATCCAGGGCGAGTCGTCTTCCATGTAGAATTCGGCGGTTTCCAGTCCGGTGATCTCGTTGTACAGGACGTGCTGTAAGAATTCGGCTATTTCCGGCCGGGTTGTCGAAAGTAATACAAATTGCGCGGCGACATGAAAGGGGCTGACGACGCGATCGGCGCCCGAACGATGCAGTTTTTCAATCATGTCATCGGTGGTGGCAGTCACAGAGATAAGCAAAGACTTGCTGATGCTACGCGCGGACAATACTGTCAAAACCGCCACCGCCTTATCTCCGAGCGAAAGCATGAGCGCTTGCGCGCGTTCGATGCCGGCTTTT
This sequence comes from Chloroflexota bacterium, assembly GCA_026707745.1. Classification (GTDB taxonomy): domain Bacteria; phylum Chloroflexota; class Anaerolineae; order Aggregatilineales; family Phototrophicaceae; genus UBA6055. The sequence continues at coordinate 81,337 of JAPOWG010000011.1, forward strand.
TTTAGAACGTCTTCTTTAGAAGGGTTGCCTTGAACGACGCGAAAGCCTCGTCCCAGCCATTCTTGCGTGAGCCTGTGGTCATCGCTCAACAACACGAATGGCCGTGATGGATCCAGAAAGCGCGCGGCGGTTTCGATAATGTGATCATTGCCGCAGATGATAAAATGCTTCGACATTGACTCTATAGCCGCGGCGCTTTCATCCAGATTGAGCGTTTCGTCCAGGCGCTTCACCGCGCGGGATTTCGCCAGCCTTTGGAAGGTCGCGAATCGCATAACATCACGCCCGGAGGGGCGGCATTCACGTTGCAATCGCGGTATCGTCAGACCGGGCGCGACACCGAGCAGGATGTCGTCTTCGTTTAATACGCGGCCGTTCCCGGGACTGTGAACAAAGTCGGCGTCGTCGGTTCGAATGCCGACGATGCTTGCGTCGTAGCGCTCGCGCAACTTCAGATCGCCGATGCGCTTCCCGATCCAGGGCGAATTGTCGCCGAGTTCAAGTTGCGTCACCTGATGATTCGTTTCTTGATCAAAGAGGACACTATTGAAGAAATCATTTACCGCCGGCCGCAATGTGGCGCTATTCAAGAATTGCGACGCGACTTCATAGGGGGCGATTACGATATTGGCGCCGGCTCGTATCATCTTGAGCTTGAGTTCAACGTCGATTGCAGCCGCGGTTACATAGAGCGTGGGATTAAGGTTGCGAGCGGTGAGGACCGTCAGCAAACCTTCGGTATCATGGTTGAGCATGACCATGATCGCTTGCGCCCGCGCTATGCCCGCGTCGCGCAGAGAGTCGTCATCCGTCGGATCGCCTTCGACCACCAGGATGCCCGCGCTGCGCAGATGTTCGGCGTACTCCGCATCCTCGGTAACGATGACCAAAAGGTCGAGCAGAGTCCTGTGTTCAGCGAAGTTGTCGAGGTAGAAAACGAACAGACCATGGACGAAGCGGCGCAAACCCAAGAATCTGCCGCGCCTGACATCGCCGAAAAGGCGATCAAAAAAATGTTCTATCGGCTGGTAGGTCGTGTCCTGATGCTGTTTACGGCGGATCTGCGCGCTTTGCAAGACGTATCCAATGGTCTTGTCCACCAATTCGCCGCTGCCGCAAATGATGTACTGGTTGTCGAGTTCAGCGATCTTTTTCGCCGTTGCTGTTCTGCGGCGGCGCGCGACGGATTCCGCGCTGAATAAGAGCGCAAACGACGAGGACAAGAAAAACGTCAATGAACCAAGCCCGACCAGCACCAGACAAATGATGAATATTTTGCCGAGCTCGGTCTGGGCGACTATGTCGCCGTATCCAATCGTCGTGAGCGTGATAATCAAGAGCCAGGCGGCGTCCACGAAAGGGAGTTTTTCAATGATCATGATGCCGGCCACGCCAATCGGCAAAATGATCAAGAGCAGGTTGCGCGCGGCGCGAAACTGCCTGCGAATATCGTTCAAATGCTTGTCCTCATACCGTCACATCGCGCGATTGTCCTCAATTATATCGGAGACAAGCAAGTTGTGATAATATGTTTTGAGTCGAAAGCCCCGGCGCGCTCTCGTGTCATCCTCAGTATTAGCTGGGTTGTCGGAGGGCTCTAAGGCGGCAATGGATGGATCAATGCCATCGCGCGGCGATTGGTGTAGGCGCGTCGATAGCGGCTTTTTCTAAAGCGCATACACATAGGACTTCCAAACACACTCGGAGCAAGCCCATGCACAGCCAGAAAGATTTTGCCGCCGCCGCTGAGGTCATACGCAATCGTACGTCTCAGAAACCGGCGATGGGCCTGGTTTTGGGCTCTGGATTGGGTTCGCTGGCGGATACCTTGCTCGATCGCGTCGTGATTCCATATCAGTCCATCCCCGGTTGGCCGAGCTCTACCGTATTTGGGCATCAAGGCAATTTAGTGATTGGTCAACTCGCCGGGCAAACAGTCGCGGCTCAGCAAGGTCGCGCCCACTTTTACGAAGGCTACACCATGGGCGAGATTACCTTTTCGATCAGGGTTATGAAGGAGTTGGGCATAGGGACCGTGATCCTCACCAACGCTGCCGGCGGCATCAACCCGGCATATAACGTCGGCGACGTCATGTTGATCGAAGACCACATTAATTTCCCCGGTATGGTAGGCGCCAATCCGCTAATGGGTCCCAATGACGAGTCGCTGGGCGAACGCTTTGTCGGCTTGGCGCAAGCTTATGATCGGGAGTTGAGAAAACTCGCGCTCGAGGTAGCGCGGGAACATGCCATCCCCTTGCATAGCGGCGTCTACTGCGCGCTGTCGGGTCCGTCTTTCGAAACTCCGGCGGAAATCCGCATGCTTAGAATGCTGGGCGCCGATACTGTCGGCATGTCGACGGCGCACGAAGTCCTGGTGGCGCGCCACGCCGGCATGCGGGTCATGGCCTGTTCCGGCGTAACCAATGTCGCAATTGACACTGTCGATAGCGAATCCGAAACCAACCATGAAGAGGTCCTGGAAGCGGGCAAGGTAATCGTCCCGCGCTTGACCACAATCCTGCAGGGTGTTCTCAAGCGTTTTCCAACATGACTATAATTGTTGCCTTTATTGATCAGGTGGCGGTGGGCATTTATTTTCTGATTGCCGCGGGCATTCTCTTTGCGCTGCGCCGTTACTTTGTCTGGGGCGATGAGTACCGCTCTTCATATTTTGAACTGGAACGCGATCTCTCGCGCTATCGGCAGACGAATGCGATTACCGCGGTCATCGTATTGCTGGAACTCGCGCTTATTGTCGCCGGCATTGAATTGATCGTTGTACCGGAATTGTGGCGAGACCGTCAGATCCAGGAATTGGTGGCGGCCGCGCGGGTAGACGATGGCGTATTTGAAACGCCATTGCCCCCGACGCCCTCGGGCAATCTGGGAATTGACCCAGTAGCCTTGCCGCGAGCGGAGGACTTCACGGGCCGGATTCAACCGACGCCGGTTCCAACTCCGACGCCTGTAGGCACATTGATACCGGCGGCTCCGCCAATGGGCTGCGACAGTCCCGAAGCGCAATTGATCATACCCGGCAACGGCATGCGCGTCTTTCAGCCGATTCCGGTGGTGGGTACCGTATTCACCGATCAATTCGCCTTTGGCTCGATTGAGATCATGGGACCCAGCACCTTTGGCAACTTCCAAGTCATAGAAGATCAAAATACGGAAGTGCGCGAAGCGGCTGAATTTAGTCAATTCGTTCCCGCAGCCTACGAACCCGGCGAATATCAGTTCCGCCTAATGGTCTTTGATGTCACCAAGACTTTGCGAGCAAGTTGTCTCGTACACATCTACATATCGGAACCGCTGCCCACGGTTACACCGCCGAGATAAGGGAGGCCCTTGCCGAGGTCTTGGGGCGCAAATTCCCCCGGCCAAAATCTAGCGCCTCTGTTTTCGAAGCAAGTATGTCGGTATCTCGATGAAAGGGATGTATCCCTAAGAAGCCTTGGGTGGGGCACAGGCTCAACCACGGAAATCCTTAATCCCGCGCTTGACACGGCGCCGCAAACGTCGCGAGCGGGAACGCCACCTCGCCATCCGGTATTGCACCTTGCGACGTTGCCGGTTGAAAACGGAACCGTGCTGCTCGCTCGGCTTGGGAATGCCCCACTGAATGATCATAGACGCCCAGGTCAAGCCGCCTCCGAATCCAACAAGCGCTATGTGGTCTTTATCTTGGATGCGCTTCTGTTCGATGGCTTCACACAAGGCGATCGGAATGGACGCGGCTGAGGTATTCCCGTAGTACTCGACATTACTCATGAACTTGTTGATGTCGATACCAAGCTTGCGAGCTGCGGCTTGCAGAATGCGCAGATTGGCTTGGTGCGGGATCACAAGATCGATATCTTCGACGCCGATGCCGGCCATCTTGCTGGCTTGTTCTATGCTGTCGTTGACCACCCGCGTGGCGAAACGAAAGACTTCGCCACCCGCCATGGTCATCTTGTATAGCTTGTTGCCGTTGGCGCCCGCTCGCGATTCAGCCGCATCTATGCTGCCCACGCTGGGAATCGCCAAGAGGTCGCTGCCGGCGCCATCAGATCGCAAGACACTTGATTTCACGCCGCCTTCGATCTCGCTGGCCGCCAAAACAACGGCGCCGGCGCCGTCGCCAAATAAGATACAAGTGCTGCGATCTTGCCAATCCAGGATACGGCTCATGGTTTCCGAACCGATCACAAGCGCCGTCTGAATGCTACCGGCGCGGATCGAATCGGCGGCCATATTCATCGCATAAACAAAGCCGGAACAGGCAGCGCTCAAATCGAAAGCGCCGGCGTGATGCGCGTTCAGCCAATCCTGAACCAAGCTGGCGGAGCTTGGGAAAATATTCTCCGGCGTCGAGGTCGCGACGACGATGAGATCCAGGTCGATCGGCAAGATATCCGCCACTTCGAGCGCTTGTTGCGCCGCCTTGTAGGCAAGCGTAGCCGTGGATTCGCCTTCGCCGGCGATATAGCGCTCCTTGATACCGGTCCGCGCATAAATCCACTCGTCGCTGGTTTCTACGAAGGCCGAGATTTCTTCGTTTGTCATGACTTTGTCGGGAAGGGCCATGCCCCAGCCGACAACATGCGCGAAGACCGGACCTGCGGGCGCGTCAACAGCCTGATTTTGAGTACTGCTAAGCGTTGCCATTTTCTCGATATTCGCCAAATATTAGCACGGCATTGTGCCCGCCAAAGCCGAAAGCATTTGACATGACGTGGCCGACCTCGTGCGAGCATCCCACGTTGGGTACGTAATTGAGGTCGCAATCCGGGTCTGGCTCATGCAGATGAATGGTGGGAGGCAAGTAATTCCCACGGATGGCCATGATGCTGAACACCGCTTCGATTGCCGCGCCTCCACCTAGTAGATGGCCGGTCATTGACTTGGTGGAACTGACCGGGATACCGTAAGCCGCTTCCCCAAGCGCCAGCTTGATGGCATTGGTTTCGGCGGTGTCATTTAAGGGTGTGCTGGTGCCGTGAGCGTTGATGTAGTCAATGTCCTCGGCGCAGAGATCGGCGTCTTTCAGTGCGATTTCGATGGCGCGCGCGGCGCCTTCGCCCGTTTCCATGGGAGCGGTAATGTGAAAAGCATCTGATGTATGGCCGTAACCGAGTAGTTCCGCGTAAATCGTAGCGCCTCGTTCCAAAGCGAAACTCAACTCCTCCAGGACCAGCATGCCAGCGCCTTCTCCAGGCACAAAGCCGTCTCGATTGCGATCAAAGGGCCGCGACGCGGTTTCGGGATCGTCATTTCGGCTGAGAGCGGTCATATTGTTGAATCCGGCCACACAAAGCGGAACGATGGCCGCTTCCGCGGCGCCGGCCAACATGGCCTTGGCACCGCCACGACGTATGATGTGCATCGCTTCGCCGATGGCGTTGTTTCCCGAGGCGCAGGCGGTTACGATACAGTGGTTGGGTCCGCGAAGGTTATAGGATAATGAAACGGCGCCCGAACAAGAGTCGCTTAGTATCTTGGGTATCGCCATCGGCTTGATGCCGCGGTGTCCTTTGGAGTCTATCGCCTGTTGAGCCTCTACAAAGGAATTGATGCCCCCGACGCCAGATCCCACGACGCAGCCAACATCGTACATATTGTTCTTGTCGACCTTCAAACCGCTGTCTTCCATCGCTTGACGGCTTGCTTCCAAGGCGAACTGCGCGACCCGGTCAATGCGTCTCGCTTCTTTACGCCCAAAAATGACGTTTGGGTCGAAATCCTTGACTTCCCCGGCAAGCTGATTCTGTGTCAAATTGCGGTCGTACCGCGTGATGAAGTCAATACCGTTGACCCCGTTGGCAGTATTTTGCCAGGCCTCGCTGACATTGTTGCCGGTAGGGCAGACGATTCCCATGCCGGTGATGACGATGCGCGTACTGTCCAAGGAATCCTCCGACTGTCGCTCAAATGACCATATTACTCTTGCCTGTCTTGTGTTGACTATGCGCAGTTGGCCGGTATTCACCTGCATCGGCTCAGACATCGGAAGTTATTGTGAACCCATAGTCCGCGGCCTGCGCCTCCAGCCTATACGCCTATAATAACACGGCGACCTGTTTCGCGTTGCTTTACAGCCTTTTCTTTGGCTTCTATAATACGTTTTTCCTGTGAACGGCTTTTGGACGTCGATCAGGGGAGCATTTCGTACTTTTCAGTCCTGTTTATCTAAACCGCGGCGCTCATGCGACAGGCGGGCTTACTCTTTGGCGTGAGCGCGGCCGACCTTTTCGCCGGTTACGCGCCGAGCGGTTCGTGAGTTCTTATGATTCTGATCACTGGAGCGACTGGTCTGATAGGCCGGCATCTGGTTCGGCGCTTGATGCAAGAAGGGCTGCCGACGCGTTGCCTGCTGCCGGAACGACAGTTGCGCCAATTGCCCTGGGACGAAGCGCACCCGCATGCGCCAGAACTGGTTAGCGGCAACATCTTGGAGGAAGAAGCACTGTTTCGCGCGGTGACGGGATGCCATGTCGTGATTCATCTTTCCAGCGCGCAGTGGTGGGGCCGCCGCGGAGACTTAAGCCAAATAGAGATTGACGGAACGCGCGTTTTGGTTGCGGTCACGCGGGCGGCGCGCGTTGGCCGAATCATTACCATGAGCCATATCGGGGCGGCAACAGTATCGGCCTACGCATTGCATCGCGCCAAGGGCGAGGTCGAAGATCTACTGCGCGAGAGCGGCGTCGCCTATACGATCGTCCGCAGCGGGCTCGTGTTTGCTCCCGATGATGCCTTTGTCAATCACATAGCAAGCATGCTACGCATCAATCCCTTGTTTTTCTTGATGCCCGGATATGGCGAGGTAGTGCTGCACCCGATCTATATTGACGATCTGGTGGAAGCCCTATATCGTAGCTTGGATTTGGTGGATTTGGTCGACGCAACGGTGGAGATTGGCGGACCCGAGTATTTGAGCTTGCGAGATATGATCGCGACAGTAATGCGCGTTACCCGGATGCGACGGGCAATCGTTCCTGTGCCGCCATATCTGCTGCGATGGATTACGGCGATCTACAGCCGGATATTGCCGCGCGCGCTGATGACAAATCAATGGTTGGATATCCTGGCCACCAGCCGTACGGCGCCTCTTGGAGGCACATTCAACCACTTCGGTTTCCATCCGCGTCGTTTCGAAGACACCTTGTTAGGCTACTTGCCACAGCGTCGCCACTTCGTCGGGCTGCTTCGTGATACCTTCCGTCGCCGCTCGCGCCCAATATAGCGGATACTTGACAAGACGATGTCCAATATAGCGATCAAGCGCCTCTTGACAGCGCAAGAGTTTAATCAGGCGGTCGAACTGCAGAAGGTTTATTGGGGGACCGATGCCAGCAACCTGGTGCCGCGCCACATGCTGCATTCGCTTTGTCATCATGGCGGCCACTTGCTAGGCGCTTATGACGGCTCGCGATTGGTCGGCTTCGTTATGGGTTTCCTCGGCACAGCCCTCGATGCGGAAGCGCCGGATGCGGATCACACCGCCTCAAACTTGCTGATAATGTCCAAACGCATGCTCGTCTTGCCGGGTTACAGAGGGCGAAATATTGGCCTGAAGCTGAAGATGGCGCAACGTGACATCGCGCTTAAGCAGGGGATTGACCTGGTAACCTGGACATTTGACCCGCTCCTGGCGGCAAATGCGCACTTGAACTTGAGAAAACTGGGCGCGATATCCCGCCAGTTCGCCGTCAACTATTTCGACTATTCCGAAGCGGAGAGTTTGTCCGCAGATCGTTTGATCGTTCAGTGGCGGGTGAAGGGGGAGCGGGCACGAGCCTGTGCGTCCGGTTCTACGAGCAGACGGACGTTAAAGCAGTGTCTGGATGAGAGTATCCCGATTGTAAATGTCATTGAAGAATCGGGTCCAGCTATGGCCCCGCGCGCCTTGTCGCAACTCTCTGATAGGGACAGCCTGCTGGTTGAAATTCCCTCAGATGTTCGGCATCTCGATAAACATATGCCGGAAGTCGCGCGCCGCTGGCGTAGTCACATACGCGAACTTATGGGAAGGCTGATAGAATCAGGCTACGTTGTTTATGACTTCGTGAGCGCTGTTCAAGAACAGCGAAGGCGCACGTATTATTTTCTGAGCAGGCGAGAATATCGGGTCTAACTGCCAAAAAGGTGAAGAAATGGCATTCAACGGAGAGACAATATCGTTTATTGGCGCGGGCGTGATGGGCGAGGCAATGATCAAGGGATTACTGTACCAGCAATTGGTATCGCCCGAAAACATCATGGCAGCCGACCCAAACCAGTCCCGTCTGGACGAGATTTGCGATCAATACGGGATTCGCTGCACCACCGATAACCAGTTAGCCGCTCGCGAGGCGAACGTCCTGGTCCTGTCCGTAAAACCGCAGGTCATGGGCAAGGTTTTACCGGAATTAAGCGGACAGGTCGACGATGTTTCCTTGATCGTAAGCATCGTTGCCGGTGTTCCCTTGAAAACAATCTCGGATACCTTGTTGAATGGCCGCGTCGTTCGTTCCATGCCCAATACGCCGGGTCAAATTGGCAAAGGCATCACTGTTTGGACGGCAGCCCCCGATGTGGGAAAAGAGCAGCGTCGACAGACCGAGTTGCTATTAGGCGCCATGGGCGAGCAGATATTCGCGGGTGACGAGAGTTTCCTCGACATGGCGACGGCGCTGAGCGGATCGGGTCCCGCCTATGTTTTTATGTTTATGGAATCCTTGATCGACGCCGGGGTGCACATGGGCTTCTCGCGCCGGGACGCCGAGCAACTGGTCACGCAGACGCTGGCGGGTTCTGTGGAATTTGCGCGGCGATCCGGCCTGCATCCGGCCCAGTTGCGCAATCAAGTGACCAGCCCGGGCGGGACGACCGCCGCGGCTCTGTACGAGATGGACAAGGGCGGACTGCGCACGGTCCTCTCCAAAGGCGTTTGGGCGGCCTACCGGCGCTCTCAGGCTTTGGGCGCGAAAGATGACTGACTTGGCCCATAAGCTGCTGATCCTTATCAGTTGCTGTGGGACCGAGCGAGCTACCAGCGGAAGCCTTGTCGATTCGGAGCCGACGGCCAAGTCCCCGGCCTGGGGAAAATCCATTTGTGAAAATATGGACAAATGCCAGTCCTTGGGTTACAATATCGGCATGTTGGCTTTTGTTTCCTCCCTAAGCCGCAGGAATGGAACGAACTCCGCGCCGCGCCGGTCTTGGCCCTCTTTATTCGTCCTTGGCGTCTGAGAGGATTGCAAAAGCATAAGACGAAGATCAAGGAGCCTCTTTGAATGGCAGACAACATTTATGATTCAATTCTCGAGCAGATCAAAGATTTTGAGCTGAGCGAGCTCGAATCTGTAGAAGTCGGTTATGTCGAGGAAGTCGGCGACGGCATCGCCCGTATTTCCGGCCTGGAAAACGTTCGTTATAACGAGCTTGTACAGTTCGAGAACGGCGTCGCAGGTATCTCCTTCAATCTGGAAAAAGACAATGTCGGCATCATCATCATGGGCGCCTACGATGATATTCAGGAAGGCGACACCGTGAGCGCTTTGGGTCGAATTGCTTCTGTGCCTGTTGGCATGGGCATGGTGGGGCGGGTGGTTGACGCCTTGGGACAGCCCATTGATGGCCGTGGTCCCGTTCAATTCGACGAGTATTACAACATTGAGCGTATTGCCCCCGGCGTTATGGAACGCCGCAGCGTCGACCGTCCCGTCCAAACGGGTATCCTTGCCATTGACACCATGATTCCTATTGGACGCGGGCAGCGCGAGTTGATCATTGGGGATCGCCAGACCGGCAAGACCGCCGTGGCTCTGGATACCATCGTCAACCAGAAGGGCGAAGACATGTACTGCATTTATGTCGCGGTTGGCAAGCGCCGCGGCGAGGTCGCGCGCATTCGGGAAACACTGGAACACGAAGGCGCCATGGATTACACGACAATCGTCGTGGCTTCGGCGTCGGACGCGGCGGCATTGCAGTATCTGGCGCCCTATTCGGGCTGCGCCATCGGCGAATGGTTCATGGAAAACGGGAAGGACGCGCTGGTCATTTACGACGATCTTTCCAAACATGCCAACGCCTACCGCCAGGTTTCGCTCTTGATGCGGCGCCCGCCCGGGCGCGAAGCCTTCCCGGGTGACGTCTTTTACTTGCATAGCCGCTTGCTGGAACGCGCCGCCCAACTCAGCGACGAACGCGGCGGCGGCAGTTTGACTGCCTTGCCCATTATCGAAACCTTGCTGGGCGATGTGTCGGCTTTTATTCCCACCAACGTCATCTCTATCACTGATGGTCAGATCTACCTTGAATCCGATCTCTTCAACGCCGGTTTGCGCCCGGCGCTGAATACGGGTATCAGCGTAAGCCGCGTCGGCAGCGCAGCGCAGACGCGGGCGATGAAGGACGTCGCCGGTGGTCTGAAGCTGCAGATGGCGCAGTTCCGGGACCTGGCGGCCTTCGCCCAGTTTGGCTCCAACCTTGACAAGGCGACTCAGCAACAACTGGACCGCGGTATGCGCTTGACTGAACTGTTCAAGCAGGTTCAATATCAGACCCTTTCGCTGGATGAACAGGTCGCGCTGACCTATGCGGGCACGGGCGGTTTAACCGATGATGTGCCGGTCGAGAGAATGATCGCCTGGAAGGAAGAATTCTTGCGCACATACCGGACGCAGTTCGCCGATGTGGGAGCATTCATTCGCGAAAACAGCAATGAAAAGGTCGCGGAGCAAGTCCAGGAAAAACTGGACCAAGCCATCGGCACATTTAACGAGACCTGGACCTAGTGTCACCATTTGCCGCCGAGAGCCGCTCGGCGCGTAACCGGCGAATAGGTCTGTCGAGCTCACGCAAAATCGTAAGCCAGTTCATCGTATCGGCGACGCGGTTTACGCAAACAGGAGACACTAGATGGCGACCCTGAGAGAAGTCAAGAACCGCATACGCAGCGTCAGAAATATCGCGCAAATCACGCGGGCGCTGGAAGCGGTCTCGGCATCACGCGTTCGGCGGGCGCAAGCGCGAGTGCTGGCGAGCCGCGCCTTTGCCGAAAAAGCCTGGGAAATCCTGGTTAACATTCAAGCGGCCAGCATGAGTACACCGCTTCATCCGCTGCTCACGTCTCGTGAAGAAGTCAACCGTGTTATGGTCGTTGTAATCACCTCCGACCGTGGTTTGGCGGGCGCGTATAATACGAATATCCTGCGTGTCGCTCAACGCTTTGCCACCAGGCTCGGCAAGCCCGTCAATTACGTGACGGTCGGTCGCAAAGGTCGCGATTCGCTCGCGCGCTCGGGCGCGGATATAGTGGCTTCCTTCAGTGATATGCCGGCGGAACCAAAGATTTCGGACATTAGTCCGATTGCGCGCATCGCTATGGACGCTTATCTCGACGGCGAAGCGGACGAAGTGCTGATCGCCTATACCGACTTCATTAACATGCTGGCGCAGCGCCCGGCGGTCTTGGGCTGGTTGCCTTTGACCACCGATACCATCGCCCAACAAGTAGCCGCCGAATATGTCAAGGATGTGGCGACCGTCAGCGGAGGTATCCAGAATTACGATTACGAACCAAGCGCCACAGCCGTGGTGGACGAAATCGTGCCGCGCTTTACCGAATTGCAGCTTTATCAAGCTTTGCTGGAAGCGCAAGCGAGCGAACATGCCGCGCGTATGGCTGCGATGAAAAACGCCACCGACAACGCCACACAACTGACCGCCGATCTCACCTTGCAATACAACAAGGCCCGGCAGGCCTCTATCACCGCGGAAATTCTTGATATCGTTGGCGGAGCCAACGCCTTGCAACAAGCGATTGACAAGGCGAGCTCGGACATTGTTGACAGCAGTGTACAATTGCAAGAAGTCTAGTTAGATTCGACCGGTCCTGCGAGCGCAAAATCGTAAGCCTTCTCGTCGCATGAGCGACGCGGTTTACATAAACAAGGAGCAGATGATGGCAGAGATTCAAGGCACCGTTACACAGATCCTGGGAAACGTGGTAGATGTCGAGTTTCCGGCCGGGGAGTTGCCGGATATTTTTGACGCCGTCGAGGTACCGCGCGAAGGTGAAGATGATCTTGTGCTGGAAGTGGAATTGCACTTGGGCGAAAGCTCTGTGCGCACTGTTGCGATGGATTCGACCGATGGCTTGGCGCGTGGCGCGGCGGCCGTCGCGACCGGCCAACCAATCGCTGTTCCGGTCGGCGCCCCCACACTGGGACGGATCTTCAATGTTTTGGGTCGTCCAGTCGATATGGGCGACGCAGTGCCGGATGACGTCGAACGGCGTCCGATCCACGCCGATGCCCCGTCCTTTGAGGAGCAGTCGCCCACGATTGAAGTCTTTGAGACCGGCATGAAGGTCATTGATCTTGTCGCTCCCATGACCAAGGGCGGGAAGACAGGCATCTTCGGTGGCGCGGGCGTTGGCAAGACCGTCACTATTCAGGAACTGATTAACTCTATCGCCACGCAGCACGATGGTTTGTCGGTGTTTGCGGGCGTGGGAGAACGGACCCGCGAAGGTACGGATCTATATCACGAGATGAAGGAAGCCAATGTGCTCGACAAGTTGGCGATGGTTTTCGGGCAGATGAACGAACCGCCAGGCGTACGCCTGCGGGTGGGCCTTTCCGGTTTGACTATGGCGGAGTACTTTCGCGACCAAGGCCGCGATGTCTTGATCTTCATCGACAATATTTTCCGTTACTCGCTGGCGGGCGCGGAAGTATCGGCCTTGCTGGGCCGTATGCCCTCCGCGGTTGGGTACCAGCCCAATCTCGGTGAAGAGATGGGCATGCTGCAGGAGCGCATCACCTCGACCAAGAGCGGTTCGATCACCTCGATGCAGGCGGTCTATGTTCCCGCTGATGACTATTCCGATCCGGCGCCGGTGGCGGTGTTCACGCACCTGGACAGCACGATTGCGCTAGAGCGTTCCATTGCCGCCCGTGGCTTGTTCCCGGCCGTGGATCCGCTGGCCAGCACGAGCAACATTCTGGCGCCCGAAGTGGTCGGCGAAGACCACTACACAACCGCCCGCGAGGCGCAGCAAGTGCTTCAGCGTTACAAGGACTTGCAGGATATCATCGCCATTCTCGGCGTCGAGGAATTATCCGATGACGACAAGGTATTGGTGGCGCGCGCCCGCAAGATGGAAAACTTCCTCAGTCAGCCAATGTTTGTGGCCGAGCAATTCACCGGGCAAGCTGGGCGCTATGTCCCCATCAAAGACACGGTACGTGGCTTCCGCATGATATTGGACGGTGAAGTGGATCATATTCCCGAGCAAGACTTCTATATGGCCGGCCCGATCGACGATGTGCAGGAGCGCTACGCCAGCCGCGAAAACTAAGTAAGTGGGAGCGATAATGCCGATTCACATCGAACTGGTGACACAAGAAGCGAAGATTTTCGACGAGCCGGAGGCCGACATCGTTATCGTACCGGCGGTTGAGGGCGAAATGGGTGTGCTGCCCAATCACGCCCCCGTTTTGACAACGCTCTCCTTTGGCGAGCTTGTCGTGCGTAAGGGCGAGGCGGAAGAACGATTCGCCATCTATGGCGGCGTGGTTGACGTGCGCCCGGACAAAGTCGTGGTGCTCGCTGACCTGGCAGAGTCTTCTTATGCGCTGGATCTGGAGAAGGCGCAAGAGGCTCGTGAGCGCGCTCGCATGATCCTGGAGGAAGGACCGCCCGGCGCGGACAATCGACATGCCGAGTTGGAGTTGCGGCGAGCTAATCTGGCCGTCCGCATAAGCCAAAAGGTGCGGGGGCGCGGATCAATGCTGCGAATCGTCGAAGAGGACGCCGAAGAAATCTGAGCATTTGCACGCTTCTAAATCAAAGGAATCGGACGACACCCGATGCTGTGGCAGGCGCTCGGGTGTCTTTTCTTTTGGGCGACTGTGCCAACTTGCACGGTCTTCACCTGCGCTGTCTATGTACACTGCCGGGCTCATATGACAAGGAAGCTTAATATTTTGCCTGGGTGCGGCGTTCCTGGCGCCTTTTCGCCGCCGCCGAGCGGCTCCCGGAAGTGTTGCTCTTGCTTTGCGCAACATCTGTCTTCTATGTAGAATGGATATGTAGGCGCAGACGGATCGACGAGTGACTTGGAGATTCATTGTTAGGCAAACGCTTGGGTGTTGACCTGGGTACGGTCAACGTTCTCATTTATGACGGCGGGCGAATCGTATTGCAAGAACCCTCACTCGTCGCCTTGTTGGCGGAAGAAGAGCGCATCGTCGATTTCGGTCAACCGGCTCGCGAAATGCTGGGCCGGGTGGACGACGAGGATATTCAGGTTATGCGCCCGCTGCAGAATGGCGTGATTGCCGACTACGAAGTCACCGAGGCCATGCTGGAGTATTTTTTCGGCAAGATCGCCGGTCGCATGCGTCTCTTCCGTCCGTCGGTGATGGTTTCCGTTCCCTATGGCGCTACCAGTGTCGAGAAACGCGCGGTGCGGGAAGCGATCCTCACTGCCGGCGCGCGCGAAGTTCAACTGATGTGGGAACCTATGGCATCGGCGCTGGGCGCGGGATTGCCGGTAGGTACGCCAGCAGGCGGCATGGTCGTCAACATCGGGGGCGGCATTACTGAAGCCGCGGTATTGACAATGAATAACATTGTTCGGGCGGAAAGCGGGCGGGTTGGTGGTTTGCGGCTCGATGACGGAATCATGAGTTACATCCGGCGCAAGTACAACTTGACTATCGGACAGCCGACTGCGGAATCGATCAAAATACAAATTGGCGCGGCGGTGGACCAGCCTCAAGAGATGACAATGGAAATCCAAGGACGTGACAACGTGACCGGCTTGCCGCGCACGATACGTGTCACCACCGGCGAGGTGGTCGAAGCGCTGGCCGAGCCCCTGGGACAGATTGCGGCGGTTGTCAAAGCGGTCCTGGCAACCACGCCGCCAGAACTTTCATCCGATATCATCGATCGCGGTATTGTCCTGTCTGGCGGCGGCGCATTGTTGCGCGGTGTTGACACGTTTTTGACTCACGAAACCGGCGTGCCGGTCTATCGAGCTGACAACCCTTTGATAAACGTGGTCGTTGGCTGTGGACGCGCCTTGGAAGATCCCGCTATCCTCAGGCGCTTGGCGCAGGCCAATTATTTTTGACAATCGGTATTTCAGGACACTAGCGAGTTTGACCAAACAGGACCTGTCGGACTCTCAATACTGCCCTGGGTACGACAGGACTTAGTCTTCGTCGAGGTAGTAAGTCATGTGTTGCAAGTGCGTAACGGGATCAATGTATTGGATCTGTACATTTGCTGGCACGGTAATGTTAATCGGGGCGTAGTTCAGAATCGCCTGGACACCTGCATCGACCAGTTGATCGGCCACAGACTGCGCATGTTCGGCCGGGACCGCAAGCATGGCGATTTTGATGCCTTCATCGCGTATCGTCTTGTTTAGATCCGCTATTGGTTGCACGACAAACTCATCAATTGCCAGTCCAATCTTTTGCGGACTGACGTCAAACAAGTGAGCGATACGAAAACCTCTGTCCTGAAAACCGCGATATCGCGATATCGCGATGCCGAGATTACCCGCGCCGACGACGACCACCATCCATTCTTGGTTAACTTGCAAAACGTCTTGCAGCTTTTCGATCAGGTACTCGATACGGTAGCCGGTGCCTTGTTTGCCAAATCCGCCAAAGTGAGACAAATCCTTGCGTATCTGCGCCGAACTGATATCCAGGCGCTTGCCTAACTCATGCGATGACGTGACGTCTTTTTTCTCTTGCTGTAAACGGCGCAATGCTCGCAGATACAGCGGCAAGCGACCAATCACGATGTCGGGAATGTTTTCCGACGACTTCACCAACATATGTCCCAACCAACCCATTTGTGAAACTTTCTACAATTCAATACTACCACCGAGCGGCCAATCCCGCTAGACAGGGGTCTTGTCGACGCTTCGCTGCCATTCGCTTGGGCAGTTTGCCCTGCCCAGCGCTTGCCCATTGCTTGCAAGCTCAAGGTGGCGATGCTAAAATCCCAACACCGTTTACTTTCCAGCCCGATATGAGCTTTGCTGAAGCACCACTTGTAGCCGCTCGGCGCGTAACCGGCGAAAAGGTCTGTCACGCTCATGCAAAATTGTAAGCCTGCTTGTCGCATGAGCGGCGTGGTTTACACAAACAGGCGTGGCGCATCGCCTAGGTGAGGAAAAATGGCCGTCAAGGGGACGACCGATAACAGAAAGAGCAAGCAGTTGACGAATGACCTGCAGATCGTGCATGACAGCATGCTCGATGGTTTGGGACAATTAGCGGATTATTTTGGCTTCAGCACAGTGATGGGGCAGTTGTTCGGCACCTTGCTTTTGAGCGCGGAACCCTTGTCCCTCGACGATATGACAGCCCGCCTGGGCATGTCCAAGGCCAGCGTGAGTACAAATATGCGTTCGCTGGAACGAATGGGCATGGTGAGGCAGGTTTGGGTGAGAGGCGGGAGCGGAAGACGTAAATACTATCAAGTCGAGACAGATTTCTGGCAGATTTTCTCGAACATACTCAGCGGTCGCGAGCTCCGCGACGTCGAGCGCGCCTTGGCGGTGATGGAAGAAAACAGACAGCGCATAGCCGGCGCCATAGATGACTTGCCCTACGACGAACAGTTGCTGGCTCGTCTTTACCTCGATCGCATCGCGCAGATCCAGGCGCTCTTTCGATTCGCGCAGTTAATCATCAACAGCGTTCTCAATCAAGTCAAAAACATTGACGTTTCGAACGTCTCTGGCGTAGAGCTGCAGTAGCTATCCGCCCTTGTAGGCTCACCCGAGCATCATTATAATGTTGGCCTGGCCGAAGATTCTTCGGAGCTTTGCATCCGAGCGAGGCTGGGGCGCCGATTGGCTGTACGAGTAAGAGGGTTCGTGCCGAAGGCGTTGACTCCCTGGGGAAGTGGCGGAATTGGCAGACGCGCATGACTTAGGATCATGTCTCTTTTGAGGTGAGGGTTCGAGTCCCTCCTTCCTCAAAATGCAAGTAGCAACTTCGGGCGCGGTTCGCGCCTTTGCCTTTTCTGATATAACCTTTACTTTGTGCGTAAAATTCACGTGCTAGAATCCAACGGACACGATCGAGGATGGCGACTTGAACCTGCAAACCGAGAGAATTGAAAATCACCGCGCGCAACTGACTATCGAGATCGAAGAAAATCAGTTGGAAACGGCCAAGCAGAAGGCTGCTCGGCAGATTTCGCAACGTGTGCGGATCAAGGGCTTTCGCAAAGGCAAGGCGCCTTATCGCCTGGTCGCGCAATATGTGGGCGAAGCGGCGATCCTGGAAGAGGCGGTCGAATCGCTCGGCGACGATCTGTATAAGCAAGCGCTTCAGGAATCCGAAGTCACGCCATACGGTCCAGGCACTTTTGAGGATTTCAAGATTGAGCCCGCGCCTACATTCGTTTTTTCGGTGCCCTTGCAGCCAGAAGTTGACTTGAACAACTACCAAGATGTCCGAGTCGACTTTGAAGAGCCCCAAGTCGACGAAGAAGATGTGGAGCAAGCCTTGCAGCAATTGCGCATGCGTGAACTCGAAGTTCTTGACGCCGAGCGTAAAGTGGCGGAAGTGGGCAATCGCGTCCTGATAGCGGTAGACAGCGAATTCGTCGACGGCGAAGAGCCCGACGATGATGAGCCTGAGCCTGTCGACGATGAGGAAACCCCATCGGATGACAGCGCGGACGCTGATGGCGAGCCACATCAGGCGGCCGCGAACAAAGAGGACGATATGCCCTACGTGCCGCGCAAGGGCGACACCTTTGTCCACGAAGAAAACGTTGCTGTAATACTGGATCCCGATGAAGATCCATTTATGGACGGTTTCGTTGACGCCATAGTAGGCGCCGAATTGGGCTCGGATATTGTGTTCGAGTTGACCATTCCCGACGATGATGCCGACATAACGATAGTCAACCGCCGCGTGAGTTTTGTGGTGACGCTCAATCAAATCGAGTCTATCCGGATTCCGGAACTTGACGACGCCTTTGCGGAAAGCGTCAGCAAGAACCGCGGCGACGAAGTGACGGACATGGCACGCTTGCGGGCATCCATTCGCGAAGATCTGGAAACGGCGGCGCTTGAGCAGACCAAGTCAGATTATAGCGGAGAAGTATTGGAGCAAATCGTTGCAGGCGCCGAGATTCGCTATCCCGAACTGATGCTCGAGGAACGCGTGAACGAAATGATCAATGACTTCGAGGGAAATCTGAAACGGCAAAACCTCAGCCTCAAGGACTACTTCCGCCACACCGGCGACAGTTTGGAGGCCTTGCGACTGCAGTATCAGGAGCCAGCGACGCAGTCTCTCAATCAGAGCCTGGTCGTCATGGAGCTGATCAAGGAAGAAGAGGTTACGGCGACTGATGAACAGATTGACCTGCGGATGGAGTTGTTTCTGTCCGACTACGGGCGCAGCGCCGAGGTCCGCAAACTGTTCGACACGCCGCAAATGCGTTCCAATCTTCGCAGCCAATTGATAATTGACCAGGTTAACGAACGACTTTGCGCCATCGGCCGCGGCCAAGACCCTGACATGGCTGTAGAATCGTATAACGGGCGACTGAGAGCCGACGTAAAACTGGCGCAAGAACGTCACGAAAGACTGCAAGGCTATCTGGAAACGCTAGACAGCGATATTTCCAACGAGGCTGAGTCCAGCGAAGATAATCTGGAGCCGGACCAGGAGGCTTTACCGACAAGTGAAGCCGAATTGACATCAACGGAGACAGCCGCCGCGGAGGAGGCGGAAGCGGAGAAAATTGAAAAAAGCGGTGATGTCGAGAGATAGTGATTCCCACCTGAAATTGAAAGGCGAATGACACGGATGATGAACAGCATTCACAACGTAATCCCTATGGTGATCGAGCAAGGGAGCCGCGGCGAGCGCGCTTACGATATCTATTCGCTCTTGCTCAAGGAACGGATAATATTTGTCGGCAGCGGCATCAATGATCAAATCGCTAACTTGATCGTCGCGCAGATGCTGTTTTTGGAACGCGAAGGTCCCGACCGCCGTATCCAGATGTACATCAATTCACCCGGCGGGATCGTCTACGCGGGCATGGCCATTTACGATACCATGCAGCAGGTACGGGCTCCGGTAAGTACGGTCGCCGTCGGCATTACCGCCAGTTTCGGTACGGTATTGCTGACCTCCGGCGAAGCGGGAATGCGGCTGGCCTTGCCCAACGCCACCATCCACATGCACCAACCGCTGGGCGGGGCGCAGGGGCAGGCTTCCGACATTATCATTCAGGCCGAAGAGATTGTGCGATTGAAGAAACGCTTAATCGAAATCTTCGTTCACCACACGGGCCGCACAGCTGAAGAGATTGAACGAGTCACCGATCGCGATGTTTACATGACCGCGCAAGAAGCGACAGACTTCGGCCTTATTGATTCCGTGTTGGTTTCCGAGGAGCGGGAGGCTGAGGAGGTTTAACGTGACCTTTCCTACAGTTAGGCATCGCTGTACCTTCTGCGGACGCTCGCACGATGAAGTTGATCGATTGATCGCTGGGCCCGACAACGTATTCATCTGCAACTTCTGTGTCGAACTCTGTTATAACTTGCTGGCCAACGAAGACGGTGAAGAGCAAGAGATCGAGAGCAACCTCGAATTCGAATTGCTGCTGTCTCCCCGCCAGATTTCCGAGCGACTTGACGAATATGTGATCGGGCAGCGCGACGCCAAGCGCGCATTGAGCGTAGCGGTCTACAACCATTACAAGCGCATTCAATCGAATCTGGAACCCGAAGATCTTGAACTGGACAAGAGCAATATCCTTTTGTTGGGTCCGACTGGCTCGGGCAAGACACTCCTGGCGCAAACCCTGGCGCGGATTCTTGATGTCCCGATCTGCATCACGGACGCAACCGCCCTGACAGAGGCCGGATACGTCGGAGAAGACGTGGAGAATATCTTGCTGCGTCTGATTCAGGCGGCCGATGGCGATATCGCCCGCGCGGAACGGGGCATCATCTATATTGACGAAATCGACAAGATCTCGCGCAAGTCTAATGCCAATCCATCAATCACGCGCGATGTTTCCGGCGAAGGCGTACAGCAAGCGCTGCTCAAGATTATCGAAGGCACTGTCGCCAATGTTCCGCCGCAGGGTGGGCGCAAGCATCCGCACCAGGAATTTCTGCAGATCGACACGCGTAATATCTTGTTCATTGTCGGCGGTACATTTTCCGGCATCGAAGACGTTGTACGACGGCGTGTTGGCATGAAGAGCAAAATGGGTTTCGGAGCGCAGCAAGAAAATCAACGCGAAACGAACGATGACCTCTTGAAGGAGCTGTTGCCCGAAGACATGATCCAGCACGGAATGATCCCGGAAATGGTCGGTCGCTTGCCGGTGCTCGTTACCTTGGCGGCGCTCGAACTGGACGATTTGGTCCGCATCATGGTCGAGCCCAAGAACGCGCTAGTTAAACAGTATGAGCATCTGCTCTCGCTGGACGAAGTTGAGCTCGTATTTGAAGAGCCCGCTCTGCGCGCGGCAGCGGAACTGGCGATCAGCCGCGAAACCGGCGCGCGCGGCTTGCGCTCGATAATCGAATCTTGCTTGCTGGACGTCATGTACGAGGTGCCCAGCCGCAAGGACATCACCAAGGTAGTCATCAGCGAGAGCGTGGTTCGTGGCGAGGTGAATCCGCAAATCGTCGCGAGCGACGGCTCGGCCATTTCATTGTCCGGCAAGATCAATCCGGCCGCCTGAATAGAACCTGTCCATATCGCTCGCCTGCCGGTATCCATTTTCATTGGCTGATCGGCAGCAGCAACACTTCCGAATGCGGAGTTGCTCTTACTTTGAAGCTCTGCGCGTCCAGCGAGGTGGCTTCTTCTCCGGCGCGACCCCAATTGTAAGGAATGGTCCAGCGAGGTTTCAGCATCGTTACCAGCCGCAGGGCTTCTTCTACCGACAAACGACCATAGCCATCAATCGGCAATAGCAAGATATCAGGACGGAGCATGGACATTTCCGGCACGATATTCGAGTCGCCAACATAGTAGATGTCGTAGAATTCCATGGATATTACGAATCCCAAGCCCTTGTCTCTTCGCGGGTGGCGAGGGTCGCGGACTGAATAAGCCGGTACGGCTTTGATGCTCGCCTTGCCCAGACTCATGCTCTGCCAATCTCGGATTACTTTTGCGCCCGCGACGGCGCGTCCCACCGCCTCGTTACCTATGACAATGGTCTTGTCGCCACGTATTTTCTCTATATCTGCGGGCGAACAATGATCATAATGATCATGTCCTACGAGAATGATATCCGGCGGTGAATCTTCCTGTACGACGCGCCAAGGGGCGATCTGTATGCGCGGATCCCCGCCAATAAGAAAACTGCTATGACCTTGCCACTTGATTTTTTCGATCAACGGACTGACGCCCCCAACGCCTCCCATGCTGCAATGATGTACAACTAAAGCGGCATCCCTTTCCCGCAATTATAGTTTGTATGTCCGGCCTTGGAAATCCAATCGACCCTCATCGGCGGTTTGCGGGCTAAACAGGATACATCTACACTCCGCTGGAAGTCTCGTGTATGCTTTTTGGCTTAGGTAAAGGACGAACCGGTTTGCGCGACTATGCTAATTGACGAGGCCAAGATTTTTGTCGCTAGCGGCAAGGGCGGTGATGGCATGGTATCGTTCCGCCGCGAGAAATATGTGCCTCGTGGCGGACCTTCCGGCGGGAGCGGCGGTCGCGGTGGCGATGTGGTGCTTCAAGCGGACAGCAATCTGAACACGCTGTATTTCTTCCGCAAACGAGTGCATTTCAAGGCCAAAGCGGGCGCCAAGGGCGGTTCCAGCAACAAGTCTGGCGCCGACGCCGACGCGGTCCTGGTTCAGGTCCCGTTGGGGACGGTCGTCCGCGAGGCCGCAACAGGTGCGATACTCGCCGATTTGGTCACTGAGGGGGCGCAGGTCGTTGTCGCTCGCGGCGGTCGGGGCGGCCGGGGCAACGCTTTTTTCAAGTCGTCCGCCAATCAGGCGCCGCGACTGGCGGAAAAAGGCGAGCCCGGCGAAGAACGTTGGCTGACGCTGGAACTCAAGATGATCGCCGATGTAGCGCTCGTGGGCGCGCCGAATGCCGGCAAGTCAACTCTGCTCTCTGTAGTCAGCAACGCCAAGCCGAAGATCGCTGACTATCCCTTCACGACCCTGCAGCCTAACTTGGGTACGGTGATCTATGACAACAAAGATCTGGTTTTCGCTGATATACCCGGGCTTATCGAAGGCGCGCATATGGGGGTCGGCCTGGGACATGCGTTCTTGCGACATGTCCAGCGTACGCGCATGATAATTCACGTTCTGGATGGCTCATCAGACGATCCCGTCGCTGACTATAATCAGATCAAAGCCGAGTTGGCGCTCTTTGACGATCGGCTGGTTGATCGTCCGGAAGTGGTGGTGATCAACAAACTCGATTTGCCCGACGTGCGCGAGTATTTGCCCCTTCTGGAAGAGCAATTGGCGGAACGCGGTGTGCTTGATACGCTCGCGATCTCGGCATTAACGCGCGAAAATATTACCAGGTTGATCCAACTTGTGTTTGAGATGGCGCCGGAATCTCCGGACCTGTTCCTGCATCCGGTGAGCGAATTGCCCGTTTACGAGCTGGAAGATAGCGATGTCTCTTTCGAGATCAATCGAGACGATGGCGTCTTTTATGTCAGCGGCGCTGGCATTGAACGAGCGGCGGCCATGACCTACTGGGATTACGAGGAAGCGGTTGCGCGCTTCCAAAAGACGCTTGAAACGCTGGGGGTCGCCCGAGCATTGGAAGAAGCCGGCATTCAAGACGGCGACACGGTCTTTGTTGGCGAATACGAATTGGAGTGGTCCGAGTGAAACGGCTGCGTATTGGCATTTTGGGCGGAACTTTCGATCCGCCGCAAATGGGTCATCTGATCTTGGCAGAGTACAGCCGAGAAACCTTGCGGATGGATCATATCCTGTTCGTGCCGGTAGCAGATCACCCGGTCAAGCTGGGCGAGATGCGCTTGCCAATCAAGCATCGTCTGGCCATGCTGAAGCTCGCCATCAAGGACAATCCGCACTTCAGCATTTCTCGCGTAGATATCGACCGCGCTGGTCCTCACTATTCGGCGGACACGGTCAGTCTCATTCGCGAACAATATCCGGATGCCGAACTTTATTTTGTCATGGGCGGGGACAATCTTCGCTCCTTGCCGACATGGAAGCGCGCGCAAGACCTGTATCGTTGTTGCCGTCTGGCGGTCATGAAACGGGCCGACGAAAATATCGCCCCGGCTATGCACGACCATGTGCTGCCGGGGCTATCACAGCAAGTTGATATTGTCGACGTCCCGATGCTCAGTATGTGGCTGTCTTCGACCTTCGTGGCTGAGCGGCTGCGCGACGGCCTCAGCGTTCGTTATCTGGTACCCGATGCCGTGCTTGATTATATTGACTGCTACCATCTTTATCGTTGAGCTGCGATGAAACGGATTCTTTTCCCGGCGATTCTATTCTTCGGTCTCCTTGGGGCCGCTCTCGGCGGAATGACACAGGACGACACGGCTATTCCTACGCTTGGCGTTCCTACGCTCGTGCCCACTGTGGTGCCTCTGGCCCCCACGGACGCGCTGCTTGCCACATCTTCTGTCGCGCAAATAGCGGAAAACGGCGAGCTGCGCGCCGGCGTGCTTTTCAACGATCCCCCCTATAGCGAATTGAGCTTGCAGGGGGAATTGCGCGGCTTTGACGTGGAAGTCTTGACTTTGATGGCGGAGACTTGGGAAGTTGACTTGAAGCTCGTCCAGGTTACCCGTCAAAACGCAATTGACCAACTTGAGGCCGGCGACGTACATGTGGTCGCTTCGGCGCTCGTCCATTATCGCGAACTCGGCGATAAAGTCGAGTTCACCCAAACATATCTGATCGGCGGGCAAGGGCTGATGGTGCGGGCCGACAGCGCCTACGCATCGCCCTATTCCCTGGTCAACAGGAAGCTAGGCTTTGTTCTTGGAACTCGCGCCGAAACTGCTCTGGGTCATTGGGAAGCGGGGCTCGAATTTGCGCTCGACAAAGCGCCTTATCTAACGCTTGACAAGGCAATGGCAGCGCTGTCTCGCGGAGACGTTGAAGCTATCATTGGTGAAGAGCGGGATTTGCTTCAAGTCTCGCATGGATACGCCGACGCGTTTCGCATTCTTGAAGAGCCTGTGCTGGTCGAACCACATGCTCTGGCGGTCAAAAGGCAAGACGTCAGTCTGCGAAACTTGCTGAATCGCACCATTCAATACTTGATCGACGGCGGTCAACTTGAAGTCCTGTTCCGGGAGTATTTTCCCGGCCAGGATTTTCACGATGAGATCGCGTACCTCTGGGAAAGCCTGGGCGATCGACCGCATCCCGGGCAATTCCCCACGGAGATTGTCTATCCAGCTTCTTACGCGATGCCGAGAGTCTTGGGGACAGGTATTCTGAGAGTCGGCGGGTTGATTGACGACGCTCGGCCTATTGCGCAGCGCGAACGCAACCTTGTGCGGCTGAATCGCGATCTTGTCGAGGAAATCGCGCGAAGATGGGGCGTCAGCGTAGAGTGGGTTGCTGGTGAAACCGGGACTGAGTTCTCTCAATTGGGGAATGGCGAGCTTGATCTTGTCGTCGGTGTCATGCCCGACTGGCGCTGGGCCGGTACAGTGGACTATGCGGCGCCTTATCTGCTGCATGGCGACCGCCTTATGGTTCCGGCAAACTCAAGAATCTCCGGCTTCAACGACTTGCGGGGTCAATGGATCGGCATCATGATCGATGATGAAACGGCCCGCGATCGCGCGGGTGCCTGGGCCGACAGCATCAACGCGACCGTGCAGTTCTACCAGACCCGAGCGGCCGACGCCGCCCTGAACATTCTGGAGTTTGACAACGCGGACGCCATCTACGCCAATAGCCTGGCCTTGATCCCGCACCTTGAGGCCAGCCCTAGTGCATTGAAGCTGACGGACCGCTGGTATAGCCGTTCGTATTATGCCTTTGCCGTCAGGCATAACGATCTGGACTTTCGTTTGCTGCTCGAGTACACGGTGCAAGAACTTATCATTGACGGAACCTTGCGGCGGCTCTCCGCGCCATTGCTGCTTTCGGATGAGTCCCTCGCATATTTTGTCGTTCCGGGCGCGTCATCATTTGCCGGCATCAATTTGACCGGGTCTTAACGCGGTTCTGCGCCCGTAATACGATGCCGACGCCGACCACCAGGACGATGCTGCCGCCAACCTGAGTCGGCGTCGGGGTCTCGCTCAGAATAAGCAGCGCCCACAATACGCTGAGGACGGGCACGGTCTGCGCAGTGACTGTCAATGTCGTTGGCGACAGGTACCTAAGCACGAAATTCAGGACCCCGTGGCCGATGATCTGCGCCAGAACCGCCAGAAGCAGAACCCAGAAATAGCCCTGCCATTCGTAACCGAGAACAGGGGTAGCGCTCGAAGCGATAATGAGCACGGTTGTGACTGCCCCGCTCGTGTATACCAGCCAGATGTAGGGGACGAAGGAGACGCTGCCGCGGACCTTGCGCCCGATAATGATGTACAGGGAAGCGGAGCAGGCGCTGATCAGGGCCATGATGATTCCCAGACTTGGGTTGCCCCCTTCCAACGGCGGCGCTTCGCCCGAGGTTGCCCAGGAAATGAGGATCGCGCCGGCAAGCGCAACGAAGATCCCCAGCCATACCGATCCCTTCAGCTTGACCTTGAGGATCGCCACTTCCAGGATGGCGACCCAAATGGGAATAGTGGCGATCAGCGCTTGACCAATGATGACGCTGATATGCTCCAGCGAGGCCGCGTTGAGCGTGATGTTGAAGCCGAACACGGCGCCCGCGAAGATGGCCAGCCAGCGGCTGCGAGCCGGCATTGCCCCGATGTCGCCGGCATATTTGAGCCAGACATAGGGCGTGAAAAAGAGCGCGCCGACGATCATGCGTCCGCTAGAAATCAGGGCCGGCGGCACATCGTGCTGCAAGGCAAAACGGATACAGATCGGACCAAAGGACCAGGACACGGTAGAAAGAGCCACCAGGATCCAAAGCTGCGTCGCCGATGGCTGGCCAAGTCTAAGGCGCATTTTCAGTTCCTGCCGCTTTACTTTTCTGTGCTTGCCGGATCTCGCCTCGGCTCGCCAGCACGACGCCGACAATGATCGTCAGGCTGCCTAGGATCTGTTGATTCGGCGGTAGTTCGCGGAACAGGACCAGCGCCAGCAAGGCGCTGCCGATAGGCTCCAGTTGCGAAAACATGCTCACCAGCGCCGCCGGGAAGAACTCGAGCAGGTAATTCAGAGAAGAGTGTCCGATAAGCTGCGGGATCAATCCCATGGCCAGCAGGACAAGATAACCTTCGATGCTGTAGCCGAGAGCCGGCGTCGCCCTGGCCAGCATGACGACCAGGGTGCAAACAGTTGCGATGCTGTAGACGAGCCAGACGTAGGGGATGACCGGCAGCCCCGCCCGCAGCTTGCGCCCTATCAGCATATAGACCGATACGCTCAGCGCGCCCAGCCAGGCTAGACCAGCGCCAATCAGGGTCGCGTTTTCCGCGCCCGGCGCCAGCGTCATCTCGAGTTGGCCTTCGCCTCGTGGCCAGCCGATCAAGGCGCCGCCGACCAAAGCCACGATTAGTCCCAGAACGACCAGGCGCGAAAGCCGGATGTGCAGGAAGATGACCTCGAGAATCGCCACCCAGATCGGACCGGTCGAAACGATAACGACGCTCACCAGCACGGTCGTGTATTGCAGGGATGTTACCCAGGCGGTGAAATGGATCGACAGACAGATGCCCGAGATGGCGATCAATAGCGCTTCGACGCGGGAAAGCCCGGTCAGGAATGGGCGATAGCGCCGCAGCGCAATCGGGCTGAGCGCCAGCGAGGCGATCAGCAAGCGCGCCGCGACGATCAGCAAGGGAGGCATATTCTGGTCGAGCGCGAAGCGGATCAGGATCGCGGCAGAGGACGTAGCGACGATCGCGACGACCACCACAACATAGGCTTTGACTGGTGTAGACCGCAATTGCCCGGATGTTTCGTCGATATTCAAGCCGCGCTCCCAAATGCACTGGCGCTTATCATCTTTGGATTTCTTCGAATTGCAAGTCGGAAATCGCTTATGCCTCCGCCTTAACTTCTCAGCGCTGGAAAGTTCGGGCCGGCATCGTACAAACAATAGTGAAAACGGGCTCACCTGTGCTAAAATAACCTTGTCAACCTCGTAAAGGAAAAGTTCTACAGGAGAAAGAAGAATCATGGCATTCGAATTACCGTCCCTTCCCTATGCAGAAGATGCGCTGGAGCCGCATATTGATGGCCGCACGATGGGCATTCACCATGGCAAGCACCACGCCAGCTATACCAGCAATCTGAACGGCGCCATTGAGGGTACCGATCTTGAAGGCAAGAGCATCGAAGAAATCCTCGGCGACCTGGCTGCGGTGCCGGAGAACATCCGCACGGCTGTCCGCAACAACGGCGGCGGTTACGCCAACCACAACCTGTTCTGGCAGATCATGGGCCCCGATGGCGGGGGCGAGCCGAGCGGCGCGCTGGCGGAGGCGATCAACAGCGCCTGCGGCAGCTTCGACGGCTTCAAGTCCCAGTTTTCGACGGCTGCAGCCACTCGTTTCGGCTCCGGCTGGGCTTGGCTGGTGGCTGAGGGCGGCGGCGCGGTCAGCGTGACTTCGACGCCGAACCAGGACACACCTTTGATGGAAGGCAAGACGCCCATCCTCGGCATTGATGTCTGGGAGCACGCCTATTACCTCAACTATCAGAATCGGCGCCCGGACTACATCGCCGCCTTCTTCAACGTGATCAACTGGGCAAAGGTGGTCGAGCTCTTCGACGCCGCCGGTTAAGGTCTGGGAGCGGGCATGATGCAAAGGGAAGTTCGCAACCCACTTAGCCGTCGTGATGTATTAAAAGCCGCGGTGGCGGGTGTTGCCCTGGCTGGCGGTCAGCTTCATCCGCTCTCGGCGAGTCTCGTGCAGGCGGCGGGACCGCAGCGATTCGAGCTACCGCCGCTGCCCTACGCCTTTGACGCGCTGGAGCCGCATATCGATGCGCTGACCATGGAGATCCATCATGGCAAACACCACGCCGGGTACACGAGCAAGCTGAACGCGGCGCTAGAAGGCACAGACCTGGCTGGCAAGAGCATTGAAGAGATTCTAGCTGATCTCGATGCAGTGCCGGAAGAAATTCGCACGGCTGTCCGCAACAATGGCGGCGGCTACGCCAACCATAGCCTGTTCTGGCAGGTCATGAGCCCCGATGGCGGGGGCGAGCCGAGCGGTGCGCTGGCGGGGGCGATCAACAGCGCCTTCGGCAGCTTCGATGACTTCAAGTCCGCCTTCTCGGCGACGGCGGCTGGTGTCTTCGGCTCTGGTTGGGCCTGGCTGGTGGCTGAGGGCGGCGCGGTCAGCCTGACCTCGACGCCGAACCAGGACACGCCTTTGATGGAAGGCAAGACTCCTATCCTGGGCATTGATGTCTGGGAACACGCTTATTACCTCAACTATCAGAATCGGCGCCCAGACTACATCGCCGCCTTCTTCAACGTGATCAACTGGGCGCAGGTGGCCGAGAACTACGCCGCGGCAGCTTAGATCCGCTTGTCGTTCTCAACAATCTCAAAGGGCGCTACAATGGTAGCGCTCTTTTTGGTCCCGAATTGGACGCCGCGGACGGTGGCGAGACAGGAGAAGGCATTGATGGCTGAGTTTCGCGTAGAGAAAGATTCGCTCGGCGAGGTGCGGGTTCCCAAGGGGGCGCTCTATGCGGCGCAGACGCAGCGCGCCCTGGAGAACTTCCCGATCACGGGCATGAAGCCGCTGCCGGCGTTCATCTGGAGCATGGCGCTGATCAAGCGGGCGGCGGCCGAGGTCAACATGGAATTGGGCTTGCTGGACGAGCGGCTGGCGCGCGCCATCATCGGGGCCGGCGACGAGATTCTCGACGGGCAACATCATGAGCATTTCGTGGTCGATCCCTTTCAAGCCGGCGCGGGCACCAGCCACAACATGAATACCAACGAAGTGATGGCGAACCGCGCCAATCAGATCCTGGGCTATAGCGTCGAAGCGAGCGACAAGCCGGTACATCCCAACGATCATGTCAACATGGCGCAGTCGACCAATGACACGATACCCACGGCGATCCGGCTGGGCGCCTTGTGGCGGCTGGAGGCGCTGATCGACTGCCTGGAGCGCTTCGTCGCGGTGACGCGGGGCAAGGCGACGGAGTGGGACGATGTGGTCAAGACCGGGCGCACGCATTTGCAGGACGCGGTGCCGCTGCGGCTGGGGCAGGAAGTGGGGGCCTGGGCGACCGCCATCGAGCGGGGAATCGAGAAGGTCAAGTCCGCGGCGGAGGGCCTGCGGCGGCTGGGCATCGGCGGCACGGCGGCGGGCACCGGCTTGAACGCGCATCCGGAATATCACGGGCGCATGGTCGCCAAGCTGTCGGCATTGAGCGGCATTGAACTCTACGAGAGCGACGACCTGTTCGAATCCATGCAGTCGATGGGCGACGCGGTCTTCTTCAGCGCGGCGCTGCGCAACCTGGCGATGGACTTCACGCGCATCGCCAACGATGTGCGCTTGCTGAGCGCGGGACCGACCACCGGCATCGCCGAGTTGACTTGCCCGGCGGTGCAGCCCGGCTCGTCGATCATGCCCGGCAAGGTGAATCCGGTGCTGGCGGAGATGATGAATCAAGCCATGTACCACGTGATCGGCAATGATACGACGGTCAACTTGTGCGGGGCGGCGGGTCAGTTCGAGCTGAATGTGATGATGCCGATGATCGCGCATAACCTGAACGAGATGATGATGGTGATGATCGGCGCCGTGCGGGCTTTCACGGGGAAGCTGATGGCGGGCTTGACGCTCAACCGCGAGCGGACGGAGAGCTGGCTGGAGCGGAATCCGATTCTGGTGACGGCGCTGAATCCCATCATCGGTTACAACAATGGCGCGCTGGTGGCGAAGAAGGCGCTGGCCGAGGGCAAAAGCGTGCGCGAGGTCGTGCTAGAACTGGACTTGATGGACGCGGCGGACTTGGACGCGGCGCTGGATGCCTATGGCATGACCGAGGGCGGGATCCGGAGTTAGGCAGTTTGCCGGCGGCAATTGCCGCGGAAAAACTTTTTTCGGCAATTTGGCAATTTGGCAGGACGGTTCTGGGTTGTTAAGGCGCACTGTGAGATCAGGGTAGCATGGATTGGGGTGGGAATGGCGACTAAATGGTCGCGTTTTTCGACCCCCACCCCCCGGCCCCTCCCCCATAAAGAGGGAGGGGTGACTCGTTGCAGAGATTTGGTGTCTGATGTGCATTCCTGTGGAAGTCCTACTGCTTGGAGATTGGCAAGGATCGGAAACAGTATATGTAGCTGAATGTACAAATACTGTAGTCCCCGTGGAGTCCGAAGGGCAGCCAAGTTTCATTTTTGATTGCTCGGATTCTTAATGTCTTCGGTATTCGCCACCCCCGCGCAAGCACCTTAAATTCGCCAGCTTCACACAAACCCGCTATAATCCTCTCAGTTGCAACTCCGGTTGCAAGCTCGATAACAGACCTGACCATGTACGGGAGGTGAAGACTGCTACCACTTCTAGCATCAAGCTAAGCAACAATGTTTCTGTCCATCTATTTCCATGAAAAGAGGAAATCTCATGAAAAAAGCGTTACTCCTGCTACTCGTTATCGCCCTGCTGCCGGCGGGCGCATTCGCGCAGGACATGCCCCATGCCGGCGTCGAAATCGTCACCAACTTCATGCAGTCGGGCACCTATGACGTCGGCGCCGAGCAGTTGGAGCCGGGCTTCGAGGAAATGACCGGCATCGAGCTCGAAATTGTGGCGTCGCCCTTTGTGGTGTTGGTGCAGAATAACATCACCGACTTGACCACGGGCACGGGCGAATTTGACGTGATTTCGGGCGACTTCTGGATCGGCAGCGTTTGGGGTCAAATGCATCCGCTGGATGATTTCATCGAGCGCGATATGTGGGGCGGCTCCTTCATCGAGGGCTTGACCAAGCAAGGTCCTTCCGCCTACTTCGACGGCAAGCGGATTGGCATCCCCTATAGCGCCGATGCCTATGGCTTGATCTACCGCACTGATATCTTCGAGGAAGCGGGTATTTCCGCCGATTGGAAGACCTGGGACGATTATATTGCGGCGCTGGACAAGCTGGCGATGCACCTGGAAGGCACGGACATCGCGCCCAACGTCTTCGCTTTTGGCGCGTCCGAGCAGGCGGCTGCTATCTTTTTGGGCATGTACGACGGCTATCTGGTCGACTCGATGGGCAATTACGCGCTGGATCACGATAAAGCCATCGCCGCCCTGAACCAGTTGAAGAGCCTGCTGGATTACAATCCCGAGGGCGCGACCGGCTTGAGCATCGATGAAGCCAACTCGGTCTTCCTGACGGGCAAAGCCGCCACCATGATCTGCTGGGTCAGCTTCGTGCGGGCGGCCGCGCAAGATCCGGATTCGTCGCTGGTGGTCGACAATTGGGCGACGGCGCGCTTCCCGGGTCCGGGCTTCCCATTCTTGTCAGCCTGGAATCTCTTCATATCGGGCTACAGCGAGAACCCTGAGGCGGCTTGGGAATGGATCAAGTATTACATCACTGAGGATGAGGCGAAACGGCGCTTCGTCGAGCTGGGCGTGGGCTCGCCCTTCTTGAGCACCTATGAAGATCCGGAACTGATCGAGAAGTACGGCCACGACTTCCCGGCGATGGTCGAGAACTTGAATCGGGCCGAGACAGTGCCTTGGATTTTCGCCGCGTTTGAGGTTTTCTTCCGCCACATGAGCGAGTTTATCATTGACGCCGCCACCGCCGAAGAAACGCTGGAGCGTACATTGGCCGATTGGGCGGAGCTGGAGGTGCCGGAAGGCCTGGTGCAGTCCGCCGCGGCTCAAGGGCAGATGCAAGAGGGTTAGGGCATTGTGGGCGGGAGTTTCGGCTCCCGCCTGGTTTCTTTGGGTTGATGCTGAGTCGCTAAGCCGGTTTTTCGGTTCAACCCCTCCCCCCAGCCCCCTCCCCAAAGCATTGGAGAGGGGGAGCACCTGTACTTTGACTTGGGTTCTTGTTTCCTAAGTCCTTTCGAATACTGGCCCGGAATGCAGTACTACATAAAACGCATAGCGAGTGGAGCATGAGCCAGTCTCCCCGCGCCGAGAAGTCTAAAGTTGGGGCTAGTTGGCATCGCCGGCATGATGTGCCTTGGCTGGTCCTGTTTGTGATACCGGCTTTTGTGATCGTGGTGGCGGTGCAGTTTTATCCGCTGGCTTATTCGGCCTTCCTGTCCGTTCAGGACTGGGTGTTGACCGAATCGCAGGTGCCCAAAGGCTTTGTGGGACTGGACAATTTCGTCAAGGAGCTTTCCGACGATATCTTCCGGCGCTCGGTGCGCAACAGCGTATTGATCACCGGCGGGGCGCTGGTGCTGGAAATGTTCCTGGGCGTCTGCCTGGCCTATCTGACGATGGGATCAAGTTGGCGCATGCGCTCGATTCGCACGCTGCTCATCTTGCCGATGGTGATCGCGCCGGTGGCGGCCGGCACATTGTGGCGCATCCTGCTCAATTCCCGCGCCGGGCTGGTCAATCACTTGCTGAGTCTGATCGGCATCAAGGGACCGGAATGGCTGGCCTCGCCGGATTGGGCGATCGTCTCGGTCATTTTGCTGGATACCTGGCAATGGACGCCCTTTGTCCTGCTGGTTGTGGGCGCGGCGATCGCGAGCATCCCCGACGATTTGCTGGAGGTGGCGGCGATTGACGGCGCCTCTCGCTGGAAGACCTTCCTTTATATCGAGTTGCCGCTCTTGATGCCGCTGCTGCTTTTGACCTTTGTCTTCCGCATGTTGGAATCGCTGCTGTCGCTGGATTCGATTTATTCGCTCACGAACGGCGGACCGGGCTACAGCACCTACACCTTGACCTATTACATCTATACGCTGGGTTTGCGCAGTTTCGATTTTGGCGGGGCAGCCGCCTCGTCCTGGATCTTCATGATCTTCGCAAGTTTTTCGATCGGGCTGGTCTTCTGGTATCAGCGCAAGGACTGGTGAGTTGTCGGCGCGGATTGCGAGAATAGCGAATGAAGATTCACGGACTTGGCATTGACATTCCGGATAAGCATATCGACGGGCGCGAACAAGTCCTGCTTGACACGCTGACGCGGGCCCAGACCCTCGGCTTTTCTGTAGCCGAGTTGCCGATTCCCGGTTTGAACGTC
This sequence comes from Chloroflexota bacterium, assembly GCA_026707745.1. Taxonomy (GTDB): domain Bacteria; phylum Chloroflexota; class Anaerolineae; order Aggregatilineales; family Phototrophicaceae; genus UBA6055. The sequence goes on from JAPOWG010000011.1 coordinate 114,647, forward strand.
ATCATGAATGGCGAGCTCATTCGGGAACGCGCCGAGGCGATTCGCGGGATCATCGCGCCATTTGATCTGCGCTATTCAGTGCACGCGCCGGGGCGGACCAATCTGGCATTTGGCAAGGATCTTGACATGGAACGCCGCGTGCTGGAATCGTGCCTGCGTTTTACTCACGCGGTCGGCGGGCGGGTATTGGTCTATCATAGTGGATTGCAAGCTTTGGATGCCGCCCGCACCGGGACCGCGCCCCTGCCGGGCGAGAGTGAATTGGCGTGCGGGGCGGAGCGGGAGGTGGCTGCCCTGCGCAGGTTGGCGCCAATTGCCGAAGACCTTGGCGTCGTAATCGGCATGGAAAACGGCGATCCGCATTTGTGGGAATACGCCCTTCTGATGAGAGCGGGCAAGGCGCGGGATGATCTCGCGCGCTATCATGCGCGCATGAGGACATCGGCTATTGTGGCCCAGGCCGAGGCTGTGAACCACAGCAATGTCGGCATTACGCTGGACTTGGGACATTTGCATCTTGCCACGCGGGCGCTGGGAGAAGATTTTCTTGAGGCGATCTCGACGGCGGCTCCCTGGGTTCGCCATGTGCATATCAATGATAACTTCGGCAAGATCGACGCGGGATTCGATGCCGAAGGCGATCGGTTGACTTATGGAGAAGCGGACCTGCACCTGCCGCCGGGCTGGGCGGCCATCCCCTTTGCGGCGGCTTTTGAGCATTTGGGCGATTATGAGGGCGACATCATCCTGGAGATCAAATCGCGCTATCGGGATCACCTCGGCGAGGCGCTCGAAAACACGCGGCGTATTCTGATTGATAACGGACATGAAACTCGAGAAGGCAAGAGCTCTTTAGAGGTTGGGTGATGAACCGGCATAGATCCCCAAAACAGCGCATCCTCGCATTTGCGCATGGCTTGATTCTCTTGGTCGCCTGTCTGGTTGTCCTGGTGCCGCTGGCCTATCTGGTCATCAACAGCGTCAAGTTGCCGCGGGAATTTTTGACTGTTCCGCCGACGATACTGCCGACCCAGGTCACGTTTGAGCACTATGGGGAGTTGTTTGAAGACAACAAGACTTTTCGTTACTTCAGGAATAGTCTGACGGTCACCCTTTGGACGACCGGCGTCACCATCATCACCGGCACGCTGGCGGCTTATGGACTGGCGCGGATGCGGCTTTCCGCAAAGATACTGGCTGCGGTGACTTTTATTTTCCTGTTCATCCGCTTTTATCCCCGCGTGACGACGGTCATTCCGTTTTTCCTGGTGATGCGGGAACTTGACCTGCTCGACACGGTTTGGGCCATCATCATCGGTCAGCTTGGCATCACGATTCCCTTCGTTACCTGGCTAATGCTGGTCGTTTTTCAGGATTTGCCGGCGGAAATCGAAGAGGCGGCGGTCGTCGACGGCGCCAGCGTCTGGCAGCGCTTCTGGCGTGTGGTACTGCCGATCGTGATGCCGAGCGTATCGGCGGCGGCGATATTAACGGCATTTTTGTCCTGGAACGAGTTCCTCATCGCGTCGAGCGTGGCGCGGCGCAAGGCCAGTGTGCTGTCCATCGCTGTGGCGGGATTCGTCAGCGACAAGGGCATTCAGTGGGGACCGATGGCGGCCATGAGCGTGGTGATGATCGTGCCGATGATCGTCTTCGCGCTTTTCGCTCAAAAGTACCTGATTCGCGGGATTACTTTCGGCGCCGTGAAGGGCTGATTGAGGCTGTTGTTGCCGTCAAGGGCTCAGAAGTAGCACCAATGAAGTCATGCAACTCCAAAATAATAGTCGGCGGTAGGGGCGACCCGCCGGGTCGCCCGCAAAACTTAGCCGGAGCGGTGGGCGATCCAAGGCTCGCCCCTACATTCGGCCTGCAATTTGTTGCCTCATTTTCTTGGAATTACTGAGTTTAGTTTTACAGGGCAAGCTCCTCTAAAAACTGCTGAAACGTTAAAACAGAGGATCCTGCACCGTCATCCCATCTGATTTGCGGCGACAATGTAAACTGTATTTTCCATAGAAAATCTTTTTCTCTGTGCTCTCTGTGGTTAATTTTCAGTTTGATTATTGATCGTTCTGGCAACATCATTATGCAGCGATTATCCTGCCGCTGCGCGCTTCTCTTGTTGAATCAAAGACGAAGTTGTGGTATCACGATGTGATTCGTGATCGCGCTTGCGGCGAGCGCAGTAAATGTTGCGGGACTTGCGCAACGATGGAGGATGAAAACTTTGGACAGAGAGACGGCTTGGGGCATCGTATGCGAATTCGTGGCTTCGGAGGGCTTGCGCAAGCACATGCTGTCGGTTGAATTCGCCATGCGCGATTATGCCGAACACTATGGCGAGGATCCCGATTCCTGGGGATTGGTGGGTTTGTTGCACGATTTCGATTGGGAGGTGCATCCGTCGCTGGAGCAGCATCCGATGGACGGGGCGCCGATCTTGCGCGAGCGTGGCTTGGGCGAAGAGGATATTCGAACGATATTGAGTCACGGTCCCTTGGCGGCCGACGACCGGCGCACGCTGCGCGACAAGGCGCTTTATGCGGTGGACGAGCTCACCGGTTTGATCACGGCGGTGGCTTTGGTGCGTCCGAGCAAGGATATCCGCGACGTCAAAGTCAAGAGCATCCGCAAGAAATGGAAGGACAAGGCTTTTGCGGCTGGCGTCAATCGCCAGGACGTGATCGACGGCTGCGAGGTGCTGGGCGTGGATGTTTGGGGGTTTCACATTCCCCTGGTGTTGGGGGCGATGCAAAAACATGCCGCCGACCTGGGGTTGGACGGCGGCAATTCAAGCGCCTGAGCGCCCTTGTGACGTTTCCTAGTAGTACCGTACGTGGACTGGCGTGCCCAGGCTGGCAAAGTCGTAGAACCATTTGGCATCGGCATTGGTCATATTGATGCACCCTTTGCTCTGTGGGTGGCCGAAGTTCGTGTGCCACCAGGTGCCATGGAAGGCATAGCCAGCGTAGAAGTACATGACCCATTCCACATTGTCCAAGCTGTAGCCGGGACCAGACATCGTCTGTTTGCGCACTTTCCGGCGGATTTTGAAATCCCCCTGCACAGTTGGCGTGGCGGGCAATCCGCTCGAGATCAGGGCTTTTTTCTGCAGAACGCCATTCTCGTAGGCGTAAGCCATTTGCGTGTCCAGGATTACGACCAATTCGCGCCCCACGCCGACGCGGGCCCCCGGGTCCGGGACATTAGGCATCACGGCCGGGGCATAGATCGAGTCGTATTGGATTAAATCGTCGCTGTTTGGCACCCACAAGGTCATGCCGACGTGCAGGTTGTAGGGACTGGCAATACCATTGATCGCTGCCATAACCACCCAGTCAGTCGCAAGCTGCTTGCCAATCATTGACAATGAATCGCTGGGTTGGACGATGTAGACATCGCGTTCGCCGGGCGTGAGGGGCTGGCTGGCGACTTCGGTTGCCGGTTCTTGAGCGGGTTGGGACGGTTGCGGTGCTTGGGAAGCTTCCCGCAGTTGTGGCGGCGGCGGCGGATCGCGCCGTTTGGCCGATCCGGGTATCCAGAGCGCTTGACCGCTTTCGATGCGATTGGCGTCGTCGATGTTGTTGGCAGCTATCAAATCCTGAACAGTCACGCCGTAGTGGATGGCCAGGATGCCGAGCGTTTCTCCGTATTGGACGGTGTGCTCGAAATAGTCGCCGGGCGGGGGACCGTCAGGCGCGGGTTCGCTGGTTTCGGCAGGGCTTTCAGTCGTCACCGCGTCGCTTGTTTCTGTCGGCGAATCGGGGACGGGCGCGGGTTCGACATCCGCAACATTAAGCGCGGCGGAGCCAGTTGACGGAATCCAGAGCTGCTGCCCGACGTATATATGGTACGGATAGATGATATCGTTGGCGTCTAGCAAATCCTGAAAAGTCACGCCGTAGTGGATAGCCAGGATGCCGAGCGTTTCTCCATATTGGACGGTGTGCTCGAAATAGTCGCCGGTCGGTGGACCCTCGGTCGGGGGTTCGACGGTTTCCGCGGCGCTTTCAGTCGTCACCGCGTCGCGTGTTTCAGTCGGCGAATCGGGGACGGGCGCGGGTTCGTCGACGTCCGCGACATTGAGCCCGTCGCTGCCAGTTGACGGAATCCAGAGATGCTGCCCGACGTATATATGGTACGGATAGATGATATCGTTGGCGTCTAGCAAATCCTGAAAAGTCACGCCGTAGTGGATGGCCAGGGTGCCGAGCGTTTCTCCGTGTTGGACTGTGTGCTCGAAATAGTTGCCGGGCGGGGGACCGTCAGGCGCGGGTTCGCTGGTTTCGGCCGCGGTTTCGGTCGTCGCGGCGGCGGCGGTTTCCGTCGGTGGATCAATTGCGGGCGCGGGTTCGTCGACATCCGCAACATTGAGCCCGTCGCTGCCAGTTGACGGAATCCAGAGTTGCTGCCCGACGTATATATGGTAGGGATAGATGATATCGTTGGCGTCTAGCAAATCCTGAAAAGTCACGCCATAGTGGATGGCCAGGGTGCCGAGCGTTTCTCCGTGTTGGACTGTGTGCTCGAAATAGTTGCCGGGCGGGGGACCGTCAGGCGCGGGTTCGCTGGTTTCGGCCGCGGTTTCGGTCGTCGCGGCGGCGGCGGTTTCCGTCGGTGGATCGGGGACGGGCGCCGGTTCAACGTTGTTTATGTTTAGCGCTGGAGAGCCCGTTGACGGAATCCAGAGATGCTGCCCGACGTAAATATGGTGCGGATAGATAATATCGTTGGCTTTCATGATGGCCGGCCAGGTGATGCCAAAATGCCTGGCCAGATCCCCAAGCGTGTCGCCGGCGCGCACAACGTAGAAGAGTCTGCTGCCTAGCGTGATCGGCTGTGAAGCTTCCGGCGCTGCCGCGCTGGTCGCGGAATTGACAAGGGTGCGGCCGTCGGCGTCGGGGAGGGTTAGCGCCTGGCCCGGATAAATGATGTGATCGAAGATGCCGTTGACGAGGATGAGCTCGTTGAGGCTAAGTCCGTAGGCTGCGGCGATTGTGCCTAGAGTTTCCCCGTGTCGCACAATATGCTGCCTGCTTTGGGTTGTGACCGGCGGTTCGTTGGGGACGGTCGCGCTGGAACCAGTGGCTGAGGGCAGCAGCAGTTCGTGGCCGGGATAGATCACTTTGCCGTACAGATCGTTTAATGCTTTCAGTTCCGTCAAGTCGACGCCATAGCGCTCGGCAATCACGCTGAGCGTCTCGCCATAGCGAATGACATGGGTGCGGCCTTCTACGGCGATGGGCGCCTCTTCGTCAGAAGGGCTTGGGATCTCGAGTTTTTGCCAACTATAGATCCTGTGGTAGTTGTAGATGCCGTTGAGCGCTGCAAGGTCATTGAGATCGACTTCATAACGGGCGGCGATGACTTCAAGCGTTTCGCCAGGCCGCACAATATGCGTGGATTCCCGCGCGCTTTGCGCGAAGGACGGGCCCGCAACGCCTAGTAAGACCGTAAGCAGTAGCGCCAGAATCTTATGTTTCATGACATTGCTCCATCACTTGCATCAGGCAAATTTCATCGCATGTGCCCCCGATTATAGGCGCGTTTTTGGCCTTTTTTCCCGCTGACCGAAGTTGGGGGCCTTAGGCTCTAGCATGAGGAGACGGCGCCAGAGACGGCTGCAACCCGCGAAAACACTAGCGATTTGCGAATCCGGAAGATCTCTTCGCGGGCGCGCGGCGTGGGTACGGCGTCAGGGAAAAGTAGGCAGATTGTATGGCGCGGACATAGTTAATCGGCTAGACTTTTCACAGGTACCCGCCCAGCGGTTAGGAAATCACCATCGCGCGCGGAATTATGGAAGGCGACTTGAGAAGCAGACTGATAAACAGCCTTACCTGTCTCGTGTTGTAGTGAGGAGGGCAACTCGCATGCCTGAATTGATGACTAAACAAGAAACATGGCGCTGTTTGCGGATCACCGCGCTGGTCGCGATCTTGGTACTGGTTCTTGCGCCTGCGTCAGGGCAGGGCGGGGCCCGTATTTTGGCGCCAGGCTCGACCTTGAGCGACAACCTGGGTCCAGCGGCGACAGCGACCTCGTATGTTTTTGATGCTGCGGTTGGGTCGGCTGCGACAATTAGGGTGGATAGCGCAAATGGGCAGGCATTGGGGCTCTTGCTGAGTGATGCCAATGGCAATGTTATCGGGAGCGCCTTTGCCGAGGCCGGCAGCGGCAGCGCCGCGATCGACGGAGCTGTCCTGGCGACAGGAGGCCGCTATTTTGTCGTCGTGTATATGGCGCCCGGAAGCGCGGCAACGGACAGCGACTTTGATATCACTTTGGAGATTGGCGCTGCCGAAGATTTGGAGGCGCCTGGCGCGCAGAGAGATGAACCCGCCGGCATAGTCCCGAGCCAGGTATTAATCGCTGCAGGTATCGAGGTGCGGCTGACATGGTCGGGCGCGGTAGACATGAACCTCCAGGTACGTGATCCGTCGGGGCAGACGTTGTATTGGGATTCGCGAGTCACGAATAACGGCGGGGTATTCGGCTTCGACGCCAATGGATTGTGCCAGGTACTCAGTCCCAGCCCGGAAGAATCGGCCACCTGGCAACCCGGGTTCTTGCCGACGGGTAGTTATGAAGTGCTGATCTTTTATCGCGAAGCATGCGACAGCAACGCAGGTTCTATCCCTTTTGCTGTCGAAGTGACCGTAGACAACAGTCTCGCCGGCACGATCAGCGGTATCCTTTCGCCGCCGCAGCAAGGACAGGACAGTGTCTATGTCGCTCGCTTCGAGGTTGATAGCGAAGGCGGCGCAACGGTAAGCGCCGGCGGTCTGTATCCGGATTCCAGCTTAACGAGACTGCCGACCGAATTCGACATTGCCACCAATATACCCGTAGCGATAGGTCGAGACAGTCCGGTGATGGGCGAGATTAGTAATGAAGCGCCGTTCCAGACTTTCTCCTTCACAGGCGCGGCAGGGGAGGTGATTTCGGTCAGCATGCAAGCGGTGGGACCGAACCTCGACACGCTGCTGCAAATCGTTGACGAGAGTGGATCCATCGTTGGCGTCAACGATGATACGGTGGGCACGACCAATTCTCTGATTAGCAACGCGCGTCTATTGCGCAGCGGCAGCTTCACGATCATCGCGACAAGATATGGTATGGAGTTGGGCGGGACGGAAGGCCAATTCCAGTTGACGCTGGGCGGTCTCGCCAGTGATGCGCCCGCCGAACTCACGACCCTGGATTTGCCGTCGGGCGATATCGAAGTGACGCTGGTTTGGGGAACAAATGCCGATCTGCAATTGCTCGTGCGCGACCCGATCGGCGGATCGGTCTTTGACGATATTCCATTCGGGAGCAGCGGCGGCATCTTGCAAGAAGTGGGCAACGTCAATTGTATTCCGGCGGCATCGGGCGCTCCGGTGTCTTACATATACTGGCCATCGGGTCGGATGCGGCCAGGCACATACGAGGTTGAAGTTTGGTATCAGAACGCCTGCTCCGATTTTCCGCCGCCGGTCGATTTCACCTTGGCGATTGCGGTTGGCGGGGAGACGATCGCGCTTGAACGACAGTTCCCGCTGGTCAATCAGCGCTTCGTGACCAATTTCACAGTGCTGCCGGACGGCAGGGCGTCCGCCGGCGACGGCGGCTTTATCGACGGCGGCAGTTCGTTGATTCCGTATCGGTCAGCGGCTTTCGACGCGCCAGTGATAGCAGCGGGTGAAGTGGTGACCGGCACGATCTCGCCATCCAATACCTTTGACGTGTTCAACTTCCAGGGCGCGGCTGGCGAGACGGTTACGATCCGAATGGGCGCGGCCGCACAGGTGCTTGATACCAGCGTATTCTTGATAAGCCCGAGCGGGGTGGAGATTGCCGCCAATGATGATGGCGATCCGGCGCTACTCGGCACGAGTGGTTTCGCAACGGATTCGATCATAAGCGGCCTGGAGTTGACGGAGAACGGTCCCTACACGATCATAGCGACGCGATATGCCGCTCAATTTGGCGGCACAATCGGCAACTATTCGCTGACTCTGGAAAAGAATTGATCCTCGGCAGGCGGCTCGTTGGGGCCGCCTTTTTTCATCTTTCTCGGAATCATATAATCTTCGCTTTTCCAGTACTGTACAAAGCCGCAGGCCTCTGTTATGATCCGCGTCTACTGTCGCTCAAGACCGGTCGAAAGCGGATCCGAATGAAACGTCTCCTATTCGCTCTCTTGCTTATGCTCATAGCCGTTGCAATTGCAGGATGCGCTCCAGAAGTCAGACTGCTCGATGAAACCAGGCTCAAAGACCTCAGCCTTTTGAGCGGAGAGCCCTGTGAGGCGCCCTGCTGGAACGGAATCGTACCGGGTGAAACCTTGTATCGCGACGCCAAGCTCTTGATCGAGGAAGATACGCGCTACAAGGACGTTCAGGAAGCTGAGCGAAAAGAAGGCAGCGACGCGCGGATCTTTGGCTTCGCGCCGGAGGAAGGGGACGTCTGTTGCCAGGTCTTCAGTCGAGATGGCGAAACAGTGACTTCCTTGTTGCTGCAATTTGCGCCCGACATGAGCTTGGGACCGGTGATGGATCGCTATGGCGAACCGGTCTATGTCGGTGGTGAAGCGCCTGCTGCCGATCAGGCATATATGGCGCTGGTCTATCCCGAAGCGCCACTGGTGATATATGCTTTTGTCGCCGGCGCTGAAAACGGCAGACTGTCGACCGGCAGTGAAATTCTTGGGGCCATGTACATGTCGCAAGACGAGATGGACTTGTTGTTGGCTTGTTCGCGACTGTACTTTTGGGAAGGATTTGTGGGCTTCAAGCAAACCATCGACGACAACTTTGATTTCATCGGCGAGGATGTTGAAAACGAAGAGATTTGTGGATCGGCATAGCCGCTCGGCGCGTAACCGGCGAAAGCGTCTGCCGACGAGCGCAAAATAGCAAGCCTTCTCGTCGCATGGGCGACGCGGTTTACATAAACAGTGTGCGGTTCTTGAGATCAGGATTTGGAGGAGCAAGGTCAATATGGCTGAAGTAGCGCGGACGCTTGATGTCGGCACGGAGGTTACTGGCCGGGTTAAACATGTGGGAATATACGGGGCGTTGGTGGATATCGGCACTGGCCAGGATGCCTTGTTGCATATCTCACAGCTCCCAAACGGCGAGGAGCGCCGCTTTGAAGAAGTCGTGCAGGCAGATTCCGATATCACGGCCTACGTGTACAAGACACGGCAGGACGGCTATGTCGCGCTCACCATGGAGAAGCCGCCGCTGGTCCCGTGGCAATCAATAAAGCAGGGCAATACATACACGGGCGAAGTGATCCGCGTCGAGAACTTCGGCGTGTTCGTCGACTTCGGCGCGGAGCGACCGGGCATGGTTCATGTGTCCGAAATGGCGGAAGGCTACGTGAAATCGCCGAGCGATATCGCCTCTATTGGGCAAGAAGTGGAAGTGCGCGTTATCAAGAAAAGCGGGCGTCCGCGCCAGATTGACTTGTCTATGAAGAAGCAACAAGAACAGTCGGCGCTCGTTGAAGAGGACGCCGAAGACGAGATCGAAGTGCCGACTTCCATGGCGCAAGCATTCCGGCGGGCGATGGGCAGCACAGAAGAAAACCGGGGTCGCGACGACAACAAGCGCGCCCCGCGAAACGATCATCGCAGCCGACAGGAAGAGATTCTCGCGCGCACATTACGGGGATCTTGAGCCAAGCCAAGGCAGAATTGGACAACCGACGGAAGATCGCGCTAGATCTTCCGTTTTTGATTTGGGGAGTTGGCTTCTTCTACGGACAATTCGCGGTATAGCCGCAGGCAGATGAGCCCGAAGAGAATAGTGAAATTGATCTCGTGCGACAGGCACCAGGGGCAGAGAGCGGCCAGCAGCACGAATTGCACGTAAACCAGCCACATCGAGAAGAGCCAGGCAAACAAGGCGACGCCGAATGCCGCGAGCCCTCCGTAGAGTCTGAAGAGTTCGTGTCGATCTTCAAATAACAGGATAAGAGCGAGTATCAGATAAATGGCGAAGCCGAGCCAGGCGATCGGGATGCCCCCTAATTCCGAATACTTGGAATTCAGGACCAGATCGCAGTTGAAGGCGCCGCCTTTGACGCAGACTGAAGGGGCGTCGGCGATCTTCAAATAACTTAGATAGCCGCTCACGCACAATCCGAAAATGACTGAGAGTCCTTGAAGTCGCCTTGCGGTGATCACTGTCATATGCCTTCCAATTGAACTCTAAAATGGCTTCAGTTCTACCAATCCGGCTCTCGCAAGAGTATCACCTTTAGCTCGCTGCCAGCGGGCACCTTGGTCATCCCTTCGGGTATGATCGCCAGGCCGTCGGCCTTGACCATGGACATCAGAGCGCCCGAGCTTTGAATACCGGTCGTAACCGCCATGATACGTCCGTTTTCTTGTGACAAGATTACGCGGTTGTAGCTGCGCCGCCCGTCCGATTTCAGAGTTCCGGCGGTAATGGCTTTCACGGTTTGTTGCTTGAAGGGACGCCCGGCGATCTTGGCAAGCGCGGGCTTGACCAGGACTTCGAATGTGACCATGGTAGAGACGGGATTGCCGGGCAAGCCAAAGAACGGGACTCCTTGGATCGTGCCATAAGCGAGCGGTTTGCCGGGCCGCATATTAATGCGCCAGAAATCAATGTCGCCGAGTTCGTTCATGACCGTCTTGACCAGATCGGCGGCGCCGACGGAAACGCCGGCGGTGCTGATCAGCAGGTCGGGATTGATCTCCAGCGCGCGGCGATAGAGAGCGCGGATGGATTCCAACGTGTCCTTGGCGATAGGCAGGCGGATCGGTACGCCGCCCGCGCCCCGAACGAGACCCGCCAGCGTGTAGCCGTTGGTATCGCGGATCTTCCCGGGCTTTAGTTCGTCGTAGATATCGACGAGTTCGTCGCCGCTGCTGAGGATGGCGACTTTGGGCCGACGAATGACTTCTACTCGTGGACAGCCGATGCCCGCCAACATGCCGATTTCCGCCGGGCCGATGACTGTGCCAGCCACCATGACTGAGGCGCCCGCGGCGATATTTTCGCCCGCAGACCGGATATTCTCACCGGGGGCGAGTTGGCGGTAGAGGCGCACTTCGGCGGGAAGGGGGCTGTTTTCGCCTTTGCTCCAGTCATCGTCGGTGTCTTCAACCGGGATGACCGCCGTCGCGCCGGCTGGGATAGGCGCGCCGGTCATGATACGAGCGGCCTGTCCCGGCTCAAGGCGACGGTCCGGGGCGCTGCCGGCGAGTATGTCCATGGCGACGGACAAGGTGACGGGATTGGCGCAGCTGGCGCCGGCGCTTTCTTCGTCGCAGATTGCGTAACCGTCCATGGCTGAGTTGTCGAAGGGTGGCAGGTCGATGGGGGAGACGATATCTTCGGCGACGACGCGGTCCTGCGATTCGGCCAGCGAGACGGTCTCCGCTGGCAAGGTTTTCATATCGGCGAGGATGTTCGCAAGGGCAGTGTCGACATTGAGCAAGGGTTGCATCATATAGCTCCAGGAGCTTGCTTTCGAGCGGGCATTATAGCACATTTTGTCTGTAATCATGCGCCTGCCGGGTGTTCTACTCTTTTTGCAATCAGAAATCAAAAGTGTTACAGTCCGCATGTCTAATCGAATTACTTGCAAATTGAGTATTCCTTAAGGAGAGGCTGAAATGAGACGTACTCTTTTGATTGTTACGCTGTTGCTGGCTTGCGCCATGATATGGGCGGGGGCGCTGCCGGCGGCGGCGCAGGACGCCAGCGAAGTGACGCTGACGATGTGGACGCACGATGGCTTGTATGTACAGTTCTTTAACGCGCGCGCCGAGGAGTGGCAAGATCGCTACCCGGATATCGACTTCACATTTGAATTCGAGGTGGTGCCTAGCGTGTTTGACAAGGTGCTGGGCAATCTGGCGGCTGGCGAGGAGATTCCCGATTTGCTGGGCATCGAGCAAGGTTCGTTCCCGCGCTTCATGCAGGGCGGCATCATCGAGAGCAAGTTCCTCGATCTGACCGATCTGCTGGCTGACGATTATGACCTGATCGTGGAAGGGCGACACACGCCTTACAAATATCAGGGTCGGGTTTATGGCGTGGACAGCTCGCTTTGCGCCGTTGTCTATTATTACCAGCCGTCGATATTCGAGGAGCGAGGTTTGTCGGTGCCGACGACCTGGGACGAGTACCTGGAGACGGGCGCGGCGCTTGCGGAAGAAGGCATCGCCATGTCTTACATTACGGACCACGGTGGCATGTTCATGATGTATTTACTGCAGCGAGGCGGCGCGATTTTCGACGAACACGGCGAGTTTGTCTTGCCGGAGGAGGAGAATCGAGCGATCGCGGTTGAAGTGCTGAACTTGTTGCGCGAGGGCTTGGACAGCGGCGCGATACGCTACGTTCCCAGCGCCGAAGTGTGGGGACCCGCGATCATCAATGCTTATCGCGAAGGCAATTTGGTCGGCGCGATTATGCCCGATTGGTATTCCGACTATATCCTGAAACCGCAAGCGGAAGATATGGCTGAGCAATTTCGCATTGGCCGCATGCCGGTTTGGGAAGATGGCGACGGCCATAAGACGTCGGTTTGGGGCGGCACCGGTTTCGCTGTCGCCAAAGAAAGCGAGAACGCACAATATGCCTGGGAGCTGCTGCAATACACCTATGTGACGCTGGAGAATCAGATCAAGCGTTACGAGGAGATCGCCTACTATCCGACGATGGCGGCCGCTTTCCACGATGATCGCATCGTGGGACTGTCCGATCCGTTTTACGCCGGTCAAAAGACGGGCGAGGTCTTCGCCGAGATCGTGGACGATGTGCCGATCTGGTATCAGAGCTTGTTCCGCCGGACCTTTGAGTTGCAAATGGCGGCTGAGCTAGCCGTGTTCTTTGACGGCACCGTCACCGCTGATGAAGCGATAGACAACATCGTTCAGTACATGGAAGACGAAATCGCCTTTGCCGAGTAAGGCGGCAATCCGGCGCTGGCAGGGCGCTTGTCTTGCCGGCGCTGCCTTTCCCCACACTGGAGTAGCGCATGGTTCAAGCGGCCGTCACGCGTGGACGGGAGGCGCGTCATGGTGGAGGCTTCCAGCAGCATAAGCTGGCGCCCTATGCCTTCATCTCTCCGTTTTACGTCCTGTTCGGTTTCTTCTTTCTGGCGCCCAGCCTGATTGCGCTGGTGCTGAGCTTGTTCCGTTGGGATGGCATCAACGATCCGCGCTTTGTTTTGGCGCGCAATTACGGGCGCCTGCTAAGCGACAAGGTCTTCGCGCAGGCGGCGACGAATACGGCCATCTACGCCATTGCCAGCCTTCTGATTGTCCTGCCCTTGGCGCTGGTGCTGGCGGTGCTGCTCAATGCCAAATCCTTGCGCTTCAGCAATGTTTGGCGGGCGATGTACTTCACGCCGGTGGTGACATCGACGGTGGCGATTACGCTGGTCTTTCAGATCCTCTACAATCGCGACACGGGCCTGCTGAACGCGCCGCTGATCAATTTAGGCTTGGAGCCGATATACTGGCTGGGCGACCGATACTGGATCAAGGTGGCGATCATCATTCTTATCATCTGGCGCTCGACCGGCTTGCTGACGATCTATTTTCTGGCGGGGCTGCAAAGCATTCCCGAAGAGTTATACGAAGCGGCGTCGATAGATGGCGCGAGCATGCTGCAGAAATTCTTTAGCATCACAATCCCCATGCTGCGGCCGATCATCTTGTTCGTCAGCATTATCGTCTTGCTCAGTTCAATACAGATTTTCGACGAAATCCATATATTGACCAGTGGCACGGGTGGACCCGCCAACGCGAGCATGAGCATCGTACAGTATCTCTATGAACGCGGGTATACGCGTTTGCGCCTTGGCTTCGCATCGGCGGTGGGAACGGTACTTTTCGCGACGGTGTTCATTTTGTCGCTGCTGCAGCTGCAGTGGTACGGCGTCTTCCGGAAGGAGGACTGATGGACGAGCGATTCGGTCAGCGCTTGGGCGTCATTGCGCTGCACGTTGTGGTCATCAGCGGGGCGCTGTTGACGGTCGCGCCGATCGCTTTCATGATTTATTCGTCATTCAAGACGACCACCGAGATTTTCACGCTGCCGCCCTGGCTGCCGCCGGCTGAGTGGTCGTTCAAGAATTACGAAACCTTGCTGACCAGCTGGCACTTTCCCTATTGGTATGCCAACAGCATCATTTACGCTGCGGTGGTGACGTTATTCGTGCTCTTCTTCTGTTCGCTGGCGGGCTTCGCCTTCGCCAAGTACAGCTTTCGCGGCAAGAATGTATTGTTCATCATCTTGATCGGCTCGACGATGATTCCCTTCCAGCTGATACTGATTCCGCTTTTCATCTTGATGAGCCGGATTGACTGGGTCAATCATCCCGCTTCGATGATCATCCCCTGGATGGCGCCGGCTTTTGGCATCTTCTTGATGAGGCAATACATACAGGCGGTGCCGACGGAATTGATGGAGTCGGCGCGGATTGACGGCGCCTCTGAATTTCGGATTTACGCTCAGGTCGTCGTCCCCCTGGTGCGGCCCGGCTTGACGACGCTGGCGATATTGACCTTCCTCGGCTCGTGGAACAGTTTCATCTGGCCGCTGATGGTGCTGCGCGGCAACGAGGTCATCACGCTGCCAGTCGGCATAGCGACCATGCGCAGCCAGGCGACGGCGTCGCAGATTCCTTACGGTGAAATGATGGCGGCGGCGACGCTGGTTTCGGTGCCGGTGATTGTGCTGTTTCTGATGCTGCAGCGCTACTTCATATCCGGATTGACGATTGGCGCGGTGAAGGGTTGATCATCGGCGCATTTTCCCCATGAGCGCGTAAGTAGCTTATCGAAGCGATTTCCGTTGCGGCCTTCGTGCAGTTTGACCCGCAATACCTAAGATGCTAATGTAGTCGTAGTGATGCTGCTCAAAGTTGCGCGCAATGGCGAGATATATACTTTAATATTGGAAGGAGAGTTTTGACATGTATAAGAAATTCTTGTTGATATTGCTGTATACCGTATTTTTGTGGATGCTGCCGCTTGGCTTGCGGGCGGACGATGATAGCACGGGAGCGGACCTGGGCGAGCCTTTCATTGGCGAATTGGTCGATGTTAATGGGCGCAACGTGCTCGTTCACTGTGTTGGCGAGGGCAGCCCAACCATTTGGCTCGAGAATGGATGGGCGGCGATGGTGGTGACCTGGCAGCCGTTTCAGGATCAATTGGGGGAACATACGCGTGTTTGCGCCTATGATCGCGCCGGTATGGGTTGGAGTGACCCCAATGGCTCCGACCGCACAGCTTACAACTCTGCCGCCGAGTTCGCGGAGTTGCTCGATGTGCTGGGGGAAAACGAGCCATTCATCATATTGGCATGGTCTTGTGGCGCGCCCATTGCGCAGATCTACGCAGCGCAGAATCCTGATATGGCACTTGGCTTGGTGTTGATGGACGCCTGCGGCTTGAACTACGACCGCTGGGTGATGGAAACCTATCCCTTTGGCACGTGGCAGAGTCCATCCGAGCAGGTCAGTTGGCTGGAAACGGTGCGCGGATATGCCGAATCCGCAGCCGCGGGAGAGCTAAGTTATGACAGCATCTCGTGGTGGTTCAACGCGACCTCTTCAGAGCTATACGGGGACTTGTATTACAACCTGATTCTGAAGAATCCCAACTACTGGTATACCTATATGTGGGAGACGCTTTATGGCGTCATGGGGGTTAACTCGGATCAAGTGAAGGCGGTGATTACGCAGACAGATATGCCGATTACGGCCATTATCGCCGCCGATGATGCGACGGCCGATGCGGAATCGCAGTCCTACGCATGGATGTTCAGCACCGCGCAGATCGCTAACACTACCTATTCCAACAATCCAAGCGTGATTTGGGCGGAGACATCGGAGCATGCGATTTTCCGCGCCGAGCCAGATACCGTGATCAATGCGCTTCTCGACATGATCTCGGAAATGAATGACGAGTAAGATCTACTTTTATGACATGCGGCATGGACCAGTAAAAGTGGTTGCTTCATGTGAACGCGTTTTGATGGTCGCCAATCGTTTGCGGACTTGTCGAGCGGCTGCGCTTTTTTCGTAGAGACCAGCGGGCCACAAGGCAATTCGATGGTTCTGCGTCATGTCATAGCAGTGTCTTGATCTTGAGCTGCTCGTATCTAGACTAACTTAGTTCATAGGTGAAAATAATCACGGCAAGCCTTGACAGTTTTGGAGGAGACAAGATACAATTCCAAGTGATGGAAACACGCTAATATATCACGTTGGGTCTGGGGCACAGGGGCTGCGCCTCCTGTTATCTATTTCGCATTTGATGGTGATAGTCGTTTCATCAGGTCATCTACTTTCAGTCTACAGCATCATAGCGCAAAGGAGGTTACGCCTTGGAGGCGAAAGACTTTAGCGCATTACGTATTAGTCTGGCTTCTCCCGAACAGATTCGTTCCTGGTCTTATGGAGAGGTGACGAAACCGGAAACGATCAATTATCGGCGGCTGCGTCCGGAAATGGACGGGCTGTTCTGCGAGCGGATTTTCGGTCCTACGCGAGACTGGCAATGCTATTGTGGAAAGTACAAGAACATCCGCTATCGCGGCATCATCTGCGATAAGTGCGGTGTCGAGGTGACACGGTCGTCGGTGCGGCGCGAACGCATGGGGCATATCGAACTGGCGGCCCCGGTCGCGCATGTCTGGTATACGCGGCGCGTGCCGAGCTATTTGGGTCTGCTTTTGGACGTGAGCCGGCGCAACCTGGACCGCGTGCTCTACTTCGCTCAATATGTGGTTACGCAAGTCGATCAAGACGCGCGGGGCAAAGCGATCACGCGCATTGAGAAGGAACTGGAGCTGAAAGAGCAGGAGCTCACCGGGGAGTTGGAAGAGCAGTTCAGCGAGTTGCGCGACGACCGCGATCAAAGGGCGGAGGAGTTCGAAAGCAAGGTCAAAGCGATCCGCGATCATTTTGACGGCGAACTGGGGCGGCTAAGCGACGAGGTGATGAACGAAGCCCAAGCGGCGCAAACCCGCGTCGAAAGCATGTTGGGTCAAGCTGCGTCCGCGGAAATCAGTCTGCAAGCGACAGAGACGGTGGTCGTTGAAAAAGGCGAAGAGGTCACCAACGATCACATCTCGCGGATCCAGACCGAGGTCAACGAATACCTGAGTAAATTACAGTCTGAGATTGAAGAGCTGAGCAAGGCCGAAATCGCCAAGATCAGCGGCGATATTGACGATGCGAATGTTGAAGTGGCTTCGTCCCTGGAAGAACAGGCGGAGGAAATAGAGCAACGCATACGGAATTTGCGTAACAGCGCCGAAAAGCAAATCAACGAATTAGAGGACCTGCATGTCCTGCAGTTCCTGTCGGAAAGCCGCTATCGCGAACTCAAGAGCCGCTTCGGCAATGTCTTCCAGGCCAATATGGGCGCGGAAGCCTTTTATGAGATCCTGGGCACGCTTAACCTGGCGAAGCTGGCGGAAGAACTTTGGATTGAGGTCCGCACCAGCAAGTCGAAGCAGCGCAGCCGCAAAGCCACCAAACGCTTGCGCGTAGTCGAGAGCCTGCGCAACAGCCGCAGTACCGTTATAGACAGCGATGAAACCAACCAGGAAAACGAGCCGAACGGCAATCGTCCCGAATGGATGATTCTGACCGTTCTGCCGGTGATCCCCCCCGATCTGCGTCCGATGGTGCAGTTGGATGGCGGTCGTTTCGCTACCAGCGACTTAAACGATTTGTATCGCCGCGTCATCAACAGGAATAACCGGCTGAAGCATTTGCTGGATCTGGGCGCGCCGGATGTCATCGTGCGCAACGAAAAGCGTATGCTGCAAGAAGCGGTTGACAGTTTGATCGACAATAGCCAGCGTGGCAAGGCCTTGAGCCGCCGCGGTCGGAGGGAACTGAAATCCTTAAGCGATATGCTCAAGGGCAAGAAAGGGCGTTTCCGCCGGAATCTGCTGGGAAAGCGCGTCGATTATTCGGGTCGTTCGGTTATTGTCATCGGCCCCAAGCTGAAGTTGCATCAATGCGGCTTGCCCAAGACGATGGCGCTTGAGCTATATCGGCCATTTGTGATCAGCCGATTGGTGCAATACAACTACGCGAGCAATGTCAAAGGCGCCAAGCGCATCATCGAGCGGGAGCGACCGGAGGTATGGGAAGTCCTGGAAGAAGTGATCCGCGAGCGACCGGTTCTGTTAAACCGCGCCCCGACCTTGCATCGCCTGGGCATTCAAGCCTTTGAGCCGCTGCTGGTTGAGGGCAAGGCGATCCAAATCCATCCTCTGGTTTGTTCCGCCTTTAACGCGGATTTCGATGGCGATCAAATGGCGGTTCATGTGCCGCTGAGCGAGCAGGCTGTTAAGGAAGCGCGTGAGTTGATGCTGAGCACGCGCAACTTGTTAAAACCTTCGGATGGCATGCCTATCGTCGGTCCTTCCAAGGATATGGTGCTCGGGAATTACTATTTGACGATGGATCCGACCGTTGAGATCGTAGCGCAGAAAGCGCGCGCGGATGAATTCCGTTCCGAGCAGGTGCTGTACGGCGGCGAGCATAAGGTTGGCATCGCCGTCAGGTCTAATGGCTACTACTACGCGCAATTCCGGCAAGTGCCCAACGTCGAACTATTCTTTGACGATACCGAGCCCGATGACAACGGGCGACCCAAAGTCTTGGAGACGGCCGTTGATCGCACTGTGCAAGCGCTGCTGGACGGAGAGGTAGATTGCATCCTGGCTAACGCATACGAGATGCGCAGATATATGCGGGCCAAGGGAGTCGAAGATCAACTGGAGATCACAAACCTGCACGAGCGCCGCGTCGTCGTTGATATGGATGAGGTCGAGTATCTGTATCGCATCGGCCTGGTGCATCTGCATACGCCGATTTTGCTTGGCAACGTATATGATACGCGGGGACCGCAGGACGAACCGGAAATCTGCACGGTGGGACGCGCTATCTTCAACCGCATCTTGCCGGACGAGATGCGCTTCGTCCAGGAAACCATGGGCAAGAAGGGCTTGCAGAACCTAGTCGCCCGTTGTTACCAGGTGATCGGCGCGGAAATCACAACCGAGGTGGTGGACGCGATCAAGAACTACGGTTTCCACTATGCGACGATTTCCGGCACGACGATTGCGGTGAGTGACCTGACGATCCCGGACGAGCGGACGGACATCCTGCAACAGGCGGATGAGGTAGTGACGCGCGCCGAGCGCGACTTCCGCCGCGGCTTGATGACCGAAGAAGAGCGGTATCAGATCACGATCGACGAATGGAATCGCGCCAAGGAGTTCCTGCAGGACCGGATCCGCGATACGCTTGATCCTTATGGTCCGATCGCGATCATGGCGATATCGGGCTCGACCAAGGGCGGATTCGGACCGATCACGCAGTTGGCTGGCATGCGCGGTTTGATGGCGGATCCCTCCGGGCGCATCATCGATTTGCCGATTCGCAGCCATTTCCGCGAAGGGTTGAACGCCTTGGAGTACTTCATTTCCACACATGGCGCGCGCAAGGGTCTGGCGGATACGGCGCTGCGCACGGCGGATGCGGGTTACTTGACGCGGCGGTTGGTCGATGTCGCCCAGGATATGATAGTCAATCGTTGGGACTGCAATACACAGCGGGGCCTGACGATTCGTCGGTCGGACGATGTGGCTGGACAAACTGTCGAAGAGCGCATTGTCGGCCGTTGCGCCTCTGAGGACCTCTTTGATCCGGACAGTGACGAATTGATTGTAGGACGCAACGAAATCATCGACGAAGAAATCGCGTCTGTGATCCAAAACTCGAGCGTTGAGGACCTGGAAGTCCGCAGCCCATTGACCTGTGATTTAATACACGGCGTTTGCGCGCTGTGTTACGGTCGCGACTTGGGCACGGGTGATATGGTCGGTATCGGGTCGGCGGTAGGGATTATCGCGGCGCAATCTATTGGCGAGCCGGGTACGCAGTTGACCTTGCGGACCTTCCATAGAGGGGGTACTGCAGAATCCGGCGGCGATATCACGAGCGGTTTGCCGCGCGTTGAGGAGCTATTTGAAGCGCGTCGCAAACCAAAGGGCGAATCGGTGATGACCGAGATCGACGGTATCCTGCGATTGCACGAGCGAGAGGACGGCGCTCGCATCGCTACGGTCATCAAGAGCGAAGTGGAGAATGAGACGCACGTCGTTCCAGAGGACTGGGAAATCTGTATCGAGGATGGGAAGGATGTCGAAATCGGCGGGCTAGTGGCCCAGAACGGCGACGAAGAATTGAAGGCGAGCTTGGCTGGAACGGTACATATCGAGGACCATACCGTTTACATCCGCAATGAAACCAGTGAATCGGAAGATTATGAGATTCCTGCCAATGCGCGCTTGCGCAAGTCCATCTATGATGGCATGACCGTTTCGCTCGGCGAACAGTTGACCGAAGGATCCAAGAATCCGCATCGTATCTTGCGCGTATTGGGCGAGAACACGACGCAAATGTACTTGTTGGGCGAGATACAGGAAGTTTACCGCAGTCAAGGCGTGAACATTGCTGACAAGCACTTCGAGACAGTCATCCGCAAAATGATGTGCAAGGTTCAGATCACCAAGAGTGGCGACAGCGACCTGCTGCCCGGCGAGTTGATCGACCGGCTGAAACTGCTGGAGATCAACGAATCTCTAATAGCCGAGGACCGGGAACCTTGCGCAGGTACGCCCATTCTTCTGGGCATCACCAAAGCGGCGCTGAGTACCGAGAGCTACCTGTCGGCGGCCAGTTTCCAGCATACGATCAAAGTGCTGGCCGGCGCCGCTATCGAAGGGCAGGTCGACCCCTTGCACGGGCTAAAGGAGAACGTGATCATTGGCAAGCTGATTCCGGCCGGAACCGGGTTCCATGCCTATCAGGATCGCGAGGCCGTCGCGCCGTCGGTCACGCTGGAGGCTCAGGGAGCACTTGACTTCGACGATCTGAGCGATCAAGACGACTTCGAGAATATGCTGAGCGAACTCTAGGCGCAAGCGCCATAAAATCGCGCGAGGCGTCGCTTGATGTCCTCGCGCGTATTTCAGGGTCGATCGCGAATTTCTATCTTGCCGACATGGAGGCTGTCCGCGATCGGCTGATTCGCGCCATCGACGACTGGTATCCGCGTACCGTTGCGCCAGTCGTAAATGCCAAGCTTCAATGTGTATTTGCCCGCTTCAATCCGGTCCAAGAGGGGCACAAAGTGGTCTTGCACAAAGAACACTCCCGGATGCCAATGTTCAGGCGGTACGCCTAAATAGTCGCGTTGCGCGACTACCGCGCCAGCTTGATCGACCAAGTGCATGAAGATTTGGATGCTGGCCTCAGTAGATCCCAGAGCTTCGAAATAGAGTTGATTGTGGATGCCATCGTTCTCGCCGTAGACGGCTTGTCTCAACAGTTCTATGCCATGCAATCTCAGCAAGTCCCCAAATTGAATTGGAAGCGACATTGGAAGGGATCCTGCCTGGCTCTCGATAGAGACTGGATGCGCGGAAGCCGATGACAAGGCTTCCGCCAGATATTCTGAATGACTGCTTAGTTGATAAATCTCAAAGGCTATATGACCGTCTTCACGCAGGATCCGTCCAATATGCTTCGTCCCGAATTGCTCTTTCAACCAGTGAGCATGTTTCGAATTAATTGGCGACAAGGGCGAAACGAATAATTGTGTCGGCTGTGGGCTAAGGACGATATTGAAAAGGCCATCAAACCAGACCACATGCAATGCTTCTTGCGACGGCCCATTAGCATATTTGTAGACAATCGGGTCAAGTTCTTGGTTCGGGACTGATATAAAAACGATCTCTTCATTGCTGTCTCGCAGATAATCCGCCAGTTTCCGCAGGTCATTTCGATAGATTCTGTAAGGCAGCCTTTCTTGTTCGCCGAAATGGTGGAATGGCAATTCGGTTCTCGACGATGTTGTCCATTCAACAAAGTAGGCTTGATAATCGGCGATGCCAGTGACAGCTACAGACAGAAGCCCCAAGGACCAGCCAAGATATGGTCGCCCCTTGAACAGCATACACAATTGCGAAACGGCGATGCCGACGAATAGCATGACGCTTGGCAGAGCCGCGATGGAACGAAGGAAAGAGGGCGCCCGGATCGTCAAGAGACTTGGGACCAACCCAAAGAGCAACAGAGCGATGAGGAAAACATTGAGGGGCGACCCTCGCGCGCGGATGAGGGCCGCTGCCAGGCCAAAATAGACCAGCAAGCCGATCGGGAGCGTGAATAGCGGACGCCCGGCGACATTGTATCTCCAAAGAGGATCGCCGACAAATGCTGGCATGCCGATCAGTCTCTTGGCATTGTCTAGCAGTTGTTCCGGATCGCCGTCCATCGCCAGGCGCATCGGTTGAGCGATTCCTTCCGCGCGCCTCAGGCTTTGCTGGTGCAAAAGGATGTATGCCATTGGCAAGGCCGTCACAAAGGCAAGGATAGCCACCAGAATCAACTCGAGCCAAATGCGCCGAATCAAGTTGCGATTGCAGATGGCAATTGTCGCCACAAACAAGCAGTAAGCAGGGACTAGCGCCAAGGACGCCGTATAGGTGTAAAGGGCGAATCCCAGAGCAAGTCCGGTCACTATGGTTGAGCGCCGTCTATCGGGAGGCTTTTGCGCGCGGAATATTCCTGACAATCCGATTAGCACAAGGAGCACGATCACTGGTAGCATAACCGCTCGCAGGCCGACCCTCGATGTGAATATCGCCCAAAACGAGACGGCTGTCATAGCGCTGGCGACAAATCCCACGAGGCGAGAATAGTTTTGCGAGCCGAACCGGTACGTTAGGGCAACCGTGAACAATCCGCAGACAAAGGCGGGAAATTTGATCATCAGGGAGTTGATGCCAAACATGAGGTAGGACAAGCCAAGCAGCCATATAAAGGCCCCTTCGCGCCCTTGATTCGACTCATAGAATACGCGGAAATCTCCTTCATCGACGAGCCCTATTGCGTCCTCGGCATTGAAGATCTCATCGTGTTGAAGTCCTGGCGGCACTTCGCCATACATCCATAGCCGCAGAAAGGATGCGGTCAAAAGGATCAGGACGCCGACGGATACCTGATAGCGGGATTTCATCCGGCCAACCTAGGGTCGATTAGCCAAAGCGCGGTAAAGCGGGCGCTCGCGTTTGCGGTTGTCGCCATTGAATGAAGGGTAGAGCAGGCTGTAACCTGCCAGTTCGCTACGGCTGCTGATGGTCAGTTCTTCGGCAAAACTCAGGTTCCATAAGATCATGACGCCGATATCACTGCGAGACTGCGCGATTTGGAAGGCGCGCAAGGTGTAGTCGCGTTGATTTAGCGCTGAGTTGTAATACATCCAGGGATCCGGCGCATCGGTCGGATATCCCTCCCATGTGGCCCAGCCGAACTCGGTGGCCCACATCTTGGCGTCGTGTCCATTCGCCCGGATGATTTCGCTGTAATCGCGGATATTTTGCGAAAAGAAAAACTGCGGCTGGTCGTCCCAGCCTTGACCATCCACATTGTTGCAGCAAACGAAATCCGGCGGATTCCCCCAACTGTAAGGATGAATGCCGATGACCACATCCGGGTAGCTCGCCAATCCGGCCTGATACATTTGGCGCAAGAAGCTGCGATCGTTGACCGAGATGTTCTGCGAGGTGCCGGTTGGCGCCAGCCCGGCGGTTATCACCGTGATGTTTGGCGAGTAGGCGCGGATGGCATGGTAGCCAACACGGAACAACTCCATATAACCGGCCCCATCGAAAGCGGCTTGGCCGGTCCATTCTCGCTTGAGGTTTGGTTCGTTCCAGATTTCTATGGCATCGATATAGGGTCCGAGTTTTTCCAGCAGCAAGCCTAGGAAGGCGGCGAGTTGGTTGAGATCGTCGGGCGGTCCGTCTTCGTCGCGGTTGACGTTGCGCGCCCAGTCCGGGGCTTTGGCGATGCTGAGCATGACTTTGTTGCCGCGCTTGTCGGCTTCTTGCACATGCAATTGGAAGAGGCGGAAATTCTCTTCGAATTGACCCGGGAAGTCTGGTTGCATCCACTCCCAGGAGGCTTGCAGTTTGATCCAACCCATGCGAAGCGCGGCGATCTGCTGCAAGGTTCGGTCCCAACCGGCGACGTCAAAATTGTAATGAACCTGGATTCCCATCCTGCTTCCGTCCAGGCGGATGTCAGCAACGGGCAGCGGCGTCGTTATGTCGATCTGCGGTTGCGGAGACTGTAAATCCAGCTGGGTCTCCGCCGCGAACTCCGCGGGGCGCGCTGTGCTGGTTGGCGGTATTTGATAGCCCGCGTCAATGATCGCGCCTATCAAGCGCCCGGTTGCCGCTCGTTGCGGGCTAGAAATCGCTACGGCAGTGACGGTTGGGAGATCGGGCGCATCGGCATCCAGCGTTGGGAGCTGTCGGCCGGCAACGTTCGGCAATTCAACAAGTTCTTGAACGGCGGGCGTCTCGAAAATCGGCGTGACTTCCGCGATGAGTTTCACTTCCGGGGCAACTGCAATAGTCGGTTCGGGCGCCTGACCGGCGCAACCGGCAAGCGCGAGCGCACAGACAATAATGGCGGCGAGGGAGGGACGTAGGATGCTTCTATGTGGCATGAAAAAAGTCTACCATAGCAAGATAGCGCTTTCTATTCTGGATTGGATCAAGATGGGTTGAGCATCTCGTAAACTCGTCGAGCAACAAGTGCGCTCTGCAATTTGACACTTTGTCAGATTACATTCTACAATGGACTAGTAAAGTTCCGGGATATGGCCAGCTTGCTTTATCCCGGTGAGCCGTTTGCCAGCAATACCGATCTTTCGCGCTACGGCTCGGCAAAAAGCAACGGACCCCTGTTGGAAACATCATCAAGCCATTGAGGACGGTTCATGACCGATCGAGCCATTCATAAAGTTAATATTGAGCGCGAGATGCGCGACGCATATTTGAGCTATGCGATGAGCGTCATCGTTTCCCGCGCGCTGCCTGACGCTCGTGACGGCTTGAAACCTGTGCATCGCCGGATCTTGTATGCGATGCACGATATGGGGATGAACCCGCGCGGAGCGCATAAGAAGAGCGCGCGAATCGTCGGTGAGGTATTGGGCAAATACCATCCTCACGGCGATGCGGCTGTCTACGAAACGATGGTGCGCATGGCGCAGGACTTCTCCATGCGCTACATGCTGATTGACGGCCAGGGGAACTTCGGCAGTATTGATGGCGACAGCGCCGCGGCGATGCGATATACCGAGGCCAGAATGGCTAGCTTTGGCAGCCAATTGCTGGTTGATATCAACAAGGAAACGGTCGATTTTGTCGAGAACTTTGACGGCACGCTTAACGAGCCGGCGGTATTGCCGTCAGTATTGCCAAACCTGCTGGTGAACGGCGCGTCGGGAATCGCGGTTGGCATGTCCACAAACATTCCGCCGCATAACCTGGGAGAGATTTGCGACGCGCTGGTTCATATTTTGGGCCAGTGGGAACGCTTTGACGACATCGATGTCGACGAACTCATGCGATTCGTTCGGGGACCGGATTTCCCAACGGGCGGCGTCATCTACAAGATGCGCGGCGACGAAGATATGCTGCGCACGGCCTTTGCGACCGGACGGGGCAAGATCACCTTGCGGGCGAAGCTGCATGCCGAAGATATGGGACGCGGCAAATCTCGCATAATCGTCAGCGAATTGCCCTATCAGACCAACAAAACCACGTTGATCGAACGAATCGCAGCGCTTGTAAGCTCAGGCAAACTGGATGGACTTGCAGATTTGCGGGATGAATCTGATCGGCAGAATACCGTGCGCCTGGTGATCGAGTTACAGCGCGGCGCAGATGTCAAAGAGGTTTTGGCGGCGCTTTTCAAGTTGACGCCGCTGCAGTCAACATTTGGCATTATCATGTTGGCGCTGGTCGACAGTCAGCCGCGCCTGCTGAACCTAAAGCAAGCGCTGCGCGTCTATTTGGAACATCGCCTGGAGGTGGTTCAACGCCGCAGCCGCTTTGATCTGGCGCGCGCGCGCGAACGGGCTCATGTGCTTGACGGGCTCATCGTTGCGCTGGACAATCTGGAGGCGGTGATTGCGACCATTCGCAAATCGCGCAATGTCGAGACCGCCAGAAACAATCTGGTGAAAAACTTCAAGGTGACCGAGATTCAGGCCGGGGCGATATTGGATATGCCTTTGCGGCGCCTGGCATCGCTGGAGATTCGGAAGATACGGCAAGAGCATCGAGAAACCTTGAAACTCATCGCGTCGCTGGAGGCGCTCTTGGCGAGCCCGCAGAAACAGCGGATGCACATTTCCGAGGAGCTATTGGAAGCGAAAGAGAAACATGGTGACCGTCGCCGCAGTACGATTGTCGAGAGTGAGGCGTCTGCCCTGACGCTGGAAGACTTCTTGGTTCCGGAAGAGAAGACGGTAGTCATGTTCAGTACCCGGGGGCAACTGGGTCGAATGCCGCTGGATGAACCACCCAGAGTGACAACGGCGACAAAAGTCCCGCCACGTCTGCTTCAACACAGCACGACCGGGCAGATTCTGCATCTCTTTTCAAACAAGGGCAGTTGCGCCACAGTGCCTGTGCAGCAGATACCTCAAGTGGAACAGGCTTCCGACGGCATGCATTTCAGTGATTTATCCTCGTTACCCGTCAAGCGGAAGATCGTCACGTTTATGTGTTTGCCGATGAATTCTAAGACGGGATATTTGTGTTTTGCTACAGCGCAGGGACAAGTGAAACGATTGCATGTGAGCGAATTGCCAGGGATGATGTCTCACGAATTTGGCGTGATGAATCTGGCGAAAAATGATCGACTTGTCAGTGTGCTCTATAGCAGCGGCGCCGACGAACTGATTCTCTTTACATCGCGCGGTTATGCGATCCGCTTCAGCGAGGAAGATATCCGGTCCACCGGTTTGACATCGAGCGGTGTGCGCGGGATACAACTCAAGGATAGGAGCGATCGCGTCGTTGGCGCCTGTCTGGCGCATGACAAATTGCACGCGTGGATTGTCGCCGAAGACGGAATCGCCATGACAAGCCCAATCCATCAGCTCAATGCGCAAGCGCGAGGCGGCGTTGGCAAACCCATCACTGACCAGTTATTTGGCGGCCGGCGAGTCGTCGCGGCCGCTGTCGGTCGTTTGGACGATACGATTCTGGTCTTGACGAGCAGGAATAAAGCCAAATATATGTCGATAAGGCTAGCGAATCACATGGCTCAGCGCTTGGACGGCTGCAACCCGGTCATCGCGTTGCGCGAGAAAGAGACCGTTGTCGGCGTCGTCGAATATCGCAAGCGCGTTGACTCCTTTGTCGTCGATCCTGTCTTGCCGGATGATGAGATCTCTCCGACGAATGAGGACTACTCCAGTGTGGACGAGAATCTGTTACACGAAGAAGTCCAGTCGCCCGCGCAACTTGAGTTGACTCTGGAAGAAATCGAGCTGCTCTTGGACAAGGCAGACGAGGCGGCGAGAGACGATGCCCATGTCAAATCCAACGGCGCTGATCCAGACGCAAACAATGACGCTTAGCCAGCGCTAGCAGTTCTGCATCATATTGCGGGGCCATGACGCGCCAGTCGAATTCGGCGATTTTCGCCCGCAATGGATCGGTATCCGCACGGAGATCGCCGCGCAAATGACGCCGCAACTGGGCGGTGAGACGATCCCTGGTGTAGAGGCATTTTCCGCGCAGTTCCTCCGTCAGCAGGTCTGGATAGTTGAGGCGGTCCGGCAAGATCGGCACGCAGTTGCAATAGATCGCCTCGCAGATTGAGACGCCGAAAAACTCCTGCCAGGCGGTGCTAACAACATAATCGGCGCGCCACAAGAGTTCGGCGTAATCGGCGAAGGAGCCAAGGTATCCCAGTTGCTCGATTCGATCGGGCAGTCCCGCTTGCAAACATTGGAAAGCTGCGGGCATCTGGCCAAAGCTCTCACCGGTTATGGCGACGCGAAAGTCGAATCCTTCGCTGGCAAGCTGGAGCGCGCTTCGGACAAAGGCGTCGGGATCTTTGTCTTCTTCCCAACGATGGTTCCAGACGATGAGGGGCGGGCCGTCTCGCTGAGGCCCAACCTTGAATTGATCGAAGCGGCGCAAATCAATGCCCAGGGGCAAGACTTGCGATTTTGCTCGGATACTTTCGATGGTGTCCAGTTCGTTGTAGTCGGCAAAATGCTTGAGCAGCCGCGGCAGTTGCTCCATAAAGTCACGCAGGTGAAAAGGGCTGTTGAAGTAATTGCTGTCGGCGGTCAAGGCGCTTACGTAATTTATAAAACCATAGCGCCAGCCATGCTCTTGTCGGCGATTTTGCGGATAGGATAGCTGGTTTTCATGAAAGTAAAGCGCGGTCGGCACTTCGCCCAGATGGCGATAGGTGAGCGCGCGAAATATGGAAAGATCAATCATGCCCGAGGCCAGAATGAGATCGGGCTTTGATCGGAGCAGACGGGCAAAACTGATGGCGGCGCCTTGCATGCGCCATTTCCAGAATTGCGCGGGCAGTGTGATCAGGTCTATGTCGTGGGCCGAGAAACGCTTGTAGCCATCGGCCCAGGCTTTGTGGCTGCCACCGTAATACGATTCGAGCAGTGCAATGCGCATAAAAGGGGATTAACCAGTGTTGCGTCGGCGCGCCTCGACGACGCTGGGTACCATTTCCAATTTGCTGAGGATGCGAGTCAACTGCTGATTGCTAGCGATTTCCAACTGCAGATTAAGCGTGGCAATATGCTGTCGCGTGGAGACCTCGACCGAGGTGATATTGACCTTCTGGTCGGCGATGATGGTGCTGATTTCTCGCAATAAGCCTTCACGATCATAGGCCACGACTTCCACAGGAACGACGTAGCGCTGTTCTTCTTCTTCGGATCCCCAAGAGACATCGATCAAACGCTCGACATCGCGCAGCGCCACGATATTGGGACAACCATCACGATGGACTGTCACGCCGCGCCCACGGGTGATGTAGCCCACAATTTCGTCGCCCGGCATAGGCGAACAGCAACGCGCCAGATTCACCAGCAATCCCCTAGCGCCCATAATGCTCACGCCCTTGGCGACATTGGCGCCGCTGGATTTGGCGCGCGGTTTGAGCAGATCTTCTTCGCTGATAGTTTCCGCCGACTTACGTCGTTCGTCTTCCAAGACGCGGTTGGTAATTTGTGAACCGGTGACGTCGCCGGATCCGATGCCGGCCAGAAAGTCATCCAGTTTGTCATAGGAGAGCAGGCGCGCGACGGATTCGAATGTGACCTTGTCCAGGACGCCGAGTCGTTTCAATTCGCGCTCCAGGACTTCGCGTCCCATGACGATGTGCTTTTCGCGATTCTGCTTGCGCAGCCAATGACGAATCTTGCTGCGAGCGCGGCTTGTCACCGCATAGTCAAGATCGGGATTGAGCCAATCCATGCTGGGTCCGCCGCGCTTGGCGGTCAGGATTTCAACTTGATCGCCCATTTTGAGTTTGTAATTGAGCGGCACCAGTCGACCGTTGATCTTGGCGCCGCGGCAGCGATTGCCAATGTCAGTATGGATATGATAGGCGAAGTCGATGGGTGTGGCGCCGACCGGCAAATCGACGATGTCGCCATTCGGCGTTACGCTGTAGACACGATCCTGGAAAACCTCCGACTTGACCGTATCGACAAACTGCGAGGCGTCGTTGACCTCGGGACCAAACTCCATCAAACGCCGCAGGAAGGCCAGGCGCTGTTCAAAGGCGTCGTCATGTCCCTGGTCGCCCTCCTTGTATCGCCAGTGCGCTGCAATGCCATATTCGGCGTCTTCGTGCATTTCCCAGGTGCGTATTTGCACCTCGACAGTTTTGCCTTCATCGTCGTGTACAGCCGTGTGCAGGCTGCGGTAAAAATTGTCCTTGGGGTTGGCAATATAGTCGTCAAATTCGTTGGGTATCGGGCGCCACAAATTGTGAACGATGCCAAGCGCCAGGTAACATTCCGCTAGCGTGTCGACCAGTACTCTCATACCGCGAATATCATAGATTTGTTCGAGCGGCAGTCCTTTCTTGGTCATTTTGTTGTAGATGCTGTAGATATGTTTGGGCCGTGCGGAGATCGTGACCTTGTTGATCTTGCTCGCCTTGAGTTCACGGACGAGTATTTCGCGAATGCGGTCCACATATTGTTCGCGCTCGTCGCGTCTTTCGTCGAGCGTTTTGGCGATCGAGCGATAGGCCTCGGGATTGAGATAACGGAAAGCCAGGTCTTCCAGTTCCCATTTCATCTGCCAGATACCCAGCCGATTGGCCAGGGGGGCAAAAATATCCATGGTCTCTTGCGCGACCGCCATCTGCTTATGCTGCGGCATATATCCGAGCGTGCGCATATTGTGCAAGCGATCCGCCAGCTTGACCAAGACGACGCGAACGTCATCGCCCATGGTCAGCAGCATTTTGCGAATGTATTCCATCTCGCGGTTGACCATGCTGCTGCGCCGTGAATCGCCAAGCGGGGTAACATTTTTGATCGGCAGATTCTTCAGTTTGGTGACGCCGTCGACCAGTATGGCGATCGGCGTGCCGAATTCGGCGCGCAGCGCGTCGATCGTCAGGTCGCTATCTTCAACGACATCATGGAGGAGGCCGGCCGCGATAGTCTCGGCATCCATTTGCATTTCGGCCAATATGCTTGCGACCGCGACGCAATGTGTGAAGTAGGGTTCGCCCGATTTGCGCTTTTGCCCGGCGTGGGCTGCTTCCGCGCGGATATAGGCGGAAGCGATGAGGTCTTGTTCGTTAGGTTTGATGTCCGTCAGCGTCTGCAGCAGCGATTCCAAATCTCTAGAATAGGTGCTTGTCGAAGACAACATATGGCGTCCACTTTCGCATTCGGACTTGTGCCTAGCGTAACATATTCCGCTGAAAATGTCGCGCTATTAAGCGGCGATTCGCGAGCAATCGTAGCAGAGAATCTTTGCGGTGGATGGCGAGCGCAAGGTCTTGTCGCTAACCGCTGATTTTGTGCCGCAGATATGCCTCGATGAACTCGCCCAAGCGCCCGTCGAGCACGGCGGTCGTATTGCCGATTTCGACGTTCGTGCGGTGATCTTTCACCATTTGATAGGGGTGCAAGACATAGGAGCGAATCTGATTGCCCCAACCCGCGTCCACATTTTCGCCCTTTAGCACTGCCATTTCCGCCTCTTGTTTGGCGCGCTCCATTTCGAAGAGTCGCGCGCGCAGAATCTGCATGGCGCGATCGCG
Source organism: Chloroflexota bacterium (assembly GCA_026707745.1). Classification (GTDB taxonomy): domain Bacteria; phylum Chloroflexota; class Anaerolineae; order Aggregatilineales; family Phototrophicaceae; genus UBA6055. The sequence continues at coordinate 145,862 of JAPOWG010000011.1, forward strand.
ATTCTGCGCCTGGCTGCGCTGGTTTTGACACTGAACGACGATGCCGGTCGGCAGGTGGGTGATGCGCACGGCGGTATCATTCTTCTGGACGTGCTGGCCGCCGGCGCCGCTGGCGCGATAGGTATCAATTCGAATATCCCGATCTTCGATTTCGATTTCGATATCAGAATGGATGTCCGGCCACAGCTCGACCTTGGCGAAGGAGGTGTGACGACGCCTGGCGCTGTCAAAGGGGCTGAGGCGGACCAGGCGATGGACGCCTTCCTCGCTCTGCAAATAGCCAAAGGCGTTGTCGCCCTTGACGCTGACGGTGACGCTTTTGATGCCGGCTTCTTCACCGCCGCTGCGCTCGAGGATCTCGGCTTTATAGCCATTTTGCTCCATCCAGCGCAGGTACATCCGTTCCAGCATTTCCGCCCAATCTTGGGCATCCACGCCGCCAGCGCCGGCATGAATGGCGAATATGGCGTCTTCGCTATCGTAATCGCCGGAAAGCATGGCGCCCAAAGCCATAGTCTCGACCAACTCTGACAGGGCGGCTGTCTCTTGTTCCATATCCGCGAGCATGTCATCATCCGCGATCTCCGCCAGCTCGATGGCGTCGCTAATGCGCTGCGACACGGACTGCCATTTGTCCACCGCGGCCTTCAGTCTCGACAATTGTCGCATGGTCTTTTGCGCGGCGTCGGGATCGTTCCAGAACTCGCTTTCGCTAGCGGTTGACTCCAGTTCGCCGGCCAGCCGCTGCTTGCCGGCGACATCAATTCGCGTCATCAGTTCGTCTATCTGAGCCTTGAGTTCGCGCAATTTGCTAATCAGGTTTTCCATATAGCTCTCAACCTGTGGCCGGGCCTTGGCTTCGCCGGCGCCTCATTCAGTTTGCCGCTGCCGCAAAATCTCGTACATGAAGATAGCGCCGCTGACCGACAGGTTGAGCGAATCGGTGAGGACACCTGCCATCGGAATTCGTACCCGTCGATCGCAGATGTCCAGCCAGCGGGCGCCTAGTCCGGCATCTTCTCTTCCCAAGGCGATTGCTGTCTTTTGACGGAGGTCCAGGTCAAATAAGCTGGTTTCGCCTCGTCCGTCCGCGGCGATCAGTTGAAAACTTCGCTCTCTGAAATAGGTGATCGTTTCCGCGCTGCTTAGCTGGTAAATCTTGTCGCCGAAACATGCCCCGGCGCTGTTTCGGATGATGTTGGGATTATAAAGGTCCAACGCGCAATCAACCAGTACCATCGCGCCGATACCGGCTGCATCGCCCGTGCGCAGCAGCGCACCGATATTGCCAGGTACGCGCGGGTCCACCAATAACATGGCTGAATCAATATTCGTCATTTCCAAGTCCCGCAAGACTTTGGCTGGCTTCGCCTTCATAACGGCGAGCACACCGCTAGGGTTCTCTCGATAGCTGAGACGCTTCAGTACCTGCGGCGTGACCTCGATGGCATCACCCGCCGATCCAAAGTCCAGGGCTTGGGTTTCCAAGAGCGCGGGACAGACCATGAGGAAATCGAGCTCGCAACCTCCCACGAGGGCGCGCTGAATGTCACGCTGTTGCTCGACTACGAAGCGCGATTCGCTCTGCCGTCCGCGTTTGTTCCGCAGTCGATGAACCAGCTTGACCTTGCTGTTGCGCAGGCTGGTGATCCGCTCCAAAACCGGTCAGCTCGCTTCGTCATCGTCGTCAAAGAGGCTATCGACGAAAAACTCGGGTGTGAAGAGCACCAGATCGTGGATTCCTTCGCCGAGTCCCAGATAGTGGACCGGCAATTGTAGATCGTTGAAGATGGAAAAGACCATGCCGCCCTTGGCCGTGCTGTCCAGTTTGGTGACGATGACGCCGGTGACGCCGGAGGCTTCCTGGAATCGTTTCGCCTGTTCGATGGCGTTTTGGCCGGTCGTGCCGTCGAGTACCAAAAGCACTTCGTGGGGGGCGCCCGCAACTACATTTCCGGATACTTCACTGATCTTGGTCAGCTCGCGCATCAGATTGTAGTTGTTTTGCAGGCGGCCGGCCGTGTCGACCAGCAAGATCTCGAAACCGCGCGCTTTTGCGGCGGCGGTCGCGTCGTAGACGACCGCGCCGGGATCGGAGCCGGGACGGTTGGCGATTACCGGCACATCAACGCGTTGTCCCCAGGCCTGCAATTGCTCGATGGCGGCGGCGCGAAAGGTGTCGCCGGCCGCGATTAACACCTTGCGATTGGAGAGGTTCTTGAGACGATGCGCCAGCTTGGCGATCGACGTGGTCTTGCCCGAGCCATTGACGCCGACCACAAGGATGATCGACAAGTCGCGTCCGGAGATATCCATAACCGGCGGAAATTGCAAGAGATCGCCAAGCGTCTCTTTCAGCGCGTCCTGCAATTGATCGGCGCGAGTGATGCCTTCCGCGCGCACACGGTCTTGCAAGTTGTCAATGACTCTCAATGTCGTGTCGAATCCGCAATCGGCCTGGATCAGCAGCGTTTCGATCTCGTCCCAGGTATCGTCGTCGATTTCGGTGTTGCCAAGAATCTGGGAAATGCGCCCAAAAAAGGACCGGCGCGTCTTTGAGAGTCCGCGGCGAAAAATGCCCAAAATCGTTCCCCCCCGTGAAGTCGCGATAGCTAGCGCAGGATTATACCTGTGGCTCCAAAATGGGACAATGGATGGTCGTGGCCTCGGAAATAATACTGTATAATGAAGCTACGCAACGGGTTGGGAACCTGCAGCTTTGTAAGTCGCGGAAAGGGAAGCGCAATCATGTCTCGGGACTCCGATGAATTCCCGGTCATTGTTTGGCTTGACGGTTCGCTCTCCAACCAACATTGGGTGCTGAACCGCGAAGTAATGACCTTGGGACGTGAGGATGTCTGTGATATCGTCATTCCTGTGCGCCAGATCTCGCGCCAGCATTTGACGTTTCGCCTGCGGGGCGGATCGTGTTTGATAGAGGACAACAATAGCAAAAACGGTACGTGGGTGAACGGTTATCGTTTGCTGGGCGCGCGCGAGCTGGAAGATGGCGACGAGATTCGCGTCGCCAAGGATATTCGGCTGCGCTTCGTCGGTTCGGGCGCGACTGCGCCAACCACAACGCGCTCCTTGCCCGAGGTGATCCCGTCTGCGGCCATGACCGGTACGCGCATGCGGCTGGATCCCGAATCACGCCAAGTCTACATAGCCGGTCACGCGCTTGATCCGCCTTTGAGCCTGCCGCAGTATCGCTTGCTGGAGATTCTCTTTGCCAGCCAGGGCGGGGTCTGTACGCGAAACGAAGTGGTTGAAGCGGTTTGGCCGGAAGCCATGGGCGCCGGCGTCAGCGAACAGGCGATTGATGCCTTGGTTCGCAGGTTGCGAGACCGTTTGGCCGAGATTGATGAAGACCACCAATACGTAGTGACAGTACGAGGACATGGCTTCCGCCTGGACAATCCGCGAATCGAAGTCAGTGAATGAAATATCAGGATGAACTAGACAGTCAGGCGCTGGCGCAATATGCGGCCTGGCTTAACGCTCGCGCTAAGGGCGCCGGCGCCGAGGGCAGGCTGGACGCTGCGCTCTTGCGGGATCGCATACTTGAATCCGGGGGGCGCTGCGAATGGTGCGATGCCGATCTAGTGGGCATTGGCTTCGAGTTGGATCATATCGTCAGCTTGAAGCGAGGCGGCAGCAACAAGCCCGGCAATTTGAGAGTCGCCTGCGCGCCCTGCAATCGGCGCAAGGCGAAGAAGTCCCCGAGACAGTTCGCGTCAGAAGTTTACAGCGAGTCGGGGGTGAAGACCAAGCTCGTCGCCTCGCTCTTGGAGAACTGCGATGTCGATGCAGGTCGACAGATTGCGATGTTTGACGAAACGACGGCCACTGACAACTCAATCGACGTAGAAGATGATCTATCCCCTGTTTCCCAGTACAACTGGACAGACTAGTAGATAGCGCTTCGCTGAAGTTGATCTGTTTATGTAAACCGCGTTGCTCATACGACGAGAAAGCTTACAGTTTTGCCTGAGCGCGGCAGTATGATTCGCCGCCGAACGGCTCTGGGAGAGTCACATTGACAACTGATGCGGAGCAGATCCTGGAAGACCTGCAGGGAACGGCGGCGAGCGATGACGAGGCCTGGCTCAGTGTGCTTGAGTTGTGCGGGGACGCGCTTCGAGATTCGCGAGAACCGGGGCCTGGCAACGAGGAAACGGTGGAATCGCAAGTTGCCGCGCGCAGCTATGCGCTTAACGAAGCGGCGCAAATGGTCGGCGTCAAGCCCTCAACTTTGAGACAGGCAGCCAAAGAACTGGCGCTGGATAGCTTTCTGGATCCGCGCGGTATCTTGCGTTTTCCAGTTTGCACTTTGCGCCCGACCGCGGCGGATCTCGACTTGCGCGAGATGATCGCCGGTTACGAACGCTTGCGTCCGCAAGATTTGACGTCGGTCCTGTCGATCGACCAGGAAACGATGAAGGCATGGCTGCAACAAGCGGGCATTCCGGGCAAGGGCATTATCTGGCGCGATGTGCGTGGCTTGTGGACTTTGCCCGAGACTTATGACGAATTCCGCGAGCTTGTCAGAGACACTGAAGAGGCTTCCGACCGCGGACGACGGAGAAAAAGAAGGGGAAAACGCAGTCGAAGGCGCAAGAGACGAGACGCCCAAAGCAAGTTGCGCAACCGTCTGATCGACGCCTTTCCCAAGTGGCGATATCCCTATCGCGATCAGCAGCAAATCTATTTGCATATTGGCGCGCCCAATAGCGGAAAGACCCATGACGCGCTGGGGGCGCTTAAAGATGCGGGATCCGGATGGTACCTCGCGCCTTTGCGCTTGCTGGCTTACGAGATCTTTGACCGTCTCAACGGCGAAGGCGTGGCTTGCAGCCTGCTGACCGGAGAGGAATACATCCCGGTGGAGGGCGCCAAGCTCACGGCCGCGACCATCGAAATGTTCAATCCCGCCAACAGTGGCGATTGTGTCATCGTGGACGAAGCGCAGATGCTCGCGGACGCCGACCGCGGCTGGGCCTGGACCCGCGCGATGATGGAATCGGCCGCGCCGGAAATGCACATCATCGGGCCGCCGACGGCGCGAGGCTTGATTGAAGTCTTGGCTGCTGCGGCGGAAATCCCCTGTGAGGTCGTTGAGCATCAGCGGCTGGCGCCGATCGCAGTTTCCGAAAAGCATCATACCCTCGAGTCCTTACCGCCCTATACGATATTGGTAGCCTTCTCTCGTCAAGCTGTTCTGGAATTGAAAATGAAGCTGGAGAGGCTGGGGCGGGCGGTGTCGGTGGTTTATGGCAGCCTGCCGCCCGAGGTGAGGCGTCGGCAGGCGGATCGCTTTGCGGAAGGCGAAACCGAGATTTGCGTCGCGACTGACGCTGTCGGTATGGGTCTAAATCTGCCGGCGGATGTGGTCTGCTTTTATGATACGGAGAAGTTCGACGGCAAGAATGATCGCGTCTTGTATCCTAGCGAGGTGCAGCAGATTGGCGGCCGCGCCGGCCGCTACGGATTGTCGAAAACTGGGCTTATCAGCGCGACCAGCAGGCAGCAATTGGGGACGATACGCGAACTCTATGAGCAAGAGCCGCCGACGCTGACCTTTGCTCGCGTGGCGCCGACAGTGGACGATCTGCGCATGATCCCGGGAAACCTGGCGGAGCAGTTGGCGCAATGGGCGGCCTTGGAGTCGATCCCGAATGAGTTGCGCGCGGTCATCACGACGGCTGATTTGGTCGAGCGAATTGAATTGGCGAAAATGCTCGCCGATGATGAAATCGAAAGGTTAGGCTTGGCAAATGCTTTGCAGTTGGTCAATGCGCCGGCGCGCAAGACCACGCGCGTCTACTGGCTGGATTGCGCTCATATGATCCTCGAGGGCTATCAAATTCCCCTGCCGCCGGAGGCGCCATCGCCGATCCTTAACTCAGCGGATCTGGAATCGACGGAACTGTCGATCGCCTGCGCCGATATCTATTTGTGGTTGTCGCGTCGGAGGGAATTCAGTCAGTACTGCGGGGCGCATGCGCAAGTGCGCGAAGAGCGGCGCGAATGGTCGCTTTCGATTGATGAGGCATTGCTCAGGAATCTGGATATGGCCAGGCGCTGCAGATCTTGCGGCGGGACCTTGCCATCCCGCCACCGTTATCGCATCTGCGAGAAGTGCTTTCGGCGGCGGCGGCGCTAAGCTATTCCAACTGATCCTCTGATTCGTTCAACTCCGGCAGTCCGACAGCTTCCAGTTGCTGCAGCGCGGCGCGCGCGGCGTCTTGGGCCGCGGCGCGTTTGCTGGCGCCGCTCCCGCTGCCGATAATGCTTTCCCCGATCGAGACCTCAACGCGGAATTCGCGGGCGTGGTCTGGACCCTGCGCGCCGGCCAGACGGTAACTGGGCGCGATGCTCAGCCGCGCTTGAATCTGCTCCTGCAATTCACTGCGGGCGTCGAGATGCAGATTGTTTTCAATCACGTAGTCGAGCAATTCCAGCAGGCTGGGGGTGACGAAGCCCTTGACGGTTTCCATTCCGCTGTCGAGGTACATGGCGCCAATGACGGCTTCGAAGGCGCGACACAAGTTCGTGATGCGCTGACGCCCACCCGTGATTTCCTCGCCATGTCCGATACGCAAGAATTCCCCAAGTTGGAATTGTGTTCCGATATGCGCCAGCGATTCGGTCCTCACGAGGGCAGCGCGCAACTGGGTCAATTCACCTTCGGAAACGTCGGGGTACTTCTGAAACAGCATGTCGGCGACTATGATGTCGAGCACGGCATCGCCGAGGAATTCCAGCCTTTCATTGTCGCGGATCGAACCGTCTTCACCGGCGTATTCGTTGACGAATGAACGATGGGTCAATGCTTGGGTCAGCAGATCCGGATCAGTGAAACGGAGGCCAAGAATGTTTTGAAAACGACTTATCTTGTTGTTGTCAGACTTTGACATGGTTCTAAGTAGTACCAATAACATAATGCGAAAAAATCTCATTTGTAGCGAAAGTTCTGGATGTAATCCTAGTCTCGCCAAATGCGCTCCCCCTCTCCGTTGCTACGGGGAGGGGGCCGGGGGCTGGGGTTGAATAAAGACCTTTTCGCATTCTCATTACTTACTTTGCTGCCGCAACTGCGCTAGCGGGAGAATCCTGTTCGAGCGTCTTTGCAGCACGACTCTAGTATGAGTGCCAGTTTATGAACCCGCCTGATCCTCGACCTTTGGCCGATAGCTGCCTTCGACCCAGGCTTGACCGTCCGAGCCGATTTCCTTTTTCCACACCGGGACGATCTCCTTAAGGCGGTCAATGCCATAGCGCGCGGCTTCGAAACAGCCGTCGTCGCGGTGAGGCGCTGAACAGGCGATGAGGACCGTGTTGTCGCCAACTTGCAATTTGCCGATCCGCTGGACGATTGCGATACCTTCAACCTTTTGCCACTGGCCGCGGATCTCTTGCGCGACCTGTTTCATCTTTGCCAGCGCCATCGGCCGGTATGCCTCGTATTCCAGGGACTCGGTTCGCGGAATATGGCCATCTCTTTCTGTCTGGCCGCGGACCAGGCCGGTGAACAAACAAGCCGCGCCCGTGCGCGGGGTGCTAATCGCCGCGATAATCTCGTCGTGGTTGATCGCTTGATCGGGGAGGCGGAAAACCTCCGGTCGTTCGGGGTTCTCAAGGGATCCCCCGCTGACAGGCGGAAAGAAAGCCACTTCATCGCCATCCCGGATGGTATCCTTGTCAAATGCGTATTCTTCGTTGACGGCGGCCAGCGCGATGCCCAGGTTGTCTTTTATGGCCGGGTAAGTCGCGATCAAGGTTTGCCTCAGTTGCGCGACGGTGCTGCTCGTCGCCGTCATTTCGACCGTCAGTTGTCGCGCCCCGACCAGATCGCGCAAGGTGGCGAAGAAAAGTACTCTTACTTGCATATTGGTCCTCTTTTTTACAAACCGCCTTCCTCGTGCCAAGCGGAAGCTTGTTATTCGGCGAGAGCGCGGCAGACTTTATCGCCGCCGCCGAGCGGCTGCGCTGCCCTAAAGTCGCCCCGCGTACCGCCGCGTTTCTCCAACAGGCGAATGTTGGTCAAAGACATGTCGCGATCGACCGCTTTTGCCATATCGTATATCGTCAAGGCCGCAACGGAAACGGCGGTCAAGGCTTCCATTTCCACCCCGGTCACGCCGCTCGTTTTGACGGTTGCGACGATGTCGATCGCGCTGTTGCTGTCGTCAAATGCCAGGTCGACTGCAATCTTGTCCAGGGCAATGGGATGGCAAAGCGGGATGAGCTCGGCCGTGCGCTTGGCGCCCATGATGCCAGCAATGCGGGCCGCGCCTAGCAAGTCGCCTTTCTTAAGATTGCCTTCTCGAATCATTGCCAGGGTCTCGGCTTTCATCACGACGCTGCCGGCAGCAATGGCGATCCGGTCGCTTACGGGTTTGTCGCTGACGTCAACCATGGAGACTTGGCCATCAGCGTCCAGATGCGTTAGTTTGTCATCGCTTGCCATCGGATCTCCTGTCGATTATTTCTATGTGCAAAGCGCTGTCCGCATTTTCGGATTGACAACGGATCATCATTCGCCGGGCTCAATTTCAACTAATGCCGAGAAAACGACCCCCTCGCTCAAGTAGTCGAGTCCTTGGTCGTCATATATGGATCGCACTCCCTCGCTCTGTGTCAGATGTTCGCCGGGGAGGGACATCCTGTAATAGGCGCGGATCGTTCCACCATTGTCTATCATGTCTTGCGCTGCAATCAGATCTAGCGCGTGTACGCAACGCTGGCGCGGTCCCAACAGCCGTATATCCGACTCTTCGTAACCGTCGGGATCAGGCCCTTGCCGACCGCGTGTTCCTTCGGCCGGCTCGGGCTCGACAATAAAGCCAAAGCCGTTGCTCTCGTCGTCGCTGGCGGCGACCACGATGTTGTCCTCTTGAAATACGATAGGCAGCGTGCCAAGCGACAGATTGCTCACGGTCAATCGGATGAGCAAGTCGCCGCTTTCATTCGGCGCTGTAGGCGCGACCGCGAGTTGAAGCGGGTCTTGAACCGAGCGCCCGATAACCGACTGATGCGCCGCCAGGTCTCGAGCCGCCGGCAGCCGAGCGCAGGGAATGCCGCCGAACAAATAGGGCGACAGATCCGAGATGAATTGCGGCAAGCGATCCGGCAAGACGAAGACCAGCAGGACGATCAATAAAATGATGCCAATGAAAGGATTGGGATTGTAGCCGGCGTCGGGGGGAACTACATCTGTCACGGATCTTGCCCTATCCAGTCGGTCACGGTCTTCGCCAGGAAGTCGGCGTCAATTTCTTCAACATTATGCCATAGAATCCCGTTGTCGTGCCCGCGAAACCACACGTCCTGCCGGCGGATGAAATCATGGGTGCTGAATTTACCCCGTTCGATCGCGGCGGCCAGCGGCGCGTCATCCAGCAAGTGCTCGGCGATCTCCAGGTAGCCGAGCCCGCTCATTGCTGGCAAGTCCCGGTCGAATCCCAGATTGAGCAGGTTCTGCACTTCGCGGACAAAGCCGGCTTCGATCATTCTGTCAAACCGCGCATCGACGCGAGGGTAGAGAATAGCGCGATCCAGGCGCAATCCCAGCCTCAGAATCTTATAGGGCGGGGGCTTCTTCTCTTGCAGCTTGCTAATGGCTTGACCGGTGAGCCTATGAACCTCGAGAGCCCGTATGACCCGACGATAGTTGTTGGGGTGGATGCGCTCGGCGGCGAGCGGGTCTGCTTGCCTCAGCTTTTCGTGCAAAGCTCCCGCCGAATGCGCCGCTACAAAGGCTTCCAGTTCCGCGCGCAATTCCTGATCGGGCGGCACACGCGGGATGGACCAACCTTCCTCGATAGCAGTGATGTATTGCCCCGTTCCGCCGACGAGCAGCGGCAACTTTCCCTTGGCGTGGCTGTCGTCAATGCAGCGGTAGGCGAGGTCCTGGTATTCGGCCAGGCTCAAATTGCTGTCCGGCGCGACAAAATCAATCAAGTGATGCGGCACCAAGGTCCGTTGCTCCGGCGTCGGTTTCGCCGTGCCGATATCCATGTATCGATAGATCTGACGGCTGTCCGCTCCGACGATTTCCCCGTTCAAGCGCAGCGCCAAGTCGATAGCCAATTCAGTTTTTCCGACGCCGGTAGGACCGAGAAGGATAAGGAGAGGGGGCGCTTTACCAGTCAAAGGCATCCTCAACATGATCAATGACCGGATGCCCGCGGCCATGCAAGGCGATGCCTATAGCGTCCATGCGCCAGCGCGCGTCATCCAGCTCGTGCTCGTGAAGGTATTGATAGGCTGCCTTGACGAGCCTTTCGTGTTTGGCTCGGCTTATGCCGGCGAAAGCCGATTCAGTATCCCTGTCTTGTCTCGTCTTCACTTCAACAAAGACGATGACGCCATTGGCTCGCGCGACAATGTCGATCTCGCCATATCGCGTCGACCAGTTGCTGGTGACAATTTCATAGCCTTGATTGACGAGATATTGCCGGGCGAGGGATTCGCCCCGGGCGCCGAGCGAGCGAGCGGGATGCGTCATCTTATTTCCATGGTTTGGCTATTCACCATCATATCTTAGAAACAACGCCGTACAAGCGCTATTCGCTGTTGAAAACAACGCATATTGCGATAAGATTCGCTGGTCATGTGTTGGCGCACTTTGCTGCGAGGACCTACATCATACAACTGGCGCGAGGCCCCAGTGAAGTCCTTTGGCAAATCCACCGTACCCGGCGTAGAAGATCCATCAACGAGAGCGTCCGATTCGTCCAGAATCTGATTGACAGCTCGCCAGGATTAAAGCTGTACCGTGGCGGGTCCGCTGCGGGGGGCGCACCCGCGCGAAGGAGCCGCGCATGACTTGGGCAGTGGACAGAGGAGTCTGATAAATGATTGATATAAATACAGCCGTCTTGATTGCGGTCGTAGCTGGAGTGATTGGATTGCTGTTCTCGCTCTATCAGCGCAGCTATGTTTTGGCGCAGGATGAAGGATCCGACCGCATGAAACAGATAGCCGCGGCGATTCAACGCGGGGCGCAGGCTTTTCTAAGTCGAGAATATCGCGCCGTGGCCATCCTGGTTGCGATTGTGACGGTTGCGCTTGTCTTCTTGAGCTCGGTGCCGGGATCCGGCATGTCCGCCTTCACGGCGGTGGCCTTTGTGCTGGGCGCTTTGGCGTCAGGGCTTTCCGGCTATATCGGGATGTACATTGCGGTGCGCGCCAATGTTCGCACTGCGCAGGCCGCGTCCCAAAGTTTGAATAAAGGCCTGCGTGTCGCCTTCGCCAGCGGTACGGTGATGAGCACCATGGTTGTATCGCTCGCGCTACTCGGCATCAGCATCTTGTTCATTATCTTCGTCAATGAACTGGGCAATGCCGCTCAGGCGGCGTCTGCCCTGGCGGGATTTGGTTTCGGCGGCACGTCGATCGCTATCTTCGCGCGCGTCGGCGGCGGCATCTATACCAAAGCCGCTGATGTTGGCGCGGACCTGGTCGGCAAGACCGAAGCGGGGATCCCGGAAGACGATCCGCGCAATCCGGCCACAATCGCGGACAATGTCGGCGACAACGTTGGTGATGTGGCCGGAATGGGTTCCGACCTGTTCGAGAGCTACGCCAGTTCTATTATTGCCGCGATTGCGCTGGCGACAAGCGCCGGCGCCTTTGTTGGCGACGGCTTGGTGGCGGCGCAGGTATTTCCGCTGCTGGTCGCGACTGCCGGTCTTGTCATCAGTATCATCGCGAGCTTCTTGGTTAAAACGGAAGAGGGGGCCGACCAAGAGCGGCTGCTTGGCAGCATCCGCACGGGCATCTATAGCGCTTCAGTGATGATGGGAATCGTCGTGATCATCCTGGGTTTTGCGCTGCCATTCGGGGAGAAAAACGTCGGCATTGTCATTGCCACGCTGAGCGGGCTGATAGGTGGTGTACTGATCGGCTATTTCACTGAATACTTCACGGCCGATACCTATGGACCCACGAAGTCCCTTTCCGCGTCGGCTGAAGGCGGAGCGGGCATTGTGGTTATCCGAGGGCTGGCATTGGGCATGATGAGCACGCTGGCGCCGGTCGCCATTGTGGTCGTGGTTACATTGTTGGCAACATCGCAAGCGGACCTTTACGGCGTGGCGGTCGCGGCCGTTGGCATGTTGTCGACGCTGGGAATCACCCTGGCGACTGACGCCTACGGTCCGGTTGCGGATAACGCCGGTGGCATCGCCGAAATGTCCGACCTGCCGGAAGAGGTCCGGGACCGCACCGACGCGCTGGACAGCCTGGGGAATACCACCGCCGCCACCGGCAAGGGCTTCGCGATCGGCTCGGCGGCCATGACGGCGCTGGCGCTGACCGCCGCCTTTATCACAGCGCTGACGGCGGGGGGCAGTTCCGCGCTTGGTTCGTCAATCGATCCAGCGAAACTGTTGCTAAATCCACAGTTTGTCACGGGCCTTTTCATCGGCGGGTTGCTTCCTTACATTTTCAGCGCCTTGACGATGGTAGCGGTGGGCGACGCCGCCCAGCAGATCGTTGAGGAAGTGCGCCGACAGTTCCGCGAAATCAAAGGCATTATGGAAGGAGAAGCCGAACCGGACTATGAACGCTGCGTGGCCATCAGCACCGACAGCGCCATCAGGCAGATGCTGCTGCCCGGCATAATCGCGGTTGGCGTGCCGGTTGGCGTGGCGCTGTTGGCGGTATTGGGCCGGGAAAACGCCTTGGGTGATTTTGTGGCGCCGATCACACTGGTCGGTGTCTTGCTGGGCTCACTCGTATCCGCGTTCATGCTCGCAGTGATGATGGCGAACGCGGGCGGCGCCTGGGACAATGCCAAGAAAAATATCGAAGCTGGCAACTACGGCGGCAAGGGATCTGACGCGCACAAGGCAGCGGTCGTTGGCGATACGGTTGGCGATCCTTTCAAAGATACGTCGGGACCGTCCTTGAACATTCTCTTGAAGCTGCTGGCGATCGTGTCTCTGGTCATCGCGCCCTTAATCGGCAGCGCTTTTCCGGCGAGTATCGATGCCGCGGGCGAAGGGCCCCCCGCAGTTGAGCAGACCGTAGATGATGATGGCAATCAAGCCAGCGACGGGGGCAACGGTTCATCGGGCGGATAGCGCTTGATGAAGTAGGGCTTAAGGCAACAGCATCAGAAAAAATCTGGTGCTGTTTTGATTGGTCGACTTGAGCGCGCTGGGGAGAAGATCTGAGCGGAACGGAGGCGGGCATGTTCAAAATGGAAGCGGATGGACCACGCGGTCTGTACTTCGAGGAATTTGAAATTGGCCGGACCATGCGCACCAGAGGCCGTACGATCACGGAAGCGGACCTGGTGCAATTCGCCGCCTTGACCGGCGACTACAATCCCATGCATACGGACGCCGAATACAGCAAGGACTCGTTCATGCGCGCGCGAGTCGCGCATGGCATGCTGAGCTTGAGCTACGCGATCGGACAAGCCTATCAACTCGGTATTCTGGAGCGCACTGTACTCGGCTTCCGAGGCCTGGATATGAAGTTCAGCAGCCCGGTTTACATCGGCGATACCATACATGCCGAGCTCAAAGTGACCGAAGCCAAGGAGGCGCGGCGCCTGGGCGGCGGCTTGGTTACCCTGGATCTGCGAATCGTCAAGCAGGACGGGGTGATCGCGCAGAAGGGCAGCATGTCTTTGCTGATGATGTCTCGGCCGTGAAGCGCGCCATACTCATAGTCAAACTCCTCAAGCTACCCAGGTTTTGAAGAGAGCAAAAGCGGCAATTGCCCTTGTCCGCGCGGCCTTGCGGCCGCCGAGCCGTCCGGATAGGGCTTCGCCTCGGTGACTGTTACATGAACGCCGTTCCTGGCCAGGAGAGCGGCGGGGGTCAAGCCTCTGTCCCCCGCGCCGATGACGACTACTCTTGCTGTGGACCTCATTTCAGTTGGGTCGCCATCCGTGTGCGGTGGTGTCGGTAAGCGAAGAGGATCCGCAATGGCAGTCCATCAAAAAACAGCCGTGTCAGGAACCCGGCCAAACCGGGTTTATGCGCCAGGACGATGCGGTCTGTCAGTTCGACGCCGCCCGGCTTCTTGGTGAAAATGTGCTCATGGCGCCAATAGGCCATCGGACCCTTGATCTGCAGGTCGGCAAAGGAATGAGGGGACGGTCCCGGTTGGTGCCCTGCGATCCAGCGGATGGGAAAAGGACCGAACCAAAGCGTGAATTCAATTTCGCCTTCCGTGATAGAGCGGCGCGCATCACGGTGCAATTGCATGACGATTGGGGGAGGCGTCAGCTTGGCGAGCGCCTTTGGATCTTCGTGGAAACGTTTGAGTCGATCGAGCGACGTGCGTATGAAACTGTCTTTGACAAAACTGCGATACTCGAGTGCCGTTGCGGACATGGCTATCCTCACTGAACGAAACTGCCCTCTGCTTAATTTCATTGTGTCGCGACAGCGGAAAGTCCTTGTCAGAGCCGAGTAAGAAAGATATGAGAATTTCCTAATCGCGGTCTCACCGTCATGTCCGACGACGGTTGATCTCGTCCCGTGTGAATTTTGCGGCCGCTGCCGGGTCCTCCGCGAATATGACGCTGCGCGACGCGTTGATGATGAGTCCTTTGCCGCGACTGTTTAAGCCGGCGCTGAGCACCGGTCCGATATCCCCGCCCTGCGCGCCGATACCCGGCACCAGCAAGGTCATATCTCCTGCGATAGCGCGTATCACAGCCATTTCTTCCGGGAAAGTCGCCCCGGCGACCAGCATACAGTTGCCGTTCGCGTTCCACGCATCAACAACAGTTTCGGCGACCGCCTGCCAGAGCGGTCTGCCGGCGACATGCAGGTTTTGCAGTTCTCCCGAGCCGGCATTCGAGGTTCGACAAAGAATGATGCAAGCTTTGTCCTTGTAGTCCAGAAAAGGTTGCAGCGCGTCGCTGCCGAGGTAGGGATTGAGCGTCACCGCGTCGAAGCCCAACTCGTCGAAAATGGCGCGCGCGTAGGCGGCGCTGCTGTTGCCAATGTCGCCACGCTTGGCATCGCTAATGATGAGCGCCCCGGGGTGATGTCGACGAAGATAATCCAGGGAGTCCTGCAATTGTCCCCAGCCGGCCGCGCCGGCCGCCTCGTAGAAGGCCATATTGAACTTGAAGGCGCTGGCGTAACTAGCTGTCAGATCTATGATGCGACGGTTAAAGGCCAGTTGCGGGAACTCGACCGAGTTGAATTGGGAGGGCAATCGGCTGATGTCACTGTCGAGACCGACGCAAAGCAAGGAATCGACCTCGTCGACGCGGGCTTCGTATTTCTCCAGGGCGCTCATTTGCTCGTTGCTTCCCAGTGATATGGATCTGCGAACCAAGCCCGTATCACAGCTTCCTCGCGCTCGCCAAAGATCCCGCGCTGGAGAGCCCCTTCGAGCAGGGCATCAAAATCGGTCAATGTATGCAGCTCGACCCGGGAGTCCTTGAAGGCCTCATGCGCTTCGGCGAAACCGTAACTCACGATCGCGACCATGTCTGTGACGATCGCTCCCGCGTCTCGCAAAGCCGCCACGGCCGAAAGACTGCTGCCGCCGGTCGTGACCAGGTCTTCGACCAGAAGGACAGTTTTGCCCGCGACCGCCCCGCCTTCAATACGTTGCGCTTTACCGTGTCCCTTGCTTTCCTTGCGGATGAAAACCGAAGGCGTGTTCAGGACATAAGCCAGGGCCGAGCTATGGGGAACGCCGCCGACGGCAACACCCGCGATCAGGTCAAATTCCAGCGCCGAATCCGCGATCACGGACGCGAAGCCCTTGACGACACTGTGCCAGGGATCAGGATGATAGATCAGGATGCGATTGTCGACATAGACCGGGGAGACAATGCCCGACTTGAAGGTGATCGGCGCCCCCGGCGCGAATCCGACCGCGCCGATATCAAGCAAGGCTTTCGCTATGCACCGCTTCGTATTCGTATTCATAGGCTGCCAGTTCGCTTTCGATGAGGGCCGCGGCCAAAGGACCGCGATAGACCAGCGCTGACCAATATTGGGCTGCTTTGACGCCCAGATTTCGGTAGGCTTGAAAACTCGCGCCGTCGAGGATGCCACCGCAAGCGACTACGTCGATCGCCGCATTGCTGTGGATTATTTCCTCGCGCAAAACTTTGACTGCTTCAAGCGACGAATCGAAAAGAGCGCCGCCGCCAAGCCCGGCGATTTGCCCGGGATCTTCCGGACTGGGCGCGGGAAGCGTGTTTGTTGCGACGACGGCTTTCACGCCCACTTCGGCGAAGATCCGCACCAGGGCGTGGTACTGCTCGGCGACCAGCCCGGGACTGACCTTGACCCAAAGCGGGATCGCCAGCGAATGCTCTGCCAGGCGTTTGATGAAGGCGCCGCACAAGCGTCGCGTCTCGGCTTCCAGTTGATGTCCCAGCGGATCGTCTTCGGTATTGGGGCAACTCAAGTTCAACGTGAACCAGGTCGGCAAGACGCCTTGGTCCAGAAAAAACGCCAGCGACTCGACGACCTCGCGTTCTTGCTGATCGATATCACTGACACCGGGCGATACCGCTATGTTGATTCCGAATTCTTCTGGAAGTTGCGCTTTGCGCATGCCGAGAAACATCGCCGCTGCGCGCGCGCCCGGGTTCTTCAAACCGACGCGATTTTGCAGAGAGCGCGTACTCGCGCGACGCCATAGCGCGTTTCCGGCGTTGCCCATGCGCGGGATACGCGTGAAAGAACCAAATTCCACTGGTCCAAGCAGCGCCGGAACCACACGCCATCCCGGCACGATATTGCGCGTCGATTTGACGGCGCGCAAGGCGTCGTCTTCACTGTGGAAGCCGTCGCCCTTCACAAGTCCAGCCGCCAGCACAAGCGCCTGCGACAGGCTGACACCGCCTGCCTCGGTACGTTGTACTGGACTTACCGCCTTGCGTGTGGCCCCGGCTAGTCTATACGCGAGCGGCGCATGATCCAGGACCCTCAGGCTTCCAATCATCGCTTCATGGGCGCGCTGAGCGGACATTCTTGAAATGAGAAGGCCGTATAACGCCGCATACGTCTGACGGTGAAACCAGGGAACATGCCGATTGCTTCGCCCCTTCATGCGACTAACCCGAATAGATTTCTGCCAAAACCGGGTGGACTAAGCACGCTGTCTCCATCAAAAACCAGGTGGCCGCGAATCCAGACTTCGCGGATTTTCCCATAGACGCGCAGGCCTTCAAATGGCGACCAACCACACTTCGTTCGCAGATTTTTCCGCTCGACAACATAGCTGTGATCGGTATCGACCAGCGTATAGGTTTTGGGCAAGGGGCTGACCCGCCAAATCCGCTGCACGTTTCGGGAAAGCATGTTGATCGCCTGATCCAGCGATAAGCGCCCGTCTCTAACAGCGCGCAACATCAGCGGCAGCGTCGTATCCAGACCGGGCACGCCAAAGGGCGGGGAATCCGATTCTTTTTCGGCGAAGGTATGCGGCGCGTGGTCGGACTCAATGATATCAACCACGCCCAGGCTGATCGCTCTCCAAAGCGCGCGTTGATCCTCTTTTGATTTCAGGGGCGGTTTCATCAGTCCGTATGGTCCCAGCGTCCCCAGGTCGTCTTCGGTGAGGAAAAGATGGTGCGGGCAGACGCCGATCGTCACTGGCAAGCCGTCTTCTTTGGCTTGCGTCAGCAGGTCGATTTCCCGGGCGCTGCTGATATGCAGAAAATGTGTTGGCTGCCGGTATTTGCGCACCAGGGCGAGTATATCGCGGACGGTCTCTTCCTCGGCGTGGACGGCAATCAATTTGTTGACGGACCAGGCGCGATAGTGCCGCTCGCGATCGCTTTGCCTGTGGATGAGCAGATCCCCGGTGGTTGAATTGTTGTAGATTTTCAGGCCACAAACGCGTGAAGCAATTTTTTCGTATGTGTCGCTATTGTCTGCTTGTGAAGCGCCAAAATACAGGCCCCAATCACAATGAGCCTCTCGATCCAGCCGCCCCAGTTTATGGTTGAGGCGGGCTTCGTCCGTTGTGGAGGGCGCCGTATTGGGCATATCAAAGACGGCCCAATAACCAGCGGCGATGGCCGCCTGCGTCTCCGACGCGAAAGTCGCCTTGTCCGCCCAATCGAGATCGCGCAGGTGCGTATGCGGATCGATCATGCCCTGAATCTGGACTAAGGGCATCAGACATAAACCCCGCGCAAGACCTTAACCAGCAACGCCATGCGGACGAACATGCCGTTTTCCATCTGTTCGAAGTAAATCGAACGCGGATCGTCATCGAGAATATCATGATCGACCCGCGTGCCCATCTCGTGTTTGCGCGGCAGGGGGTGCATCAATATGGCCTTGGGGCCCGCCTTGGCGAAGACGCCGGGCGTCATGATGAAACGGTCTTTGATCCTTTCGTAAATATCGGGCTTCGCGAATCGCTCCTCTTGAATGCGCGTCCAATAGATGACATCTGTCCGGGCGATCACGTCCATCAGGTCGTCAGTTTCGATTACCGCGATGCCATGGCTTTTTACCAGGCTGGTGATCTCCCAGGGCATAGCGAGGCTTTCCGGCGCGACCAAACAGAGTCGGACGTTTTTCGCATCGTAATAAGCGATAAGCTTTGCCAGCGAGTGTACGGTACGGCCATGCTTGAGATCGCCAACCAGCGTGATTGTCAAGTCGTCGAGCGAATCCTTGCGGTCGAAGATCGTGAAGATATCGAGCAAGGCCTGGGTGGGATGTTCGCCGATGCCATCGCCCCCGCTAATTGCCACCGTGGGATTGTCAATGCGGGTATTGAGGAGATCCAGGTAATAGCCGGCTTCGTAAGAGGAGCCGATTTCCGGATGACGCAAGACAATGACGTCGGCGTAGCAGCCTGTCGCTCGGATGGTGTCGGAGAGATTTTCGCCCTTGTACATGGAGGAAAAACGCACGCCGTTACTAACGGCGATGACGTCGCCGCCCAGCCGCCGCATGGCCGATTGAAAGGACATATCGGTACGGGTACTCGCTTCAAAAAAGAGCGACGCCATCACTTTACCCGCGCATAGCTCGGTCAGGCCGCGATCGTGGCTGCGAATGCGCTTGCGAATAGATGTGGCGGCGTCAAAGAGAATGTCGAGGTCTCTTCGCTCAAACTGATCTACAGAGATGATGTGCTTGCCCAAGAACTCTCCGTTGATCGGCTGCGGTTGATAAGCGAATGCGTGTTGGCTAACGGTAGATTCGTTTTTTGCTGAGGAAGACAATGGCGCCTCCTTGCCCTGACGCATTATAACCAAACACCAGCGCATTTGCACTGAATGCGACGCATCTATTTTGTCTTTTGAATACCGCGAAGCGGCGGCATATAGTCCGGCGCTAGAACAAGCCAACGACCTTGCCGTCGGCGTCAATATCGACATTCATCGCTGCCGGCGCTCGACCCAAGCCCGGCATGGTGCGGACATCGCCACAGAGAGGGTAGATGAAGCCGGCGCCGGCCGAGGCGAGAATATCGGTGATGGTGATGCGGAAGCCATCTGGCGCGCCCTTGAGCTTGGGATTGTCGGTCAGGCTAAGGTGCGTTTTCGCCATGCAGATCGGCAGATGGCGCAGTCCCTGATCTTCGTATTGTCTGATCTTTCGATCCGCGATCGGCGCGTAATCGACGCCATCAGCCCGGTAAATCTCGCCCGCGATGGTCTCGATCTTGTCCTTGATGGGCAGGTCGTCCGGGTAGAGCAAGCGGAAGTCGTTGGGCATTTCGCAGGCGGAGACGATCATTTCCGCCAGTTCGGCCGCGCCGGCGCCGCCTTGCGCCCAATGCCGCGCTACCGATACGCCGGTCGCGCCGGCAGCCAGCGCGATCTCTCGCACCGCCGCGATTTCCTTGTCGGTATCGTCGGCGAAGACGTTGATCGCGACTACGGGATTGACGCCGAATTTCATGAGATTTTCCAAATGCCGCACCATATTGGCCGCGCCATTTTGAACGTCGGCGACGTTTTCTTCTTTCAGCGCCGGATCAATCAGTCGGCCGGGGATAATCCTGTACTTGCCCGTATGCGCCTTCAGCGCGCGAATTGTCGTGACCAGCACGACCGCGTTGGGTTTCAACCCGGAAACGCGCGATTTGATATTGAAGAACTTCTCCGCGCCGATATCCGCGCCGAAGCCGGATTCCGTAACGACATACTCTCCCGTTTTCATGGCGATCAAATCGGCGATGATGGAGGAATTGCCATGCGCGATATTGGCGAAGGGACCGGCATGCACCAGCGCCGGCGTGTTTTCCAGGGACTGCATCAAGTTCGGTTTGATAGCTTCTTTCATCAAGACAGTGGCGGCGCCCGCTGCTTGTATGTCTTCCGCGGTCACCGGGTTTTTGTCCTTGTCGTAAGCGACGACCATTCTGCCAATGCGCTCGCGCATGTCCTGCAGCGATGTGGTTAGTGCCAGGATCGCCATAATCTCGGAAGCGACAGTGATGTCGTAGCCGGTTTCCCGCGGTACGCCATCAAAGCGCTTGCCAAGGCCGATGACAACATTGCGCAAGGCGCGGTCGTTCAAATCGACCACACGACGCCAGGGAATGTTATGGATATCAATATCCCGCTTGTTGCCGTGATAGATATGGGCATCGAGCATAGCGGCGATCAGATTGTGCGCGGCGCTGATGGCGTGGATATCGCCGGTCAAATGCAGGTTGAAGTTCTCCATCGGCACGATCTGGCTGTATCCGCCCCCGGCAGCGCCGCCTTTGATGCCAAAGGTGGGACCCTGCGAAGGCTGGCGGACTGTGATGATGGCGTTTTTGCCGATATGTTTCATCGCCTGGCCGATGCCGACGGTCGTGGTCGATTTGCCTTCGCCCAGCGGCGTCGGGGTGATCGCCGTGACATCCACGTACTTGGCGTTCGGTCGATCTTGTAGCCGTTCCAGCGCTTCCAGATTGATCTTCGCGACATATTTCCCGTAATGCTCAAGGTCGCGGTCGGGGTCCAATCCCATCTGCTCGGCGATCTGGTTGATATGAAGGAGATCCGCGTTTTGGGCGATTTCCAAATCCGATGGCATGGCCATTGTGCTAAACCCCCGTTGTCCTTATCAGGCGATGATAAAGCAGCGTCAACTTTTCACAGTCAATTCTAGCACGAAGTTATATCGTCGTCTGTTAAATCTATGTCCGCCTTATATAATGTTCGCGTCCTGCTCCGTTTTCAAAATCGTGGAACAGAAGCAAGCGCAATGAAGTAATGAAAATGATTGCAGTATGAATGAAATCACCAAAATAACCGAATAGTTGTACGGGCGAGCCGGTGGCTCGCCCACTCTTGGCCTAGATTTCCAAGCAGTTTCCGCAGGACTTACTTGCGCTTACCGAGGAGCCATGACAGCAAGAGCGCCGGGATACAAGTCGGTTGTGACGACCATGCCGATCTACTATGGCTGGGTCGTCTGGTTTGTGGCGCTTGTGGGTACGGCGGCCAGTTCGCCCGGACAGAGTTACTCCGTCTCTTTGTTCATGGATTATTTCATCGCCGATTTTGGCTTGGATCGCACGACTGTGAGCAGCCTGTACGGACTCGGCACCTTTATCGCGTCATTTGGCTTGACCTGGCTAGGCCGTAAACTGGATTTGGCCGGCAATCGGCGCACCGGCGTGGTGATTGGTTTCCTGTTCGGCCTGGTCCTTTGCCTGTGCGCCTTTATCAACGGTCCGGTCATGCTGCTGGTCGCCTTCATCGGTATACGCGGTTTGGGGCAGGGCGCGCTTTGCCTGGTGAGTTCGACAGCGGTCGCCAATTGGTTCCGCTCGCGCCGGGGCCGCATGATGGCTTACCTCGCGCTGGCCTATGCGCTTTTTCAAGGCTTGTACGTCAACGGGCTGCGAGTGCTTCTGGATAGCCTGGATTGGCGGGTGGCCTTTATCGTGCTGGGGCTCGGCGTTAGCGCTCTCGTGGCGCCGCTATTTGGATTCTTGATGCGCAACAGGCCCGAAGAATATGGCTTGTTGCCGGACAACCAGAGCCGCTCGGCGGCAGCGAAAAGGTCTGCCCCGCTCACGCAAAATTGTAAGCCGTCTCGTCGCTTGAGCGACGCGGTTTGCATAAACAGCGCGAAGCGCGATGCCAAGGCACAAGATCAGTCCATCGCCGCGGCCGACAATGAGGAAAACTGGACCCTGCGGGAGGCGATGCGCACGCCGGTACTTTGGCTCTATATGTTCGCCAGAATGCTGCCGTCGGCTTGGGGAACGGGGCTGGTCCTGCATCAGGTATCGATCTTCGCGCAATTGGATCACAGCGCGCAGGTGGCAACCGAGACCTTCGCCTTGCTGTCGATCTTCGCGGCCGCTTCAGCGCTGCTGGCGGGCTATCTGATCGACCGGTTCAAGCCCTCGATTGTCGTCGTTCTGGCCATGATGGGGCTTGCCGGCGCCTGCCTCTTGGCCATGATCATGCGGGATACCGCGCTGCTGGTACTCTACGCATTGGCGAGCGGCCTGGGACTGGGCATCGGTTATGTCTTTGACGGCGCGGTCTGGACCAATATGTTCGGCCGCAGGTTTCAGGGCGAGATTCGCGGCTTCGTCTTCACCGCGGGCATCATCGGCAGCGCGATCGGACCGGCGCTATTCGGCTTGAGCTTCGACTATGCCGGCGGCTACGGGCCGGCGCTGGCGCTGGGCGCGCTGCTTGCAATCGTGGTCATGGCTTTGGCCTTGGTGACGCCGCAGCCCAGACGACGATGACAGCATGGTTTTTTCCACGAGCCCACAGAAGCAGCTCCAAGAAGGAATGTAATAGTCAGCGGCTTAACTCCTATCCACAATGCTTTGGCTTATAACGGGGCATCTTTTCATCGAGGGTGATATCTTCGCATCATCTCTAATCCTATGGCGATTTTCGGGCGACTCACAGAGTCGCCCCTACAGATTCAGACATAAAAGATACCTATATGGGCTTGAGGACGAGTATCGCCAGCGGCGGCAGGCGCAAGCGAATGCTATGTGGAAAGCTGTGGCTGGAAACGTCTTCACTTTCGACGCCCCCCAGATTGCCTATGTTACCACCGCCGTAGACCTCGGCATCGCTATTGAGCAACTCTTCATAATATCCCGCTCGCGGTACGCCCACGCGATAGCCCTCGCGGATCACTGGCGTACAATTCAGGATCACGACCAAAAAGTCCCTATTGTCCTCGGCGAAACGGATATAGCTGTAGACGCTGTGATCGGCGTCGTTGGCTTCAATCCAGGAAAAGCCCGCCCCGTCAAAGTCGACTTGCCATAAGGCCGGCTGATCTCGGTAGAAATGGTTCAGGTCTTTCACCCAGGCTTGCAATTGCGCATGTTTCTCGTACTCGAGCAGGTGCCAATCGAGGCTGCGCTCTTCGCTCCATTCGGAGAATTGCCCGATTTCGTTACCCATGAAGTTCAGGATTTTGCCGACTTGTGTGTACTGATAGCCGAAGAGCAGGCGCAGTTGCGCGAACTTCTGCCAGTAGTCGCCGGGCAGCTTGCCGAGGAGCGAACCCTTCATGTGCACGACTTCGTCATGGGAAAGCGGCAAGACAAAGTTTTCGCTGAAGGCGTAGAGCAAGGCAAAGGTGATGCGGTGATGATGAAAGCGCCGATGCACCGGATCGTGCTTCATGTAGGCCAGCGTGTCGTGCATCCAGCCCATGTTCCATTTCAGCGTGAATCCAAGTCCACCGACGTACGCAGGGTGCGATACCATCGGCCAGGCGGTCGATTCTTCGGCGATGGTGACCGCGCCAGGCGCTTCGGCATGGACAGCGGTGTTGAATTCCCGCAGGAACTCGAGCGCGCCCAGATTCTCGTGACTTCCGTATTTGTTCGCGACCCAATCCCCGTCATCGCGCGAGAAATTCAGGTAAATCATCGACGACACGGCGTCGACGCGCAAGCCGTCGATATGATACTCCTTCAGCCAGAAAAGAGCGTTAGAGATCAAGAAGTTGCGCACTTCGTCCCGCTCGTAGTTGAAAATCATGGTGCCCCATTCGGGGTGTTCGCCCTGGCGCGGGTCCTCGTGGCTATAGAGATGGGTACCGTCAAAATAGTTGAGACCGTGGCCGTCCTTGGGAAAGTGCGCCGGCACCCAGTCGAGGATGACCGCGATACCGTTCTGATGGCAGGTATCGACCAGATGCATGAAGTCAGTTGGTGTCCCGTAGCGGCTGGTGGGCGCAAAATAACCAGTGACCTGATATCCCCAGGAGGCATCCAATGGGTGTTCGGCGATGGGCAAGAGTTCCAGATGCGTGTAACCCATATCGACAAGATAAGGCAGCAATTCGTCGGCCAACTGGCGATAGCCCAGGAAATTGTCCTCTTGGTCGCGCCGCCAGGAACCCGGATGCGCCTCGTAAATGTTCATAGGCTCGACAAGCGGGTCCCGCTGGGCGCGAGCCGTCATCCAGTTTTCGTCGCTCCACTGGTATGCCGTTATATCGTAAACGACGGAAGCGGTTGAGGGCCGCACTTCGGCGTAGAAAGCATAGGGATCGGCTTTTTCGGCGCGATAGCCGTCGTTGTGGGAGCGGATTTCGTATTTGTAGCTGATCCCCGGCTCCAGGCCGGGAAGGAAAATCTCCCAGATGCCGGAATCGCCATTGGCTTGCAATGGGTGTACGCGCGCATCCCAATGATTAAAGTCGCCGATTACGGCGATCTTATAGCAATTCGGGGCCCAAACTGCCAAATTGATGCCGGATTCGCCAGCAACCCGGCGCGGATGCGCACCCAGTTTTTTGTAGATATCGAGATGCCGTCCTTGCGCGAAAAGAAAGATATCGTAGTCCGTGAGCAGGGGAGGGTAGTTGTAGGGATCGCCGTAGGACTCGGCGCTCCCGTCTCCCGTGATCGTTTCGAAATGATAGCTGGCGGCGCTCCATGACTTGTCAAGCTCAACTACAAAGAATCCCTCAGCGTGCAGCTTGCGCATCGGCGCGCGCCTGCCGGCGCGGTTGTCGACAACATCAATGCGCTCAGCCCAAGGTCTAAAAGTGCGGATAGATATGCATTGGCCCTGCTCATGCCTGCCGAGAATCGAACTGGGAGCGCCAATCTCGCCGCTGACCAAGGCGCGAATGGCGTCGGGATGTATGTCTAATGGCATTTCGTTTCCTGTTGCTTCGGACGTTTTGCGCTGGCGGTATTATAGACGCTTTGCCCCGAAAGCGAAGGTCGACGCAGGTCTGTCGGATTCATTCCCGGTGCTTGGCGATTCTGCAGCGCCGGGCGTGTGGACGCGGCCCTTCGGCCCCTGGAAGCGCAGACACTGACCGTCATGAGCCTTAAGATTGTCACAGGGCTGGCAGGCGAGAGCTTAGATCGCGGCGTTCGGTGGGAAGGAAGAACCTGAGCGATTGGCCTGCCGTCCGCCCTGAATCTCATCAACGAGAGGACTTGTTTCGATGGCGGCTGCATTCTGAATTCATGTCATAGACGTGGCTGCGCCATTACACTGCGATTCTACTAACCTTTCATTCCCATTCGTCCAGTTCGTCCTCTTCGTCCTCTTCGTCCAGTTCGTCCTCTTCGTACGCTTCGTATTGCTCGTCCCATTCGTCCTCTTCATCCTCTTCGCTTACTTCCCACCAGGTTGGTTGGATAGTAGAGAAGTCATCGCGAGCGTATTGCCATGGTTGGCGCCGTTGTTTGGCAAGCCGGCGCTCTATGGAAGGTATAACTTGATTGAGCCAGTGGATACGGTCGAGGACGCGGGACAGGGCGAGGGTACGAAGGTTGCTGTCGGTCGCGCTTGGTCGGAGGTCGCCGGCCATTTGCCGGGCGTATTGCAGGAGTTGGTCACGGATGTAGGTGAAGTCGTCCAGTTCGGTGTTTGCAGGGTTGTCGGTTTCGTCCCCGGTTTGTGAAAGCGCTGTATCGTCGGCGCTTTGTGTCCGTTTTGTGTCAGACGCAAGAACTTTTTCGGACACATAGGCCAGTTGATTGCTCTGCAGTTGTTCGCGCCACCGACGCAAAGTACGTCGGTGCACGCCGGTGGCGTAGTGAACAAGGGAAATGTCGGGATGGATTTCCAGCAATCCGATGGCTTTGCGTTTGGTTTCGTCTGGATATTTTCTAGGCATGGGCGTTCTCGCATAAATAGACGTGCCGCAAGTATAGCACAAATGTTCGCAGAATGATAGCACATTTGTTTCCTTTTGCAAGAATTGCCTTAGAATTGCGGCCGGTCCAGCGCGATTGGCGCGGGCTCCGGGGCACAGGCATCAGAGTGGCTATTCGCCAGGGAGGCGCAGTGGCAGCGATTTTGGGCATGCGCGCTCAAATAAAATTGACCGGCTCGGCTACCGTTGGTCACGATCAAATAAGAAAGAGGCGCTGAGTGCACTTAGAGAGCTTTGGGAGACGTTGCCATGTTGTGGGCGAGCCTTGGCTCGCCCCTACGTCCGGCTTTTATTTTGGAGTTGCATAACTCAGCAGGTCCTACTTCTGTGATTACTTTTGCGTCTGTATGTTAGCGATCGCAGCGTATGTTCATCTGGATGCGATTGCCCTGTTGAATGAGCCGAGATGATTGAATTCCATGTCAAGACGTGTTACGATAGAAAATATATTCTATATGACTTAGCGCGTCTGGTGAAGACGGCTTTTGAATGAGTTGAGAGCCAAGCGCATGCCAAAGACCCGAAAAATTCTTCATCTGGATTTGGATGCCTTTTTCTGCGCTGTCGAGGAACAGTTCAATCCGGACTTGCGGGGCAAACCGATTGCTGTAGGCGGGCAGCCGGGCGAACGCGGGGTGGTCGCTTCGGCATCGTACCCGGCGCGCAAATACGGCGTGCGCTCGGCGATGCCGATGTCGCAGGCCCTGCGGCTTTGCCCGGAACTGATCATCGTTTCGCAGACGCGCGGCGCCTATTCGGAGCGTTCGCGGCAGGTCATGGCTATTCTGCGGGATACGGCGCCGGATGTGGAGCCCTTGTCGATTGACGAAGCCTTTCTTGATGTGACGATTCTGCCCAGCCCCATAGGGGAAATCGCGGGAGATTTGCAGGCGCGCATTAACAAGGAGTTGGATCTGCCCTGTTCGCTCGGCGGAGCCACAAACAAGCTGGTGGCAAAGACCGCCAATACGGTGGGCAAGGCGCGCCAGGCGAAGGACAAGCCGCCAAATACGATCACGATTGTAGCGGCTGGCGAGGAAAGCAAGTTCATGGCGGCGCTGCCGATACGCGCGCTCTGGGGCGTGGGCCCGAAGACGGCGGAGGCCTTGGCCGCGCTGGGACTGACGAGAGTCGGGGAGTTGGCGCGTTGGTCGGAAGCCGCGCTGCAGCGACGGCTTGGAAAACTCGGGAGTGAACTGTGGCAGCGCGCGCAAGGCATTGATCATCGCCCGGTCTTGTCGACCGGAGAGGCGAAATCGATCAGCAAAGAAGTGACCTTCCCTCGCGACGTGTACGACAAGTCACAGTTGGAGTTGACCTTGCGGCGCTTGTCGGATGGCGTTGGCAGGCAAGCGCGCAAGGCGGGCCTGGCCGGCGCGACGGTCAGGCTCAAGCTGCGCTGGACAGACTTTACGACCTTGACGAGGCAAATCACGTTGGACAATCCCACCGACCTCGACGACGAGATTTGCTCGAAGGCAAGGGAGCTATTTGAAAGGCATTGGCCCGATGGCCGGGCAGTGCGGTTGATTGGCGTGGCTTTGAGCGGCTTTGGCATGCCGAACCGTCAACTCGGACTTTGGCAGGACCGATCCCTGGACCGTCAAGTTGAAGACTTGCAGTCGGTCCTGGATAACTTGCGCGATCGCTATGGCGAGACGACGATTCGCCGCGCAAGTGATCTCAACTTTCAGTTTTCAGACGACAACAGGCGCTGATTTCCGGGGTCAAACCAGCGTGAATAGCTGATGATAAACGCCTTCCTGCGCCAGCAATTCTTGATGACTGCCTTGCTCGATGATCTCGCCATGGTCCATGACGACGATCATATCGGCTGACGTGATTGTACTCAGACGATGCGCGATCACAAAGCTGGTGCGGCCTTCCAACAGGCGCTCCAACGCTTTTTGGATGATTCGCTCGGTCTGCGTATCGATATTGCTGGTGGCTTCGTCGAGGATGAGGACGCGCGGATCCGCCAGCAGAGCGCGGGCAAATGCCAATAATTGGCGCTGCCCGGTCGACAGCACGGCGCCGCCTTCCATGATATCGGTGAGGTAGCCGTCGGCTAGCCCGGTGATAAACTGATGCGCGCCGACAGTTTTGGCGGCCTCAACGACCTCGTCGTCGGTCGCGTTCAGGCGGCCGTAGCGTATATTGTCCATGACAGAGCCGGAAAACAGGTGCGTGTCTTGCGGCACCACGCTGATCTGCCGACGCAAGCTGTTTTGCGTCACATCCTTCAGGTCATAGTCATCCACCGTGATCGCGCCCTTGCTGACGTCGTAGAAACGCATCAGGAGCTTGACCATGGTGGTCTTGCCAGCGCCGGTATGACCGACGAAAGCCACCGTCGAGCCCGCGGGTACATCAAGGTCAACGTGCTTCAGCACCCATTCGCCACCCCTCGTATAGCGGAAGGAAACGTCGTCGAAACGGATATGTCCCTGGATGCCGGGCAAATTGTCGGCGTTGACCTGGTCACGGATGGTCGCCGGATGATCCATCAGTTTGAAGATGCGATAGGCGGAGGCGATAACAGCCTGCAAGAGGTTATAACGTTGCGCCAACAGTCGAATTGGAAAGAAGAACTGCTGGATGTACAAGATAAAGGCGAGCAGGACGCCCACAGTGATCTTGTCTTCAAGCACCAGGCTGCCCCCGACAAAAATCAGGGTCCCGGTCGCGACGCCTCCTATCAATTCGACGGTGGGATAGAACAAGCTGGAAATGAGGGTTGCCCGAACGGTGGCTTGGCGGCTGGCCATATTGATCTCGTTGACAAAACGGTCGTAGTTGCGCTCTTGCCGCGAAAAAGCCTGCGTGACGCGCACGCCATTGAAGGCTTCGGATAACTCCGCGTTGACCTTGGCGTTGGCGTCTGACACGCGCAAGTAGGCGCTGCGGGCGTAAACGCGCCAAAAGTTGGCAAGCAGCGCTAGAACGACCAAGACGACAAAGGCAACCAGGGTAAGCTGGATATTGATCAGGATCATCGAGATGAGAATGCCGCCCAGCATCAAGACCTCGCGAATGCTGCCGACAGCCGCGAATGTCACCGCCTCGCGAATCACGTTGACATCGCTGATCACGCGCGCGATCAGGCGGCCGACTTCGTATTCGGCGAAGAAGTCGATGGACAGATACTGAATATGGTCAAAGAGTTGATCGCGCAGGGTCCGAATGATGGATTGTCCGATGACCGCCATATTGCCGACTTGCACGCGAAAGCCGATGAATCCCATGACTTGGATGAGGATAAAGGCGATCACGCCCAAGACGACGACGGACATGTCTCGCCTGCGGATGCCTTCGTCGATTGCCCAGCCGATCAACGGCGGGCTGATTACATTGGCGATCACGCTCAAGAGCATGCTCACAATGGCCACAGTCAACTTGTAACGGTGCGGTCTCAAGTAGCCGAAGAGGCGAACTGTGACATCACGGTCGAAGCCCGGCTTGTGGTCGTCCTCGATTTCGAGAATGCTCCGCTGGTCTCCGTTTTGCCTTTGCTTCGGCAGGCGCCCGTTCCGGGCTTTGTCTTTGCTGACGGTCATTCGTGTCTGTCTCAGTTCTTGGTGATGCGCCCGGCGAGGCGATCGATCAGATCGCGGAACTGCTGCGTGGATCGCCGTTCTTCCAGCGGGATCTTGATGATGCCGGCGATAATAGCTTCACGTCGTACGCGCTCTTGCTCTTCCAGTTGCAGCTTGTAAATCTCTTCGTATAGCCCGCCGTCGGCGAGCAGCGTCTCGTGCGTACCCTGTTGAATGATCTCTCCGTCGCGCAGGACGATGATCTGATCGGCTTTCAAGATCGTGCTCATGCGCTGTGCGATGACAAAGGTGGTGCGCCCCTCCATAACACGATCCAGCGCCTGCTGAATGAGATGCTCGGTTTGCGTATCCACGCTGCTGGTCGCGTCATCCAATATCAGAATACAAGGATCGATCAACAGCGCGCGGGCGATGGCGATTCTTTGCTTCTGGCCGCCGGAGAGCGTAACGCCCCGTTCGCCGACGTCAGTTTGGTAGCCGTCGGGGAAATCCATGATGAAATCGTGGGCGTTGGCAGCTATCGCGGCTGCTTCGATCTGGTCTTGGCTGGCGGCGGGGTTGCCATAGGCGATGTTTTCCTGGATCGTGGCCGAAAAGAGCAAGGACTGTTGCATTACGATGCCGATCTGGCTCCGCAGGTGATCCAAGTCAATATCTCGTACATCAATGCCGTCAAGCAGGACGCGCCCGTCAGTGACATCATAGAATCGCGGTATCAAGTTGGCGATCGTTGTTTTGCCGGCGCCGGTAAGCCCGATGATGGCGACGATCTCGCCGGGATTCGCTTCGAGATTGATGTCCTTCACAATGGCGTGATTGGAACCGAAGTATTGCGTGCTGACATTGTCGAAGCGCACATGGCCTTTGATGTTGACCCGCGCGGCATCCGGCTTGTTAACGACCAGTTCGTCATGATCGAGAATCTGAAATACGCGTTCGCCGCTGGCCACGGCTTGTGTGGTCAAAAGGATAATGAAGCCGACAAATCGCAGAGGCTGCGCCAGCAGCAGCACATAGGCGTTGAATGTGACTACCAGACCAACAGTGATATTGGCCATGCCGCGCGCTTCCAGGTACCCGCCAAAGAGCAAAACCAGCGCGGTTGACATGGCGGCCAGGAAGGCGCTGGCTGGCAGGAACGTGATCCATTGTCGGATGAAATCAAGTTGTTCGTCGTAGAGCCGTTTGTTCTCGGCGTGGAATCTTTCGATTTCGTAGCCCTCGCGGGCGAAGACCCGCACGACTTCGGCGCCAAGCGCGTTTTCCTGGATATGATTGCTCAGCACTTGCATCCGGTCCATCACCTGTTTCCAGCGCGGGTGCACGCGCATTACAAAGCGATTGGAAAACAGAGCCAGCGGCACCAGTGGGATAAATGATATCAATGCCAGCGCCGGGCTGGTTGCCATCATGATGCTTACGACGCCGATCAACAGCAGCAGCACGTTCAAGCCGTCCATCAGACCGAAGTTGAAATAGCGCTGAATTTCGTTGACATCGCTGATGGCGCGGGTGATGATCGTGCCGACTTGCGCGCTATCGTGATAGGTGAAAGACTGGCGCTGCACTTTGTCGTAGATCTCATTGCGAATATCGTAGGCGACATAATGGGAAAGTCGCTCGCCGAAGAACCTGCCGAAGAAGGCCGAGAGCCCGCGCAGCACACCCAATCCAACAACGAGCAAGCCGGCGTTGAGCATGAAGTTGCTGTCTTGCATTTCGATGCCGATATCCACGACATCGCGCAAGATATAGGGCACGGCCACGGCGAGCAGATTGCTGCCGATGATGCCGAAGAGCGCGATCAGCACCCATAATCGGTATTTCTTCAGGTATCCGATCAGGCGCACCCACTTGGCCAATGCGCCGTCGTCTTGTGATTTGTCTTTGGATTTTAGCGGTATCTCGCTAGAAGCGGTTGCCATGAATTACTGAATCCCGGGAGACGTGGTCAATTGCGAGGATCTGTTGTTGATCGCGGCTGCGTTTTGCGGTTGAGCCCAACGACAACTCAATCCAACCTTTAATTCTTGATCAAAACAATACAGTTCGCGCAGAAGCAGGGGATCCTAAGTAAGCAATAAATGCTCGATTGCCTCTGGTATTCTCCCCCAGAAGCCTGAAAATAATTGTATAGCAATTGCAGTCGGTGAATAGGGAGATTCCATGTCAAATATGAAACCTGTGGCCTTACAGTTGTACTCTTTGCGCGACGCGCTTGAGAAGGATTTTGAGGGTATCGTCCGCAGCGTCGCCGCAATGGGCTATGTTGGAGTCGAACCCTATGGCGGGATGCCCGGCGGTTTGAAGCTTGCGGCGGATCTCTTTCAAGAGTTGGAGCTTGAGGTTTGTAATAGCCATGTGCCTTTTCCCGATGAAGCGAACCTGGAATCCGCGCTGGCGGAAGCGGAGGCTTTTGGCCTTTCGCGCGTTGCCGTCGCCTATTTGCCGGAGACCGAATTTGCGACTCTGGACGCGGTTAAGCGCGTCTGCGAGCGCCTGAATCGCGCCAGTGAAACCATGGGCGCCAGCAAGGTAACTTTGGGCTATCACAATCACTGGTGGGAGTACAAGGAATTGGAAGGGCGAGCCACCCTGGATGTGATGCTCAGCGAGCTCGACGAGGATGTCTTTCTCGAAATTGATACCTACTGGGCGCAAGTCGGAGGCTTGGATGCGGTAGAAGTCGTTAAACAAGCGGGTGAGCGCGCCCCACTGATACATCTGAAGGACGGCTCGCTCAGTTTGGATGATAACATGACGGCGGTCGGCTACGGCAAAATGTCCGTGCCGGAGATCGTTGACGCGGCAGCGGAGACGGCTGAATGGCATATCGTTGAGATTGACCGTTGCGACGGCGACATGCTGCAAGCCGTGCATGACAGCTATAATTACTTGACATCCAATAAGCTGGTTCGTGGCAAGGTCTAAGGGCGCGGTCGCGTCCGCGCAAGGTGGAGGGCGGTCTATGAAGGTTGGAATCGAGACGCTGCGCGACGTCGCTCGCCGCGCCATCGCCAGGCAGGGCTTCGACGAGGCCGATACCGAGATCATTCTCGAGATCATCATGTACGCGCAGTTGCGCGGCAACAATCAAAATGTGATCAAATTGCTAGGTCCCGGCATGCCCGCCAATCCCGAAGCCGGGCAGATCGGCATTGCCAAGGAAACGAAGCTTTCAGCCCTGCTTGATGGCGGCTGGAACCAGGGTATGGTTGTCATGAGCCGGGCATGTGAGATCGCCATCGAAAAAGCGAAGGAACATGGATTCGGCATCGTCGGCAGTCGCAGGACGAATTCCCCAACCGGCGCCATCGGTTATTACGCGCGCTGGATAGCCGATGAGGGCTTGCTGGGCTTTGTGTTTTCGGGTTCGCCGGAGCTCATGGCCGTGTATGGGTCCTATGAAGCATTCCTGGGTACGAATCCTTTGGCGCTCGGCATCCCTACGACCGGGAAACCGATCGTGCTCGACATGGCTACAGCTGCGATAGCCTGGTACGGCATCCACCTGGCAAATGCCGAGGGCAAGTCGATCCCGGAGGGTGTGGCTTATGATCGGGAAGGACAGTTCACGACGGATCCGGCCCGTGCGCTGGCCGGGGCGATCAAAGCCTTCGGCGGCTTCAAGGGCGCTGCCCTGGCTTTGATCGTCGAGATATTGACACGACCGCTGGTTGGCGCGACGCGCAATGATGATGGCAGCAAGTCGGATTGGGGCAATCTGATATTCGCGATCGATCCCGAGCTGCTGGCGGATGACTTAGACAGTTTTCAATCGGCTGTCAGCGATTTGATACATCGCGTCAAGGCCTCAAAAAGGCTGCCTGGAGTCGACGAGATTCCCGTTCCAGGCGAGCGCGGCGACGCGCATTTCGAGCGCGTTACGGCGGCCGGGGAGATCGAAATGGACGAAAAAATCTGGCGGGAACTCAAGGCTGTGGCGAGCGGATAAAAGGCGATGCGGCTTATGAGAAACGGGGCGGAACGATGAATAGCGAACTATTGCATCAGTACAACTATGACGAATTCGTGCCGGAGAAGTTCATGCCCTGGATGCGCTTCGACGAAAGCCCGGCATTAGGACTTGCCGCGCCGGATTTCCCGCTCTGGCGCTTGGAGGAGGATCGCGCTCAGTCTTCGCTGGGCGAATGGTGGTCGAATAACCTTTATTTGGTGGTGGAATTCGGCAGCTTCACTTGACCGTATTGTGGGATGGCGGGCCCATCCATGAATGCGATCGCCGACAAGTACGCCGAGGATGGTGTGGCATCGGTCTTCCTGTACACCAATGAAGCGCATCCGGCGGAGCGCTTCCCTCATCTAACTTCAATGGAGCAAAAGTTCCGTCACGCCGCGGCCCTGCGCGACGAACTTGGCGTCAGCAGGCCGATTCTCGTCGACGCCCTGGACGGCGCCTGTCACCGCGCCTATGGCAGCATGCCTAACATGACCTGGATTTTCAATCGCGCGGGCCAGTCGATTTACAAGTCCGACTGGACTGACGCAAACAGCGTGGACAATGCCTTGCAATACTATCTGGATATCAGCCGGCGGCGTAAAGATCGCGAGACCCTCGCCCCGTTCACCGTACAACGTTTGGACTATCGCAATGCCGATCGCCTGGCTTTCTTCAACGGTCTAACGCGCAACGGACGGCAGGCCGTGGATGACTTCATCAAGGCTTTTGGCCCGCCCCCGAGCGCTTTTCGCTGGGACGCCAAGGACTCAGCCGACGATCCCGATTGAAGGGAGCATCCGTTCGTAGACGACGCCTTCCTGCCCTCGACGGTCCGAGGGTCTGTTCGCCAATCCGCCTTGGAAAAACAGATGGGAAGATCCCTCCCCGCTCATATTCAAGGCGTGGATTGCGCCCTTCGTGGCCAACAGGTCCGCAAGCTCGAAGAGCGTCGCTCCCGCGCTATCCAGTTCAGTTCTGGCCGCGGGATCACAACCGTCGACCACGACAAGCAACAGGTTTCCATCCTCTTTAATGCCTAGCGCGCTGCGCGCTTTTCTTTCGCCAGGCGAGCCGGGGTCCATATTCACCGGCGTGATACCGACAATATGCTCGCCGCCGATGCTGCGGCTGGCCCAATATTCTTCGTTTGCGTCGGTGGACTTGAGCTCGTTCCGGCCATCTTGCAGCAGGATGGGACCGGCCTGGACGCCTGAAACCAGGCCTTTCGACGGATCGGCAAACTCGTATTCTATCCAGGCGTCCTCAGCGATCTTCTCAATTGTGGACTCCCGCAGCGCGTCGGCGCCCAAGGACAAGACAAAGCCGTTTTGGGGGATCTGGAGATCCCCGCCTCGTTTCCAGCTTAGCACTTGTCGATTCACAATGACAAATTCATGGCGGTCTTCCGCCGGTGTCCGATCGAGCGGACGGCCGTTTTCGCGCAAGCGCGCGGCGCGGGTGTAAATGGCTATCCCCGATGGGTCGGCGGGATTCAGTCCGAACTGCTGGTCGCCGGAGGCGTCGGCTCGCAAGTTGATGTCATCCGGCAATATCAGGGCTATGTCTTCGAGGCTCATGGTCTGCACCGTCCACTCTGCCCCGTCAAAAAGCAGGCATCCGCGTTGATAAAGCGGTGGACGCAAGATCGTATTCTCCGACACCATCAAGCCTATGGCGTCTCCGTATCCGGAATGATGACTGACGAGGTCGTCATGCTCGTGCAAGAAATGCGATGTGTTGAATGCCGCCATTCGTTCGTGATTCTGCACAAAGTGACGAACGAAGTCGCAGCGGCCGATGCGGACAAAATTGCGGGTGGCGTCAAATTCGCGAAACAGGCGCGGCTGGTAGCTGCCCCTTTCGACGTTGGGGTAGAGGTCCAGTTGAATAGATTCTTCCAGCCAGCGTGTCATGGCCCCCGCACGCGCTCCCCAGATATCATTCCCCGGCGCTATTTCCGTATGCCATTCGTAAGTATCGCCGATGTATTCGTGCAGTTGCAACCAGCCCCGCGCGAGCAATTGGCGCAGGACACGGGCGACGAAGGAATTGGCGCTGATGATTTGCTCGCCATCAAAACCATAATCGAGCCCGGGAAACATATGCTCCGCCCGGCGGTCGGTCTGCATGGCGGTCCAGGTCAGGATATGCGGATTGTCCTGTCCGCGCGCTCTTGCGCGGGCGTAGTGCATGCGGGCGATGTCCTGTTGGCGTACATAACTGCTCATCGGGTGCAGGTCTTCGAATTTCAGTTCCTGTGGAGCGATCTCCAGGCTGTATACCATGGACCATGCGCCGGTCTCAAGTTGAACGCGCTGTTTTTCAAAGCGACCCATTGGCATATCCTCCGCAAATTAGCCCTCCCGAACTATACCGCCTGATAGTCAGCAGAAAAAGACAAGAGCGCCATTATAGTGAATCCTATTCGGTTGAAACAAAAAAATCTCAACCACCGAGGACACCGAGATCACCGAGATTTAACCTAGAGTATAGTTGCTCTCCATGTTCTTAGTAGAACCAACAAAGTCATGCAACTCCAAAATAATGGTCGGCCGTAGGGGCGACCGGGCGGGTCGGCCGCAAAACCTAGCCGGAGCCGTGGGCCAGCCAAGGCTCGCCCCTGTTTACGCATAGCGCGTCGCTCATGCGATGAGAACGCTTAAGATTTTGCGTGAGCGGGACATTCCTGTGACCTTTTCGCCGGTTACGCGCCGAGCGGCTCTGGTTAGTTTTAAGTCTTTTTTGTCTTTATCGCAGCGTATGCTGATTTTGATGCAATTGCCCTGGCCCTCATCCAATTGAACCTTAAAGCGCGGATAAAAAGTGAAAGCGCCCTAGCTCCACGAGCGAGGGCGCGCGAAATGCGGCAGCGTCTAGCGGCTACCTAGCCTGAGCGGAAGCTCCAGCTCTTGGAGGCCGTCCCGCAAGACGCTGAGCGTGATCTCTTGATGAGGATGCGTTTTCCGCGCCAGATATGTGATCAAGTCATTCATGCCATTGATGGCGACCCCATCAATGGCTGTGATGATATCGACGCGCATGTCCACGAGTTCATTGTCCAAGGTGCGCATTTCAGCGATTTCGCGCAGATCCGACGCGGCGGCTGGGCCACCGTCCACGACTTCCCTTACGACCACGCCGCGGAAGTTGTTGGGAAGACCCAACAGCTCGCTCACGTTCAGCGGCACGTCGAAACCAGTGATTCCGATCAGGCTGTAGCGCATCTCGCCGGTTTCGATCAGAGACCGGGCGACGCGCCGCGCCAAGTTCGACGGGATGGCGAAACCGACGCCGGCGCTGCTGCGCGTTTCGCTGATGATCTGGGAATTGACGCCGATGACCTCGCCGTCGAGATTGATTAGCGGCCCCCCGCTATTGCCCGGATTGATCGAGGCGTCGGTCTGGATGACGCCGCCGATGGAGAACTCGGTCAAGCCGCGAATCCTGCGGTCGAGTGCGCTGACGATGCCGGAGGTCAAGGTCCAGCCTTGTCCAAAGGGACTGCCAATCGCCAGCACTATTTGCCCGATGACCAGGTCTTGAGAATCGGCAAAGGGAATCGGCGACAATTGCTCTGCGGGCAGATCAACTTTGACTACCGCCAGATCCGACGCCCTGTCGATGCCGATGGTTGTGCCGCGAACTTTGGCGCCATCGATAAAATTGACGACAATCTCTCGCG
Source organism: Chloroflexota bacterium (assembly GCA_026707745.1). Lineage (GTDB taxonomy): Bacteria > Chloroflexota > Anaerolineae > Aggregatilineales > Phototrophicaceae > UBA6055. Next base: position 183,149 of record JAPOWG010000011.1, read on the forward strand.
CTTCATCTACAACATGGGCGTTGGTCAGGATGTGACCGTCCTTGTCGATGACAAATCCGGAGCCGTTGCCGCCGCCCTCTTCCCTTTCGACGCTGATCGCCACCACCGATGGGCTGGCATTCCGGTAGGCGTCCGTGAATACGTCGTTGGGATGGCTGACAAGGTCTACGGCGTAGATGCCCGCGGCCGGCAGGGCGGCCAACATCAGCAATGCAATGATCGCGCCAATTGTCATAGGCGCGATAAAGTGATGACGAAGCTGCTTCATGGATTACTTCCTTTCATTGTGCTTGGACGACTTGCATCAGCACAATGTTAGGAAGGACTTGTAAATTATCTTTTGCGGCGATGCAAAAAGCCTGTTAGCGAAATTAGAAATCGGCGAGTTTGACAATCCTTTAGCCGATCAAATAGAAGGTTTCTTGCCTGCCATCAAGCCAGCGCATCGCGCCATCCGTGAGGACTGCGTCCTCTTCCAGCATGATGCGCAGATCTTGCCCATCCCATTCTGGAACGCTTCGAACGACGTTCAACTCTATGGAATAAACCGTATCGTCATAAAGAGGATAGTCCCCAACACCGGGAACGCCGTCCTGCCGATCCCAGAGGCCGATGATAGGTCCGGCGGCGTGTCCATGGAATCCGAGCGGGTGCGAATAAATCTGCGGACGAATGCCCTCAGCCTCTGCCTGTTCGAGCGTCTCCCGCAGCACCTCGTTCCCGGTAGCACCGACAGCCATCAGTCCCATGTGGATGTCCTGCAGCCGATTGCCGTCTGCCAATGCGCCGCGCAACCCGGCCGGCGCATCCCTTTCGCCCGGCCGCAATACATAGGCATGCTGCTGCTGGTCGGTCGCCAGGCCCAGGTAATGGAAGCCCATATCGCAGTGCAGAAGGTCGCCGGGCATAATCGTCGTGCGTGGATCGTCGGTATCTTCATAGCTTTGGCCAGGCGCTTGAATATCGATTGTGGGCTGGAACCATGCCTGCAAGCCCGCGTCTTGCATGGTCTGGCGCATCCACCAAACGACGTCATCCGTCGTCGATATGCCCGGATGGATGACCGCGGTCGAGAAGACCCGTGCTATGATTCGATGGCCGATCTCGACCAGGCGCGGATAGGCGCGGATTTCTTCGGGCAATCGACGTTCCAGCCAGCCTACGCAGAGGCCTTCGGCGTTCACAATTCGCGACCTGTAGGGATCTCCCAAAGCCTCGCAAATGAGCGAATACTCGGTAAATGATATGCCATCGCCGAAGGAAAAACTTGAGGAACTGTTGATGCCAATGGTCGCAGGATCGCGTTCCGCGACCAGGCGCGCGAGGCATTCGTGCTGGTCTTCTTCATCGGGATCCCAGACTGTTTCGTAGAGCTCGTCATAACCGTAGCGTGACAGTGTCAGCCGGCGAACAGATCCGTCTCTTTCCCGCGAGAAGACCAACATGGTACGGCGCCGAGCGGACATGGATGTGGCGGGCAGCATCGACATCAGCACCGGATCTTCGTTGTATTCCCGGCAAGCGATGATCCACATATCAATGTCCAGGCGGTCCAATAGCTCGGGGATAAACGTATCCAAGCGCTTCTTTAGCCAGCTGTCGCGAATCGCGGCTTGTTGCCGAAGGGGCAGAATGTCATTGTTGAAAGTCATGTTCGCAGCTTCCTTTCGAGCTTTTGACATCCGCCGAAGCCCATGTCAGCGCTCCAAGACGGTTGAGGGCGAATCAGTCGCCCCCTGCAAGCGCCACGGCGGCCTGCCAGTGCAGCCTAAGGGCCGCGTCTTGTCTGCGATAGATGAAATAAAGAAAGCCCAGCTCGATGATATGCCCGATGGTCAGACCCAAGCCCGCGGCCAGAACGCCGTGCATGCCGCGGTCTATGCCGCCCCATACGATAGCGGTCGTGACCAGGAAACCCAGGATGATGGCCTGGTATATGGCAGCGGTCTTGCGGCTTAGCATGAGCAGAGCGCGCAGGTAACTTTGCAGGGTGGTCAGCAGGGGGATCAGACAAGCCGATTGCGTGCCCAGCAGCACAAGCCCGTGCAGGTTACCCGGCACATTCAGGATCGTTGTATTGTAGAAGTCGATCAAAGGCGTGAAAACAAACAGGACCATGATCAGACTCAGACTGATTCCGAGACGCAGCGTGAATCCGCGCAGGATTCGGTGATTCTCTTCGCTGTCATTGAGCGAGATCACGACCTCTTGATAGGCCATGCCTCCCGATCGCGTCAAGAGCATGATCGAGAAGATGACGGGCCAGGCCGCCAGGCTCTGCGAGGCGTCCGGCATACTGGCGAGCCCGCGTTCGATGACCGGATGGATCCCCAAAGTGATGAAACTGGTGATGGCCAAGGGCAGATGGAAACGAAGCGCGTCGCCATAGCTCAAGGATTGCAGTTTATCCCGGAGCGGCGTACCCAGCAAGCGTTTGACGTCGACGCGGGAGACGCGATAGGTATAAATGGCTTCAGCCGCAACTGCGCATACCAGCGCCAGGGCGCCGATGGCGGCGCCGGCGACCTGGGTGATGGCGCCCAGGACCAGGGCCATGCTTCCCGAAACCAGCACCCGCAAGACCGTGCCATAGCCCACATATCGCGTTTTGCCGAAGCGGATCATGATGCCTTGGTGGAAGCGGCGATATCCGATTAAGCCGCCCCAGAGGATCATGATGCGCATGGCGGGGCGCGTCGCCTCGACGATATGAGCCGGGACATTTAGCAAGGCGCCGAGATAGAAGTCGAGCAATGGCGTAAATGCCATTAGAATGGCGACCACGGCTACCAGCAGATTGACCGCCATCATGAAGCGCCACAAGACGCGAAGCGCTTGCCGGTTGCGCGCCAAAGCGCTGCCGGTCGCCAAAAGCATGATGACCGGCGTTTCGATCAATATGGACAAAGAGAACATCAAGCCGAAGGCGGCCAATTGCGTTTCGGAATCCGGCTTTCGACTGATTACGCCTTGAATCCAGGGACCTTCGACCGTCATCAAAAGCCAAGCCATTGCCAAGGGCAGCCAGAATACCAGCACCCTGCGATAAGTCACGGATTTATCATTTCCCGCCGTCGACAGACAGGCGCGAATTGTATTCGAATCGTCTGCGAATGTGAATGACGCCCTGTATCCAAATGAGCAGATTTGCCTCGTTTCACTTGGTATTGATCATTTCCACGAGTTGTAGAGCGACTTCATAGACAGCTTGATTGCTGGCGTCCAGCGCGTTCTGTTCGTCTTGCGCGAGCGGATCCAGAAAACTTTTTCCCTGGATTAGATCGTCCCAGACCGCCAGCATAGATAGCGCTGGTACGCCGAAATAGCTGGCGGTCGCAAGTGTTGTCGCCGTTTCCATATCGACTGACAAGTAGCCCGCCTGGCGCCAGGTCTCGATTAGCCGCCGGTCTTGCGCGAAAATCGACGACCAGGTCAGATGTATGCCTTGATGTACGTCGATACGGCGCTCAAGCATGGCGTTGCGTGCATTCTCCGACCAAAGAGCATCACTGTTTACCTCTTCCTGTCCCCCATAAAGATGCGCGACGCCGTCGCGAGCGATGGCGACGGTCGGCAGGATGATATCGCCCGGATTGAGTCCGGGCTGCAATCCGCCGCAGGTGCCGATTTGTATGGCTAGTCTTGCGCCGATCAGGGAAAAAAGATGAATGATCTCGGCCGCGCGCGGCGCTCCGTAGGCGCAGCAATAGGCGACGCGCTTGCCTCTCCACTCCCCCGCAAAGATATCGGGAAAGCGAAGTTCTTCAACACCCGTCAGATAGGAAAGACGCCAATCATTACGCTGTTGCCGCCACCAGGAACCTTCCACGATCACGGCCTCCGGCGCCTCCGCTTCCGTCAACTGCAGGGCGGCAAGCCATTCAGCTTTAGAGATTTCCATGATCGATTTTGCCGTCGACATAACCGTAGATCCTGTACTTGTCGTAACCGGAATTATGTCTGAGGCTCGATAGAATGCTATCCCTAATAGGTCGCGCGCAGCGACAGTGACGGCAATGTAGCGGCGGTCAATGGAGACGCAGCAACCTTTGTGTTAGAATACGACTTGGCGCATATGCGCAAATGGATGTCCGGTTCGCTGTCATGCGGCGAGTCTCCGTCCGCAGAAATGGGGCAGATTTATTCGACTAGGTGAGGAGTTGATCATGTTTAGATATAGAGTATTGGTATTTATTTTGCTTTGTCTAATTCTGTTGCCAATGTCTATGGTCGCGGCAGATGACATGGAAGGTCCGCCCGGGTTCGATAGCTGGGACGCGGTGTTGGAAGAAGCGCGCGGCCAAACGCTCAATTGGCATATGTGGGGCGGTTCCGACGCCTGGAACAGTTTCGTTGATATTGTTTATGGCGGCGAGTTGATGGAGAACTACGGTGTCACGTTGAACCGGGTCCCATTGGCCGATACGGTTGATGCGGTCAATCAGGTCTTAAGTGAAGAAGAAGCGGGCGTCGCGCACGATGCGGGGTCGATTGACCTGATCTGGATCAACGGCGAGAACTTCAAGACGCTCAAGCAGGCGGGCTTGCTCTATGGACCCTGGACTCTAAACGTACCCAATAGCAAGTACTTGGATTGGGAAAACGGCGGCTTCTTGCTCGATTTTGGCGAGCCGATCGATTATTCCGAGCAGCCCTGGGCGGCGGGCGCATTCCAATGGATCTATGATACCGCCAGGATGGACGCCGAAGATTTGCCGCGGAGCTATGCGGAATTGGGCGAGTGGATCGCCGCGAATCCTGGACGCTTCACGTATGTGGCGCCGGGACCGGGCGCCTTCCAGGGCACGAGAATCGTCAAGCAATTGATGTATGAACTTTGTGGCGGTCCAGAGCCCTTCGCCGCCTTTGATCAATCCGTCTGGGATGAATGCTCGCCCAAGGCCTGGGAAGTTCTCAATGCCTGGGAACCCAATCTCTGGCGTGAAGGAGCGACTTATCCAGCGACCGCCAATGAGCTAAATGAACTCTTTGCCAATAGCGAAGTCGATTTCTCCTTGACGCTCACCGGTACGGGCGCGGCGCGCGGAATCGCCAGCGGACAGTTGCCAGAAACTGCCAAAGCCTATCTCTTTGACGCCAATATGATCAGTGGCTTCAGCTATCTGGCGATTCCAATCAATTCCGCCAACAAGGCGGCGGCGCTGGTGATGGGTAATCTGCTGGTACGTCCGGATATGCAGGCGGCGCAATTGGATACCAACAGCCTCGGCACAGGCGCGACGCCGGTTGTCGATTTCTCGACCCTGAGTGAAGAGGAAGCGCAGACCTTCGCGGACATCGCCGCTGCTATTGTCGGCGCGGCCGATCCGGCTGAATTCGCGGCTCTGGTCCCCAATACGGCGTCGGAATATCACACGCTTACCGAACAAGATTGGGAGCGTTGTGTATTGCGGGACGAATGCTGATTTGTTGATGCCGGTGAGGGCGGTATCAATGCGATGCCGCCCTCTTCTTTCACATATCAATCAAACGTGAAGTGGAGCGGACGAATCACATGAATGTGGTTCTTATTGTGTCGGATACCTTTCGTCGCGATCATGTCGGGTGTTACGGTAACCCGTGGATTCGTACGCCGCATCTTGATCGCTTCGCGCAGAGCGCCATTGTCTTTGATAAAGCCTTTGCGTCTTCTTTCCCCACGGTGCCGGCGCGCGCCGATTTGATGACAGGCAGGCACAGCTTCAGTTATCTGGGTTGGAGCCCGCTGCCGAGGACAGAGACGACATTGGCGGGGCTGATGACGGCGGCGGGTTACCGGACTTTTGGCGTGGCGGACACGCCCTTCGTCCTGCGCCACGGTTACGGCTATGATCGCGGATTCAGCGATTTTCATTGGGTGCGCGGGCAATCTTACGGACCCTCGCGCGACAACGTGACCTCTGGCTGGACTTACGAATCCGATTACTTCGCGCCGACCACGCTGCGTATCGCCGAGGAATGGCTGGAGCGGCATTTTCGCGACAAGTTTTTCCTCTATGTCGATACTTGGGATCCGCACGAACCCTGGCAGCCGCCCAAACATTACATAGAACTTTATGATGCGCAATATGCCGACGACATCAGCGCGCACCCGACTTACTGGGATTGGCGCGAGGCCGGGTTCTGCCAGCGCGATATAGAATTGGCGCACACCCACTACTGCGCCGAAGTCACTATGGTCGATCGCGCCGTCGGACGTCTGCTGGATCGCATCGAATCCCTGGATTTGCTGGAAAGCACGGTCATCATTTTTTTGTCCGATCATGGCTTTTACTTCGGCGAGCACGGACTTTGGGGCAAGGGTCGTTTCAAGTCCGAGCTTGGCTATTACCTGGGTCCGGCCAAGGGCAGCGCCGCATCCACGCTCATGTACCGCCTGGAAAACAGTGAAGAAATCGTTTCCGATGTTAAAGGAGAATGGTATCGTAGCCCACTCTACGATGAAGTGACGCGGATTCCGCTGCTGCTTTATTTGCCCGGCGCCGGCGCTGGGCGCGTTGACGCGCTGGTTTCTCTGCCTGATGTCATGCCCACGATCTTGGATCTGGTTGGCATCGAAACGCCAGCGAGGGTGCAAGCTGATTCTTTAAGCGGGCTAATCGACGGATCTGTAGACGCGATACACGACTATGTCGTGACATCATGGCCGATGTACCTTGCCGGACAGCGCATAAGAGTGGTCGACGATGAGGAGCGTCGCATGCGAGAGAATCAACCAAGCACGGTCACGAGCAGCGACTGGACGCTGCTATATAGCGTCGCGGGCGAAGAAGTAGAATTGTACGACCGGATCGCGGACCCCAAGCAAGAGAACAACGTATACTTGCGGAATAAGAATATAGCGGCGGAAATGCACGGACAACTTTTGAGTTTTTTGCGGTCTTTGGGAACGGACGAGGTGTATCTGGACCCTCGCAGGAGCTTGTCCTAGCCGAGCAAGACCAGTCAATCTGAAGGGGGAGCGATTCAATGGGGTTCTGGGAGCGCTGGCGCATCCCAATCATGTTGGCGCCGACCATGGCTGTCATCATATTCCTGTTCATCGGCGGTTTGACTTACGGCTCGCTGGTCAGCCTCGGTTGGCAGCCGATTATCGGTCGTACCGAGATCTCGCTGCAAGCCTATGAGAACATCATATTTTCCGAACAATACGCGAGTGTTTTCTGGCAGGGACTCCTGCTGACGATCTGGGTCAGCTTCGCCAGCACATTTTTGTCGGCGGTGTTGGCGCTGGCGACCGCGCTCCTGCTGCGCCGCAGTTTCTTTGGGAAGCGCTTGGCCACCTTTCTTTACCAATTGAATCTGCCTGTTCCGCATGTGGTGGCGGCGATTGGCATCTTGTTTTTGTTCTCGCAGAGCGGGCTTATATCGCGGACCGGGGCGCAGATTGGCATCTTCGGCTATCCCAGTGATTTTCCGGTGCTTGTCAGGGACAAATTCGGCATCGGCATCATCTTGTCCTTTGTCTGGAAAGAGGTGCCCTTTGTCGGGGTGATCGTGCTGGCGGTCTTGCAATCGCTGGGCGTGGACTATGAAGATTTGGCGCGTAGCCTGGGCGCCAATCGTTGGCAGCGCTTTCGTTATGTGATATTGCCACTGGTCATGCCCGGGCTGCTTTCCGGATCTATTCTTGTATTTGCGTTCACCTTCGGTTCATTTGAGGTGCCGGCGATATTGGGCGTTCGCTTTCCGCGAACGCTCACGGTGACAGCTGTGCGATTCTTCCGTGATCCCGATTTGAATGCGCGTACCGAGGGAATGGCCATCAGCATCATTATATCGATTATCGTTTTCTTCCTGGTGCTCGGCTACATGTGGTTGAGCCGTCGTACGATCCGCAAAGATTGAGAGCGACCGTGACAACAATGGCGCCCGTATCGTCTCGTCCTACCGCCCGCAAACGCCTGGCTCGCGTCCTGCACTATTGCGCTGTCGTGCTCCTGATCTTTTTGCTCTTGACGCCCCTGATCGCGTTCTTCTTCAACGCATTTTCCTTTCGCTGGTTTTATCCGCAATTGTTTCCCAAGGAAATCAGCCTGCGCGCTTGGGAATCAATTGTCGCGGCCAATTCCAAAGTTCCCGAAGCCTTGCTAAGCAGCACGATCTTGGCGGTGGGCGTAACATTCAGTTCCGTCATCATCGGTCTGCCCGCGGCTCGCGCGCTGGGGCTGTATTCATTTCGGGGCAAGCGTGTGATTGAGTTCTTGATCATATCGCCGACCATCGTGCCGGGCATCGCCGTCGCTATGGGGCTGAATATCAACTTTATTCGCTGGGGACTTTCCGGCAATATGCTTGGCGTTGGATTGGTTCACCTGGTGCCGGTGATGCCCTATGTGGTTCTTACCTTGTCCGGCGTCTTCGCCAATTACAACCCGGAGTACGAGCAGCAAGCGCGCTCCCTGGGCGCTGGCGTGCTGGCGACTTTCTGGCACGTGACCCTGCCCGCCATATTCCCCGGCATTGTTGTCGCGAGTCTCTTCGCCTATTTGATCTCCTGGAGCCAGTATATCTTGACCTTTCTGATCGGAGCCGGGCAGGTGATCACGATGCCCGTGTTACTCTTCTCCACGGCATCCGGCAGCAACAATGCGCTCACGGCTGCCATGTCACTGGTCTTTGTGGCGCCGTCGATACTGATATTGATTCTGACCGCTCGCTATTTGTCGGGCAAGTCCAGCGCCATTGGCGGCTTCGGACAGTTGTAGCCGCTCGGCGCGTAACCGGCGAAAAGGTCACAGAAATGTCCCGCTCACGCAAAATCGCAAGCGTTCTCGTCGCATGAGCGACGCGGTTTACGTAAACAAGGGCTAGATGGAATGCGTCGCGCACAGCCGAGAAGTCTCAACCCGCCACTTGACAGAGTGTTTGGCAAATGATAACGTAGTCCCGATGCAAGGGGGCGTGGTGTAGCGGTTAACATGCCGGCCTGTCAAGCCGGAGATCGCGGGTTCAAATCCCGTCGCTCCCGCACCCAAGGAGGAGACATAGCGAATATGTCTCCTTTTTTTGTTATGCGCGTAACTGCTGGAAAACCCGAGGGAGCGAGCAGGTCATATGGTCTTCAACAGTTCGATTCGCGTCGTCGATGCTGCGCTGATGATCGACGATCTGCCGCTTGATGCCATCGTGCGGGAGCTGGAGACTCCGGTTTACGTCTACAGTCTCAAGCGTATTCAAGAGAATTACCGGCGCTTGAAGGCCGCGTTTGAACCGGTCGGCGCGCGCATCCATTACAGCGCAAAAGCCAATAGCAACGCGGCAATCTTGCGGACGCTGATTGACGAAGGCGCCGGCATCGACGCGGTGAGCGGTGGTGAGATCGCCCGCGCGCTGCATGCCGGGGCGGCTGCTCAAGACATCGTCTTCGCCGGGGTCGGCAAGACGGTCGCGGAAATCGCATTTGCGGTTGAGCGAGGCATCGCTTGGTTTAATGTCGAGAATGAGTTGGAGCTGCAGCACATAAACGATGCGGCGTCATCTATGGGAACGGAAAGGGTACAAGTGGCGCTGCGTTTCAATCCCGAGGTGAGCGCCAATACCCATCCGCACATATCTACCGGGCACGGCGGCGCCAAATTCGGCTTGACTGCGGGTGCGATAGGCGACGCGCTTGAACGGCCCGAACGCTATCCTTGTCTCAATATATGCGGCATCCATGTGCATATCGGCAGCCAGCTTGGCGACTCCGCCCCGACTACCCAGGCGCTGGCGAAGACGAAACAGTTGATTGGTTCTTTTCGGGAAATCCACACAATTAACCTGGGCGGCGGCTTGCCCGTTGCCTACAGGCACGATCAGTCGATCCCGGCTATTGAGAATCTCGTCAACGAGATTACGCCTTATCTTTATGGATATCAAGTATTGCTGGAGCCGGGACGGGCAGTCATTGCCGATGCTGGCATTTTGCTCGCGACGGTCCTTTACGTGAAAATACAGGGAGGCAAGACCTTCTATATCGTCGACGCGAGCATGACTGAATTGATCCGTCCGGCATTATACGGGGCGCAGCACGAAATCGTTCCGCTCAGGCAGTCTGATGGCGAGCGAGTGCTGGCACAGGTTGTCGGACCCGTCTGCGAATCCACCGATGTGCTGGCGGAAGATCGCGAAATGACGCCGCTGAAGGTTGGCGATCAGGTCGCGATCATGACAGCCGGCGCCTATGGCATGGCCATGGCGAGTAACTACAATAGCCGGATGCGTCCCGCCGAGGTAGTTGTGGCGGCTGATGGGGCAAGCTGGTCGGTTAGTAGAAGGCGGGAGACCGTAGAGGATTTGTTGCGATTGGAAAACTGAAGTCGTTCCAGAGCGACCGCAACAAAAAAGACCCCGACGCGGGATCTCGATCCAGGTGCTGATGGGAAGACTTGAACTTCCGACCTCACGATTATGAGTCGTGCGCTCTAACCAGCTGAGCTACATCAGCAGAGTAGCGGGGGCTGGATTCGAACCAACGACCTTCGGGTTATGAGCCCGATGAGCTACCACTGCTCCACCCCGCAACGATTATCGCAACCATTTTCGTTGCGTGATTGGACAGTAACATCGAAGAAAGCGCTTGTCAAGAGAAAAAGATAAGCCTCGAAGTTTTGATCTTGATTCGTCATGTTTTGCCTTGAAATCGGACCTTCAGTTAGGCTATACTGGACGAAAGATCGAACGCCTGTTCTGAAAGAGGATCTGAAGCCAAAATGCCCGAGTTTCAACTGGAATCTCCTTTCGACCCAACCGGCGATCAGCCAAGCGCCATCGATGACCTTCTTGATGGGTTGCAGCGGGGCCACCGACATCAAACCTTGCTTGGCGCCACCGGCACCGGCAAGACCTTTACCGTGGCCAATATCGTGCAGGTCACGCAGCGCCCGACCCTGGTGATGGCGCATAACAAGACTCTGGCCGCGCAGCTCTACGCTGAATTCAAGCGCCTGTTCCCCAGCAACGCCATCGAATACTTCGTCAGCTACTATGATTATTACCAGCCGGAAGCCTATGTACCGCGCCACGACTTGTACATCGAAAAGTCGACCGACATCAATGAACAGATTGAGCGCCTGCGCCTGTCGGCGACGGCCTCCCTGTTCTCGCGGCGCGATGTGCTGATTGTGGCCTCAGTCTCTTGCATTTATGGCTTGGGCGATCCGGTCAACTGGCGCAAGATGTCGGTTGAATTGAAGGTCGGGGACGAGATTCGTCGCGAGCGGATTCTGCGCGATCTGGTTCGCATCCAGTATACGCGCAACGATATGGAGTTGCGGCGCGGCACCTTTCGCGCCCGGGGCGATACATTGGAGATTGTCCCGGGATACTCGCAAATGGCCTACCGCATCTATCTATGGGGCGATGAAATCGAAAAGATCATCGAGTTTCATCCTTTGACCATGGAAGTAATTCATAGGCACGAGCTGGTGACCATCTTCCCGGCGCGCGAATACATCACCGACGAGGAGCATATCCGCGAGGCCATTGGCGACATCGAAGTGGAACTGGAAGAACAGATCAAGTATTTCAAAGACGAAGACAAACTGATCGAAGCCCAAAGAATCGAGCAGCGCACGCGCTATGACGTGGAAATGCTGCGCGAGGTGGGTTTCACGACCGGTATCGAGAACTATTCGCGGCATTTTGATCGCCGTCCGCCCGGCAGCGCGCCCTTCACCTTGATTGACTACTTGCCCGACGATCACCTGCTGATTATCGACGAAAGTCACATGACCTTGCCCCAGATCCGTGGCATGTACAACGGCGACCGCCAGCGCAAGCAGGTGCTGATCGATTACGGCTTCCGCTTGCCGAGCGCTTTGGATAACCGGCCTCTGAAGTTCAATGAGTTCGAACAACGGGTCGGGCAGACGATATACACCAGCGCGACGCCGGGTCCATACGAGCATGAACATGCGCAAAAGGTCGCGGAGCAAATCATTCGGCCAACCGGCATTGTTGACCCGCAGATCGACGTGCGCCCTATCGACGGTCAGATCGACGATTTGCTGCAGGAGATCGCCCTGCGCGTGAAGATGGGACAACGCGTTCTGGTCACCACATTGACGCAGCGCATGTCCGAAGAATTGGCGGGATACTTGAACGAACTCGGCATCAAAGGGCAGTACCTGCATGCGGAAGTTGATACGCTGGAGCGCGTTGAAATCCTGCGCGATCTGCGCATGGGGGTCTATGATGTTGTGGTGGGCATCAACCTCTTGCGGGAGGGCTTGGATCTGCCGGAAGTTTCACTGGTGGCCATTCTGGATGCCGACAAATCGGGTTTCCTGCGCTCGGAGCCGGCGCTGATACAAACAATTGGGCGCGCCGCGCGTCATGTTGAGGGCAAAGTGATCATGTATGCTGATCAGACGACGCCGGCGATGGCAGCCGCCATCAATGAGACGGACCGACGTCGTGTCAAGCAGGAAACGTTTAACCTGGAAAACGGCATCGAACCACAGCAAATCGTCAAAGATATTCAGGACATAACCGACCGCTTGCGTTCCATCGAGAGTGAAGAAAAAGAGGAGGCGGCGACGCTGAACGAGGGCTTGCTGGGGCTGCCGGCCGATGAACTTGAGAAAATGATTGAAGAACTGGAAAACGAAATGCAAAAGGCGGCTCAATCGCTGGAATTTGAAAAGGCGGCGGCATTGCGGGATCAGGTCTTCGATTTGCGCGGCAGCTTGGTAGCGGCGGGTGGAGCCGAGGGCGACCTGCTGGTGACCTAGATGCCGTGAATTACCCGGACGCGATTGATCAGGCTCTGAATATCGCGAGCCGAAGCGCCTTCTGTCGCCGCGCCGTAGGGATCGCTCAATTCCTCACGATCCAGCAGCGCGCGCGCGATATTGCACCAGCCGTGAGACAGCGCCTTCAAATCGTAGCCGCCTTCCATCAGGAATACGATCCTGCCGGCACAGACTTGCTTCGCCAGCTTCAGGCATTGGCGGGCCAGCCAGTCATAACCGCCCAGGCTCAAGTGCATGCCGGCCAGCGGATCGGCCCAATGCGCGTCAAAACCGACCGAGATCAGTATCAGGTCGGGCCTGAAGCGCTCTGTGGCCGGTATCACGACTTGTTCAAACATCAGACGATAGGACCGGTCGCCGTGCCCGGCCGCCACCGGTATATTTAATGTTGTGCCTTTTCCTGCGGACTCGCCGACATCGTCGAGGCGCCCGGTGCCCGGATAATGAGGACTTTGGTGAATTGACAGAAACATGACCGCTGGATCGCTGTAGAAGATATCTTGCGTGCCGTTGCCATGGTGTACATCGTAATCAAGAATCATGACCCGCTGCAATTGATGCTTTGTCAGCGCGTGGCGCGCGCCGATGGCGACATTATTCAGCAGGCAGAAGCCCATCTGCCGGTCGAGTGTGGCGTGGTGGCCCGGCGGCCGGACGATCGCCAGCGCATTGTCGGCGTCTCCAGCGCAAACGGCGTCGACTGCGCCGATCATGGCGCCGGCCGCCAGGCGGCTGACGTCCAGCGAACAGGGGAGGGCGTAGGTATCCTGGTCGATCAAGACCTCGCGATTCGACTGACTGATATAAACCAGCCTTTGTAGATGCGTGGCGCTGTGTACCGCCAAAATCTCTTCGTCAGTGGCGGGGGCAGGCGCCAGTTGCAGAAGTTGATCGGCCAATCCAGCTTTTTCCAAAGCCGACCACACCGCTTGGATGCGCCCGGCATGTTCGGGATGGCGCGGGAAATCGTGTTCGGTAAAGCTCAGGTGTGTCAGATAGGCGGTTGTCACAGGTCCCTCCTCCCAGCTATTCACTTGCGCCGGACTTCGGACGCAAGATCAGGTAGTCAAATCTATTCATGTGAATGGTCTGCCAATGCTCATAGGCGCGACCGATCGCTTCCAGAACCGGCGTCGGATAGAACTGCGCCCGCAGGATCACCAAGCCGAATTGATGTGTCTCGATCATCTCGATTAGCCGGTCTCCCCGGAACAAGCCGGCGAGAAAGAGATTGCGCAATTGTGTTGGATTGGACACGATGTCGCGATCTGCCGCGAAGGCGAAGCTCGCGTCTTCGCTCAAGACGGGGCGATCGCTGCCCTTGATCAGATCGACGATGCGCCGGCCCGCTGCTTCATCCTCCTCGGAGACGAAGTAGCCGATGTTGGCGTAACCCGGCACGTCAAATGAAGCGGAATCATAAAATGACTCGCGCGCATTTGGCTCGACTCTCAGCAAATTGGCCAGAGGCGCGAAGGCGCCCTGTGTGGGCATCTTTAGCGTCGCGCGCGCATATCCAAGATAGAGCAGCGGCGCGAGCAGCAAAATCGGCCAGGCAGCGCCGTCCAAAACGCGTTGCAGCCAAGGCGGAGACCGCCATGCTGCTTTTACGCTGCGCGAGAGGCAAATGCCGCTGAGGATACATGCGGCGGCTATCGAGCTGGTGAAATAGCTGTCGCCCGCGCCCCAGGTGCCGGAAGCGATTCCGCCAACCAGCGCGGCGAAAATAAACCATATCGCGTAGATCGACAATCGGTCGAAATATGTCTCATAAATCATCAGCAATCCAGCGGGGACTAGCAGGAATCCATGCAGTTGGAACCACAAGACAAACAGTCCAAAGGCTTGCGAAGGATGGAACTGGTTGACATTGGCGACGATCGCCTGCGTCCACCAATGACCGTCGGAAGCCAGATTCAGCCAGAGGAAGATCAAAGCGCCGAACACGATGAAACCCGCAGCCCATCGCAGCGCAGCCCGGGGTTGCCGCAAAAACATCCATGCGAATGCCGCGACCGCTGTGATCGCGGCCAACTGCTTGGTATATCCGGCACAGATCAATAAGAGCAGTCCGAAAGCGATTCCGCGCTTGTCGCGCTGCGGGAAAGCGCGCGCCAGTATCACGATCGCGGCTATCTCGAGCGCGACCATCAGCGTATGCTGGCGAAATAAGGGACCTATGTGATACACGAAATTGGACGCGAGAAATGCCAAGCCGGACAAGGCGGCAAGCCAAAGATGTCGATGACCGTCGCGATACACCGCGTATCCGACGGCGCAGGCGGATGCCAGCGAAGCGAGAAAACTCAGCATCCGGCCGTACCAGTACGCGGGACCGAAGATCCAGACCATTGGGGCTGCCAGCACATGATAAAGCGGCGGGTAATTGCTCGAGTAAAACGGGTAGACTTCGGTGTCGCGGTAGGGCAGCTGCCCCTGGCTGAACAAAACGGTGTCCTGTAGTTCGAAGCCTTCTCCCTGGTCGTAGTCGAAAGGGAATGGGATCAGATTGGTGGCATAAAGCAGGTAAACCAGAAATGACAAGAGCAGAGCCAAGGATGCCGCCAACATCAAGCCGCGGTGCAGACGCCGTACGATTGTGTTCATGTTGGCCTAGGCGGGCGCGTCACCCAGTGGAATGAGCGTCAAGCCGACAATCAACAAGACGACCATGACAAAGAGGGCGAATGCCTGGGCGGGGCCGATGCCGCCCTGTCGTCCCACTTGTAAAATATCGATCGCCAGCACACCGAGGATTCCGACGATGCCGATAGCGACAAATGCAATGCCGAGTTGGCGCTTCGTAACCGTATAGTCGCGTGAAAACATCAGTAACAGTGTAGACAATAAGGCGCTTACTGTAAAGCGATCCCAGCGACATTTGCCAATGACATGGGCTTCGGAAGAATAGAATTACACTAGGTTTGGCTGGCGCTTCGTGATATCCTTTGCGCTTGGCTCATAGCTGGAATCGCGCAAGCCTTGTGATCAATCCACGAGTTGATACAATCCATATTGACCTCTTGTGAACCAAGGTTGGCTGAATGGGAGCGATAATCGCATGATGAAGACACGCACCTGCGGCGAGTTGAGAGAAAAGGACGCCGGGACACCGGTTTCATTGGCGGGTTGGGTCAATCGCCGGCGAGACCAGGGCGGTCTAATCTTCATTGATTTGCGCGATCGCTGGGGCATTACGCAGGTTGTTGTCGATCTGAAATTGGCGCCGGAGGCGCACGCGATAGCCGACAGCGTCCGCAACGAATATGTATTGCAGGTTTCCGGTACGGTGCGCATCAGGCCGGAGGGTACAGCCAATCCGGAACTGCCCACGGGCGATATTGACATCGTTGCCGATGAGATCGTCATCTTGAACAAATCGAAAACGCCGCCCTTTTATATAAACAGGGACGACGGCACTGTGGATGAGGCGCTGCGCATGCGCCACCGTTATTTGGACCTGCGCCGCGAGCCGATGCAGCAGAACATGATCCTGCGCCATAAAGTAGTCAAGTTCATTCGCGATTTTCTCGATGCTGAGGACTTCATAGAGGTGGAGACGCCGATCCTGTTCAAGACGACTCCGGAAGGAGCGCGGGACTTTCTCGTCCCGAGCCGCTTGCAACCCGGTATGTTCTATGCGCTTCCACAGTCGCCTCAGCAACTCAAACAGTTGCTCATGGTGGGGGGCATCGAGCGCTATTTTCAGATCGCGCGTTGTTTTCGCGACGAAGATCTGCGAGGTGATCGACAGCCAGAGTTCACCCAGCTCGATCTTGAGATGAGCTTCGTCGAGCGCGAAGATGTGATGCGACTCATGGAAAGGCTGGCGAGCGAGATCGTCAAGACTTTGACGCCTGAAAAGCGCCTGATCGCCGAGCCCTTTCCAAGGATTTTGTACCAAGACGCATTGGAGCAGTATGGCACGGATCGACCGGATATCCGTTTTGATTTGCGGGCCATTGATATCAGCCATATTGCAGGGCGCTGCGCCTTCCCGGTCTTCGTGGAGAATGTGAAGGCGGGTAAACCGGTCAAATGCCTGCGCGTGCCGGGCAAAGCCGCGGCATTGAGTGGCACGCAACTGCGCAAGGAAGCGCGTGATTTGGAAAATATGGCTCGACGCGCCGGCGCCAAGGGCTTGGCTTATATCACCGTTCCGACTGAACCGGAAGGCGAACTACGGGGACCCATTGGCAAATTCTTCAATGTGGATCTCAAACTCGAATTGCTGGATGCCGTAGACGCTGAAGGCGGCGATTTGCTCCTGTTCATGTCGGATGAGCCGGGGATCGTTTACGCTGTGACCGATGCCTTGCGCAATCACTTCAAAGCCGAGCTCCAACTTGACGACAACTTGCTGGCGTTTTGCTGGGTGATCGATTTCCCGGAGTTTATCTGGGACGACGAGCATGAGCGCTGGGATCCCTCCCAACATATGTTTACCATGCCCTTGTCGGAGGATCTGCATTTGCTGGACAGTGATCCGGGAGAGGCCCGCGGCTCTCAGTATGATTTGATTTGCAATGGATATGAAGTGGGTGGCGGCAGCATTCGAATTCACGATCGGCAGATACAGGAAAAGATCTTCCCCCTGATCGGCCAAACGATGGAGCATGCCATGGCGGAATTCGGGCACATGCTGGAAGCATTCGAATACGGCGCGCCGCCGCACGGCGGTATGGCATGGGGCATTGATCGCCTGGTCATGCTCTTGGCGGGCTCGCCCAATATCCGCGAGGTGATCGCTTTCCCAAAGACCCAGGGCGGCGCCGATATCATGGCGCATGCGCCATCAAGCGCGGACGGCGCGCAGCTGAAGGAATTGCATATACAACTGGATCTTCCCGAGGAGCCAGTGGACTAAGCTGCGAAGACGAAAGCGGGAAGCGGGGACAGCGATCTGCCCCCTTGCTCAAGTCGAGTCTACTCGTCCGAAGTCAAAATGTTTCCGTGCAGCAGCCCGGCGATGGCGCCCCCGGCGAAAATGCCGATCAAGTAGGGGACGAGATAAGATGTCTCGCCGGCTGCAAGCGCCGGTCCCAGCGTACGCGCCGGATTCAATGACGCGCCGGTTGCCGGCCCTCCGGCCAGGATGCTAGCTGCCAGTGTAAAGCCGATCGCCACGCCCATCAGTTTCCCGGCGTGTCCATAAACGGCCGCCTGAAACACCGCGCTAACCAGGAAGAAGGTCAGAATAGCCTCGTATATGGCGGCCGTCCAGACACTGTCCTCAGTGAGGAAACCGACGGTTTGCCCGTAATTGTATGTGAACTCTCCCAGGAAGCCGGCGACGGCAGCGTTGTCCTTCGGGAAGACTGCGGTCAACACGATCGCGGCGATGATGCCGCCGATGAATTGCGCCAGCATGTAGACCAGGGATTTGTTCAGGTCTTGTTTGCCGCCGACGAGCAAGCCAAGTGTAACAGCGGGATTGACCTGCGCCCCGGAGATGTGCCCGTAGGTGTAAACCAACGCGACCAGGATCAAACCATGTGCCAGCGCCGGCACCAACACGCCAAACTTATCCACGACCAGGACGGCGGCGGATCCCACAAATACCAATACAAAGGTGCCGATTAATTCGGCGAGACTTTCCTTAAAGAGATCGTCACTCATTTTTTACTCCCCCGTCGACTTCTCATATTTTGATTGCTTTTGTGACACGCTTATTATAGACGCTACTTGCGATATTGAATACTTGACTTCAACCGCGGCTTCGCTTCAGCGTCACTTTATTACTTTACATGGCAGAGCGAATTTGTTATAAATGCTTGGACCTGCTGTATTCGTGATAGAACTATATGTGCCGAGCCAACATTCTTTTGACGGGAGTCTATCTTTGGTAGCTAATGTAATAGGCCCGAGCCAAAACAGAGGTTATCGAGCGATTCCCAACCTGTAATTTTTGCAGGTTCGCGACACTATGGCTACACGGTACAGTGGGCCCGAGATCATAGACAGCGCACGAATTTTGTGCGCTGTTTTCTTGGCCCCTACCGATTGTAGTTGTCGCCGAAGACTTTGCGCATGAGGTAGCCGACTTGTCCCTGGCTGGGAATCACCGCAAATAGGCCGTCTTCGGTGGTATAGTCTTCGACATAGTTGTAATCCATGACGCCGGTGGTGATATTTTCCAGATCAATGTCTTTGACAAAGAGCGCTAGCTGAATGACTTGGGCAAGTTCCAAGCCGGTATACAAGTTGTCGCTGAGCGTGGCCCATAGTTGCGGCGCCTGCAGGACAAGGCGCGGGATCATGTCAAAGCTGAGGACGCGATCGCGAATGGCATAGAGCACCAATTGTTGTCGCTCCGCGCGACGCATGTCGTTGTTGCCATGTCTGGTGCGGGCAAAACGCAGGGCATCATAGCCGTTCAGCCTGTGTGTGCCGGCTGGAATGAATAGCGGGTCAAAGCCGTAGTTCATATCCGGATACTTGGGATCGTCTATCGTGTAGTCGATGGTGATTTCGATGCCGTCAATGATGTCGACGATGTCGATAAGCGCCTGAAAATCCATCAATACGTAGTTGTGTACGCGGATACCGAAATTGTATTGTATGGTCTGCTGAAGCAGCGTCGGCCCGAATCCAAAGCGCTGGCCTTCGCCATTGGGCAGCACAGTGTTGATCTTTTGCCGCTTGGCATAGCCGGGCACACTAACCAAGAGGTCGCGCGGAATGCTTAATACGCCGATACTACTGCTATTGGGGTCAATGCTAACGATCATCAGGCTGTCGGTGCGATGCCCCAGACCGGTTTCTTCGGGTCGTCTGTCCAGCCCGCCGAGGACCACCGTGAAGCGCGATTGGCCGTCCCATGGTCGCAGATCAATCAAGCTGCCATCCTGTAAAGGCAGGACGTCGACGCCGACGACCCTGCCGTCAGCGAGATAGTCCGTGCGCGCGTCCACGGGCGTTGGCAGCCGGCTGGAAATATCCATAGTCGCCATCACCTCTTGAGATGACTGCGGCAAGCGCAACAGAATCAGCATACCCAGGATAACAACGCCGAATACGCTTATCATGCCCCCCGCTAGGACGACCCAGATCCAATCCCGGCGACGCCCTTTACCGCCCATCCTACGCCTTGGAGGGCGTCGGCGAGCCAGGGGATCCGGTGGAGGGGGCGGTACGCGTATCGGTTCCTGATAAAAGTCCGGCGGTCTACGGACAGAGGGTGACGCGCCGGTACGGGTCGCTCTGTCGGCTATGTTGGTCGCGGAGCGCAGCGCATTCGAATTTGACAAAGCGCCCTCTTTATTGTCGAATGATTGGGACATTCGGCGACGGTTCCGTTTCGTGGGCCAATCTGGATCATAAGACAGTATAGGCAAGGCGGAAAAATGCCGCAACTCCGTTTGATACGAGACTCAAACTTCCGAAATGGTTCCAGAAATATGGCGACGGATTGCGCCATATTCGAAGCCGTTTCCGCGGGTCGACAGCCGCCGACCATGCGACTCTATGGTTGGGAGCCGATGTGCCTCTCCTTAGGTTACGGCCAGCGATCGCGCGATGTCGATATGGATCGTTTGCGCGCGCGAGGCTGGCAGCTTGTGCGCCGGCCGACGGGCGGCAAGGCGATTCTACACGGCGATGAACTGACATACAGTCTGTGCCTGCCAATCGATCATCCCTTGGCCGCCGGCCAACTTGTCGATAGCTACCGGCGTATTGGCGAGGGATTGGCGAGTGGCTTGGAAGGCCTGGGGTTGACAATCAATGCTGCGCTCCAGGATCGGCGGGACAACAAGGGGGCGGGTCCCGTCTGTTTTGAAATCGCGTCTCATTACGAGATTACCGTCGCCGGCCGCAAGCTGGTTGGCAGCGCGCAGATGCGCCGCAAGGCTGGGATACTACAACATGGGACGATCCCGATCCGCGGCGATGTCGGGCGCATTTGCGATGTCTTGAGTTTCGCGCGCGAAGAGGAACGAGAATCGCAGCGGCAGAGCGTGCGCGAGCGCGCCGTGACGCTGGAATCGACAATGGAATCTCCACCAAGCTGGGACGATGTCGCCGACGCCATTGCCAGGGGAGTCGAGCAGGCATATGGTTATAAGATCCTATGCCAGGAACTCAGCCACGACGAAATTGATCGAATGGAGACCCTGATGGCCGAACGGTTTGCCAACCCTGATTGGACTGCCAAGCGCTAAGCGCGGCGGAGACCCGGTAGGCGCTGTCGATATGAGAATATCGAAGGCGGCTCGGCGTCAGTCTCCATCTCAGTGGACGCGCAGCAATAGTCCCTTAAGATATTCCCCTTCGGGGAAGGTCAGCGCCACTGGATGATCGGGCGCAGCGGAGAGCTGTTCGACGATCTGCGCTTGGCGCCCGGAATCCGCCAGAGCCGCGAATACGATCTTTTGAAACAGGTCTCGACTAATGGCGCCGGAACAGGAAAAGGTCATCATGTAGCCGCCCTCTTTGACCAGTCGAAAGGCGTTAAGGTTGAGATCTTTGTAGCCGCGCGCCGCGCGAGCAACTTGTCTTTTGTGCCCCGCAAACTTCGGCGGGTCCAGCACGACATAATCAAATTGCGCTCCTGCGCCGACGCAATAGCGGAGGTAATCGAATCCATCCGCCTGAATGTGCTCGGCAGAAGGGCCTGACGAGCGCTTGTCGTATTCGTTGAGCGCAAAGTTTTTTTCCGCCAGTTCAAGAGCCGCGCGCGAGGAATCCACATTGACAGCGCGCAAGTCGCTGTCCCTTTGCGCCGCGATCGCGAAGCCTCCGCTATAGCTGAAAAGGTTTAGCAGACTAGGCGGACTGTCGCTCGCGCTGGCGTTGCTTTGTACAAGATCATGCAGCTTTTGTCGATTGCGGCGCTGATCGAGATAGAATCCGGTCTTGTGGCCTCGGACAATATCCACGTGATATAGCGCGCCTTCGTTCAACACAAGACTGTCGGGCGGCGATCCGCCGACTAGAGATCCGACGGTTTGATCCAGCCCTTCCTGCCGACGCAGGTCGATATCACTGCGTTCAAAGACATGCTCGGCGTCAAACTGCGATTGCAGGATATCCGCGATTTTGTCCTTGTGCCGGTCGATAAAGAGCGTCTGCGCTTGCAAGACGTAGCAATCGCCATAAAGATCAAGCACGAGGCCGGGCATGTAGTCATTTTCGGCGTTGACGATGCGACATGCGCGATTGTCCGGAAGTCCCGCGCCGGGGTGGTTTTGGGCGCGCGACTGCCAAGCTCGGCTGAGCATTCGCCCCCACCAAGCGTCGTCGATGGCCTCGTCTTCCCAGGTCAGGATACGGACCTGGATCTGTGACTTGGAATTCCAGTAACCGCGAGCCAGAAAACGGTCTTTGTGATCGACGACCGTGACAAGCCGGCCGTCCACCGCATTGGCCGCGGTTGATACGGCGCCGGAGAAGATCCAGGGATGTCGATTACGGATCGGTTTCTCGCGCCCTTTTTTGATCGTGATTTTGGCGGTGGCCATGCGCTAATCTGCGATCAGGGCGCGCAGGTCATCCTCGCTGATGACCGACACGTTGTTTTTCAAGGCTTTGTCGACCTTGCTGCCGGGCGAATCGCCGGCGACGACATAACTGGTTTTCTTGCTCACGCTTCCAGTTACTTTGCCGCCATTGGCTTCGACCAAGGCTTTGATGTCATCCCGCGGGACGCTCATTGTGCCTGTAAGTACAAAGGTCTGGCCTTCCAGGCTGGAGCCGGCGACCGTTTTCTCCTCGGCGCGCATATTGACACCGGCATCAAACATCTTGCTCAACACTTTCTGATGATGAGCATCGGCGAACCAGACCACGATGTTTTGCGCCAGTATCGGGCCGAGACCCTCCAGCGCGTGAAGCGGACGAGCTGCCGCGATGAGTTCCGCCAGGCAAATCTCGATTCTCTTCATTTCATCGGGGAACAGTGACAAGGGTTTGAGCAGGCGTCCCAGCCGACTTGCCAGGTCGTCAGCATCCAAATAGCGAGGCACCAGTTCAAGGTTGGGATGCATGAGACGATGGACAATCTTGTCGATCTCCGCATCCCGGTTTTCCACCGGCGCTATCAGCGGGCGAGCGACTTCTGTGAATTTATTCTCCGCAGCGCTGATGGTTTGCGCTGTCTCCAGCAGGCGCCCCATGGACTCGAAATTGTCCGTAATCAGCGACGCGACCGTTGAGCCGACGCCATCTATCCCCATCGACGCCAATACCTGGGAAAAGGGGCGGGACTTCGCTGTCGAGATTGAAGCGAGCAAGTTCTCCACTTTCTTTTCGGCGAATCCTTCCAGTTGCAGCAGCGGCTCCGCCGTCAAGTAAAAGATATCGGCTTCATCTTGAATCAGACCCTCTTTGATCAGAGCGTCAATGGTCTGTGGACCCATGCCTTCGATATCCATTGCGCCGCGCGATACAAAGAATTCCAGCGTGCGCATCACACGTTCCGGGCAGGTGGGATTGGGACAGAACCAGTCGACTGCGCCCGCCGGTTGAATCAGCCTGGTAGCGCAAAAGGGGCATTCGTCCGGGGGCAATATGGTTGACTCGCCACCATCACGCGCGGAAGCCACCGGTCCGATGACGTAAGGTATCACATCACCCGAGCGCTTGATGACGACATGATCACCGAATCGGATGTCCAAAGCGGCGATCTGATCGAAGTTGTGCAGGCTGGCGTTGGAGACAGTCACGCCGCCGATGAAGACCGGTACCAGTTGAGCGGTGGGCGTGACTTTGCCCGTGCGACCGACATTAATGGTGACGTCGATCAGTTGCGTAATGGCTTCCTCGGCCGGGAATTTGTAGGCGACGGCGCCGCGCGGGTCCTTGCCAACTACGCCCAGCTCGCGGGCTTGCGCCAGGTTATCCACCTTTAATACCATGCCGTCAATCTCGTATGCCAGTTCGTTGCGTCTCTCCAGCCAGCGGGGCAAGGTCTCGATGAGCTCATCCAGATGATCAAAAACTTGGGCATCGGCGATCATATTGAATCCCAGATCTTTGAGCCATTGCAGCGTCTGCCACTCGCTGGTCAATTCGATGCCGCGACTGTCAACCACGTTGTAAATATAGGCGGTGAGCTCCCGTTTGGCTGTTTCGCGGCTGTCTTTCTGCTTGAGCGACCCGGAAGCGGTGTTGCGCGGATTGACATAGAGCGGTAGACCCTGCGCTGTTTGCTCCTTGTTCAACGCTTCAAAGCTGTCTTTATGAAAAAGCACTTCGCCACGGACGACCAGACGCTCCGGCGCGCTGCACAGATCTGAATCTACCGGAATGCGCAGGGGAACCGAAGGGATCGTTTTTACATTTGCAGTGACATCATCGCCCAACTCCCCGTTGCCTCGGGTGGCAGCGCGGGTCAGGACGCCCTCTTCGTAGGTAATGACTATGGACAAGCCGTCCAGCTTGGGTTGCAGGACATAGGCCAGTTGCGCGCCTGCCGGCAAGAGCCGCAGGTTTCGTTCTTCCCAGGCGCGCAAGTCGCCCTCATCAAAGGCGTTTGCCAGGCTGAGGATGGGCGCGGGGTGAGGGACTTTGGGGAAATCCGCAGCCAGGTCAGATCCGACGCGCTGGGTCGGCGAATCCGGCAGCGTAAAATCGGGGTACTGGGTCTCGAGTTCACGCAATTCCTGGAAGAGACGATCGTACTCGGCATCGGAAATCGTCGGCGCGTTCAGCACGAAATAACGATAAATGTGCTGATGGAGTTGTTCGCTCAGGTCGGCGATGCGCTGTTGGCTATCTAGGCTCAAGGTCCGTTCCCCTCATCTATGAAATCACTTGCAGATAGTTCGCCACTGCCCAGCCTTCCACCTGGAATTGCCTGTCTCTCACTTTCCACCAACTGAAGCCGTCCGCTTCCCGGGGTCCGCCAATGATGTCGAAGGGTGATCCCTCCGGCGCGCGGAAAAGGATTTGACTGCCGGTTAAGCCGGGCACGTTGCGAATGTTCAATTCCTGGTTTCCCACGCCGGAAACCTCGACGCCGGCGCCGACTGTAATGGGAACGGGAGTAGGAACGAAAGCCACCGTAGGCAATATCGGTCCCTCCATCGCAAGGTCCGCCGGCGCTTGCTGGGCAATGACAACCTCGACCTCGTCATTTGTCGCCGGACGCTTGACTTCGTCGGCGTCCTTCTGGATCGCTTCGCTGATCTTGGCTGGATCGGCGACTACGATCTGTATAAGCGGCTCGGCATGGGGAAGGGAATCTCCAGCTCTCAGGGAAACCAGCGTCAGGACCAGGCCTGCTGACAAGACCAGCGCAGTCAACAGAGTGAATCCCAGGGACCACAATGGAAGATAAAGCGGACTTGCAGTCCGTTTTCGGGGGCGGTCCGGCCTTCCCGGAGATCGCCGTGAAGGAAGCAATTGCCTTCCATAAGCAGCCCCGGTGGGGCGCGAATCGCTGGAAGGCCTAAAATCGGGCAGACTGGGTTGCGGACTTTCTTCGACCATGGCAGTTGCTATGTCTACTGATTCTTGTCCTTGATCCAGGCGCTGAAGCGATCGAAGGACCAGGTATTGACGACGTGACGCGCTTCGACCCAGCCGCGTCGGGCGTTGCTAATGCCATAGTCCAGCAGGTCGAGGTGCGCCACGCGATGGGCGTCGGTGTTGATGGCGAGCAAGGCGCCCATGTCCTTGGCCAAGCGCGCCAACTCCGGCTTGAGATCGAGACGCAGCGGATTGGCGTTGATCTCCAGGATCGTATTGGTCTCACTTGCAGCGCGCAGGACGACGTCCCAGTCCGCGTCTACCGCTTCTCGGTTCGGGAATTGCCGCGCTGACGGATGCCCGATCATATCCACATGGGGATTGTTGATGGCATTGAGCAAGCGCATCGTGACTTGCTCGCGCTTCTGACCTAAGCCAACGTGCAAGGAAGCGATCACAAAATCCAATCCCGCCAATATGTCATCGGGGAAGTCGAGCTCCCCGTCGGCGCGGATATCCACCTCGCTCCCAGCCAAGATTTGGATCTCGTCGCCCAGCGCGTCGTTGACTTGCCGGACTTCTTGAACTTGTTCCAACAGCCGCTCGACAGTGAGGCCGTTGGCGATACCCAGGCTGCGCGAGTGATCGGTGATGACGATGTACTTAAGGCCACGCTGGATACAGGCTTCCGCCATTTCCCGTATGGAGTCCTTGCCGTCGCTATAGGTGGTATGCATGTGCAAGTCGGCGACGATGTCGTCTCTCGTGATCAATCGCGGCAATTGATGATTTTGGGCCGCTTCAATCTCGCCCGCATCCTCGCGCAGTTCCGGCGGCACGTATTGCATGCCCAAAGTCGCGTAGACTTTTTCTTCGCTGTCGCAGAGGATCTTGGGTGCGGATTCTAGGATCACTTTATTTTCGTCCACCGGGCTCAAGGCGTGTTCGTTTAGGCTTAAGCCCTGGTCAAGCGCAATTTGCCGCATTTTGACGTTATGCGCCAGACTGCCCGTGAAATAGTTGAGCGCCGTACCCCAACGCGCCGCTTCCAGGACGCGCACATCGACCTGCAAGCCGGAGAGCAATTCCACCGAGCTCTTGGTGGGCCCGTGACCGAGGACCCTGGCGACGTTTTCCATGCCGACAAAGCAGTCCATAATAGGCCCGGCCTGGTCGCTGGCGACGAGAATATCGACATCGCCGATGGTTTCTCGACCGCGGCGGATGCTGCCGGCCAGCGCGCCGGCGCCCGCTTCTGGCAAAGCTAAGAGCAGGTCGAGGATCTGTTGCGCTGCTGGCAGGGCGTCGCCGATTGACGCGCGCCCGGTTTGCCGAGACAAAGCCTCAATGCCGTCAAGAATCTTCTGCTGGCTCTTTTTGCCCATACCGGGCAGCCCGGCCAATTGCTCGGCGGTTGCTGCCGCGTGCAATTGTTCGACGTTGATGATGTCCAACTGCTCCCAGAAGAGCTTCGCCTTCTTCGGTCCCACGCCGTTGATGTGCATGATCTCGACCAGGCCTTCGGGGATCTCGGCTTTGAGGCGATTGTAGAAGTCCAGTTCTCCCGTCTCCAGCATCTCGTCGATCTTGGCGGCGATCGTCTTGCCGATATTGCTGAGATCAGTCAGGGCCCCTTCGGCGGAAATGACGCGTAAATCGCGCGGCACCGCGCGAATCGTCTCGGCTGCGCGCCGGTAGGACAAAACGCGATGAATATTGTCACCGCGGATTTGCAACATATCGGCGCAACGCTCAAAAATATCCGCGATCTCTCTGTTGTTGAGGCTCAATTCCAACTCCCGTGTTCAGGATAGGTTTTAGAACGCATATTCGAGCTAAGTATACCAAATCTTTGCCTAGGGACAAAGGAGATTTATGCTGCCACAATCACAGACGCTTGACACAACCGGCAGGACAGGCTAGCATGGTTGCAATTGCATATCCAATGAAAGACTGTGAACCAGAGTAGTACGCATCGTCGCGGTGTACAGAGAATCGCTAGTAGCTGTGAATGCGAGACAACCAGCGATGCGGAATGGACTGGGGAGTTGCGCAGGTGAAAGGGTGGACCGAGTAGCTTGCGACGGTGAGCGCTCCGTTATCTAGGCGCGGGATATCGATCGTGAGGTCTGTATCCGCAGAGCGATCTGCCCTGGGCAGATAATCAAGGTGGTACCGCGGGAACCCTTCTCGTCCTTGAATGGATGATTCGGGTTTTTTTGATTTTAGGGGGAGGCTGCCAATGCTGAATGTGACAGATCTAGCGCGACAAGACATTAAACCGACCCGCGAAGAAATCTACGCGCATTTTGAAAAGGGCGACCACGTGCCAGTCTATCGCACGCTGCTTGCTGATTTGGAAACGCCGGTCAGTGTTTATATGAAACTGAAAGAGGCGGGCAAACCGGCATTTTTGCTGGAGAGCGTCGAAGGCGGCGAACAAGCCGGACGTTATTCCTTTATTGGCGTGAATCCCAAGGGTGTGCTGGCCGTCAAGGACAATATGGTTCACTTCGAGCGCGATGGGCGGAAGACGAGCTATCCCATTCCCGCGGGCCAAGACCCGTTGCATGTCATCAAGGCTCACTTTGAGAATGTGAATCCGGTGCCGCTTGAAGGATTGCCTCGCCTGGTCGGCGGCGCGGTCGGCTATATGTCCTACGATATCGTGCGCTATTTCGAGGATTTGCCGGCGACCGCGTCTGATGACCTGCGCGTGCCGACGGTGGCCTTCATGCTGCCGGATACGCTGGTCATATTCGATCGCGTCAAACATCAATTGATCGTGCTGGCAAACGCGCATAACACCGGGGATCCTGATGCCGCTTACGACCGAGCAATCGCCAGCATTGATCAGATTATCGAGGCTTTGGCGCGGCCGATGGAACATCATGCCTACGTGGCGCCCGCGGGCATCCATCATGGCGACCTCGTTTCCAACGTTGGACAGCATGTCCACGAAGACCGCGTCCGCAAGGCGAAAGAATACATCCGCGACGGCGATGCCTTCCAAATCGTGCTGGCGCAGCGCTTCAGTCGACAGACGACAGCGATTCCCTTGCAGATTTATCGCGCCTTGCGCGCGACCAATCCATCACCCTATATGTTTTTGCTGGAGTTCAATGACGACTTGAACTTGGTTGGCGCCTCGCCGGAGATGCTCGTGCGCCTGGAAGATGGCATCGCTTACAATCGACCATTGGCGGGAACACGGCGGCGCGGGGTAAACGAGCAAGAAGATTTGCAACTGGAGGAAGAACTGATAAACGATCCCAAAGAGCGGGCCGAGCATGTGATGCTGGTTGACCTGGGCCGCAATGATCTAGGGCGTGTCTGCGATTATGGAACCGTCAAAGTGACCAAGATGATGTATATCGAACGCTATTCGCATGTGATGCACATAGTGAGCCAGGTCGAAGGCGTAATCCGCCAGAATATGGACGCCTTTGATTTGCTGCGGGCGACCTTCCCGGCCGGGACGCTGAGCGGGGCGCCTAAAGTGCGAGCCATGGAGATTATCGAGGAACTGGAGGAGACGCGGCGGGGACCCTACGGTGGCGCTGTCGGCTATTTCAGTTTCGACGGTTCGATGGATATGTGCATCACTATTCGCACCTTGCTGATGCAAAACGGAACAATCAGCGTGCAGGCGGGCGGCGGAATCGTCGCCGATAGCGACCCCACTGCCGAATACTACGAGTCAATCAACAAAGCGGAAGCGGTGTTTGAAGCCGTCCGGTATGCGGAAGAAGGTCTGACATGAGGCCCGACGTCCATATAACGCGGGGCAAGGAAAAGTTTGAAGGGAAGCGCAGATGATCCTGGTAATCGACAATTATGACAGTTTCACTTACAACATTGTGCAGGAACTGGGCGAACTGGGCGCGGAGTTGACAGTTTATCGCAACGACAAAATCACCGTTGACGAGATAAGGGCTCTTAGGCCGGATCGTATAGTGATCTCGCCAGGTCCGGGCTATCCCTGTGACGCCGGCGTATCGCTGGAATTGATTCGGGAGTTGGGAGCGGCGATTCCTTTGCTGGGCGTTTGCCTGGGGCATCAGGCGATTGGCGAAGCTTATGGCGGGGTGGTTGTGCACGCGCCGGAACTGATGCATGGCAAGACCAGCATGATCTATCACCAGGGCGACACAATCTTCGGCGACATTCCTGACCCCTTCGAAGCGACGCGCTATCACAGTTTAATCGTGGAAGAAGAAAGTCTGCCCGAGTGCCTGATGATCACCGCGCGGACGGCCAGCGGCGAAATCATGGGATTTCGACACAAACAACATCCGGTAATCGGCGTACAGTTTCATCCGGAAAGTATCTTGACAGGTTACGGCATGAAAATGCTGGGCAATTTCCTGCAATTTCAGCCCTTCCAGACGATCGAAGAATAGACGGACAAGAGGTGCCGACATGGCGACGAGAACAATGATAAACATCGCGAACGCAATTGACGGGCTGAGCCGATTTGCGAATTTGCAACCCGACGAAGCCAAGATGGTCATGCTTCAGATTATGAACGGCGGCGCCAGCGATGCGCAAATTGGCGCTTATTTGATGGCCCTGCGCATGAAAGGCGAAACCATAGAGGAGATTACGGGCAGCGCCCGCGCCATGCGCGCGGCGGCCAGCAAGGTCCCGACGAATGTCGAGGGCGATCTGCTGGATACCTGCGGAACCGGCGGCGACAAGTCCGGCACCTTCAACATCAGTACTACGGTGGCCTTTGTGGCGGCTGCGGCCGGGATTCCCGTCGCCAAGCACGGCAATCGCGCCGCCAGCAGCAAATGCGGCAGCGCGGACGTCTTGGCGGAACTGGGCGTTAATCTCGATCTCAGCCCGGAGCAGGTTGGCAAATGCGTCGATGATATCGGCATCGGCTTTCTGTTCGCGGTCAAGTTGCACCCGGCGATGCGCCACGCGATTGGACCGCGGCGGGAGTTGGGTATCCGTACGATCTTCAACATCCTCGGTCCCTTGACCAATCCGGCCGGGGCACAGCGACAACTGATGGGCGTCTTCGCGCCAGATCTGACCGATTTGCTGGCTCAAGTGCTGCGCGCCCTGGGATCGAAATCAGCGATGGTGGTGAATGGTTATGGAGGTCTGGACGAACTGACAACCACGGGCCCCAATCGCATCAGTTACTTGCAGGAAGACGGCAAGATCACGCATATTGACGTCGACCCGACTGAACTTGGATTCCATGCCGCCCATATCACCGACCTGAAAGGCGACGACGCGCCGACCAATGCCGCCATCCTGCGGTCGGTGTTGTCGGGAGGCGATAGCGGCGCCAAACGCGATGTTGTGCTGCTTAATGCCGGGGCCGCGATCATGGCTGCCGGCAGGACCGCTTCGATTGCCGACGGCATCGAGGTGGCGCGAGAGGCAATTGACAGCGGCAAAGCCATCGGGAAACTCGATCAGCTTATCGACTTGAGCCAAAGCTTGGCCTCATGACTTCGCCCTTTGTCACGACTGACACGGTCCTGGACCGGATCCTCGCCAGAAAAGTCGAGGAAGTTGCCGGACGCAAGTCCGAAACTTCGCTCGCCGCGATGCGAGCCGAGTCGGAAGCCTTTCCTTTTGCGCCGCGCGACATGGTCGCCGCCTTGAGAACGGACAAAGTCGCCCTGATTGCCGAGGTCAAATGCGCCTCGCCGAGCAAGGGCCTGCTGACGGATGACTTCGCCCCGGTGATGATCGCGGCAACTTACGCCTTTAACGGCGCGGCAGCGATATCGGTATTGACCGACGCCGACTTTTTCATGGGCAGCCTGCGCTATCTGCGCGCTGTGCGGGAAGCGGTAGACCTTCCGCTGCTGCGCAAGGACTTCGTGATTGATCCTTTTCAAGTCTACGAGGCGCGGGCGGGCGGGGCTGATACCGTCTTGTTGATTGTCGCGGCCCTTTCCGACTTGCAATTGGGGGAGCTTCATGCGCTGACGCATGATTGCGGCATGTCCGCCCTGGTCGAGGTGCATAATGAAGTCGAGATGGAACGCGCTTTGAGGCTCGGTGCCAAATTGATCGGCATCAACAATCGTGATTTGAAGACATTCAACGTGGACCTAGAGACCACCGCGCGACTGGCCGGGATGGTAGATGACGACGTGGTTCTGGTAGCGGAAAGCGGCATCCGCGATGCCGCCGATGTGCGGAAGATGGGCTCGTTTGGCGCGGATGCTATTTTGGTCGGCGAATCGCTGGTGAAAGCGCCGGACATGGTAAGCTTGACGCGCCAACTGAGCGGACAGCTGCGGGGGAGCCGATGACTAAAGTCAAAGTTTGCGGGATCCGATCTTACCAAAACGCGCTGATGGTCGCCGAAGCCGGCGCCGATCTGATCGGATTGAACTTCTATCCTGAATCACCTCGATTCATTGACAGGGAAGCCGCGGGCGATCTTGTAAAGCGGCTGCGCGCGAGGCTCGGCCGTCATTGTCCGGTTTTGGTTGGCGTTTTCGTCAATGAGTCGGCTGGCCGAGTGCGCGAGGCAGTCGCGTCGGTCGGCCTTGATTGCGCTCAGCTAAGCGGCGATGAATGCCCGGAAACACTGGAGGAATTGAACGGAATCGCCTTCAAGGGGATTCGTCCCAAGACCGCGGCAGATGCGCTTGCAGACGCCGATCGCTATGGTAATGCAATTTCCGCGGATGGGCGGATGCCGTCATTGTTGTTGGATGCTTTTAATCCCAGGTTATATGGCGGCACCGGGGAAACAGCGGCCCTTGATGTGACGCTGGCGGTGCGGGATGCGGTGCCGCGGCTGATGCTGGCCGGTGGGTTGAATCCAGAGAATGTTGCCGAGCGAGTGCGGGCGATTCGACCCTGGGGCGTGGACGTCGCCAGCGGCGTCGAAGCCGGGATACCTGGACTCAAGGACGAAGACAAGGTTCGCGCCTTCATCACGCAAGTGAGGAAGGCCAAATGAGCGAACAGTTCGACATTTATGACGAATCCTTGGTCCATATCGGCGTCAAATCGCGCGAGGCCGTGCATAGAGATGGCGACTGGCATCAGGTCTTTCATTGCTGGGTGATTGGGCGCGAGCTCGATGGCGGCGAATTCGTGATTTTGCAAATGCGAAACGACGACAAGGATATGTACCCCGGCAAAGTAGATATAAGCGCGGCCGGGCACTTGGAGGCGGGTGAAAGCGTGGCCGACGGCGTACGAGAAATCGAAGAAGAGTTAGGCCTGCATGTCGATTTTGAAGATCTGGTTCCCTTGGGACGCAGGCTTGGTATCTCGCAATACCGTGAAAACTTGGACTGTCAAATCTGTCATGTTTTCTTTTACGAATGCAGTTGGTCCTTGGCGGACTACAACTATAGGGAAGACGAAGTCAAGGGATTACTGAAGTTACCGCTCAATGAGGGTATACGCTTGCTGGCGGGTGAAGTCGACAGTGTGATGGTCGAAGCAGTCGGCTTGGGGACGGATCGCGTAGCGATTGGCGCCGATGACTTCATACCGAGCGTCGATCATTATGCCCTGAAGACGCTGATCCTGGCGAAGAGGTATTTTGTCGGAGAAAAGCATTTGTACATTTGACCGAGGATGCGCGAAAATGACAGAACTTTATATACGTACGGATCTGACTGACCTGCCGGATGCGCGCGGCTATTTCGGCGAATTTGGCGGACGCTTCGTGCCGGAAACGATCATTCCAGCGCTTGACGAACTGGAGGGCGCCTACGCCGATGCGATCGCTGACCCCTCGTTTCATGATGAGCTTGCTCACTTGCAGCGCACCTATACCGGGCGCCCGACGCCCGTCAGCTATGCGCGGCGCTTGAGCGAGCGGCTGGGCGGCGCGCAGATCTATCTCAAGCGCGAGGACCTCGCGCATACCGGCGCGCATAAGATCAACAACGCCCTGGGACAAGGCCTGCTGGCAAAACGCATGGGCAAAAG
The DNA here is from genome assembly GCA_026707745.1 of Chloroflexota bacterium. GTDB lineage: Bacteria > Chloroflexota > Anaerolineae > Aggregatilineales > Phototrophicaceae > UBA6055. The sequence goes on from JAPOWG010000011.1 coordinate 216,229, forward strand.
GCGTATCATAGCCGAGACTGGCGCCGGGCAACACGGCGTCGGCACAGCCACCGCCATGGCTTTGCTCGGTCTGGAATGTCATGTTTACATGGGCACGGTGGATATCAAGCGGCAGCGGCCCAACGTCTTCCGCATGAAATTGCTGGGCGCGGAAGTGATTCCCGTGACCAGCGGCAGCCGCACGCTCAAGGACGCCATCAACGAAGCCATGCGCGACTGGGTGACCAATGTAGAGACGACCTTCTATCTGCTGGGTTCGGCGCTGGGACCGCATCCCTATCCGATGATGGTTCGCGACTTCCAGAGTGTCATAGGCGCCGAGGCGCGGGAGCAGGTTCAGGAGATGACGGGTCAACTGCCTGAGGCTTGCATCGCTTGCGTCGGCGGCGGCAGCAATGCCATCGGCATGTTCCACGCCTTCCGCGACGACGAAGGCACGGAATTGATCGGCGTTGAAGCGGGCGGGCATGGCATCGAAAGCCGGGAACATGCGGCACGCTTTGCCGATCTCGATATCAGCCGTCCCGGCATCTTGCACGGGACCCGCTCTTACGTGATGCAGGACGATGACGGGCAAATCATGGAAACGCACAGTATCTCCGCCGGTCTGGACTATCCCTCTGTCGGTCCGGAGCACGCCCACTTGCGGCAGATGGAACGGGCCTTCTACACTATGGCAACTGATGAAGAGGCTTTAGAGGCCTTTCAGGTCTTGAGTGTAACAGAAGGCATCATTCCGGCTTTGGAAAGTTCGCATGCGCTTGCCGAAGCGATCAAGCGCGCGCCGACTATGCCGCGAGACAGCGTTTTGCTGGTCAATCTTTCCGGGCGGGGCGACAAAGACCTTGATACGGTCATCGGCGTCCTGGGCAGTTGAGCGATGCCGCGACGGGAGAAGACAACTGACATGACAAACATACGCGAAATTCACGGTCTGGCCGCGCTGGATCAGATGTTCGCCTCCGCGCGCGCTCAAGGACGCGCGGCATTTTTGCCTTATTTCCCCATCGGCTATCCGACCTATCAAGCGTCGCTGGACGCGGTCGAAGCCATGGTGGATGCAGGCGCCGACGGCTTCGAAATCGGCATCCCCTTCAGCGATCCCATCGCCGATGGTCCTACCATTCAAGCGGCGACGCAGGTCGCGCTGGAAAACGGCACGACAGTGCGACAATGCCTGGATGCTGTTCGGGCTTTGCGCGCGAAGGGCATTTCCCAGCCGATGCTGATGATGGGATACGCCAATCCCCTGGTGGCTTACGGCACCGATCGGTTTGTGCGCGATGCGCGGGCGGCGGGGGCTGACGGCTTGATCGTGCCGGATCTGCCGCCGGAGGAAGCGGGGATGTTCGCGCAGAGCTGCGCCCGTGAAGGGCTGGCGCTGGTTTTCTTTCTGGCGCCGACCAGCAATGACCGCCGCATAGAGATGGCCGCCAAACATGCGACCGGCTTCATCTATGTGGTCTCGTTGACCGGGATCACCGGCGAGCGGGCGCAACTGCCGGTTTACTTGACCGATTTCATCGCGCGCTTGCGCTCGCGGACGGACAAGCCGCTGGTCTTGGGTTTCGGCATCAGCCGGCCCGAGCACGCGCGCCAGGTGAGCGACTTGATGGATGGTTTCATCGTCGGATCGGCGCTGGTGCGGGCCGGGGGCGAGGGCGTCGCCGCGGTGAGGGAGTTGGCGGGGTCGCTGCGAGGCGCGCTGTAGTAGTGTATCCTCTACGATTGAAATGCGTTTAGCCAGTCCGCTTAGATCCTTAACCCATAATACGAACGATATGGTAGGGGCGACTCGCTGAGTCGCCCGAAACCAAGACCTTGCGTTTGGGCGAGCCACCGGCTCGCCCCTACCGAGTTATCGCTTTTTGAGAGATAGGGCTTGGTGCGCCAAGAATCTGAAATGCACCTGTTTACTATCGGGATGTTGACAGCCATCAAATGACAGTGTAAGCTCTGGACCACATGGTGTTGAGGATGTCATAAACACATGCAACATTTACAGTTTGCCAGATTGCGTTATTATTATTTCCCAAACTGCATAGACCGGGTTGGGGTGTTTCGCGCTGGCAACTGAAGATCAAGTCGATTAGGACAATACATCGAGGCGCAGAGTGGAATACTCAGCGCCTTTTTTGTTGATTGAGGAGCGTTCAAATTGATGATGAGAGGGGTACGGGGCGCCACCACGGTGGCATCCAACTCAAACGATGCGATTCTGGCGGCGACTCAGGAACTGTTGGGCATCATGATCGAGCGCAACGGCATCGTCGAAGATGATGTGGCGAGCATCCTGTTCACCGTCACGCCGGAGCTCGACGATACCTATCCCGCCAGAGCGGCGCGCATGATGGGCTGGACGCGCACGGCCCTAATGGGCTTTCAGGAAGCGGATGTTCAGCATGGTCTGCCCATGTGTATTCGCGTGCTGATTCACTGGAATACTGACAAGACCATTGATGAAATCAAACATGTTTTCCTGCGTGATGCTGTGCAGTTGCGTCCCGACCTGGCGGATGATTATAAAGCGCACGAAGCTGGGGAATCGTCATGATCGGGGCAAGTTTTCGGGCGCGTCATCTGTCGATAGTCGGCCTGGGGCTGATGGGGGGATCGCTCGCTCTCTCGCTGCGTGATCACGCCGATCATATCACCGGCATCGACTCTTGCGAGGCGACGCGTGCCTACGGGCTGCAGGGGGGATTCGTCGACTGCGCCACGGGTGATCTGTTTGAAGGTGTCAATCACGCGGACGTTGTCATACTTGCCGCGCCGGTGCGGGTCATCGTCGAAATGCTGAAGATGCGCATCGGCTCCTATTTGCGCTCGAACACCCTGGTCGTCGATATTGGCAGCACCAAGCAGGATATTGTCGATGCCATGGCAAACCTGCCCGTCGGCGTCAACGCAATGGGCGGGCATCCCATGACCGGCAAGGAAAACGGGGGCATCGAAGAATCCGATCGCGCCCTGTATGCGAATCGCCCCTTTGTGCTCTGCCCGTCCCGCCGCACCACGCCGGCGGCGCGGCTGCGGGCCATATCGCTGGTGGAAACGCTGGGCGCTGTGCCTATCGAAATGGAAGCGGAAAGGCACGATCAGATCGTGGCGGGCATCAGCCACTTGCCTTATCTCTTGAGCGCAACCTTGGTGGCGACGGTCGCCAATCAAGCGGAGGATGACAGCGCCTACTGGGAACTGGCGGCGGGGGGATTTCGCGATACCAGCCGCCTGGCAGCCAGCGATGTGACGATGATGGGGGATATCTTGAGTACCAATACCAAGGCTGTCGCCACATTGCTGGCGCAGTTTCGCATGCAGCTGGCCATGCTGGAGACGATGTTAATCGGCGGCGACGAGGGGCGCTTGAGCCAGTCCTTGCAACCGATCAGGCGCGCGCGAAAGGAATGGGCGGACAACTATGAAAAAGGACGATAAACATAGCCAGTTGCTGGTGTCTGCCGGAGGCAAGCTGCTTGGCAGCACGACGATACCGGGCGATAAATCGCTCTCGCACCGCGCAGCCATGTTGGGGGCGATTGCCGCGGGCAGTTCACATATTCGCAATTGGCTGGCGGCTGGCGATACGGCAGCGACGCTGGGCGCGATGCGTGACTTGGGGGCGAAGATCGAGCGCCACGACGCCAATACCTTGACCATTCACGGTGGAGAACTACGCGAGGCGGATCAAGCGCTTGATTTGAAGAACGCCGGGACCGGCATTCGCTTGCTGGCAGGCATTATGGTGGGGCAGCCTTTTCCCAGCGTATTGGACGGAAGCGAGCAATTGCGACGGCGACCGATGAAGCGTATCACAAGTCCGTTGCAAAGCATGGGCGCGCAAATCAGCTCGACGGATGGATGCTGCCCGCTGAGGATTCAGCGCTCTGAATTGCGCGGCGTCACCTGCGAATTGCCTGTGGCCAGCGCTCAAGTGAAGAGCGCAATCCTGCTGGCGGCGCTCTTTGCCGATGGCCCGACCACGGTGATTCAGCCGGGACCAACGCGCGATCATACGGAACGCATGCTGGGTTCCATGGGCGTTAGAATTGACTTCGATGACGAGAATCATAACAAGATGACACTACATCCGCCGGAAGAGCTTACGCCGCTCGACATGACAATTCCGGGCGATTTTTCCTCGGCGGCCTTTCTTTTGGTGGCGGGATTGTTGACGCCGGACAGCGATTTGACAGTCACAGGCGTCAATTTGAATCCGACGCGAACCGGTCTGCTGGATGTTTTGGAAGCGATGGATGCTGACATTAGCACTGACTACCGTACTATCGAATCTGGCGAAATGATCGGCGAGATCAGGGTCCGGACAAGCGAATTGAAGGGCATTGAGATCGACGGAGAAACGGTTGTAAGAATGATCGACGAATTCCCGATCTTGATGGTCGCCGCATTGCGCGCCGAAGGCGAGACGATTGTGCGGGATGCGCGCGAACTGCGCGTGAAGGAGACAGATCGCATAGCGGTTATGGCGAGCGAATTGCGCAAAATGGGCGCGGAAATCGAAGAGCGTGAGGACGGATTCCGGATCCTTGGACGACAACAATTGTCGGGCGCCGATGTGGATGGACACGACGATCATCGCATCGCGATGAGCATGACGATCGCGGGAACAATTGCTTCCGGTGAAACGCTCGTCACTGATGCGGCTTGCGTGGCGGATTCCTTCCCCGGTTTCGCGAAGACCTTGATCGACCGTGGCGCTCATATCGAGCCGGCATAAGATCGTTGATAGAACTAGCGGCGGCGGAGAAGAAGTCATGAGGAAAAACCGAGTTGGACTCATCGGCTTTCCGGTTGAGCACAGCTTGAGCCCGGTCATGCATAACGCGGCCTTCGAAGCGCTGGGCATGTCGGACTGGTTCTACGATGCCATGTCGATACCGCCCGATATCTTGCGCTATGGGGTGCAGGAACCAAAAAATCATGGCTACATCGGCATCAATGTGACGGTGCCACACAAGGAAGCCATGATGGAACTGGTGCGCCCGGATAAAATCGCGCGGGCGATCGGCGCGGTCAATACGGTTGACTTCAGGAACAATAGCGGTACGAATACCGATGCCGATGGCATCGTCGACGATTTGCGGGCGAACGGCGTCCCGATCGCGAACCAGCGAGTTTTGGTATTGGGAGCGGGAGGCGCGGCGCGGGCGGTGGTCTATGGCTTGGCGCGGGCGGGCGCTAAAGTGGCGATTGTCAATCGTACCAAGTCGAGAGCCGAACGCTTGGTCGCGGATCTTGGAAGCGCGGCTGGCATCGACGGTATCGCAGTGATGACGCTGGATGAAGCCGCGGATTGGAGCATGTCGCTTATCATCAACTGTACCTCCGTCGGCTTGCATCCCCATGTCAATCAGTCGCCCTGGATTTACGGCGTGCCTTTCCCGGATGGAGTGACGGTTTATGACACAGTTTACCGCCCGGCGAACACGGCGCTGATGCAGCAATGCATCGCTCGCGGCGGCCGTGCAATTGGCGGCTTGGGCATGCTGGTGCGGCAAGGCGCGCTTTCATTCGAGATCTGGACGGGCGTCGCGCCGCCGGTTGATGTGATGGCTCGCGCGGCGCAGGCGGCTCTTGAACGAACGAATAAAGTTTAGCTGGCAGGCATAGACCCGGTGGCGCCAATGACAAGTGCTGATAAAGGCGGATTAACGGTTAGAGACGGAATTCAGATCGAGGTCAAGGACTAAAGCGATATGCCAATTCGATTTTTCACCGCGGGCGAAAGCCACGGCCCGGGCTTGACCGCCATTCTGGAGGGCATGCCTGCCGGTTTACCGCTCTCTGCCGAAGATATCAACAGAGATTTGCGCCGGCGTCAGAAGGGCTACGGTTCCGGCGGGCGCATGCAGATCGAAAAGGACAAGATCGTCATCACTTCAGGCGTAATGAACGGCATGACGACGGGCGCCCCCATCGCGCTGCACGTTCAGAATCGCGATTTCAAAAGCTGGAAGGAACGCGATATCACGCCGATCACCACGCCGCGCCCGGGACATGCGGATTTGACCGGGGCCCTCAAATATGGTTATCGCGAATTGCGGCTGTCGCTGGAACGGGCCAGCGCCCGGGAAACGACGATGCGCGTGGCCATCGGCGGGATTTGCAAGCGCTTCCTGGACGAGTTCGGCATCAAGATTGACGGATACGTGGTTCAATTGGGAGATGTCAAGGCGGATCTGGCTTCCATGCCCTTGGAGGAGAGGATCGCTCGCAACGAGGACAACGATGTGCGTTGTCCTGATGCGGCCGCCGCCGAACGCATGCACGCGGCAATCCGGCAGGTCAAAATAGACAAGGATACGCTGGGCGGCGTCTTTGAAGTTGTCGCCCGTGGACTGCCGCCGGGATTGGGATCGCATGTCCATTATGACCGAAAATTGGACGGCAAACTGGTGGCGGCGATGGTCAGCATACAAGCGATGAAGGGGGCGGAAATCGGCAGCGCTTTCGAGAACGCCGGCAAGCGCGGCTCGCAGGTGCACGACGAAATCACCGTTGATGCCGACGGCAATTTGTCACGCAAGACGAACCGCGCCGGCGGCTTGGAAGGCGGGATTTCCACCGGCCAGCCGATCGTGGTGCGCGTGGCGATGAAGCCGATATCCACAATGCTGCGCGGCGCTGGTTCTGTTGATCTGGCCAGCGGCGAACCCAATATGACGGTTTACGAACGCAGCGACTTCTGCGCCTTGCCACGGGCCGTGCCCGTAGGCGAGGCCATGATGGCAATTGTGTTGACCGAGGCGCTGCTGGAAAAACTGGGCGGGGACAGCATTGAAGAAATGAAGCCGCGCTTCGCCGCTTTGCGCCGCAACCGGGTGGGCGACCTGCCGATGGACAATATCGAGTGGCGCTTTGGATATGACGTATGAGCGGCGGGGAAAACATCGTCATCACCGGCTTTATGGGAACGGGCAAATCAACGGTCGGGAAGTTGGTCGCGGCTAAGCTTGAGCGACAGTTCGTCGATATGGACCTTGTCATCGAAGAACGTTTTGGCTTGCCGATCCCGGAGATCTTCGGGCGGCATGGCGAAGCGCTATTTCGGACCGTCGAACGTGGATTGGCTCACGAGCTCTCCACACAATCCGGTCTGGTGATCGCGACTGGCGGCGGCGCGCTTGTCCCTGAGGAAATGCGGGATCTGATGGGGCGGACAGGCAAGCTGATTTGCTTGAACGCCGACCAGACCGAGATAAGCGCCCGACTGTCGGAAGCCGATAATCGGCCGCTGGCGTCCAACTGGCAGGCGCTGTTTGAACAGCGACAATCAGCCTATGCCCGGATTCCCAATCAAATCGAGACGAGTGGCAAAACAATTGAAGCTATCGCCTGCGAAATCGTCGCGATGTGTGATGGCCGGATTCATGTACGAACACCGGTCGGCGGCTATGATATTTGGATCGGCGAAGGGATACTTAAAGATATAAACCGGCATGTCGACAGGCTCGGATTGCGCGGACACGCGGTAATCGTGACCAACGAGACGGTCGCTCCGCTCTATGCCGAGGCTTTGGCGAGCCGCTTGCCGCGTGCGGACATCATAGCTGTGAAGGATGGCGAAGAATACAAGAACCTGGAGACCGTGTCTTCGATCTATGATGAGATGCTTGCGCTTGGCGCCGACCGCGGCACGACCTTGATCGCGCTCGGCGGCGGCGTTCTGGGAGATATGGCCGGTTATGTCGCCGCGACCTATATGCGCGGGATCCGATTGATCCAAGTGCCGACTACCTTGCTTGCGATGGTGGATTCGAGTGTGGGCGGCAAGGTCGGTATCGACCTGCCGCAGGGCAAAAACTTGATTGGCGCCTTCAAACAGCCCGAAGCGGTCTTGGTTGATACTGACGTTATGGAGAGCTTGCCGCCGCTGCAATGGCGCTGCGGCATGGCGGAAGTGATCAAACACGGCTTGATTTCGCGGCCGGCGCTGCTGGATCTTGAAAACTGGGAGAAGGAAAACCTGGTCAACCTGCTGAGGCATGCGATCCAGGTGAAAGTCGAAGTGGTCGAAGAAGATCCTTACGAACAGGGAATCCGCGCCCACCTCAATTTGGGACATACTTTCGGGCACGCGATCGAAAAACTAACGCAGTACAGCGTCCCGCATGGCGAGGCGGTCGCTATCGGCATTTGCAAAGCGGCGCGCTTGTCGCGCAATTGCGGGTTGATTGATGAACAGTTAGTCCAGAAAGTCATATCCACATTTGAACGAATTGGCTTGCCGGTGGGTATCGAATTGAATCCCGAAGAATGGTACGCGGCCATGTCTACCGACAAAAAGTGGAAGGCGGGCAAATCACGCTTTGTCCTGTTGAAAGCCTTAGGGGAAGCGACAGTTGTTGAGGGATTGCCCAAAGAAGAAGTCTTGGCGGTCTTGTAACGAAGGACGAAAAAGAATATGTCAAAAGGGATTCTGATCTTGCACGGTCCCAATTTGAACCTGCTGGGTACGCGGCAGCCGGAGATCTATGGCAGCATGACGCTGGAGGATATCAATAGCGCGATCCGGCAACATGTCCGGCCTTTTGAGATCGAGTTGCGTGTAGAACAGTCGAATCACGAAGGCGATTTAATTGATCGCTTGCACGAGGCGCGTGGCTGGGCGGATGGCGTTGTCTTCAATCCGGGCGCTTATACGCATACATCGATCGCATTGCGCGACGCCATCTCCGCCATCGCTTTGCCTGTGATCGAAGTCCATATTTCGAATATTCATGGGCGGGAGTCCTTTCGACACAAGTCGGTTTTGTCTGGTGTATGCCTGGGTCATATTGCCGGTTTTGGCTGGCATAGCTATGTCTTGGCGGTGGATGCCCTGCTCCGTCAATGGGAAATTGTGGCTAGCTAACTGGTGAAAGAAAATGAATACCGGCGCATAAATTTGGCTATCTCGTCAGTACTCTAAGCGCGTCCCCACAACGTATACTTGACTTGGCGCTGGAAAATCAGACAGGGTGGAATATGTTCACGGCAGCTGAAGTCTTGCAGACCGTTAAGGAAGAACGGGTCCGGTTTGTCGCGCTTTGGTTCACCGATATCACCGGCTTGGTCAAGAATATCATGATCCCGGCCTTGGAATTGGAAAATGTGCTCGAAAACGGATCGCATTTTGATGGCTCCGCCATTGAAGGTTTCGCTCGGGTCGCGGAAAGCGACATGATCTTGGTGCCGGACTTGTCAAGCTTGGTTGTTTTGCCTTGGACGGATGGCGAGGACAAAACCGCGAGACTAATCTGTTCAATTTGTACGCAGAACGGCGACCCCTTTATCGGCGATCCGCGCAATCTGTTGGCCAAGGTGCTTGAACAAGCCAGAGGAATGGGTTTTCTCTTCAAGATCGGCATGGAACTGGAGTATTTTCTCTTTCCTTTTGACGAGAAAGGCAAGCCGCAAATTGTCGCGAATCATGACATTGCCGGGTATTTCGACTTGACCGACGACCCGATTCAATCGATCGGAAGGTCAATGCTTGCGGCCTTGGACAAGATCGGCATTCGCGTGGATTCGACCCATTCGGAGACGGGCACGGGTCAACACGAAATCGATTTTCAATACGACGACGCCTTGCGATCCGCAGACAACGTTTTGACCGCGCGAATAGCGCTGAAGACTATTGCCAGAGAACGCGATTACTACTGTACTTTCATGCCGCGGCCTCATGCCGACTTCCCGGGCTCGGGCATGCATACCCACCAAAGCCTTCACGATGTTGCCACCGGCGTAAATCTCTTCGCGGACAAGGAAGGCGAATATGGTTTGTCGGAGGTAGCCAAGTTCTTCCTGGCCGGACAGTTAGAACATGCGCGAGCCATGTGCGCGGTCTTGGCGCCGCTGGTCAATTCCTACAAGCGACTGGGCACCAGCTTCGAAGCGCCGGTAGACGTCACTTGGGCGCATGTGAATCGCAATGCCTTGATCCGAGTGCCAAGTACCGTTCCGGGCAAGGAATATCATACGCGTCTGGAATTGCGCTGTCCCGACCCGACCGCCAATCCTTATCTGGCGATGGCGGTCATGTTACAGGCTGGGCTCGATGGCATCAGGCACAAGATGCCGCTGCCCGAACCGCTGGAAGAGACGCTTATGCGCCGCACCAGCGGTCGCATGCGTCATATAGAGGTGCTTCCGCAGTCCCTTGATGAAGCGCTTGACGCGCTTAGCGAAGACGAAGTGATTCTTTCCGTGCTTGGACCTTATGTCAGTGACCGATACATTGCCGCCAAACGCCACGAGTGCTCGGAATATAACAGGCAAGTCACATCTTGGGAACTCGAACGCTACCTCAGCCGCTTTTGACGGTCAGCTCGTGAATTCGCGCAAGCGCCCCGCGCGAATCCGCTTGCGCTACCGCCACGGTGATGCTGCAATTTGAAGGCCCTACTGCCATTCCCAAGATGGGAATATCATCCAGTTTTGCCAGAACTGTCGCCAGCAACCCGGGCGAGGAACTGATGTTATTGCCGATGGCGGTGACCAGAGAGACCGTTTCGATCTCCCAGGGCATCTTTTCCGGGTGCTCCGCCATCTTCTCCCGCAGAGCCTGTTGAAGTCGATCCACGCCGTCAATGCCGATGCTGGTTGGAATCACCAGGACGAGAAAGCTGCTGCTGGAGGATTGCGAGGCGATCATTACTTCCGTACGCATGCCCAGGGTCTTGAAGAGCGTATTGCCTACCAGTCGCGTGATGCCCGCCATCGAACCGCTTGTGGGCCGCGTCAAGGCCAAACCCTGGATGGACGTGACGGCCTTTATGACCGGCTGCCCCTGATCTGCGCTATGAGAGATTGCCGTACCTGTTTCCCGAGGGCGGTAGATATTCTTGATGCGCAAAGGAATTGCGCCTTTGGCAAGCGGCGCGATCATTTTGGCGTGAAGTATCTTGGCGCCGAAATAGGCGAGCTCCGCCGCCTCGTTATAATCTAGCGCGGGGATCACCCGCGCGTCGGAAATCTCGCGCGGGTCGGCGGACATCATGCCGTCGACATCGGTCCAGATCCACAGCGCCTCCGCTTCCAGCAGCGCGCTCAATACAGAAGCGGTGAAATCCGTTCCGCCGCGACCGAGCGTTGTGGTTTCTCCTGCTTCAGTCGCGCCGATGTACCCGGTCACAACCGGCATAATCTCACGGTCAAGCATGGGCACAAGCAGGTCGTTGACGTTCTCGGCACTGCGCTGCAAAATCGGATTCGCATTGCCATGCACGTCGTCCGTGACGATCAATTCAGTGCCATCGATGGTGACGCCACGGATATCATTCTGGCGCAGCAAAGCCGCGATGATCCGCGCTGACAGGCGCTCGCCTACAGCGACCACAGCATCGCTCATACTGGGCAGCAACTCTTCATTGAGGTTGTTGGCTACTTTCTGACATTGATCGAGCATGTCGGAAAGCAATTGGTCAATGTCCGCTTTTAGCGCATTACGATCGGAGGTATCGAAGGGCAATTGATCGGCCAAGGCCATGTGCCGCGTGCGCAAAGTCGCGGCGATACGGCGATAGCCCCTCTGGTCGCCGACTCTGGCGTGCATCGCAGCCTCGAGCAGCATGTCGGTGACACCCTCTAGCGCCGACGCCACGATCAAAATGCGTTCCCAGCGTTTGGACTCGTCGATGATGATAGCCAATACCTGGACGAGCGCCTTTGCCGTCCCCAGCGAGCCCCCGCCGAATTTCATGGTTAAGATCGCCATGCAATCCTCGTACGCGGCAAATGAATGCGCAGAATCAATTCATTTTCTCTCTTTGTTAACAGACCTCCATCCGCGCGAGCGGAACGAGTTTCTTGTTTTGCGTGAGCGCGGGAGTCCTTTTCGCCGGTTACGCGCCGAGCGGCTGTTGGAAGATGCGTATCGCTACAGATATTCTAGCAATTTTTCTTAAGCGGCAACAGTCGTCGCCGGCAAATTTCGACTTGTCGATATTGCCTTTGAGGACGTTTTCAAGTAAAGTGCAAATCATTCCTGTACCCGTATCTTTTAGCGCAAAAGCCGGATTGTTCGGCCTCGTGTCGATACGATCCTCTGGCCCAAGCGGAAGGCGAATATGTATGGCTACGGTTCATGCTGCAGGACCTAGACTCGTAGCGGGCGTGCGGTTTCAAAAGATCGGCAAGCTCTATCATTTTGATTATTCAACATATCCCGAGTTGCAGACGGGCGACTTTGTCATCGTCGATACCTTGCGCGGCCGGCAGATGGGCCAGGTTATGGGCTTTACCGCGCCCGATTCGGATCGTCCGGTACGGCAGATCCTGCGTCAGGCCACTGCCCGCGACCTGGTATTACGACAGCATTGGGAATCGAAAGAGGCGGAGGCGCTTGATACCTGTAAGGAAACCGCCGCCAACTTGCGGCGCCTTGCCGGCGTCAAGTTCGTTGCCGCGCAATACAACTATGACGGCAGCGTAATCACCTTTCTGTTTAGCGCCGAACAAAAGATTGATACAGCCGTCTTGCAGAAACGGCTCCAACGCAAATTCGATGCGCGTATCGAAATGCGCCAAATCGGCCCGCGTGATGTCGCCAAGCTCCTGGGCGGTTTCGGCGCTTGTGGCGAGACGCGCTGTTGCAGCACCTTCTTGACTGACTTCAGTCCGATATCGATTAAAATGGCCAAGGCGCAGGGCGTTTCGCTAAACCCGTCGGAAATCACCGGTATGTGCGGACGGCTGCGTTGTTGTCTTGTTTATGAATACGAACAATACGTGGAAGCTCGGCGGAAGTTGCCGCGCCGCAACAAGCGAGTCGGCACCCCGCACGGTGAAGCCCGCGTCACCGACCAGCTTCCCTTGCGCGACGCTGTTATGGTGGATCTGGGAGACGGCGTGCGAAAAATCGTCACGAGAGAGGAAATCATTCCCCTGGAAGAATTCCGCAAATTGGCCGAAAAGGCGCATTCCCCGTGTGACAAACACGGCGACGGCAGTTGCGAGTGCGGCATGCCCGTCGGGAAGCGTCAGGCGGATGTGATCGCATCTCGCCGCGCGCGGTCCGAACGGTCCGATGCCCCAGCGAAAAAGGAACCAGACGGCGAGCGCGAGCGCCGGCCGCGCCGAGCCAGCGAAAAGTCGGCGGAGCCGGGCAAGAGTCCCAGGCGGCGGCGAGGACGTCGTCGGTCCCGTCGGCGTGAGGATCCCTCCGCCAAGCGGCCAAATAGCGGCGATTAATTCTGACCCACGGAATGCCAATATGACAGATAACGACACGGGACGCGCGAAACGGATACTCGGCGTTTTCGCACATCCCGACGATCCGGAGTTCTTTGCCGGCGCAACCTTCGCCAAGTGGGCGGCCGACGGCGCCGAGATTACCTTTCTTGTCGCTACCAGCGGAGACAAGGGCAGCGCCGATCCCGACATGACCCACGCGCGCCTGTCAAAAATCCGCGAGCAGGAAGAGCGCGAAGCCGCCGCTGTGCTCGGTGTCAAGGAAGTAATCTTTCTGCGCTACCGAGACGGCGAATTGTTCCCCACGTTAGAGCTTAGGCGCGATATCACGCGCGTGATACGCCTGACCAAGCCAGACATCGTCGTTACGCTCGATCCTACGGTATTCTGGCGTGGCACGCGCGGCATCAACCACCCCGACCATCGCGCGATAGGCGCGGCGACCTTGGAGGCGGTCTTCCCGACAGCGCGGGACCGCCTGAATTTTCTGGAGCAAGAGCGCGACGAGGGCCTGGGTACACATAAGGTGCCGACCGTATACATTGCCGGCGCGGCAGAGCCTACGCTGACCGTCGATGTCTCCGATGCCGTAGAGACCAAGATCCGCTCCCTGTATTCACATAAGAGTCAGATATCGGATATGGGAAAAATGGCGGAGCGAATACGCGAGCATACGCTGGATCCCAATTCTCCTCCCGAATATCCGCGCCATATCGAAAGATTTCGCGTCATAAACCTAGGATAGGGAAACATGGCAATTGACTACATGGCAGAGGCCGACGCCCTGCGCGACGAATTGATAGACAGACGCCGCGACTTTCACCGTCATCCGGAGTTGGCGTATCAAGAACATCGTACCGCCGGTATTGTGGCTGATGAACTCAATAATCTGGGCTTGGAAGTGCAAACTGGCGTGGGCAAAACCGGCGTGATTGGCATATTGGAAGGCGCGAACGATGGTCCCACAATCTTGTACCGCGCCGATATGGACGCCTTGCCGATCCAGGAAGAAAACCAGGCTGAATATGTTTCGCAGGCGGCGGGGGTAATGCATGCCTGCGGCCACGATGGACATACCGCCATAGCGCTGGGCATTGCCAAGCTGTTGACCAATCACCGCGAGCAACTGGGCGGCAGAGTCAAGTTTGTCTTTCAGCCAGCCGAAGAAGTTGGCAGCGGCGCGAGCTCCATGATTGACGACGGCGCGCTGGAATCGCCGGCGCCGGATCGAACCTTGGGAATTCACCTCTGGAACGATCTGGAGGTTGGTACGGTGAGCGTAGTCGACGGCCCGACGATGTCGGGGGCCGGGGTCTTCGAAATAACAGTTACCGGCAAGGGCGGTCACGGCGCAATGCCGCATCAGACGGCTGATCCCATTGTGTGCAGCGCCCAGATCATCGTCGCGCTTCAGTCGATTGTCAGCCGAAACATCGATCCTCTGGACACAGTTGTGTTGACGATTGGGGAACTACACGGCGGCAGCGCCCGCAACATCATCCCGCAGACGGTGAGCTTTAGCGGATCCTTCCGTCTCTTCCGCGAAGAGACCCGCGATACGATCAAGTCGCGCATCCACGATATTGCAACCGGCGTGGCGGGGGGAATGGCTTGCCGAGCCGATGTCAACTTCGGCCTCGGGATCGGCGCGATCGTAAACGATGTTGAGGTGGCCGCGCACGCGCGCTCGGTGTTTTCCGGCTTCGGCGATACCATCGACGTGGTGCGGCAGCCTTGGATGGCGTCGGAAGACGTTGGCTTGTTCATGCAACGCAATCCGAGCGCCTATCTGCTCGTGGGTTCTGCAAATCACCAACGCGAACTTGACTTTCCTCATCATCATCCGCGCTTCGATTTTGACGAGGACGTTCTCCCCCTCAGTGTGGGCATGATGTCGGCGGTCATCGCGGATTATCTGGGAGCGGGCGCTTAGATGCTGGATGGCCTTCCGATTCGCTGGCTGGAATCGTACGGCTGGCTAGTACTCTCTGGCAGCGCCGATCCTCATAGCGAGATTCGCGCCCTGGCTTTGAGTAGATGCAACGCCTCCGGCGCGGTCGCTTATATTTCACTCGCGGATGATTTTGGCGACGCGCTAATGGACGACCTGGCGGAATTGGGCGCGCCTTCAGGTTATCTGGTTGATTTGGAAGATGAGGACAACAACGAAATACATGAACGCTTGAGCGGCGCCGGCATGATCGTCATAGAAGGGGGCGATGACATCCACCGCTTAAAGCGACTCATGACACAGACAGTTGTGCATGCCATTAAAGGGGCGCTCCAAGATGGCGCGCTGGTTCTGTTTGAAGGCTTGGCTGCAACGCTGGCCGGCTCATATTATTTGGATCCGTCTGGGGAGGTTGCCAGCGCATTGAAGATCGTCGAAGACGTCTATGTGGCGGTTGATGTGAACAGCTTCCTCGAAACAGAGCCGGCCCAATTGGTCTTTCAAAAGCGACCGGATGCGGTTGGTGTCGCAATTGACAGGGGTTCCGCGCTGGTCCTGGGCCCGGATCAACACATCGAAACCTGGGGCGGGAAACAGATCACGTTTAGCTTGGGCGATCCGTCGCGCCAAGCCGACATTTGACCGGATTGGGGGCAAAAAGACAAACTGATATGCCAATTACGATATTAATAGGAGCGCAGTGGGGGGACGAAGGCAAGGGTCGCGCGGTCGACTGGCTGGCTTCGTCAGCCGATATCGTGGCGCGCTATGCCGGTGGAGACAACGCTGGACATACAGTGGCGCTGGGCAGTGACGTATACAAACTGCATCTGGTGCCATCCGGCATTTTGCACGAGGACGTCGTTTCCATCATGGGCAACGGGATGGTGATCAATCCGGTCAACCTCGTGCGAGAAATCCAATCTCTCAGGGAACAGGGTCTGGACATTAGTCCGGAGCGCCTAGTCATCAGTTCTCGCGCTCACATCATCACGCCCGCTCATATTGAGTTGGACAAAGCGAGAGAACGCGCGCTGGGCGACGAGAAGATCGGCACGACACTGCGCGGCATCGGGCCTGCTTATCTGGACAAGACCAACCGCGCCGGCATCAGGACTGGCGATATGCTGCTCGATATCGAAGTCTTTGCCGAGCGCCTGAGCGTCGCCGTTGAAGCCACGAATGCCGAATTGCAGCAGGGTGGTTTGGAATCTCTGGATCCAACGGAGGCTGCGGAGAGCTACCTGGAAGCGGCTGATTATCTGCGTCCTTATATCAAGGATGTATCAATCTACCTGCACGAGGCGTTGAAGACGGGCAAGCGAGTCGTCTGCGAAGGGGCGCAGGGAACCATGCTTGATATCGATCACGGCAGTTATCCCTTCGTCACGAGTTCATCGCCCACAGCCGGCGGCGCATTGACCGGGCTGGGGGTCGGCCCATTGTTTGTCGAGCGCGTGATCGGCGTTGCGAAGGCCTTCAGCACGCGGGTGGGGGGCGGTCCCATGCCAACGGAGGTGGACGGCGAAATCGCGGACCGTTTGCGCGGCACCGGCGCCAACTTTTGGGATGAGTTTGGTACGACGACAGGTCGTCCGCGGCGCTGCGGCTGGCTTGATGTCGTTATGTTGCGCTATGCCGCCAGCGTTAATGGCTTGAGTGAATTGATGCTTACAAAAATGGATATCCTGTCCGGCTTTGACGAACTGAAACTGGCGGTGGCATATCAAATCGACGGTGTACGTCACGAATACCCGCCGGTGACCAATGAGCAATTGGCGCGCGCCGTTCCGATTTATGAAAGTCTGCCCGGGTGGCGAGATGATATCACCGGCTGTCGCGCGCTTGAGGAATTGCCAAAAGCCGCCAGAAACTATGTCGAGCGCATCGCCGAGCTATGCGACGTTCCGATCAGGAGCGTCAGCGTAGGGCCCGAACGCGAACAGTTGGTGACGGTCTTTTAGATTTGCAAGTGTATCCTTTTCTACTCGTCGGGCGATCCATCGGATCGCCCCTACCGGCTGTCAAGTGACTGTTGTTCACTATTTCAACCAACTTCAATGCGCTGCAAATGATCTTGATGGCTTGCCGCGCTTTGTGATAGATAGTACAATCACCTGCGTAAGAGATCGGAGCGGATGTATGCAGCGACTGGGAGCCTTGGCTCTTATTTTCATCTTTTTGTTGGGTGGGGGCGCGATTACTTCAAACCTGCTTTCGTCGGATTTGGCGATTCAGCAAACGACGGATCCGAGCGGAAACGCGCTGACCGCCACGCCCGATCAAGCGGTGGCCTTCATCTTGATTGTCGGTTTCATTCTCGTCAATGTGGTTGGGGCGGGGCTTACCCTGGCGCTGGTAATTTGGCTCTTGAATCGTCAAGTGACCGTTGTGCGTCAAGAAGCGGAAGCCTGAGTCCATTCGCCGTCGCGTGCCCATGCGATCCCCGTTCATGCGAAGGCGCCTCCTAATGAGTGCCCTAAACGGTATGCCAATTCTACAGCCAGCCCTGGCGGATTTGCTGTTCTGCGCTGAAGGTCAAGTCTGATGACTGGCGAGTCCAAAACGGCCCGGCGGCCACGGCCAAAAGCCGCGCTGGCAGTTGTTGCGGTGGTCTTGATCGCCTTCATTCTGCTCATCGCATATGTGCTTATTGAGAATTCCTCGGGCGCTTCGACCGCGACCCTGTCTGAAGATTCCTACGCTGACGAGGTCGCCGCGGCGATGGAAGGCGCTGACGCCGACATTGGCGCTGGCCTGATCAACGAATACGAATGTTACACTTGCCATGTCTTGGGAGACGGCAGCCAATCGCCCCTTTTCGACGGCATAGGCAAATATGCGGCAGAACGCCGACCACCTCTTTCCGCCGAGCAATACCTGTATGAGGCGACTATTTTCCCGGGTGTACATATAGTCGAAGGCTACAGTGATTCTATGCCGAACAACTACGACGAACGACTCAGCGAGCAAGAGGTCGGCCATATTATCGCCTACTTGCTGACGCTTACCGACGAGCCCCCGGACTATTAGATACGCGGGGGCCTTCGCCTTTTTGCTGGAGCTGTTCCGCCCGCTCATTAACGAGAAACTCTCTCAGATTGACTGATCCGGGCAATATCATGAGCTTTGATGTCTTCACGATTTCGGCGCTGGTGGACGACTTTATGGATACGCTGGTCGGCGGTCGCGTGCAGGACGTGATCGACGTCGACGAGATGGGCCTTGGTCTGGAAATCTACGCAAACCGCATGCGTCACTATCTCTATATGAGCGCCGAAGCCAGCCAGCCTCGGGTATACCTTGCTGCGGGGAAGCTGCGCCGCGGTCTGATGAAACCGACGCAATTGGGATTGCTCTGTCGGCGCGCTGTCGAAACTGGCATTGTAGCGCATATCAGTCAGCCCGATTGGGAACGGCTGCTGCAGATAGATATTGCCGGGCCGGAAGGCGACGTCTCGCTTGTCGTCGAACTCATGCCTCGGCGCGCCAATGTCCTGCTCCTGCGCGACGGCGTGATTCTTGACTGCCTCAACCGCGTGGGCCCCGACGAGAATCGCTATCGTTTGAGCTTGCCCAACCACAACTATGTGCCGCCGCCGCCGATCCGAGGTCAACTGGCGCCGGGCGATGTTTCGGTGGAGAGCTTGCGGCGCATCATGGACGCGGTAGAGAAGCCGTCAGTTCAAACCAGACGTGTTTTGCCGGGACGAATCCTCGGCATGAGCCCGCTGCTAGCCAAAGAAATTGCCTTCCGAGCCAACGGGCGATCCGACGCCAAAGCGCGAGACAGCGACCCTCGCGCGCTGTTAGATGCCTATCAGGCGCTTGTCGCGCCGCTATTGCGTCGAGATTGGCAACCCGGCATTGGCTATGACATGGGCGTCGCCGTCGAATTTGCCGCTTTCCCTATGTCATTTCTGGATTGGCGCGCCAGCCCGACAATGAGCGGCGCGATCAGTGAATTTTATGGATCGCACCGCAGCGCGGACGCCTATGACGAGGCCAAGAAGCCTGTGCGGGAGGCGATAGCTGAAGCGCGGACGAGGCTATCGGCGAAGCTTTCTTCGCTACAGCAAGGCCTCAAAGATGAAGGCGAATTGCGGGCGATAAGGCAGAGTGGAGAACTCATCCTGGCCTATCAAACCGCCCTGCATGACGGACAGGAATTGCTGCGCGCGCATTATGAACCTGACGAACCGGAATTGATCATTAAGCTCGACCCCGAGCTTAGCCCGATCGAGAATGCCCAAAGCTATTTTCGCAGATACGAAAAGGCGAAAGGCGCGAGGAAAGCGATTCCGGCGTTGATCGCGGAGACGAAAACTGAATTAGAGTTCATTGCCCAGTTGGAAGCTGATCTATCTTCGGCGAGCAATTGGCCGGAGATTGACGATGTCATGCAGATCTTGCAGGAACGCGGACATTGGCAAGGCAAAAAACTCAGGCGAATTGGCGGTGGAGGCAGGCAAGGCCCGCTCCGTGTTGTCAGCCGCGACGGCTATGTGGTTTGGATCGGTCGCAATAGCCGCCAGAATGAAAGCCTGACCTTCAAGACTGCCAACAACCAGGATCTTTGGTTGCACGCCCGTGGCGTGCCCGGCGCTCATGTCGTCATCCGCAATGACGGCAGGCGCATCCGCGACGACTTGATATTAGAGGCGGCGGCGGTGGCGGCCCATTATAGCCAACGGCGAAACGACCAGCGTGTTTCGGTGGACTATACGCGCGTCAAATTCGTCAAAGCGATCAAGGGCGCGGGACCGGGCATGGTCACCTATCGCAACGAGAAGACGATATCGGTCGAACCTCGGGACGAGACGGCGCTTACGAAATGAGTCCTGGCAAGAACTTTTCACTGTTAATCTTCGGCGCTTGCCGCTCCTAATACGCGCTGAAGTTCTTCAAGAACCTGGCTTACGCTGATATCTCGCACGCAAGGATGGTATTCGGGCGAGTCATCGCGCCAGTCGAGGATGCGACAGGGACGGCATGCGATTGTCGATGTGATCGCCGCGTGCTTTCGATCATCGCCCCAGGGAGCGAACTCAATTGGATCGGCAGGACCAAACAAGGTCACGGTTGGCGTATGCACGGCGGCGGCCACGTGCATCGCTCCGCTGTCCGGTCCCAGGACCGCCCATGCCCGTCGATAAAGCGCCGCCAACTGAGTTGCGCTTGTTTCACCGGTGACGGAACAAGACTTGGCCTTCATCCTGCCGGCGATATCGTCAATCAAGGCCTTTTCGGGGGAGCTGCCGGTGAAGACTATCGCCGCTTTGTAGAGCCGCGCGACTTGATCCGCAGCTTCCGCCCATTTGTCCGGCTGCCAGAGTTTGCTGGGCATTCCGGAGCCGGGATGTATACAGACGATTGGCTTCGCAACGTCAATCCCCCGATCGGACAGAAGCTGATCCGCAGTGGCGGCGTCGGCTGGATTGACGGCTAAAGTCAATTCGATCTCTCGACCGTGGGCAACGCCAAGCCAGAACTCTACCAGATGCAAGTTCTGCAAGACGGCGTGTTCGTGTTGATGGGGGCTGCGTCCGGTTAGGAAAGGCGCGACGCTGGCATAGTCGTAGCCGACGCGCTCCTGTATGCCCGCCAGAAATGCCAGCATGGCGCCCCACCAGTGGTCCGGGCGCATGATTAGCGCGCTGTCATAAGCGATTCTGCGCAGCATACGCGCTGAATCAAGGGCTCGCAGATAAGGATTGCCCCGCGCCGACCTGCCTCCGCGCTGGAAGCCGGGAAATTCGAGCGTCAGTACGACATCGACCTCGTCGAAACGGGCCAGCAGTTCGGCAGCCCAGGCTCCGCAGATGACGTGCAATTCTGTTTCGGGCCGCTCGCGCTTGATAAACTGAAGCGCGGGCGTCATTAGCAGGACGTCGCCGAGGTGGTCCGGGCGTATGACAAGTATCCGGTTCGAGCGGGCGCGCTGCGGGGGAATCGGCATCTTGGCGAGGCAGGATAGAAACAAATTTCTAACTGCATGTAGCGCGGAGGGCTGGTGCAAGGTCCGCGCTTTGTTCAGATTGCGGACTGCCAAGGTCTCTTTATCCAAGGCCGATATCCTCATAGGCGCTTAGGAGGCGGTGCATAAGCGCAGACCAGTCGTAATGCGCCCGTACTTGCTCGCGCGCTCGTTCCCCCAGCGCGTGGCGACGATCCGTATCGCTCAACAACGACGATATGGAATGAGCGAATCTGTCGGAGCCGTCCACAATTTCGATGGCTTCCCGTATTGACCCATGAAGACCGGAAGCGCCCAGCGATGTCGAAACTACCGTGCAGCCCGAGGCCATCGCTTCGAGAATCTTGAGCCGAGTGCCACTGCCCATTCGCATTGGCAGGACAAATAGAGTCGTCGCTTTTAAGTAGGGCAGCACAGACTCGACCCAGCCGGTCACTCTCACATGATCGCCATCGGCCAAGGCTTGTATTCTCGGATGTGGATTCCTGCCGACGATAATCAGTTTTAGCGCAGGATGCCGCTGTAATAGAGCGGGAAAAATTGAATCGCAGAACCATTCAACCGCGTCGACATTCGGGCGGTAATCCATTTTCCCTGTGAACACCAGTTGATTGTCGGCCCGCCCTTCACCAGAGCAAGATTGGTAGTCGTCGACGAAAATGCCGCTGGGCATCACATAAATCGGAGCGCCGCCATACGATTCCAGCAGACTGCGGTCTTCTTCGCTAACAGCGATTACCGCATCAACGGACCCGCATAAATCCCGCTCGTAACGCTCCAGGCGGCGCGCCTGAATCGCCGAGTAGAGCGCGGTGTGCAGGCGAGACGGTCGCTTCCTGTCGAGCTGGTAAATCAGCCTCTGCAATTCAGCTTCGGCGTTTAGGGCATCGTATACGATTTTCGCTGCCCCTTTTTTCAGTCGTATTGCTGGAAGATAGCTGCCCAGTTCGATACCGGAGAATTGGATGATATCGAAGGCTCGCGAATCCAAAATCGCGGCGAGCTTTTGACCGAAGGCGGGGCTCATTAATCGATCTTCCATGTCCGCCCTGCGAGTGGCAAGCAGCGACACAATGCGATCCGACTTGCTGCGCTGTGGAATCGGGCAACTGTGGACGTCGCCGCAATATTGAAATAGCGGGTTTGTCCCGGGGTCCGGCGCGGTATCGCTGAACGTCAGGAGCGTCACTCTGTGACCGGAGCCGTAGAGACCGCGAATGATGCCATAATTGCGTATCGCCGCTCCCGATTCGCTGGGAAACGGGTTGTCGGGGGTGAGCAGCAAGATCTCCATCGTCTCTTCAGTTGAGTACAGTCCGGTAAACGTCGAGTACCGTTTGCGCCGCGGCGTCCCAGCGAAATCGCTTGGCGCGTTCGATACCCGCGGCAGACTGCGACCCGCGCCAAGCGCTATCGACGAGAACGCGCTGCATGGCCCCCGAGATCGTGGCGGGATCCTGAGGATCAACCAAAATGCCGACGTCCCCCACGATTTCTGGCAATGCCGCTACCTTGCTGACGATTGGCACCGTGCCGCAGGCCATTGCTTCCAGGGCGGGCAGGCCGAAGCCTTCGTAATGAGAGGGCAGGATCAGCGCTAGCGCATGGTTGTACAGGGTGGGCAGTTGAGAATCGGATATGTCGTGGCGAAAGATCAAGCTGTCATCGATTCCAACCTTGGTTATGTCGCGCATTAGCTGCTCAAAGTGCCAGCCGGGTCTACCCGCGATAAGCAGTTTCGGAAGATCGGGCATCTCTACTTTCAGATCACGATAGGCGCGCGCCAAGCCGACCAGGTTCTTGCGCGGTTCGACCGTGCCAACAAACAGGAGAAATGATTCAGGTAAATCCAGCTTGGCAATCACCGGCTTGGTGAGGGAGCAGGGCAAGGGACGAAAAACATCTTCCACACCCAGATGATGAACGGTTATTTTTTCGGGAGGGACGTCGAGGATATCTACAAACTCAAGTTTGGTAGCGAAGCTGTTGGCAAGGATATGGTCCGAGCGCATGACCGAGACTTGGATCTGACCATTGTAGTATCGTCGACTGGCAGGGGTCATGTATTCGGGATAGTGAATGAAACTTAGGTCGTGCACGGTGATGACGTGACGTCGCGCGCCACGCATTGGCGCAATAAAATCCGGACTGTGAAGCAAATCCAGGCGGTGCCTCAATAGTTCAACTGACAGCGCTCCCCGCTCCAATGGATGGTGCGGGGGCGTCCAAAGATTGGCGCTTGCAAAGCGGGGGGATAGCGAGTGTCTGGCTTTGCGACTTTGGAAGACGGTTACTTTGTGGGCTGGAGGGTCGTCCTCCATGGCAGAAATGATACCCGTTGTATATCGGCTTATGCCTCCTATGCGGTAGTGAGTTAGACGCGCATCTATTCCGATATGTGCCATGAATTGAGTATAGCGGTATCATAATGCTCATGCCAGACGGATCGGGGCCGTCCTTGAAGGCCGGGCTGTTGGCGGACCGACAGGCGAGGCGCGGCTAGCTGTTCCTACGGGCCTATGGAAAGGGAGGACCATGCCGACATATGATGTGGTGACATTTGGCGAGACGATGATGCGCTTGACGCCGCCTGGCTATTTGCGCATTGAGCAGACGACTTCCTTTGACATTTGGGTTGGCGGGACAGAATCCAATACAGCGATTGGTTTGGCGCGTCTGGGTATGGACGCGGCCTGGTTCTCGCGCTTGCCCGCGTCGCCAATGGGTCGCTATGTTAGCAATCGCGTTCAGCAATACGGTGTGGACGTCAGCCATATCGTCTGGGCCGAGGATGCGCGGCTGGGCATATTTTTCCACGAAAAGTCAGAGGCGCCGCGCGCCAGTCGCATCATCTATGATCGAAAAGATTCAGCCGTGAGCCGCATCCAGCCAGCGGATTTGCCGGAGGATTTGTTCCTGGTTGATATGAGTCGACTCTTTCACGTCACCGGGATAACGCTGGCGATCAGCGATTCCGCCAGGACGACCGCACTGGCAGCCATGCGGCGCGCCAAGGACATGGGCTGGCAAGTTAGCTTCGACACGAACTATCGCAGCACTTTGTGGTCGGGCGAGCGGGCGGCGGCGGATTGTGACGAAGCGATGGCTCTGGCGGACATCGTGTTCTGCCCCTTCGGGGATTACAAGGCTCTGTATGGTGACTTGGCGGCTGAGGATGCGCTACCTGCCTTGGCCGCGAAATATCCCGAGACGCTTGTCATCATGACCTTAGGCAAAGATGGCGCGGGGACGGTTACGCCGGATGGCGAGCTCTTTCGCCAATCGGCCATCCTGGCGGGAGAAGTCGGGCGCATAGGCGGCGGAGACGCCTTCGCCGCAGGCTTTCTTTACGCCTGGCTGACCTTTGCGGACGTTGCGCTGGCGCTAAAATGGGGGGTCGCCATGTCCTCTCACAAATACACGATCCCGGGCGATCTCCCCTTGGTCGACTACGAAGAAGTGGCTTCCCTGGTAGCTGGATCAACCGGGGGCGGCCTCATCCGCTAGCGCTACCCTGCAATAATGACTGCGCGTCGCGATGCCTCGGAAATAACTTCCCATTGTCGCTAGCAGCGGGGCGCCGTCTTACCTATAATTCTGGAATCCCTTTCCTATTCGTCGGTTTACGCAGTATATGAGCAAGCCGAAAGACAGTGGTCATCCCTTTGTTCGCTTATTGAACTATGCCTCGGCATACAAGCGGCGAGTGGCCTTTGCCACCATCTACTCCATGCTAGGCAAGATTTTTGACATCATGCCGCCGGTCTTGATCGGGGTCGCGGTCGATATTGTCGTGCAGAGGCAGGACTCGCTTTTGGGCCGTCTGGGCGTCGCCGACTTGACTCATCAATTGCTGATACTGGGATTTATCACCCTGATCGTCTGGATACTTGAATCCCTTTTTGGATATATACAACGCGTTCAGTGGCGGAATCTGGCGCAGTCCATACAGCACGATTTGCGCGTCGACGCTTACGACCATGTACAGCACCTGGAACTGGCCTATTTTGAGGACCAGAGTACCGGTGGATTGATGGCGATACTTAACGACGACATCAATCAGTTGGAGCGTTTCCTGGATATCGGCGCCAGCGATGTGGTGCAGATGGTCACCACCGTTGTCGTGATTGGTGGCATCTTCTTCCTGGTTGCGCCCAGCATCGCCTGGATGGCCGCAATTCCCATACCCTTCATCATCTGGGGTTCAATGCGATTCCAGCGCCTGCTCGCGCCGCGCTACAGCGAAGTCCGTGAACAAGTCAGCATGATCAACCATCACTTGTCCAATAGTCTTAGCGGCATCGCAACCATCAAGAGCTTCACCGCAGAAGATTACGAAGCGGAGCGCCTGCGCGTCGAGAGCAACGAGTACGTCGAACGCAACCGCCGCGCCATCCTTCTGAGTTCGGCATTTACGCCTTTGATACGGATAGTAATCGTGACCGGATTTATCGCTATTACCGTTGCCGGCGGCCAGTTGACGCTCAGCGGCAACTTGGATGTCGGCGCGTTCAGCGTGCTGGTCTTCATGACTCAGCGCTTGCTCTGGCCCTTGACCAGGCTGGGTGAGACTTTTGATCTTTACCAGCGAGCCATGGCATCGACCAACCGTATCCTGGATCTGCTGGGAATCGAGCGCAAGATCAACGATGGCGACATCTCCTTGCCGATAGCGGCCATCCGCGGCGATATGCGCCTTGATGACGTGAGTTTCTCCTATAACGACGGGCGTGAAATCATAAAGGGCTTGACCTTGGACTTCCCGGCTGGCGATACCGTGGCGATCGTCGGCGCGACCGGCGCCGGCAAGAGCACCGTTATCAAGCTGCTGCTGCGCTATTACGACGTGACATCGGGACGCGTTCTGCTTGATGGCTACGATCTGCGAGAGTTGAAGCAAGCGGATATTCGCAATGCGATCGGCTTGGTCAGCCAGGACGTCTTTCTCTTTCACGGTACAGTGCGCGAGAATATCGCCTATGGCTCCCAAGATATGCCTGACCATCTCATTGTTGACGCTGCCAAGATCGCCGAGGCGCATCAATTCATAAGTGAGCTGCCACAAGGATACGACACAGTCGTAGGGGAGCGCGGGCAGAAACTTTCCGGGGGACAGCGACAACGCTTGTCCATCGCCCGGGCTGTATTGACGGATCCGCCTATACTGGTGCTCGACGAAGCTACCTCTTCAGTCGATAACGAGACCGAAGCCGCGATTCAGCGTTCGCTGGAACGGATCGCCGTTGGCCGCACCACGATTGTTATCGCGCATCGTCTGTCCACCATTCGCAACGCCGACATGATTTATGTCTTGCAAAACGGCCAACTGAGAGAAAGCGGGAGGCACGAAGCCCTGGTGCATTTCAATGGCCTCTACGCGACGCTGT
Source organism: Chloroflexota bacterium (assembly GCA_026707745.1). GTDB lineage: Bacteria > Chloroflexota > Anaerolineae > Aggregatilineales > Phototrophicaceae > UBA6055. The sequence continues at coordinate 242,738 of JAPOWG010000011.1, forward strand.
GGCGCGTGCAAACCGGCGAACGGATGCTGGCTCAAGCCGGCGACTAGCGTACCTGCGCAAGCAAGCTATCAACAATTTCCATATTGCGAACGGCATCGCTCGGCGGGAAGCGCGGGGCTCGTCCCGTGAGCAGGGCGTCGGCGAAGTCTTCCACCATCAATTGATAGTGATCAACCGGCGGGATGACATGTTCCCTTAGTTGATCGCCCTGCCAGTGTTGAACGACTGTATCCTTGCCCTTGTCCGGGGTGAAACTCGATCCCACGACAATCGAGCCGCTTGTACCCTTGAGCCGGTAGCTTTGCTGGCGATGGGCGCGCAGGCCGCAGTCGAAGTGCCCAATCACGCCCGAGGGAAACTTCAACGTGCCGGCTAGAATCTCGTCGACGCCCGTGCTCGGGCCGATGTTGCCGACGGCGGTGACCGTTTCCGGTTCTTCGCCTGTCATGAAGCGCATCAAGTTGACGCAGTAACAGCCCACATCCATCAATCCGCCGCCGGCGAGCGCCTTGCTCAAACGGATATTAGCCTCATCACTGATATAAAATGTGAAGCTGCTGTTGATGATTTTCAGATCGCCAATGCCGCCCTCGGCCATAATAGATTTGACCTTGGCGTGCTGGGGATGAAAGCGATACATGAAGGCTTCCGCCAGCAAAACGTCCTGGTCTTCAAAAGCGTCGACTATCGTCTGCGCTTCCGCTGCGTCGCTGGCGAAGGGTTTTTCGCAAAGCGTGGCCACACCGGCTTGCGCGCACTTGATGCTCCACTCGGCATGCATGCTGTTTGGCAGTGGATTGTAGATGGCGTCAACATCTTCGCTTTCGATCAGCTCTTCGTAGCTGCCATATACGATCGGGATGCTCTGCTCGGCGGCGAACTCCCGCGCGCGTTCCAGCGATCGACTGGCGACTGCCGCGACGACGCCGTTGCGCGACTCATGGATAGCCGAGATGACCTTCCGGCCAATATTGGCGGTGCTTAAGATACCCCAGCGGACTTTGTCGGGCATAAGACGCTCTCCTTATTAGATCTCATAACCACAGTGCGATGATTTTATCGAGTTCGCCATTTTCTTTCAAAGCGGCCAAGGCGCCGTCGACAAGCCTCCAGGCGTCTCGGTTATCGCGCCGCGCCGCGATCGCGTAATGATCGCGCGTCAGGTAGCTTTGCGCGGTACGCCAGTCAGCAAATCGTCTCTGGTAAAGTCGCAATGTGATAGCGTCTACGATAGCGGCATCAGCGTACTCGAGGCGCAGGGAATCCAGCGCATATGTCGGCAGTTCGTAGGGCAGGCGCGTCACGGGATCATTCTTGTCTTCCAGCACCCGCAGTTCTGTGTCCGCCCCGCTGCCAAACTCGTAGGCGACCTTTTGTCCCGCCAGCCCGTCAAGTAACGCGATGGCTTTGTCAGCGGGCGTGACCAGCAGAAGTCCGTTGTCGAAATAATGCCGCGTATAGCGGACATCATCCATGCGCGCCTCTTCAACTCGCAGGGCCGAAATCAGGATGTCCACCTCTCCGCTGATCAAGGCGTCGTACAGGCCGTAGTAGCCGATGTTGAGGAATCGAATCGGCAAATTAATATGCCGGGCGATGGCATTCGCGAGATCAATGTCCAGTCCGTAGACCGCCTGACCGTCGTCGCTGGCAAAGGGCGGGACACTGGCGTCGACGCCGACGACAATGATGCCGCGGGGAAAGGCTTTGGCTATGTCGGCGGGGCGCTCTGTCCATGAAGCGAACAGAAACAACGAACTCATCGAGATGACCAGTAGCGCAAGTGACAGCCCCAGACGCGCCCGCTTGCTCATGACGCCTCCGGCGGCGGCAGCCACCCGCTGGGGCTGCGTTCCCAGCCGCGGGCATAGTCCTGGATCGCATAATAGATGGGCTTCAGGTCGAATTCCGGACTCACGAGTGTGAAGTTGTCCGGGTAGCCATTCAGGGGCGCGGGATAACGAAACGCCCAAATGCAGAGTTGCTGGGCCCAGTTCCAGTTGCTCTGCGCGAATTCGAAAGCTTTAATCGTATACTGCAAGCGCTGCGACGGTCGGACAGCGCCGGTCCAGCGCGGATGGTCATTCCAGCCGCTCTCGGTGATGAAAACGGGTTTGGCCGCGTCGCCGGCTTCCACCATGATTTGACGGAGGAATTCCACCCGGCGGAAGTTAAGCCGATCAGCGCTAGGCTCGGCATCGGCCGGTTCGGTTGATCCATAACTGTGAACCGCCAAAGCATCAAAGTGTGGCGCGGCGCCGCTGCTATACATCTCGCGCAGGTATATGTTTTCGTTGAGCCCGGCCGGGCTGCCCTGGACTTCGTTTGTGGGCGCCAGCGCGCCCGCCAAAACCAGGGCCTGCGGATTCGCCTCTTTGATCGCCCGGTAACTCAAACCCAGCAATCGGACATAGGCGGCTGGATCGACCGGTCGATAACCCCACTCGAAGCTAAGATTGGGTTCGTTCCAAATGATAAAATGTCGGATTTCTTCTGGGTAGCGCGCCGCCAACTGCGAGGCGTATTGGGCGAAATCGTCGAAGGAGGCCTCCGGCAAGTAATTGAGCGTTGTGGCGCGGCCCTCGCTGGTAGCTGGTCGCGCCCAGTCAGGCACCAGCCCCAGCCTGGCGATGATACGCAGGCCCTGGTTCTTCGCGTGACGGACGATGATATCTGCTTGCGTCCAGTTGTACTGATCGTCGCCGGGCTCAAAGTATGCCCAGGGGAAGAATTGTACGATTGTCGTCGCGCCCATCTCTCTTACCAGTTCCAGTGATCGCTTGATCTTCCGCTCCTGGACTTCGTTTTCCAACAAGGTATGGACGCAGACTTGTGGCTTGGTTGTCTGCACGACCTGCGCTTCTCCCAGCTCAACATATTCAACCGGGGACCACGTGGTTGAAAAGACCATGTAGACAGTAGTCAGTAGCAGCAGCCATCCCGGTCGGGTCAGCAACTTGAAGAAGCGGCGCGATTTATACCTGAATGAGTTAAGCATCCGCTACACGATATGTGACATTACTTATGCGATAAGGTACAATGGCGCATGTTCGTTCGCGGCGCGCGCATTTGCGATTGGGACATTTGCGCGACGGCCGAACGGACATATTGTAGTGGCTGATGTTTGTGTGGGGATAGGTAGATTTGCCGCAGCGTGTTATCGCCATGTGGTCTGGACCACGTAATATCTCGACCGCCTTGATGCGCTCTTGGGCGAGCAGAAGCGACACCACTGTGATCGACGAACCGTTCTATGCGCATTATCTCCAGTTCACTGGCTATGATCACCCTGGCGCTGATGAGGTCATTGCCGCATACGAGACGGACTGGCGCCGAGTGATAGACGGATTGCTCCCGGATGGATCTAGCGATGAAACGATCGTCTATCAAAAACATATGACGCAACATATGCTCGAGCATATCGACCGCTCCTGGATTGCCCGGGTTTCCAACTGTTTTTTGATACGGGATCCGCGTCGAATGCTATTGTCCTTTTCAAAGGTGATTCCTGACCCGCGTCTCGATCAGTTGGGTCTGGTCCAGCAAGTGGAAATTTTCCAACATGTGCGACGCCTTACAGGCGCCGTGCCACCGGTAATCTCATCGCGCGGCGTTTTGTCCAATCCGGAGGGTTCGTTGCGGAGGCTTTGCGCGCTGCTCGATGTGCCCTTTGAAAGCGCGATGCTCAGTTGGAAGGCGGGCAGGCACGATAGTGACGGCGTCTGGGCGAAGCATTGGTATGCGAGTGTGGAAAAGTCAACCGGATTCGCGCCCTACGAGCGCGATGACAGTCCGCTGCCGGGACATTTGCGCGGCTTGCTCGACGAATGCCAGGGACTTTACGAGCAGATGGCTAAACATTGCATAAACTAAGGTAAGGCATGAAACAAGCATTCAATCCCAAGAACAAGGACTTGCTCATCAATATCAATGGAGAACTCTATCATCGCGATGTGGCGGGCATCAGTCCTTTTGACTCGGCGGTGCAAGGCGGCGACGCCGTTTGGGAGGGCTTGAGACTTTATCAGGGCAGGATATTCAAATTGATCCCTCATCTCGACAGATTGCGCGCTTCGGCTCAGGCCATGGCATTTGCCGAGATTCCGAGCCACCAAGCGATCATCAACGAGATAAGCAAGACATTGCATGCCAATGAAATGACGGACGGCGTCCACATTCGCTTGACCTTGACCCGCGGCGTCAAATACACTAGCGGGATGGATATACGGCTCAACAATCAGGGACCGACTTTGATCGTTCTCGCCGAGCACAAACCGCCGGTATACGACAAGAGCGGCATTCGCTTAATCACGTCCGGCATTCGGCGCATCCCGCCGGATTGCGTCGATCAAAACATTCACTCCTGCAATCTGATAAACTCGATTCTGGCCAAGATTCAGGCCAATGCGGCCGGCGTCGACGACGCCTTGATGCTGGACTATCAAGGTTACGTTGCGGAGACAAATGCAACCCACGTCTTCATTGTCGACGACGGCCTTGTCATGACATCGGATACGGGTTCTTGCCCGGAAGGCATCACTCGGTCGGCGGTGCTGGAGATTTGCGAGAGCAAGGGCATTCCCTATGCGATTAAAGACATATCGCTGTCTGAAGTCTTCCGAGCCGATGAAATGTTTTGCACTGGAACAATGGGGGAATTGGCGCCGGTGATTGAGCTGGATGGCAGGACCATTGGCAGCGGCCAAGCAGGCGAAATGACCCTGCGACTGAGTACCTTGTTCCGCGAACGGACACGACGCGAAGGTTATCAAATCTTGCAGACTGTGACGAGCTAATCGGCTGTATCTCAATACTGAAGCATAAAGGAGGGTATACAGATGTCAGATTTTTCATTTGTTGGACAAGCGACCCCGATGATCGACGGCGGCGCCAAAGTCACGGGCAATTTGAAGTACACGGGCGATTTGAAGCTGGCGGGCATGTTGCATGCCAGGTTCGTCCTCAGCAGCTACGCTCATGCCAATATCAAGGGGATTGATGTCGACGCCGCCCTGGCGCTCCCGGGTGTGCAGCGTGTTTTGACCGCCGCCGATCTTCCCGATATAGCGCCGTCTTCCCGCGCCAGGCTGATGTTGGCGCGGGACCGCGTCATTTTTGTCGGTCAGCCGGTGGCGGTTGTGCTTGCAGATGACCAGGCCTCTGCGGCCGACGGCGCCGAACTGGTGGATGTGGATTACGAGCCGCTGGACGCTGCCACAACAATGGATGCGGCAATGGCGGAGGACGCGCCTCTGGTTTGGCCCAACGGCATCCAAACCGGCGCGGGAGACGAAGCCGCGCATGGCGCCGATGCCGGCGGCGAGGCCGAGGACGAAGAGGAAGAAGCCTCCAACATCGCCGGCCGCACCAAGATTGAACGCGGCGATGTCGCGGCGGCCTTTGCCGCGGCGGACCTGATTGTGGAACGCACCTTCGAAACGCCGATGGTGCACCAGAGTTCAATCGAGACACAAGGTTGGGTTGCCCAGCCAAACCCGATCAACGGCGGGCTTACCATGTGGGGCAGCATTCAGTCGCCCTTCGGCGTGAGACTGGACGTGGCCGATACGCTCGGCATCCCGGAATCTGACGTGACCGTCTATGGCATGCCGGTCGGCGGCGCATTCGGCGCCAAGTTCGGCTTGTACGAGCCGATGGTGGCGCTGATTGCGTTTACAGTGGGGCGCCCGGTGAGTTTGATCCTCACGCGCGGCGAGGAACTTTTGACCACGAATCCGGCGCCGGCGCTACGGCTTTCCGCCAAGCTCGGCTTCAAGAATGACGGCACCTTGCTCGCTATGCAAGCGCTGGCAATGGCCGATACCGGGATTTATCCAAGCGGTCTGGGAAGTTTTGCTTCCTTCCAATTCGCTAACTTTTATCCCTGCGACAATGTGCTGCTGGAATCAATCAATGTCGTGACCTTTAAGCAATCCGTCGGCGCCTATCGCGCCCCGACGTCCCCGACGGCCTTTATGGCTGCGGAAACGCTCTTTGATGAAGCCGCCTCGCAACTGGGCATGGATCCGATCGAATTGCGGCTCATGAACGCAGCGCAAGCCGGCGACCTAATGCCCGACGAAAGCGAATTCCCGAACATCGGCATGGTCCAGACCTTGGAAGCCGTGCGCGAGCACCCCTTATGGAAAAACCGCGCCGAATCGCGCAAAGCCGGCCGCGGCGTCGGCGTGGCAATCGGCGGATGGATGGGCGGTCTGGAGCCGGGCGCAGCCGCATGCAAGCTCAACCGAGACGGCGTTTTGCAGGTGCAGATTGGCACGGCTGATCTTTCGGGTACGCCGACCAGTTTCGCGCTGCTCGCGGCAGAGGCTTATGGCGTTGATCCCGACCAGGTACGCTTCGTCTATAGCGATACCGACAGCGCGCCTTATGGCGGGGGCGTCGGCGGCAGCAAGACACTGTACACTTTGGGCAATGCCGTTCTCCGAGCGGCGGAAGACGCTCGCCGCCAAACCTTGGCGATTGCCGCCGAAGAATTTGAAGTTTCTACCGAGGATCTGGAGATCGTAGACGGTCGTGTTCAGGTGCGGGGCTTCCCCGATCGATCGATTGGCCTGGGCGAGATAGCCGGCAAGACGATGACATTTGGCGGCGAGTACGAACCTGTCTACGGCAACGGCCGACAAGCCGTGACCGACCGCGCGCCATCGTTCTCGGCGCAGGTCGCCGAAGTTGAGGTGGATGAGGAGACCGGCGAAGTCAATCTGGTGAATCTGGCGGTGGTGCAGGACGTAGGACGCGCCATCAATCCCCTGGCGGTTGAAGGTCAAATGCAAGGTGGCGCCGTGCAAGGCGTCGGTTGGGCACTCTACGAAGAGATGCGCTACGACGAGAACGGACAGCTCTTGTCCGGATCCTGGATGGACTATGCCATGCCGGATGCCATGCAGGCTTCGCCGATACAGACGCAAATCGTGGAAGTTCCATCGGAGAGCGGTCCCTTTGGCGCGCGCGGGGTCGGCGAACCGCCGGTGATACCGACGGTCGCCGCCATTGCCAATGCCGTGGCCGACGCGACCGGGGTGCGACTGACGCAAACACCGATGACCGCGCCGAGAGTCCTGGAAGCGCTGGAACAGCGCTAGGAGAAGCCGAAGTTGCGACACTACAACCCTCACCCCAAACCCCTCTCCCATAAAGGGAGAGGGGCTTAAAGGGCTCAATTCGGGTCGCAAGACTCCCCTTCTCCCCTTGTGGGAGAAGGGGCCGGGGTATGAGGGGTGTATTTCAACAGACCCTATCAGGTCGCCCGATATCAGTTTTTCCACGACAAACTTAACGTCCGCCGTCTATCGAAAGTACCTGGCCGGTGATCCAGTTGGCGTAATCCGACGCGAAGAAGAGCACACCGTGAGCGATGTCTTCCGCCGTACCCAGCCGCTTGAGCGCAAAGCGCTCGATCAGCGCTTTTTGTCCTTCGGCGCCGTAGGACTCAAACTGTTTGATCGACGTGGGATTGGACAAGACGAAGCCGGGCGCGATATTGTTCACCGTGATCTTCCATTTGCCCAGTTCATGAGCCAGTTGTCGTGTGAGATTGATTTGACCCGCTTTGGCGGCGGCATAGGCTTGAATGCCGGTCAAACTTGGGCCGAGGCCCGCGCCGCTGGAGATGTTGACTATCCGGCCGTATTCCTGCGCCTTCATCGACGGCGCCACCGCTTGCGAAAAGAAAAACGTCGCCCGTGTATTGACCTCGACGATGCTGTTCCATTCCTCTTCGCTAACCTGTTCCAGCGGCTTGCCGACCTGACCCTGCACGCCGCCGGCGTTGTTAACCAGGATATGCACGGCCTCCTCAGCCGCGAGAGCGCGGTCGACAAAGGCGAAGACCGCCGCGCGATCGCGCACGTTGACGACTTCAACCTCACATCGGCCCCCGGCTTCCCGACACAGCTTACGGGTTTCATTTAGTTCGTCTTCGATCACATCACAAGCCCAAACTGACGCGCCGCGCGTCGCGAACGCCAGGCTGATCGCGCGGCCGAATCCGTGGGCGGCGCCGGTGACAATGACGGCCCTGTCCTCAAATTGAACCTTCATGGCAATGCCGCCTTTAACTCGTCGAGATTGCCAAGCGCCTGCGGACGCCTGCCATCTTCGATCTCGCGAATCATCTCGATCCAGCGCCGCGTTAGGGGCAAGTCCAGGCCGATCTTTTCGCCTTGCGTCAGGATTGGCTCGTACATGATGACCTCGGTTCTGCGCTTGCGGACCGCCAGGTCGCGCCAGATACCGCTATGCGTCTTGGCGGATCTGCGGTTGAAGGCGACCAGCGTATCGAGCGATCGCTTGATCCCGTCTGTATCATTGGCGACGAACGCCGCGGGTTCAAAGCCGTTGAAACCACGCGCTTCCACGCCGATTTCCGCTGCCACTTCCAGAACCTCTTGCGCCGCGCGAATGTACAGATCCCGGTAACTTGGGTCGGCCAGCGCGTCCGCGATTGATTCGTTGGTCAAGGCGGACAGGAAAAGCATCGCCCCATAGGCTTCCTTGCCCCAGAGATATCCCCAGAGGTCCTCGGTGACAATGGTGTCTTCGTCAAAGTCGCGGAAAGCGGCGCCGATTTCTTCCAGGCGCCTTGTGATCGCGCCGTTCAATTCGCCGACCACGACCGCGCCGCGTCCGCCAAAGAGGATCTTGCCCGGCTCGTGATAATCGGCGCTGAAATTGATAAAGGCGCCCAAAGTCCGCTCGCCGCCGACGATCTCGCGTATGATCAACTCGTTCAAGCCGTTTTGTACCGACATGACGTAGCCGTCGTCGGCTAGGAAGTCGACAAGCGCCTCGGTGGCCGCTTTTGTATGTTGGGCTTTGGTGCATAGCAATACAATCGGGTATTTCTCCCCCAATTGATGTGGCAAAACAGCCCCCGCGCCCACCGTGAATTCATCAACCGGACCGGCGATCTGCAATCCCGCGCGATTGATCTCTGCTACGTGTTCCTCGACGACATCGACAAACAGGATATCGTGGCCGGCTCGGATCAGATATGCGCCGAGCGTGCCGCCGATAGCGCCGGCGCCCCAGATTAGGATTCGCATTAGTCCCAGCCTCCCTCGAGCAGGGCAAGCGTTTCGTCAACGGCCACTTGCCAGATCGCCAGCATTTCTTCGTCGGAGCGTTGATAGACGCCTCCCATATTGCCGTCCGCTACCTGTCGTCGAACCCCCGCGGGATTCAAGCGCTCCAAAAGGGATAAATCAACGAGCGGTTTTTGCGCGCTGGGCATTTCAAGTCCTTCAAGTCGCGTCCAGGGATAGTTCTCCATCCAGGAGGCGTGCGAGCCAACCGGGTCCGTCTCGAGCACCTTTTCCCAGGTCTTGGGCGCGTTGTACCAATTGTGCCATTTGACCTGGGTATCGGGATTGTCCATCATCCACTCTTTGAGCATGCCAAGGGCGGGCGCATTGCCTCCATGGCCGTTGATGAGAAGGATCCGGCGGAATCCCGCGCGGCGGATGCTATCGAGCAGATCGCGGATCAGGGCCAGGTAAGTGCGGACGCGCAGGGTGACTGTCCCCGGGAAGGCTGTCCACTGCTGCGCCAGCCCGTAAGGGAGGACCGGATAAACTGGTACCCCGGCCAAGTCGCCCACATCCTTTGCCAAGCGCGCCGCCAGGATCGTGTCGACGCTTAGGCTCATGTAGGCATGCTGCTCGGTGCTTCCCGTCGGCAATATGCAGCGATCGTCGCCTTTTACATATTCCTCGACTTGCATCCAATTCATTTCAGAAATCAGCATTGATCACCACGCTTTCATTTGTTGGCGGATGAAACAGGATCGTCGCGATTGAGCGCTCCTTCGTTCACAGGCCCCATTCCGCGCGGGCCGTCTTCATGTCGCGACGGATTGAACCGTAGTGTCCTGCGCCGCCTTTCTTCCAGCGCTCATCGACCGGTTGGCTGGCGGGTTGATAACGCACATCGCAACTCAAGCGGTATTTGTTGGTGAGGTTGGTTGTCGAGGCGTGCATGGTGTGCATGCCGAAGATGATGACATCGCCGGCGCGATAGTCCGAACCCAGCCACTGCCCGCCGAACTTATCGACGATCGCCATCGGATCGCGCTCGAACCAGCCTTCGATTCCGTCGCGATCGACATCGGAACGGCCGTAGGTGTCGCGAATGCGGGCGAAACTGTCCAGATTATGCGAACCTCGGCAAACCGCCAGCGTGCCCTGCTCGATAGGGATATCGCCGAAGGGAATCCAGACGGTGTAGAGGTCACGAGATCCACGTCCCATATAGACAAAATCGTAGTGGGCGCCAGTGTATTGCTCGTTGCCTACGGCGCGCATCCATTTATAAGTGAAAGTCAGCGCCGCCTCGCCGAAAAGCGTCTCGAACAGGTCGAAGAGAACGTTGTTTTCAAGTACGCCCAGCACCGCCGGGTGATGGACTAGTTCTTCGCTTCTCAGCCGTACCGTGCGACCGCCGCGCGGCATCACACCTTCCAAAAGCGGCGTATCAGGCGCCAGGGCTTGCTGCGCTTGCAGCCCTTCCATGATGAGTTGCCGGCCAGCCAGCACCGTCTCTCTATCTATGAACCCGCGCAAGAGCAGGTAGCCGTCAGTATCCAGACGCTGCCATAGTGCTGGCGCATCGCCCAGCAGATGCTGGCCGTCGCGCAATGGCTCCAGTTCTCGGCTGGGGAAGTCGATATCTCTGTATCCGAATCTGATCTTCATGATGCGCACTTCGAATGTGCGGTCAATGCGATGATGTTATATGAAATGCTGGAAATCGCCAAGTTTCGGCTGTTAGGGCAAGGCGGCGTTATACGGCGAAACAATGCCCTTAAAATGCGTATAAAATGCGCCTATTTTGGTCACTGTATAGATACAGTATGTATAGGGGAGGGGGGGTACCCCCTGCCCGGATTTGGCGGGCACAGCAGTTGTTTTTATTCACCACAGCCGCTCGGCGCGTAACCGGCGAATTTGGGCTACCGCGCTCACAGAAAATAATAAACCCCCTCGGCTACCGCAAATCGCGGTTTATTAAAAAAGAGGCGCAGAAGTAAGCGCAAGTAAGTCGTGAAACATTTATTCACCACAGAGAACACAGAGAGCACAGAGAAAACCCGCAGAGGGATATATTTTGCGGGCGTTTCAGCGAAACGCCCCTACAGATCGTTGCCCTAGCAGAATTTGCATTACTTTCTTGGTTCTACTGAGTGCACAGAGAAAAAGAAGAAAAAGATCGATTTTTTCGGGCGTTTCGACGAAGTGCCCTACAATTCAATACTATTGTGGATTTTGCAATACTTTTTTGGATCTACTGCGGGCACATAGGATTTTTTTCACCACAAAGGCACTAAGGGTCGCGCAGGGCACGGGTCTTGGCCTGGATGGGTCGCATGAGACTGCGCCAGCTGTGGGCGGGCGTGCGGGCGGCTTGGTCGAGGAGGACGATGTCAAGCCCGGCGGCGCGCAGCCGGTCGGGATTATTTGCGCTTCTTGGGGCGTTTACGCCGCTTTCTGGCAGCTTGATGCGGCATTACCTTGGGTCGTCTTTTAGATTTTTTGGGGCCTTTACCAGATCGCTCCAAATCCAGCCAGGCATCAGATAGCTCGGCGTCAGAGCTTTGAGTCGGGCTGGGCTGTTCAGGCGTTTCATCCGCCCGGGGCGGGGCGGCACCCAGGTCCTCCTCGTAGACATATCGCATGCGGTTGGGCTGTTCCGTGTCGGTCTCGGTATTTGGCGGCAGCTCTTCGAAGGACTTCTCCAGTACGGTGACTTGATTGATCAGGGTTGACAGGACAT
>JAPOWG010000086.1 GCA_026707745.1 Chloroflexota bacterium
GGATCGCGGCGCCATTTCGTCTTTCAAGCTTGCGGTGATCGTTATGTGACACTTATTGCGCGCTATCGGCAATTGATAGGTCGCATTGCGATCAAGTAGACAGCCGCTCGGCGCGTAACCGGCGAAAAGATCTACTGCGCTCACTCAAAATATCAAACTCGTTCCGCTCGCGCGGATTGGTGGCGTATTAAATTAGAGGCAGAATTGATGTTGCTGGCAATTGACACCGCCACTCCCCTGTTGAGCCTTGCGCTCCACGATGGCGACCGACTGGTGGCCGAGTGCACATTTGCGGTCGACAGGAAACATAGCGCGGTCCTAGCGCCCTTGATCAAGCAGATGCTGACGCAAACCGACACGACGACCAGCGACATAAGCTCGCTGGCAGTTTCGGTTGGTCCGGGTTCGTATACGGGACTGCGTATAGGCGTCGCTTTGGCAAAGGGTATGGCGGCCGCTCGTGATCTAGCGCTCGTGCCGGTGACCACGCTCGACACGATCGCCGCGGCTTCAAGCGCAGCGAATCGCTCGCTCCCGCTGATCGTGACCGTGCCCGCTGGGCGCAGCCGGATCATTTGGGCGATCTATCGCTGTGAGGGCGACGCCCGGCGCATCTCCGGCGAAATGAAGCTGGGAAGCTGGGATGATTTGCTCGCCGCTTGCCACGTGCCGTGTACGCTTACCGGCGAGATTGACAAGGACGGACTGCAGAAAGTACACATGGCGCGTGACGCGGGGGAACGAATCACGCTGCTTTCGCCAGCCGAGCGATTTCGACGCGCCGGTTATATGGCGCAAATTGCCTGGGGAAGGCTGCGTAGCGATGACGATAGACTCTATCCAGCCGATCAGGTAATGCCAATTTACCTCAAATCGCCTTGACGACGGACAGCGACAAACATTCAAGGAGGCTTCAGACATGAAAGACATCTTGGAAAGACTTGGCATCAGCGAAGTTAACGCTGGCGTCTGCTGCGGCGTCGACAACTGGATCCGTGATACACAGGGCGTAGAGCTGCAGTCGATCAACCCTGCCAACAACCAGGTCATTGCCTCCGTTGTGCAAGGCACTGTCCATAGCTACGAGGAGGCGGTAGCGGCTGCTCAAGCAGGCTTTGCGCAATGGCGCGCGCTGCCAGCGCCGAAGCGCGGAGAGCTCATCCGGGATCTGAGCAACGCTCTGCGCGAATATAAAGAGCCTTTGGGCGAACTGGTTACATTGGAAAATGGCAAAATCCGCAGCGAAGGCCTGGGTGAAGTGCAGGAAATGATCGACATCTGCGACTTCGCTGTGGGCTTGTCGCGACAACTTTATGGCTTAACCATGCATTCGGAGCGCCCGGGTCACCGCATGTACGAGCAATGGCACCCGCTGGGGCCTATTGGTATCATCACCGCTTTCAATTTTCCGGTCGCGGTTTGGTCCTGGAATGCGGCCATCGCAGCTGTCTGCGGCGATACGATGATATGGAAGCCGTCGCCGACAACGCCTTTGACTGCGATTGCGATACAGCAGATCTGCAATCGAGTGATGGCGAAGCACGGCGTTAGCGGCGTCTTCAATCTGGTTATCGGCGACAATGACATAATTGGCGAGCGGATGATCCGCGATGAACGCCTCCCGCTGATCAGCTTTACCGGCTCGATCCGCGTGGGCAGGCATGTAGCCCAGGCGGTTGCCGGGCGCCTGGGGCGCTGCATTTTGGAACTGGGAGGTAATAATGGCATTATCGTCAGCGCCGACGCGGACCCGGACTTGGCGATCCGCGCTATTCTTTTTGGCGCTGTCGGAACCGCCGGACAGCGCTGCACCACCACGCGCCGGCTGATTGTGGAGCACTCGGTCGTCGACGAACTTTGTGACCGACTCGTTCGAGCGTACCAGTCCGTGACAGTTGGCGACCCCATGACGGAGGGCGTCCTGCTGGGTCCGCTAATCAGCGGCCGCGCAGTTGACATAATGATGGAAGCGATCGGCAGGGCCAAGGCGGAAGGCGGGCGCGTGTTGACGGGCGGCGGCAAGCTGACGGGGATTGGCGAAAACTACGTCGAGCCGACCATCATTCGTATGCCGCGGCAAACGCCGCTGGTTTGCGAAGAGACTTTCGCGCCGATCCTGTATGTTATGACATATGAGACGCTGGATGAGGCAATCGCCATGCATAACGCGGTGCCACAGGGACTTTCCAGCGCGATGTTCACGCGCGATCTATTGGCGGCGGAACGCTTTCTGTCCCATGCCGGTTCCGATTGCGGCATCGCCAACATCAACATCGGGACCAGCGGCGCGGAGATCGGCGGCGCTTTCGGCGGCGAAAAAGATACGGGCGGCGGTCGCGAATCCGGCTCCGACGCCTGGAAGGCTTACATGCGCCGGCAGACCAATACCATCAATTACTCCAGCGATTTGCCGCTGGCACAGGGCGTCGAGTTTGATGTCTGAGGCTCGGTAAATCCGGGGCGATGCAACTGTAGCGCTATGACAAGCGCAGATCCCAAGCTTCCAGCGTCGCCATGAATTGATGGGCCGTCATATCGAGATGAACGGGCGTCACGCTGACAAAGTCGCGATGAACCGCCCAGATATCGGTACCTATCTCGTCAAAATTGCCGACCGGCGGCTGGCCCTCGACACGGACCACGCCCCCGTCAATGTGCTTGAGTTTGTCTCGGTATATCCGCACGCCTTGCCGCGTCAGACGGATGCCCCGCAAGTCTTCGAAACGGGCCACGCCCGGCACATTGACGCTGAGAATCGTCATGGGCGGGAGTCCCTCTTCCAAGACCTTGCCCGCGATACGAATCGCAATCTCGGCTGCTACTTGATAATCTTCGACGCAATCGGCGCGGGGCGCGGCCAGGGATATGGCAAGGGCAGGCAAGCCATGGATCGCGGCTTCCAGGGCAGCAGTGACCGTACCGCTGTAGGTCAGGTCTTGCCCCATGTTTGCGCCGCGATTGATACCAGAAACGACAATATCCGGCTTGTGGTCCAGCAAGCCCAACATGGCGACGGCGATACAATCGGCGGGCGACCCGCTGACCGCGAGTGCCGGGATGCCGCTTCCCACCTCGCAACGCCTGTACGGAATATCCTTGAAAAGTGTGATCGCATGACCCGATCCGCTTTGATTGGTCGCTGGAGCGCTGACTTGTACGTCCCCCAAGCCGCGCATGGCCTCTGCCAGCGCCACGATACCGGGCGCATTATAACCATCGTCATTGGTGACAAGGATAGAGGTCAAGTTAGTCCGCCTTTCAGCTGATGGCACAGGAAAAGAAAATGTAGGGCAAATCAAGGGAGATTGCTAGGGCAGTGGCGCGCCGCAGCGCAGGCCGCGCTTAGGGACAGTTGCCGCGCCGCAAGGTATATTCTATGTAATCGGAATTGTCGTTTTCATTTATCTCGGCGATATGACCGCCACTATCGATGGAAACAACGATGCGATGCACTTGTTCATAAAATACGCTAACGGTAATGTTGACGGGTATTGCCGTGATAGTCTCCCCGGCTCGTATCGTCGGGAAGGGGTTTGCCGGATCTGACCGCGCCACAGGCTCGTCGCGACCGGGAATCATGTCTTCAACCGCAATCCAGCCACCGGCGCTTGTGTCTTCAGTGCCTTCATTGCGTATCGATACAGTTACCTTGCCAGCCTGGTTGCAGACCAGATTCTGCGGCTCGAGTCTAATGCCTGCGATCACCAGATTAACGCCGCCAGCCGAGGTCGCAGCAGGCGCCGGCTCAGCTAGCGCCGGACCCGACTCCACGGGAAGGCTCCCCAGATCGCCGCTGGGACTGACCAGTTCCGAATAGATCCAGGCATCGCCCTGGGCGCCGTAACGAATGTGGTACCAGTCACGATCGGGATTCACCGCAACGATGACAACTTCTTGGTTGACGGCTATGCTTCCGACCAGTTCAAAGGACGTTCCGGGACCGCGACGCAAATTCGACGGCTTCGCAATCACCGCCGCAACGCTTCTGCTCGAAAGCACGGGCGGGCTGGTTGGTAGTGAAGCCGTCGGCGAAACGGCTGGCGCGTCTGTGCTAAGCACGGCGGTTTCGTCAGAGGGCGGGACAACTGTAGCGTCGACGATTTCTTCCGCTGGAGGGACGACTTCGACTGTTTCCGCCGATTCCGGCGGTTCCTCGTCTTCAGGTGGTAGGACGACCGAGATCGAGACGCTCTCACTGGCGCCGCTGCCGTCGCCGCGTTCCGCCGCCACCGTGATCTCGAATTGACCGGGGTTGCGTGTGGGCCAGTCGATCGTGACCGGAACGACCGAAGCGCCGATGGGATTGGGATCCTGCTTCTCGCCGAGCACAACGCCATCCAGCAGCATAGTAACCCGCGCCAGGTCGGGGCCGGCATTTTCGATACGCGCTTGCACGATGACAGTCGCGCCGGACAAAAAAGTTTGATCCGGCAAAGGAGAAGCGATACGAATCACCGGCGGGCCGGAAAACGTGACCGGCGCGACCTCCGCGCTTGGGACACCGAGGCTGCATGCGGAGAAAAGCAAAACGAGAGCGATGAACATCAAGCAAGGCGCGCGGATCGCCCTGGTTGCCTCGCCCGAATTCATTCCGCATCTCCCGCTTCATGCGCCCCGACAGTAGAGTCAACTCTAGCAGAAAGGGCAGCTTAACGCGAGTTGATTTGCCCTGCTCTTTGCCTACTCTTACAGGGCTTCCAGCGCGACAAATGAGACGAATTCCTTTCGTTTCCGCCGGGCATTGTGTAACATGGAACTGCAGGACTAGCACAAAGTGAGCAATGGATACAATCGCGCTATTGGATGGTAAACGCATTCTCCTGGGCGTTTGCGGGAGCATCGCCAGCTACAAGTCGGTTGATCTCGTCAGCAAACTGACGCAGTCGGGGGTCGCTGTCGACGTGATCATGACAGAAGCCGCGCAGCGATTTGTCGCGCCCCTCTCCTTTCAAGCCGTAAGCGGACGTCCGGTCTACACAGATCTATGGCAGAGCGACGCCGATAGCGGCTTGCCGACACACATCGCGCATGTAGGATTGGCGGAGGATGCTGATCTGCTTCTGATCGCGCCGGCGACCGCCAACACTATCGCCAAGCTGGCGCATGGCCTAGCCGATGATCTCTTGGCGGTAACGGCCCTGGCTGCAAAATGTCCTGTCGCCATCGCCCCGGCCATGGACGGCGCTATGTACGAGAACCCCGCGCTGCGCGCCAACCTCGAAGTCTTGCGGGCACGTGACGTCCACTTGATCGAACCGGAAGTCGGGCGCTTTGCCAGCGGCTTGTCGGGCTTGGGACGATTGCCAGAAACGTCGACCTTGATGGGACAAGTCCGGCGGATTCTGGGCATGGACGGCGAACTGGCGGGGCACAAGCTGGTAGTCACGGCCGGCGGCACGCGAGAGGCGCTTGATCCGGTACGCTTTATCAGCAATCGCTCGTCCGGCAAGCAGGGCTATGCCATCGCGCAAGCCGCGCTTGACGCGGGCGCGGAGGTTGTCTTGATCTCGGCAGCGCAGCACCTGGCGCCGCCAATCGGCGCCCGGCTGGTTTCGGTCGATTCTGCCGGGGCGATGAAAGAGGCCGTACTGGAAAACCTTGTCGAATCGACTGCGTTGGTCATGGCAGCGGCGGTGGCCGATTACAAACCAGCCGATGTTTCCCAGCAAAAGATCAAGAAAGCGGACGACGATTTGACCTTGCTCCTGGAACGCACCGCCGACATTTTGATGGCGGTTAAGCAAAGGCGCGCTGATACGGGTTATCCCATGATCGTGGTTGGCTTCGCTGCAGAAAGCGAAAATCTGGTCGAAAACGCCAGCGACAAGCTGCAACGAAAGGGACTGGATCTGCTGATTGCCAACGACATCACCGCGGAAGACGCCGGATTTCAAGTGGATACCAATCGAGTCTTGGTACTGGATATGGACGGCGGCTTGCACAAGATCGACCGCCGCAGCAAGGCCGATATCGGCGCCTACATTATCGAAAGGATCGGCGGACTTCTCAACTGAATCACTGCCCTAGCTGTTGTAATTCGAAGATCGCGCGGCAGTGCGCGATGTATGCCGAAAGCGTTTGTCGGCAACCGATCTGATAATAGGGAATCAGATCCGCTACGCCCGCGCCTGCGAAGCCATCCTGTTCGTAGGTAACTAACGTTGCCGCGCCCTCAGTTGCAAATCGCAAAGTGATCTGATTATGGCCCCGCCAGGTGGGGTCCTGCCAGGTGTAGCCCAATGTCGCCGGCGGCTGCCAGACGGTGATGCGGCCGATCTCGTACTCTCCTCCATCGGAAAAGGACTCGTAATAGCGCCCGTTCAACTCCGCCTCAAAGCGGATGTGCCGCGGGAACACGCCCTTGGGCTTGGGCGCGAAGCTATAAGGAAAGACACCCTGCCGCGGCCACCAGACATCCATTTGCTCCACGAATATGTCAAATGCGGCTTGCGGCGGCAGGGGCACAGTCTCCTGCAAGAATACATCGGGCATTCGTATCTCACTCTACCGATAAATTGACTCACAGATGATGCGCATCATAACCCCTAAGTCACATGATGAGCGTTTCAGCTTTTCGCGGGGATTACCTTTGTCATCCCATAGTCATCAACTTGCAAGATTTCGCGTATTTCCTTTCTAGCCAGTGCAAAGTATATCCATAAGAGCGCCCATAGCCCGCCAGTGAGCAAGGTAAGAATTAGATGCATAAGGTGATTGACCTTTACTTCGGTCACCAGTACTGCCTGAAACCCGATTTGGCTTTCGAGACGCTTTCCATTGGCTTGGTGCATCATGATCTGTTCTTCAAAGATCTGCCTGCGCTTCTCCTCGCTAACTGGTTTTTTCTTAGTATAGTCCATCCGTTCCTCCCGAAAATGTCTGAAAGAGGTTGTCCAATCGCTTGTAGAGTGACTGTCCTGTGTCTGCTCGGAAAAAAGGCGATAGGCCCATTATTGTGTTCGCGCCAGCTAAAGCACTTTCCGTCGGCGAAACATAAATCCCAGACAAGCAGTCGCAATTTCTTGCGTTTTCCGCGTGATAAACGCGATGAATTTTGTCTTGTTTTCTCTGGCAATCAAGGCTTTCTCCCGGAGGATTATCGTGCGCTGTATTGTACCATATAACAGCAAAAAATGAGACTAGCTTGCCACAATGTGTGCATCTCGGTTACACTCCAAGTAATTGCTTTTGCCCCTATCTATCACGCGACAGAACGGATCGCTTACCCATGTTCAACGACGTTGCAAACGTGACCCATGCGCTCAACCAAGAGCAATACATCGCCAGCGACGACATTTCTACGGTCGTTTTCCTGGCCGACAAGCTGGGCAAGCCGCTTTTGGTCGAAGGACCCGCAGGCGTTGGCAAGACCGAACTGGCAAAGGCCTGGTCGGGCGCGGCTGACAAACCCTTGATTCGCCTGCAGTGTTACGAGGGGCTGGACGAGAACAAGGCGCTTTACGAATGGGAATATGCCAAGCAGATGCTCT
>JAPOWG010000035.1 GCA_026707745.1 Chloroflexota bacterium
GTCGACAAACGATCCTAAACTCGGCGCTGGCGGTCAGTGTCTACGCGACCCTCGGTATTCTCGGTGGTGAAAAAATTTGATGCGATTGCCCTGGATAATGGAAAACTAGCGTTTCTTGTAACGCGGGATCACATCGCGGCCAATAGCATGGATCGTCCCCAGAATATCCGGACCCAGCGGCGGGCCGAAGCTCAGGTGCCGAACACCGAGTTCAGCCAAGCCTTCCAGCCGTTCGATGAGGGCGTCGGTGGCGCCGGCGATGCCGATGCGCAACATCCGAGATGTCACCATCCGCCGCGCTCCCTCGGTATCGCCTTCGAGATGGTAAGCGCGTCGAATCGGCTCGAAGTCCTTTTGCGTCAAGCCCATTTGCCCCAGAATCAGCGGGCTCATGGCATGTCCGTAATAGGCGATCTTGTCGGCGAGCACAGCCTCCGCCGCAGCTTGATCGGCAGAGATCGAGCACCAGATACAAGCGGCGAGGTCGATGTCATCGAGGTTTCTGCCCGCTCGTTGCAGGCCCCGCTCGACATGAGGCAAGACGTTTTGATAGTGTTCGGGCGGGAAGAGCAGGGGCAAGCCGCCGTCGGCGATGGCGCCGATTTCTTCCAGCATTTTCGGGCTCATGGCGCCCAAATAGATAGGCACGCGACGGCGGGATTCAAAGCGCAGCCAAGCTTCTTCCGTCCAGCACAGGACCCGGCCACGGGTCGCGGCATTTTTGTTTGATGTCAGCATGTTAATCGCATGGATCGATTCCACGATGCGGGTGCGGGGCAAGTCGAAGTCCAGGCCCAACCAGCCGATGAAATCCTCGGCGCCGCTGGATATGCCCAGGTTGAAGCGCCCGCCCGAGAGTTCGTCGAGGGTAGCGGCGAACATGGCGATTTCGGCCGGGTGGATCGTGTAGGGATTGAGAATGCAAGTGCCGATCTCGATGCGCTCGGTGGCCGTCGCGATGGCGGAAAGAATGACCGGCGCGCTGCGCAAGAAGAGATCGTTGCTCACCCAGAATTGATCGAAACCGACGGTCTCGGCCGCTTGAGCATAGGTCACATAGTCCCGCGCGGGCAGGTCGTTATTGAAGCGCAGGCTGAACTTCATGATTCGGAATCAGCGATGAGCGCTTCAGCTTCCATTTCCACCAGGTAGTCGTCGCCGACCAGCGCGTGGATATAAAGCAAGGTATTGACCGGGCGGATATCGCCGAAGTATCGCCCGTGCATGGCCGCGACCGCTTCCCAATCGGCTCCCGGCGCCAGATAAATGCGCGTTCGCACGACATCCGACAACTGAGCGCCGGCTTCACCCAGGGCGCGCTCGATCTTCCGGATGATGAACTCGGTTTGCGCGCCGGCGTCGCCGATGCCGACGACCTCGCTCGCGCCATCGGTGGCGGTTGTGCCGGAGACATGTACGACATTGCCCAGCCGCACCGCGCGCGAATAACCGGCGATTTTTTCGTAATGCGTTCCCGAAGATATATTCTGTCGCGCCATGATCTACCCTCGATTCGGATTCGGATTGAGTAGAGATTAGCGGCTTTTGCCGATCATCACCAGCACGACGCCCGTAATGATCACCAGCATCGCTAAAATGCCGGTGCCCGTGACCGGTTCCGCCAGAATCCAGGCGCCCAGAATCACCGCAATAACCGGATTGACGTAGGCGTAACTGGTGGCCAGCGCTGGACGGACCGTGCGCACCAGGTACATATACGCGCTGAAGCCGACCAGCGTGCCAATAACCGCCAAATAGATCAGCGCCCCTGTCGACAGGGCTGAGGGATCAGCGGGGAATTGTTCGCCGCGCATGAAACTGATCATTGTCAAAGAAAGCAAGCCGCCGATCATCTGGAAGAATACGGCCATAAAACCCGAAGGCAAAGACAAGCGGCTGCTCAACACCGTACCGAAAGCCCAGAGCATGGGACCGATCAGCAAGATCAAGGCGCCGAGGGGTTGGGCTTGCATCCCGCTTTCCATATTCAGGATAGCCACGCCGCAAATGCCGATTGCCAGACCCAGCACTTCGACACGGCTCGGTCGCTGACCGAAGAAAAAAGCGATCAAGGTAGCCCAGATCGGTACCGCGCCCACCGCCAGCGACGCCAGTCCACTGGTCACGCCCACATCCTGCCCCAACGCGACCATGCCCGCGCCGGCAAACATCAATGCGCCGGTGACAGCCGCATTGAGCATCAAGCGCAGTGAGGGAAAACGCGCCTTGCTGGCGCGCAGCGCGAGAAACAAGATGACAATTGAAACGGCCAGGCGTATAGCCGTGAGCATGAAGGGCCCATAACTTTCCAATACGATGGCCGCGCCCAGGTAGGTCGAGCCCCAGATCAGATAGGTCACGGTGAGGGCGGCCGCCACCCGAATCGCCGGGAATTGAAGCTGGATGAAAGGCTTTGGCAGTGACTTGATCGCTGTCATGCCTGGTCTATGCGCTCGCGCTCGTTTGGATAATTGTCCGACAGGTCCGCTTCAACGATTCGACAGGTTCTGCGCCAAAGCGAGCACCTCCAGGGCGCAGCCCCAGGACAAAGTGAAGCCGATTGATCCGTGTCCGTAATTGTGAATGACAACGCGCTCGCGGGATCGTTTTTCCACTTCCAGCCGCACCGCTTCGCGACCGGGGCGTATGCCGACCGCTGTGCGAATGATAGCCGCATCAGACACAGTTGGCTCGATCTGCGAACAGCGTTCCAGGATATCCCTGGTTTGCTCCGCGTCAGCCTCCGCTTGCCAACTGCCGTACTGGTAAATGCCACCGAGCAGCAGCCCGTCGTCGCGGGGAAAGAGGTAAGTATCGTCGCTCGCGCGCATGTAACCCGAGCGAATCTGCGGCGCATCGATGAGAAGCGTTTGTCCCCGAATCGGAAACACTTCGGGATCCGGCGTGACATATTTCGCCCATGCGCCCGTGCAATTGACAAGCAGGCGACTTTCACCCTCGAGAGCGTCAAGGGACGCCACTTCGCGCGCTTCCAGTTTGCCGCCAGCCCCAAGGAACTGGTCCTGCAAGTTCTGCAAGTACCGGGGCGGCGCGACGATCGGCACATCCATAATCCAACCGTCCTGGCCACCCGACGGCAATTCCTCGGGAGGCATTTTCGCGAAGAAGGGCAAGCGATCTTTGAACCAGGGATCGCTGACTTGCTGAGGAAATACCTGGCGCATCCGCCGCAGACCAACGCCGCTATCGGCGCGCGTCGCCAGCGCGAGAAAATGCGAAAGCGAATCATCCGCCCAAGTCCGCGAGCGACCCGCTACGCCCCCACCCGACCAAACAGCGCCGGCCGCCGATGAAGCGGTGACTTGTGGCAAATCGCGCGTCAGGATACGGACATCAAAGCCCGCAAGCTGCAGGTTGAGCGCCGAACTCAATCCCGAAACGCCGCCGCCGATAACCGTGGCTTTCCGCATGACGCTACCATGTTCTACTAAGCGAATTGATGTCAATCTCTTCCGCCGCCCTATCACCAAGCATGCGGCGCTGACCAGAGCATTCTAACACAAGCAAGTGCAAGTAAGTAATGAGCATCAAGAACAGGGACGAATTGTAGGGGCGTTTGACGGTCAGTGTCTACGCGACCCGCCGAAACGCCCGCAAAATATATTCCTCTGTCGCTTTTTCTCTGCGCTCTCTGCGTACTCTGTGTTCAATTTTCGTTGCATGACTTGCCGGCTCGTGCTGGGATTTGTCATTATGCGCTGAATGCGCTAATCTCTAGCCGGTATTCAAGGTCAGAGTTGCGCAGAATTGCCTACTGACCAAGATTCTTAGACTTCATCAGCTCTTTTAATAAACCGCGATCTGCGGTAGCCAAGCAGGTTTCTTATTTTGTGTGAGCGCAGTAGCCCAAATTCGCCGGTTACGCGCCGAGCGGCTGTGGTAGAATATCGATTTGCCAATCAGGTGAGAATTGAGCCGCGCATATCCAACTTCCCGCTGAATTACTCTCGTACGCTATCGCCTCGGCGCAGATGATCGTTTGCAGTCATCAAGTTGTTGATGATAAAAGGGACGCTTGTCGCCTGAGTTAAGAATCCGTTTGAGTATAATCACGAGAATAAGGAGGTATGTTATCGAGTAGATTGATTGTCGAAGATTATCTGTCGAATCAGATAATTGATTGTGGCAATACAACTTAGTCGGCATAGTGATATGGAGATAGAAAGATGTCTAGACATATGAAGATGAGTCGTCGAGATTTCTTGCGTGCCAGCGCGGCCGGTTCGGCATTGGCGACCAGCAGTTTGGTCCCGGGCATGAGCCGCGTCTTGGGCCAGGATGTCAGTGAAGTGTCGATCATGTTTTGGGATGGTCCTCCTTTGATCGGTATTCGTGAACAGGCCTTGACCCCGTTTGACGAGGCTTATCCGGATTGCAGGCTCAATTTCATCAGCGTTCCCGGCGGCGGTTACAATGACAAATTGCTGACGATGCTTGCGGCCAATGAAGCGCCCGATGTCTTCATCATACGCATTGGCCAACTGCCAGAATTCTTGAGTAAAGACCTGCTGGTCGATCTCAAGCCCTTTATTGACGCTGAAGACTATGATCTAAGTCAATTCCCCGATCTTGCTATCGAAGCGTACACCCATGATGGCGGCATTTACGGTGTCCCGGACAACGTGGCGACAATCGCGCTCTTTTACAATCAGGACATGTTCGAGGAAGCCGGCGCCATGCTGCCGACCGCTCAATGGGACGACGAAGCCTGGACCGTCGATGACTTCTTTAGCTCCTGCGAGAAACTGACAAAACGCGAAGGCAACAGAACGACGCAATACGCCTATGATGTTAGCGGCTGGGACAAGATTTGGCAGATCTGGGTGCGCATCTTCGGCGGCCAGATTGTCGATGATCCCTTCTTCCCGACAGAATGCGTACTCAACGAGCCCCCGGCCGTAGAGGCGCTGCAATTCTACTCCGACCTGCGCTGGGAACACGGCTTCGCGCCCAGACCGGACGCGATGGCGGAGTTCGGCACCGATACGCTGATGCAGACAGGCCGCCTGGCTATGTTCCAAAGCGGCAGTTGGAGCTTCCCGAACTATCGCAATGTTGATTTCAATGTTGCCTTGGGCCATTTCCCGTCAGGCAAGGGCGGCAGAGCCAATTATGTCTTCTACTACCCGCTGGTCGTTCCCAAGACCACCGAGGTGCCGCAATGCGCCTGGAACTTGCTCAAGTACTTCAACGGTCCGGCCATGGAGACGATCATTAAGGAAGGCGGCTTGCAAGGCACGACCTTCTCTGCCCAGGAAAAGTGGTTTGTCACCGATCCGCTGCCGCCGGCCAACAAGCAGGTTATGGTCGATGCCGCCCGGCACTTCGTGGCGCCGGATCCGGTTCTGACCAACTGGGATGCGATCACACGGATCATGCAGGCTGAACTGGATCTGCTCTTCATCGGGGAAGAGCGCGATGCCAAGGTCATCATGGACAGGATCGTCGAACAGGTCAACCCGATGATCGTGGAAGGGCAGTGGCGTCAGTAAGATTGACGAATCTTTTGGGGTGTTCGTGGCATTGACCCGACACCCCTCCCACTTGTAAAACGCGAATGCGCCCGGCGTATCTTTGCTTGCAATCGCCGGACACCGCGTGCCGTTTGAGGAATTGATATAAACCAACCGTCTAAGGCTCAACCTTGGCTGGCTGTGATCTCGCCGCAATGAACATTTCTGTCCCCAGCGGAATCCTCTCTAGACGAATCGGCAGAGGGTTCAAATACAACAGTGCAGAAACCCGACTGGCCTGGGTAATGGTATCGCCTTGGTTAGTCGGATTCCTCATTTTCACCGCCTTTCCCATGATCGCATCTCTGGTGCTGTCGTTTACCGAATGGGATATTTTGACGCCGCCCGAGTTTGTCGGTTTGGAAAATTATCACAAGATGTTCTTCGTCGATAAATACGCCATGCACTCGTTGAAAATCACTGTCGTTTTTTCGGCGGTATCAATCCCGCTGAATATCGTATTCGGCTTGGGCATCGCCATGCTATTGAATACCAATATTCGGGGGCTTTCTACATTTCGAACCATTTATTATCTGCCCGCCATCTTGTCCGGCGTCGCTGTCGCCCTGATGTGGCGCTGGATTTTCTCTACCGACTTCGGCCTGATTAATGCGGCGCTGAATGTCGTCGGCATCCAGGGACCGGCTTGGCTCGCGGATCGTACCTGGGTCATACCCTCCTTCGTCGTGATGCGCCTTTGGAGCGTAGGCGGCGGGATGGTCATTTATTTAGCGGGCTTGCAATCCATCCCGACCGATCTCTACGAGGCTGCGGAAATCGATGGCGCCAACTGGTGGAAGCGGATCCGGCATATCACTTTGCCCATGCTCAGCCCGACGATCTTTTTCCAGCTCATCATCGGTGTCATTTTCTCGATGCAGATCTTCACGGAAGCCTTTATCATGACCAATGGCGGACCGGCCAATGCCTCGCTTTTCTTCATTCTTTATCTTTATCGAAAGGCATTTCAAGACTTCCAAATGGGCTATGCCTCCGCTTTGGCATGGCTGCTTTTTGTAGTGATCCTGGCATTTACGCTCATTCTTTTCCGCACGGCGAAGTATTGGGTGTATTACGAAGGCGAAACCGAAGGGACCTAAGCGATGACCGGGCGCTTTTTCATCGGCTTGAATCTGCGGAATACGATCGGCAAACTCGTCGTCTATGCTCTGCTGGGTGCAGGCTCGATTGTGATCCTGATGCCCTTCGCCTGGATGATCTCGACATCGCTAAAGGATTTGTCGCATATCTTCCGTTTCCCGCCGGAATTCATCCCCGATCCGGTCATATGGGACAACTACCCGAATGCGCTGACAAAGCTGCCCTTTGATCTCTACCTGGCCAATACCTTGATCATTGTGGCGGCAACGTTGATTGGGGAACTCGGTGTCTCGGCCGTTGTCGCTTTCGCCTTTGCGCGATTGCGTTGGCGGGGCAGGGATGCCTTGTTCATCGTTGTCCTGGCGACGATGATGCTTCCGAGGCAAGTCACCTTGATCCCTGATTTTCTGATTTTCCGGTTCTTTGGCATGTACGATACTTACTGGCCTCTAGTGGTTCCCTCCTGGTTTGGCAATCCTTTTTACATATTTTTAATCAGACAATACTTCATGACCATTTCTCGCGAACTTGATGAAGCGGCGTTGTTGGACGGCTGCTCCAAATTTGGTGTTTTCTGGCGCATCACGCTGCCGCTGTCGGTACCGGTTTTGGCGGCAGTGGCGATTTTCTCCTTCCAATACCATTGGAACGACTTCTTCCGGCCGCTTATCTTCTTGTCGGATACGGACAAGGCGACTTTGGCGCTCGGCTTGCGCTTTTTCCAGGGCACCTATGGCACCGAGTGGAATTCGCTGATGGCGGCGTCGCTGGTGGTCATGCTGCCGCTCATTATCGTCTTCTTTTTCGCTCAACGTATTTTCATCCAAGGCGTCGTTTTCACGGGCTACAAATAGTCTCAAGAACCTAAAAATCCGATCTTTATATGCAAAGGACGCGCGATGTTAATGGGACAAAAACCGACATATCAAAAACTCTTCCCGCCCGCCTTTGATGCTGTCCGTTGGGAAGGCGGCTTTTGGGGCAATCTTCATCAGTTGTGTCGCGAGACAATACTGCCGAGCATGCGGGTGGCGCTGGACGAACCCGAAAACGGCGCTGTCTTTAGCAATTTCCATATCGCCGCCGGCCTGGCTGAAGGCGAGCGCAAAGGCACGATGTGGAGCGACGGCGATTGCTACAAGTACATGGAAGCCATGACACATATGTATGGCGCCACCGGTGAGCAAGCGATCATAGACGAATTGGACGAACTCATTGATGTCATCGCGGGGGCGCAAGAGGATGATGGTTATATCAGCACGCCCATGCAATTGCGCGACGACAAAGAGCGCTGGACCGACCTCCATGACCACGAACTCTATAATATGGGTCATTTGCTGACGGCGGCATCGGTTCACCATCGGATCACGGGCAAGCGCAACTTTCTACAAATCGCCATCAACCTGGCCGATTATCTTTGCGACGTCTTCGTGCCCTGTCCGCCGGAGTTGGCGCATTTCGGTTTCAACCCCTCCAACACCATGGGCGCGGTCGACCTCTACCGCGCGACCGGTGAAAAGCGCTACCTGGAGTTAGCCAAGACATTCGTCGACATGCGCGGCTCGCAGCCCGGGGGCAAGGACCTGAACCAGTCGCTGCTGTCTCTGCGCGAGGAGACGAAGGCGGTCGGGCATGCAGTGACCGCCGGTTATTTGTATTGCGGCGCGACCGACGTCTATGTGGAAACCGGCGACGACGAGCTCCTGGCCGGGCTGCATCGCATCTGGGACAACGCCGTTAACAGCAAGATGTACATCACCGGCGGCACATCCGCCCTGCACTCTGGCGCGTCCCTTCGGCCCGAGCTGCAAAGCCGCGGCGGAGGACCGGTACACGAGGCCTTCGGCTACGAATATCAGTTGCCCAACGCCACCGCCTATAACGAAACCTGCGCCAATATCGCCCATGCCATGTGGAACTGGCGCATGCTCAACTTGTCCGGCGATGCCAAATACGCCGACGTCATGGAGCGCGTGCTGTATAACAGCATGCTATCCTCCATGAGCCTGGACGGCATCAAGTTCTGCTATACCAATCCCCTGCGCTGGTATGGCGCGGAGCACCCGCTCTTGAGCCAGGATACCTATGAGCGCTGGTATCTCTTGTACTGCTATTGTTGTCCGACCAACACCGCCCGCACCATCGCCCTATTGCACAACTGGGTCTACAGCCAATCCGACGATGCCCTGTGGGTTCATCTTTACAGCAGCAGCCGCCTGGACACGACCCTCCCCGATGGGTCGGCATTCGCGCTGCGGCAAAACACCGACTACCCCTGGGATGATCGGGTAACGATCACTATCGACCAGGCGCCCTCGCGCGAACTCAGCTTGATGCTGCGTATCCCGGGCTGGGCGCAAAACGCGACCGTAGATATCAATGGCGCTGCCGTCGACCAGGCTTTGACTCCGCAAAGTTACAATCGGTTCAAGCGCGTCTGGCAAGCCGATGATACCATCTCCTTGCGCCTGCCCATGGCCCCGCGCCTGGTCAAAGCGCAGCCCAAAGCCGAGGAAATCCGCAATCACGTCGCTGTGATGCGCGGCCCGTTGGTGTACTGCCTGGAGGGTGTTGACCTGCCCGATGATGTTTCCATCCTGGAAGTCCATGCCCCGGGTGATATGAGTTTGGAAGCGCGACGGGAAAACGATCTCCTGGGCGGTGTGACCGTCGTCAAGGGCCGGGCGCGGCGCGTTCTCGAGGGGGATCAATCGGGGGCGCTTTACTTTGACGCGGGGAACGAACGCGAAGAAGATCTCGATGTCACACTGATTCCCTATTACGCCTGGAACAACCGCGGCATCACGGAAATGACGGTCTGGTTCCCAAGAAGCTACTGACGCGGCGCCGGCGTCCCCAAACCAATTCCCGAATTAAGGGTTTTATGCTGGCTCTAAAGTCAGTAAGGTAAGTCTGCCCGTCCACGCTGACCACGTCAGCATTCTTACTCACGCCAACCGATTTCGGCTCAGATAGTGCAGCGAGCGAAAAA
This sequence comes from Chloroflexota bacterium, assembly GCA_026707745.1. Taxonomy (GTDB): domain Bacteria; phylum Chloroflexota; class Anaerolineae; order Aggregatilineales; family Phototrophicaceae; genus UBA6055. Next base: position 9,628 of record JAPOWG010000035.1, read on the forward strand.
AGCACAACACTCCCCCCACCATGCCCCAAAAGTGGGCGAAGCAGAGCAAAGCTCCCTCTGGCGCAGTTTTCAGTTTCTCAAAAAGTATCGCAACATCGCTGCCAGTGTTTATATTCTGGCGATCGTCGTCAATATTTTCAGCATGCTGATTCCACAGACGATCCGCTGGATCGTCGATGCCGGCATCATCGCCGGGGATATGACCATCCTGGCTTGGTCGCTACTGGGTTTGCTCGGGCTGACGGTCGTCAAGGGCATTATCGATTTTTTCCTGGGGCGCTGGACAGAAGTGGTGTCACAGGGCGTCGCTTACGACATCCGCAACGCCATCTACGACAAGCTCAGTTCGCTGTCATTTTCCTATCACGATCAAGCGCAGACCGGACAATTGCTGGCGCGATCTATCTCCGATGTCGAGCGCATCCGCTTTTTGACAGGTCGCGGCATTCTACGCTTGATCCAACATAGCGGCTTGATGCTTTTCACCTTCGTCGCCCTGCTGCTGATGAATGTGCAGCTAGCGATTCTGTCCATGATTCTGATGCCCTTGCTCTTTTACATCGCCTATCGCTTCGGCCGCATCTATCGACCGCTATCGCTCGACTTGCAGCACCAATTGGCGGAGATGACCACCGTGCTGGAACAAAACCTGCGCGGCGCCAAAATCGTCAAAGCTTTCGCGCAAGAGGATGCCGAAATCGAGCGATTTGATCGGCAAAACAACAAATGGTTCGCGCTTGCCCAAAAGCAGGTCATCGTCAGCGCGCAGCATATCCCGCTGCTGGACTTTGTCGCCAGCTTGAGCACGGTGATCATCATCTGGCTGGGGGGACGGCTGGTGATCGAAAACGCGCTCACCCTGGGCGAACTCGTGGCCTTCACCACTTATCTCGGGCAACTGATCGCGCCAGTTCGCCGTCTGGGCGTGATCATCCCGGCCCTGGCCATGGCATCGGCCGCCGGCGAACGGGTCTTTACCATTCTCGACGCGCAATCCGAGGTCACGGATGCCCCGGACGCCGTTGCGCTGCCGCCGATCACAGGTCGAGTCCGCTTCGAAAACGTGTCCTTTTCTTATTTCAACCAGCGCCAGGTGCTGGACAAGCTTAATCTTGAAGCCGAGGTCGGCCAGGTGATCGCTCTGCTAGGCGCGACCGGTTCCGGCAAATCAACCATCATCAATCTGATCCCGCGCTTTTATGACGTGAGCAACGGCCGCGTCCGCGTTGACGGCTACGACGTGCGTGACGTGACTGTCAAGTCGCTGCGCGATCAAATCGGCATTGTGCTGCAAGAGACGGTGCTCTTCGCGGCCAGCGTCCGCCAGAATATCGCTTTCGGGCTGGAAGATGTATCCGATGCCGAGGTCATCGAGGCGGCAAAAGCGGCGCAGGCGCATGACTTCATCCTGGAAATGCCGGAAGGATACGATACGGAAGTCGGCGAACGCGGCGTGAACCTGTCCGGCGGTCAGAAACAGCGCATCGCCATCGCCCGCGCTTTGCTCAAGGACCCGCGCATTCTGCTCCTCGACGATGCCACGTCCAGCGTCGATACGGAAACGGAGCATCTGATTCAGATCGCGCTGGAGCGCTTGATGGAAGGGCGCACCTCGTTCATCATCGCGCAGCGCCTGAGCACCGTGCGTATGGCGGACAAGGTGCTGGTACTGCAAGACGGGCGGGTGGCCGCTTCCGGCACGCACGACGAGTTAATACAGAAATCAGGTCTCTATGCCGAGATCTATTATCGCAACCTGCGCGAGTGAGCGCGGCAAACACAAAAAGCCGAGAAGGAACTGACATGGGCTTCTCGATAGGCACAGCCGGCGTCGGCAGAAGTGGACCGCGCAGCACCCTGGAAGGCTACGCCGACAAGGTCGAAGGCCGCTCCTTCAATCTACGCGTGCTTTGGTACTTGCTGGTCTTCCTGCGTCCTTACGGCTTGCACATGCTGGCGGCCTTCGTCGCCATGCTATTCGCCTCCGCCCTGACACTGATCACGCCTTATTTGGTCAAAGTCGCGATCGACGGACCGATCGCCGACGGGAATATCACTTCGCTCAACGACATTGCGCTGCTCATGCTGCTCGCGGCTACGGGCCTCTACCTGGCGTCAACAACGCAGCGCTTCCTGCTCAGTTGGGTAGGGCAGCGCGTCCTGGCGGACCTGCGCTCGGCGCTCTTCCGGCACTTGCAGAAATTGCCGCTGGCTTACCACGACAATCATATCGTCGGCGTCACCATATCGCGCGTCATCAGCGATGTCGGCGTCATCAACCAATTGCTCTCGCAGGGGCTTATCACCCTGACAGGCGACAGCTTGTTACTGGCGGGCATCGTCATCGTCATGCTCTCGCTTAATACGCAACTGGCGCTCGTCACGTTCTCGATCATCCCGCTGATCGTGCTGGCCACGGCCATTTTCGCTCGGCGCGCCAAGCTGGCCTTCCGCAAGACCCGCGCGCGCAACGCCCACATGATCGGCGACCTCGCGGAAAATCTCAGCGGCATTCGCGTCATCCAGGCTTTTGCCAATGAAGACAGCACCTCCAGCAAGTTCAACGAAGTCAATCAAGCCAACCGCGACGCGCATATAGAGGCGATGTCGCTGTCCTTCGTCTTCTTGCCGACAGTTGAGTTCCTCGGCATCGTCGCGACCGGCATCGTGCTTCTCTTCGGCGGCATCAGCGTGGCGCAGGGCGCGCTCACGCTAGGCACGGTCATCGCCTTCCTCGGCTATGTCAACCGCTTCTTCTTGCCGGTTCAGGAGCTCAGCCAGCTTTACGCCACCATGCAGACGGCCATGGCGGGCGGGGAGCGCGTGATCAACCTGCTCAACACGGAACCCGCCATCCGCGACTGCGATGACGCGACGGTCATGCCGCCGATCAAGGGACGCATTCAATTTCAAGATCTTAGCTTCGGCTATCGCGAGAACCTGCCGGTCCTGCGCGATATCACCCTGGACTTTCCACCGGGTACCATGGTCGCGCTGGTCGGACCCACAGGGGCGGGCAAAACGTCGATCGCCAATCTGATCGCGCGCTTCTACGACGCCAGCGAAGGCACTCTGTTGATCGACGGCATCGATATCCGTCAGGTCCAGCAGCGCTCCATGCGTTCACAGATGGGCCTGGTCTCGCAAGATCCCTTCATCTTCTCGGGCACCATTGCCGAGAATATCCGCTTCGGAAAGCCCGACGCCTCTGACGCCGAGCTCGCCGCTGCCGGCAGAACCGCCAACGTCGACGCCTTCGTCCGCGACCTTCCCGATGGTTATGAAACCGAAATCCTTGAAGACGGCGCCAACCTGTCCGTCGGCCAGCGCCAACTTATCTCCATCGCCCGGGCTATCCTGGCGGATCCGCGCATATTGATCATGGACGAAGCCACGTCGAGCGTCGACATGGTCACCGAGACGCTGATCCAGGACGCGCTGCGAAAGCTGCTGGCCAAACGCACCTCCATCGTCATCGCGCACCGCCTCAGCACAATCGTCAACGCCGATGTCATCTGTGTGGTAGACGAGGGCCGGGTCTGCGAAATGGGCCGCCATGCCGAGTTGCTCGCCCAGGGCGGTTTATACGCCGAGCTGCACGAGCGCCAGTTCGTCGATCTGGCGGATTGACAAACAAGCGCAGCAAGGCATTACCCGGTGAACGCCCCCTCGCCGCGGCAGCATAAACGGATCGTCGGCGTCATCTGGATCACCTATGCCCTCTTCTATCTGGGCCGGGTAAACTTCAGCGTAGTCTTGCCGGCGCTGGCCATTGCGCTGGACGCCAGCCGCGCGGAAGTGGGCGCGCTGGGCACCGTGTTCTTTTGGGTCTACGGCATTTTCCATTTCATCAGTGGCGAGATCGGCAGCCACCTCAGTCCCTTCCGCATGGTCTGCGCCGGCTTGCTGATCATCGCCCTGGTGAATATCGCCTTCGCCTTTCAAACGTCCTTGCTGTTGATGCTCGTCTTGTGGGGCATCAACGGCATCGGACAGTCGGCCGGTTGGGCGCCCATGTTTCGTATCCTGGCCGAGCGTCTGGATCGGGGCCAGATCAAAGTCATCTCGACTGTCATGCCCTTCAGCTATGTCATTGGCACGGCTATCACCTGGACCCTGGTGGGGGCAGTCGCGACGGGCGCGAACTGGCAGGTCGCTTTCTGGCTGCCCGGGCTACTGACGCTGGGAGTACTGGCATTTTGGTGGCGAGCCGGCATTGACGCGCCCAAAGCGACGCCACAGGGCTTCAACCCCTCGCAGATCCGCGCCGAACTGCGCCAAATCGCGGCGGTGCTGCTGGCCACTGCCTTGGCGGGCTTCGTCTTTAACGGCATGACGATATGGTTGCCAACTTACATCCTGGATAGCCGGATTGTTCCCGAAAACGCGATTGGCTCGGTCGCGGCCGCTATGCAAGTGATCGCCATCCTGGGTTTATTCCTGGCCCGGCTGCGCGTCCTGCGCAGCAATCAAGTCTTTGTGACAGCGGCGGCGATGCTCGCGGCGGCCGGCTTCGCCATGCTCTCGCTGACCGCGGCGACCGGTCCCCTCACGCTGCTGATCATCTGCCTAGGCATGATCATGCTCAACGGCGCCTTCGGCCTGGTGGTGAGCGCGGTACCTTTGCTGCTGGCGCCGCCCGGTCGCGCCTCGTCAATCACTGGCAGTATCAACATGATGTCGAACTTCTTCGGCGGCATGGCCGGTTTCACCGTCGGCGGTCTCGTCGAGTGGAGCGGCTGGACCGCTGTATTTGGGCTTTGGGGCGCGCTCTTGCTGATGGCAACGGCGCTGATCTGGATCAAACGCGGCGCGGAAGAGGAAGGGACGGGGGCGACACCCGCTTGAGCGTCGCGATGCCAGCGCGGGCGAGATCCTTGTCACCCCAACTTGATGCGTGGATTCAGCGCCGCGTAAGCCAGGTCGGCAAAGAGATTCGTGAAGAGGATGACGGTCACGCTGACCATCACGATCGATTGCACCAGCAGCAAATCGCGCCGTTCAATAGCGGCGATCAACAAACTGCCCAATCCCGGGAAACCAAAGACGTATTCGATCACCACCAAGCCGCTAATCAGCCAGGTGATGCTGATGGCGATGACCGTGACCGTCGGCAGCAATGCATTGCGCAAGACATGCCGGGTGACAACGCTGCGATAAGGGATGCCTTTCAAAGCCGCTGTACGCACGTAATCTCGCTTCAATTCCTCAATCACACCGGCCCGGGTCAGGCGGGAAATGTAGGCCAGCAGCACCAGCGTCGCCGCAAATGCCGGCAGCCACAGCGCCGGCAGCATCTCGCCGAAGGACGCGTTGGCCGGCACCGCCGAGCTCGACGGGAACCACCAACCCAGGGCCTCCGCCAGGGGACCGCGACCCCAGCCCAGCGCCACAATATTGATCAGAAACAGCCCGGTCACGAATTCCGGCAAGCTGACCACCGAGAGCGTCAGCAGGGAGATGATGACATCGGGCAATTTGTTTTCGCGCAGTCCGGCGATGATGCCCAAGACCAGCGACAGCGGTACCGACAGCAGCAGGGCGACCAGCGCCAGACGCGCCGAATTGACGCTGCGCTGTACGATCAACTCGCGGTTGTCGGCGCCGCGGAAGGCGATCGTCTTGCCCCAGTCGCCGCGCAAAAAGTTGCCCAGCCAGTTGACATATTGCTCCGGCAGCGGCGCATTCAAACCCAACTCGCTGCGGATCTCCGCGACCTGCTCGGCCGTAGCTTCGCGCCCGCCCGCGATCACGCGCGCCGGATCGCCCGGCAAGACACGCAGCAGAAAGAAGATCATCAGCGAACTGATCAGGTAAGTAAAAAGGAAGAAAACGAAGCGCCGCCGCAAAAACTTTAGCATAAGCCTAGCCGATTTCCTCCGGACGCAGGAAGCTGTGTTGCAGCGCCGACAGCTCCTCCAGCGGGATGTGGCAACGGATGGCATGCCCGGCATCCACTTCCCGCCACGGCGGCGCCTCTTCTTCGCAGACGGCGCCGATCTTGCGCGGGCAGCGGGTATGAAAGCGGCAGCCGCTCGGCAGGCGCTGGGCGCTCGGCAGGACGTCATGCAGCAGCATGCGCTCGGCTTTATGGTGTGGATCCGCGACAGGTATTGCCGAAACGAGCGCCTCGGTGTAGGGGTGGAAAGGCGGCTGAAACAGGTCACTCGCCGCTCCGACCTCAAAAAGCTGGCCCAGATACATGACCGCGATCACGTCGGACAGATATCCGACGACCGCCAGATCATGCGATATGAACAGGTAGGCCGTGCCGTGCTCTTCTTGCAATCGCGCCAGCAAATTCAAGACCGCCGACTGCACGGATACATCCAGCGCCGACACCGGCTCGTCGCAAATGATCAAATCCGGATCGGAGGCGAAGGCTCGCGCGATCACCACGCGCTGTTTCTCGCCGCCGCTCAACTCATCGGGGAAGCGATCGGCATAGTCCTCCCGCAGGTTGACCCGCCGCAGCAATTGGGTGACCTCGGCCTCCGCTTGCGCCGGCGTCATGCCGCGCAACTTGACCAGCGGCCGCCGCAAGGCCTGCCGCACCGACAGATATGGGTTCAGCGAGTTCTGCGGGTTCTGGAATACCATCTGCAGTTTCGACAGGACATCAGGACTGCGTTCGCGCACGCTGTTGCGGATGTCCATCCCCAACAGTTCCAACTGCCCGCCCGTACGCTCTTGCAAGCCGATGATCAGCCGCGAAAGCGTGGTCTTGCCGCTGCCGCTTTCGCCGACCAAACCGAGCGTCTGCCCCGCCCCCAGGGTCAAGTTAACGCCGTCGACAGCGCGGATCGGCGCCGGCGTCCTTCCGCGCAGCCAGTCTTCCAAACTTTTCGCGACCGGAAAATGTTTCTTCAGGTTCGTGACGCGCATCAGCCTATCCCCGACGCGATCGTCGATCGGCGTACTAGACTGCCTCTCGCTGTCGCCTTGAGACGGGGGCTTGTAGCTGGGGTTTACAAAAGGATCGAGGAAAGATGCGCCGACTTCTTCCCAGCGGAAACAGCGCACCGCGCGTCCATCGCCCAGTTGTTCCAGGGGCGGCTTTTCGGCCCGGCACTTATCGATGACAAATTCGCAGCGATCGGCGAAGACACAGCCGCCTGACAATTGCCTAAGGGCGGGCGGGTTGCCGCCGATCGAATGCAGCCGGCTGTCGACTTTGCTTTGTCCAAGCCTGGGCACGCTGTTGAGCAAGCCCAGCGAGTAGGGATTACGGGGCATCGCGTAGAGTTGCTCGACGGGCGCCTCTTCCATGATCTCGCCGGCATACAGTACCAGCACGCGTTCGCAGAGTTGCGCCACCACACCCAGATTATGGGTGATATAAATGACACCGGTATCGCGTTCAGCCATCAGCCCGCGGATAAGATCGAGGATGACGGCTTCCGTGGTCACATCGAGGCCGGTGGTTGGCTCGTCGAGAATGAGCAATTCGGGATTGGTGATCAGCGCCATAGCGATGACGACGCGCTGCTGCATACCCCCGCTCAATTCGTGCGGATAACGACCCGCCACTTTTTCAGGATCCACAAGGTTGACGTCATGGAACATCCGCAGCATGGCATGCTCGGCTTCAGCGCCGCCTATGCCCATCGCCGCGCCCAAAACCTCGGTGACTTGAGCGCCGATCTTCATTGACGGATTCAAAGCCGCCCCGGCGTTTTGGGGCACCAGCTTGATGCGCCGCGCCCACAAAGAGCGCATCTCGGCATCGCTTTTGCTCAGCAAATCCTCCCCGGCGAATGCCAGGCGCCCCCCGCTTTCCACGCGCCCGTTGCTGCTGAGGTAGTGCATCAGCGCCAGCGCCACAGTGGATTTCCCCGAGCCCGACTCGCCAACCAAGCCGACGATATGGCCAGGCGCCAATTGCAGGTGAAAATCGCGTACAGCCGGTATCCAACGCTTGCCGATCCGATAGCTGATGGTCAGGTTCTCGACATCAAGCAGGGGCGGTGTCATCAGTTTCCCTTTTGCACGGCGCGGCGGATGCCGTCCGACATCAAGTTGACCGCAATGACCAGGATCGCGATCGCCAGGGCCGGGAAATCCAGCGCCCAAGGCGTCAATTGATAGAACCCGCCGCGGTTTTCGTTGACCATCAGTCCCCAATCGGGCGAGGGCGGGCGAGCGCCAAAACCGAGGAAGCCCAGCGACGCCACCAGAAAGATCGCGTAAGAAAAGCGCAGCGACGCCTCGACCACCAGCGCCGGGATCACCGACGGCAAGATCTCTCGATAGATGATGTAATACGTGGGCTCGCCGCGGATTTCCGCCGCTTCCACGAATTCGCGCGTCTTGATATCGAGGGCGCTGCTGCGGGCTACCCGTGCCACCACCGGCACATAGAGAACAGCGATCACCAAAAGGACGACATTATCCGCCAATTCCGCCTGCCAACTGCCGATCTCGAAATCGAGGTTGCGGATGATACCGACCAGCACCAGCGCCAGCAATAGCGCCGGGATCGCCAGCAGCGCGTCGATGACGCGCCCCAGCAACTCATCGAACCAGCCGCCGCGATAGCCCATGTAGAGCCCCACAGCCGATCCAACCAACACGCTGATCACGGTGCCCAGACCGGCGATGCGGAAGATGCTGCTCGCGCCCAGGATCACGCGGCTGTAGACATCGCGCCCCAGTCGATCGGTACCGAAGGGATGCTCGCCCAGTTGCAGGGCGCCGATATCTATGGTCGGGGACAGGCGAGGGGCGTGACTCTGATCATTGGGATTGGGGTAGGGGGCTAACTGCGCGCCAAAAACAGCCAGAAACAGGAAGAAGAACACCAACGCTGTACCCAGAGCCGACTGAGGATGCCGCAGCAATATGCTGGCAAAGCGGCGCAGCGCGACGATTTGGCGGCTGAAGGGGGTGGGGTTCATGGCTCACTTCAGTCCCCGGCTGGCTCCCGTGCCATCATAGCCCCTTACAAAATTCTGCAAATGGGCGACTCATTGGGTCGCCCATTGATCAACCGTTTCAGTTTTGCTGGGGGGTCAGTCAGCGACTGACCCCCATCGTTCACGACATCCATGACAGCCGTGCTGCGATTGATAAGCCTTATCCCAGGCTGGCGCCGCCAAAATTGGTGCGCCCGGCGAAGGGATGCAGCGCCACGCCGGATACATGGCTCGCCAGCACCATGAACTGCGCGAAGAAATAAGGCACGACAATGGGACCGCTATCCAGCAGGATCTGTTGGATTTCCTTGTAGGCGGCGGTACGCTCGGCTTGATCAAGCGACGCGCGCGCCAGTTCGATCAATTCGTCCACGCGCGCGTCGCTGTAATGCGACTCGTTCCAGGGCGCTTCGGAATGATAAGCCAGGTCGAGATAGAGTTGCGGAATCGGGCGCGCGCCCCAGCCGGTTATACCCAGATCGACTTCCATCCAGTCTTCGACCCAATAGCTGTTTTCGTCTTCCAACTGGATTTCCACGCGGATACCGGCTTCCTCCCACTGAGCGGCGAAGGCAATCGCAAGATCGGGCCAAGTGCCGCTATTCGGTACGTGCAAAGTCATATCCAAACCGTCGGGATAGCCGGCTTCCGCCAGCAGGGCGGCCGCGGCGGCGGGATCACGCGGCGGCACTTCAGCTTCCGCCAAGAAATATTGGCCAAAGGCCGGCCCAATAGGCGAGTCTTTGCCGACAGCGCCAAAACCTAACTGCACGCGCTCCCAGATGGCATCGCGATCCGTGGCCAGTTTGAATGCCTGCCGCACGCGAACATCGTCGCCCGGCGCGCGGTCGGCGCGCAGCCGCGCCAAGTGGTGCCCGCTGGTCGGTATGTCGGTCGTATTGAAGTTGACATCAGCGCTGAAGCCCAGGAAGCTGGAATTGTCCAGGCGCATGATGCCGTCCGCCGTGCCGCCCTGTACCGCGGCGATTCCCGCTTGCTGGTCATCAAAGAAGATGAACTCAAGACGCTCGATCGCGGGCGCGCCACCCCAATAGTCGGCGTTGGCGCTCAAGATCGCGCGGTCGCCAGGGATCATTTCCTCCAGCGTGAAAGGTCCGGAGCCGTTAAAGACTTCGCCGATGTTCTCCGCACCCGATTTCAAGATGACAAATTTGTTGTCGGTGAGGTTGTAGAGGAAATCCGGATTCGATTCGCCGAGCGTTATGACAACGGTATTGCCTTCGCCGGCGTCGATCGATGCGGCGGATGTCAACAGACTGGCGACTGTGCTTTCGGAATCCCGATGCCACTGGATGGTCCATAGCACATCATCGACGGTCACGGGGCTGCCGTCGTGCCAGGTCGCGTCCTCGCGGATGTGCAGCGTGTAAGTCAAGCCATCGTCGCTCAAGTCCCAGGATGACGCTAGTCGCGGCACCAGATTCGCGGCAGCGTCCGTTTCGATCAAGTAGTCGTAAAGCGCGTTCAAGATGGCGATTTCGCTATCGCCGGACGCGGACCTTGGGTCCAGGGTTGCCGGCGTCAGCCAAGCGATGCGCAGCGTGTTGTCTTGTGCGCCGGCCATATTTGCCAGCGGGGCGATTTTCAAAGCGATGGTCCCGACCGCGGTCGCGGCGCCAGCGGCAAAGACTTGTAGAAAGTCGCGACGGGAGAGGTCGCTTGCGGGGGCTTTGATTTGCTTCTTCACGATTGTCCTTATCCTTTACGGTTCATTGGTCGTTGTTTCCCCAACTTTTCAGTGCGGGGAATCGCGCCCCAAGCCGCGGGACACAGCGGGAGAAGGACAACGGACTCGCGAATGGCGTGACTAGCGGGAGCTAGCTGACGATCCGAACAGGCGGCGCATGCGAACGCTGCCGATATTGACGGATTTTTTCACGACTTTGGCTCATCGACATCCCTCTCGACAAACCTGGCAACCGGCCGGCTGCCAAGCGGTTTGCATTATTGCATATATCGGCATAGATTTGCAATCTCGATCCTCGCTCGGCAGAGATGGATATTGAGGAATCAATCCTCTAGCTTGCGCTTCACAGGTCTTGCAGCAACCAAGAGCGCCCAAGTAGTTCCACGTCAGTCGTGAGCAATCAGAGATCAAACCGATCTGTAGGGACGAACTTGCGCGCTGCCCGAAACCTGTGCCTAAGTGTTCTCAGTGTTTCATTGCTATTCTGGAACTACTGAGGACATAGGTCCCGCAGACACTGACCTTGCGAGAGCGCGAGATTATTCTGATAAGATGACGCCGGGTAGCGAAACCTAACCCTCTTCGTCCAGCGCCGCCTGCTGCTCGGCAATCATCTCCGGTGTGCAGTGCAAGCTATCCAGAATCGCGCCTACATCTTCTGTCCGTCTTTGCGAGGCGATGCCAGCCGTAAGCGCCTCCAGAATCTCCTCGGGCAAGTCCAGTTCCAACTCACCGCCACCAGCTTGGGCTTTCGCAATTGCCTTGAGTACCAGTTGGACCGTTTCTTCATCCATGCCCAGGGACTCCAGGAACACAACTAAAGCCCGACCCGACATGCCACCGTCCCGCAGCAGCAGATGAGCCCGCTCCATCAGCGCGGGGGTGAACTCGATGCCCTGCTCGGCTGCCGCATCCAGGTTGACACCTATGCTCAGCAGGTCGATCAGGCCGATTCCCGTGCTGGCGATATCCAACTCGCCATTCAAATGTCCGACCAGCATGGCGCCGAGCAAGCTGCCTTGAAGCGAGTTATGTCCTGCCCCCGCGCTCACGGTCGCGCCTAGAATGATCGTGTTCGATGTCGAATGAAACACGGGCAAACCGTTCTCGGTAGCGATTTGCATGATCACTGGCAAGCCGCTCATGGTGAGAAGATCTGATGGCAAAAGAAAGGCTTCCACGCCTTTGTCCACCAAAGCTTGACTTGCAATTATCAAATCCGAAATGCTGGAGACGGCGGCAACTTCCACGGTCAAGCCCTGCGCTTCGCCCGCCGCGACGATCTCTTCCGCGCCGATTCGTCCACTCGTTTCCGAAGAACTGTATATCGTCCCGAACACTTTGAGGTCTGGATCCTGCAACAGCAGCAGCGGCACGATGTCTTCATATAGCGTCACGGTTTCGATGCCAGTGACATGGGAGGGCTTGATGCAGGGCGCTTCCGCGATGCCCGCTTCGAAGGGATTGTATACCGACGTGAACAGCACAACGGGCGGGTCGTCCATATCCGCCGTTATATTCACGGCCGCTTGCGCGGTCGGTGTCGACAACACGATCAGGGCGTCCGCGCCCCGATCCAAAGCATCTTCTACGATCGGGTTGACGGCGGCAAAGTCAAAGTTGGCGTCGTTCCAATAGACGTTGATTTTCTCGCCCTCGAGGTTCTCTCTCGCATGGAGCATGGCGTGCTCCGCTTCAGTGACGAGCCCGGAGGCGAATAATGTATCTACAACGGCATTCTCCATATAGGTAAAGGAAAAGAAAGAACCGAAGCGCAACATGGCGATGGTGGGCTTGTCCGCATCTTGCCCCGCGGCTACTCCCGCCATCAACAGCAAACTTAACAACATCAGAAGTAATTTGAACATGACGCCACTCCCATGACTCTATTTCTATTTTACCATACTATACTATTATATCATGGACGCCAGCCAGTTTACAAATCTGAGGCTTAGGGGCGCGGGACCCCAGAGTCGGTTGAAATAGGCAAAACAAAGAGCCAATTGCGATAATTCCTGAGCCGAACTCGCATTAGACTTTGCGTATCACTGGACATGCGTCCAATTCATAAAAGCGCATTTGAATTTCTGCCGAAAAGGAGATACTGCCGGCTCTTTACTACAACTGCTAACTGAGTTACGCTCGACGCAGTTGCAAGTGATAGAATGGGAACTGTCTTGCCGACATCAATTCAAGTTGGCGTGAACGGGGCGCCGCTCAAGAAAGCAATCCCCACATGCCTGATCCGCCCGTAGTCGCAGCAGTCGGCGCTACGTCAATTGCGTCCGAGCGCCGCGGCTGCAACCTGCGCGACCTGATGACAGTAGCCGTGCTTGATTGCCCCGCCGATGCCGGCATGGACGATATGTCAGTTCGTAATTGACTCAGTTGACAACGGCGCTATGGAAGTTAGTGCGGCCCGAGAAGGGATGCAGCTCCACGCCCGAAACGTGGCTCGCCATCACCATGAACGAGGCGTAGAAATAGGGCACGATTATCGGTCCCTCATCGAGGAACAGCCGCTGAATCTCTTTGTAAGCGGCGGCGCGCGCTCCTTCATCAAGGGCGGAACGCGTGAAATCGATCAGGTCATCGAGTCGCTCGTCCTGCCAATGCGATTCGTTCCAGGTCGCGTCGGATCGATAGGCGAGGTCGAGGTAAATCTGCGGCACAACTCTGTCGCCCCACCAGGTGACGCCCAGATCTACGTCCAGCCATTTCTGCACCCAATAATTGTTCTCCTCCTCCAACTGAATCTCCACGCGTATGCCCGCCTCCTCCCATTGAGCGGCCATCGCCTGCGCGAAATCCGGCATGCCGCCACTGTTAGGCACATGCAAGATCATATCCAGCCCATCGGGATAACCGGCTTCCGTCAACAATGCGGCGGCAGCGGCCGGATCGCGCGGGGGAGGCTGCGCGTCTTCCAGGAAATATTGCGCAAAAGACGGGCCGATGGGCGAGTCTTTGCCCAGCGCGCCAAAGCCCAGTTGCACCCGCTCCCAGACGGCACGTCGGTCGGTCGCCAGTTTGAAGGCTTTGCGCACGCGTATATCATCGCCGGGCGGACGATCGGCCCGGATCCGCGTCATGTGATGCGCGTTGGTGGGAATGTCCACCGTGTTAAAGCGGGCATCTCCCATGAAGTTGAGGAAGCTGAAATTATCGAGCCTCAGGATACCATCCGCCGTGCCGCCCTGGACGGCGGCAATCGCCGCTTGCTGGTCATCGAAAAATATGAACTCGAGCCAGTCAATCGCCGGCGCGCCGCGCCAGTAATTCTCATTGGCCCTCATGACCGCCCGGTCGCCCGGTATCAACTCATCCATGATAAAAGGGCCGGTGCCGTTGAATACTTCGCCGGTGTTTTGCGCGCCCGCTTTGAGTATCACCAGCTTGTACTCCGTCAGTCGATAGAGAAAGTCCGGGTCGGGCGCTGCGATATTGAAGACCACCGTATGATCGCCAAGGGCTTCAACCGACTCTATCGCCGCCAGAACGTCGGCCATCGTGCCGCCCGCATCCAGCTGCCACTGCATCGTCCATACCACATCGCTCGCGGTCATAGGACTGCCGTCATGAAAGACCGCGCGCTCCTCCAGTTGCAGGGTATACCGCTTGCCGTCCCCCGACCGTTCCCAGGATGACGCCAGGCAGGGCACCAGATTTGACGAGGCGTCAGTTTCAAACAGGTAGTCATAAAGTGCGTTTAGCACGGCGATTTCACTCATCCCGGATACGGAACGCGGGTCAAGCTGTGCCGGAGTCAACCAGGCAATGCTTAAACTGCCGCCATCGCTGGCGCCGGCGGGGTTCAACCTTGGCGCCCGGTCCAGCGTTACGGTACCCACCGCGCCCGATATACCCGCCGCAAAAATCTGTAGAATTTCGCGTCGGGACAGGCCTGTGCTTTTCTCCTGCGAGAGCCTTTGCATAAGCTCACCTCTCTTCATCAATAGTTCCAAGTTGGTAGCGCAAAAAATGTGTCTGCTGTAAGGGCGGCGGACTCGCTCTGTCCACGCGCGGCGCTATTCCGCCCGTTTTTTCACTAAATGTTTTCGGGCGTTTCGGCGAAACGCCCCTGCAGTTCGCCTTTTTTCGGATTCTTGTCACTTGCTTGGAAAGACTTCTGTTCTTCTATCGCTTATACTTAATGTTATCGCAAATGAAGAGAATACGTAAACAGGGCAAGATAATCGCGGCAAATGAAATGCCGCCGGCTACATTGCTTCGGTTTTGGCAGGCTAAAGGTTCAAATTCGGCGTTGTCGGTGGTTAATTGCCAATAATCTTAAATGCACCCACATGACCATGCAGTTTTGACTTCAAGGCGCTTATTGGCTATCCTCGATAGTAGTCTTAGCCTCTGATTTGGAGCGGAATTGGCTCTAATACACATGCGACCGCGCGCAAACCAGACAATGTCCGAACGCGATCGAGCGAACCGTCGATGTCTTTGGCGCCGGTAGTCGCAGCAGTTGGCGCTACGCCAGTCGCATCCGAACATCGCGGCTGCAACCTGCGCGACTTGATGGCGGAAGCCGTGCTTGATTGCCTCGCCGATGCCGGCATGGACGATCTGTCCTCGGTCGAACATGGCTTGACCAGCTACGAGAGCGATCACTTCAACTTGGGGATGACTCTGGGCGCCATCCTGCACGATACCATCGGCATGATCCCCAAACCCAATGTCCGTATCGAAGGCGGCGGCGCCACCGGCGCGCTGGCGTTGCGCACGGCCTGGGCTCATATTCAGAGTGGCTTATGTGATTCCATCCTGGTTTACGGCTGCGAGAAAAACGGACGCGGCGTCTCGTCGCGGACGGCGAATCAACTCTTCGCGCTTTCGGCTGATGTTGATTGGGAGATGATGGTTGGCGGCAGCTATACCGGCTTTTACGCAGCCATGATCCGCGCCCACATGGAGGCCTTTGGCACAAGCGAAGAGCAGTTTGCGCATGTCGCCGTGCGCAATCGGCACAACGCGGGCTTCAATCCCATCGCGCAGAAGCCCATGGACATCTCGATCGACGATGTCATGAACTCGCGTCCGGTCGCCGAACCTTACAAACTATTCGACTGTAGTCTGCTGAGCGATGGCGCCGCTTGCATTTTGCTTTCTACAGAAGAATGGGCGCGGAGGCACTGCCCGGCATTTGACAGGCGCGCGCCGGTCTATTTTGTGGCCACAGGCTGCGGCAGCGATACCATGCGCTTGGGGGACCGCTATCCCGAGCTCACTAACTTCCGCGCTAAACGACGGGCGGCGGCGCAGGCTTATGCCATGGCGAATATCAGCGATCCAATGCGAGAAATCGATGTGGCCGAACTATATGACAGCTACAGCGGCGTCGAGATCCAGGCAGTGGAAGACCTGGGATTCGTCGAGCCCGGTCACGGCGGACCGAGCGTCGCCGGAGGCATCTTCGACCTTGATGGTGAATTGCCCGTAAACACGAGTGGCGGCTTGCTGGGTCGGGGCGCGCCAGTCGGCGCGACCGGCATCCTGCAGGCGATTGAAGTGGTACAGCAGCTTTGGGCTGCGGTTGATCCTCAGCGACAGGTGGCGAAGGCTCGGCGCGGTTTGACCGATACCCATGCCGGCATCGCCAGCATCAGCGTCGTCAACATATTCGAGCGGCGGGATTGAGCATGACGGAGAAAGTCCGTAGCAAAATCGATATTAGCCTGCCGCAGAGCGCCACTGCGGGCGACGTCTGGGCGCAGTTTCGGGGCGTTGAGCGCATCACCATGGAGTTGACGCAAAGTTATAAATACAGCTTGGGCAAGGTTTCGCGCTTTTTTATGGAATTGGAGAACGGGCGTTTTTTGGCCACGCGCTGCGCTGGCTGTGGCAAGGTTTACGCGCCGCCCCGTCCGCTTTGTCCGAATTGTCTGGCAGTTGCGGACTGGGTAGAATTATCGGGCCAAGGTGTCGTGAAGACCCACTCGGTCTTGCACTTTTCGCCCGGCAGCAACGATGATGTTGAGGCGCTGGAGACGCCCTATGTGCTGGCTTATGTTCTGCTTGATGGCGCCGACACGCTCTTCCCGCATTTGCTGAAGGCGACGCCGGATCAAGTGCATTCGGGCTTGCGCGTAAGAGTGGCCTACAGTGAAAAGCCGGTGCATCATCCCATTCATCTGATGTATTTTGTTCCGGTCGTGGAAAGGGAAAGGCAATGAGCGCGCGGGTACATAAACTAATCAACCAGCCGGAAAATATCCTCAGCGATATGCTGGACGGCTTCTGCGCCGCTTACGGCGATATCGTGCGCTTGACGGACGAAGGCTTGGTACTGCGAGCGACGCCCAAAGCGCCAGGCAAGGTCGCTTTGGTGATTGGCTGCGGCAGCGGCCACGAGCCAGCGATGATCGGCTGGATCGGCCAGGGCTTGTTCGATGTCAATATCGCGGGCGAGATCTTCACCGCGCCAGGACCCGATCGCATCCTGCAGGGCATCAAGGCCGCCGATCGCGGCGCTGGCGTGCTGGTTTGCGTTTCGCATCACGCGGGGGACTTGCTCAATGCCGAGCTGGCGCTGGAACTCTGCCAGATGGAAGGCCTGTCAAATGTCGATATGGTAGTGCTTTATGACGATATCTCCAGCGCGCCCAAAGGGCGGGAGCCGGAACGCCGCGGCACCGCCGGGCTCTTTTTTGTCTGGAAGATGCTGGGCGCCTTCTGCGAAGGAGAGGGCGATCTGGCTGCCGCGAAAGCGCTGGCGGAAAAAGTCCGTGACAACACGCGCAGCCTAGCGATGTCATTAAGTTCCTGCGCCAGCCCGATCACCGGTGAAGTCATGTTCGAGATGCCGGAAGACGAGATGGAAATCGGCATGGGATTGCATGGCGAAATGGGTATGGGACGGCAAAAAGCGCTTGGCGCTCGGGAGACCATCGACCTGATGCTGCCGCCCATCCTGGAAGACCTGCCTTTTCAAGCGGGAGACGAGGTACTCGTACTGCTCAACAACAGTGGCAGCATGACCCTGATGGAACTCTTCATCTTGTATAAGCGGGTCGCTGAAAAACTGGCGGAAGCCGGCATACGCGTGTACAAGTCCTGGATCGGTCCCTATGCCACGACACAGGAAATGGCGGGTTTCGCGCTCTCGCTATGCCGCGTCGACGATGAACTGAAAGCCTTGTGGGACGCGCCGGCGGACGGCGCCTATATGAAACAACGATGAGCGAAATCGGATCTGACAACTTGAAGGCGATGGTGCTGGCGATTGCCGGGCGCATTGCCGATAGTCGAGAGCAATTGAACCGTCTGGACGCCGCCCTGGGCGACGGCGATCATGGCGCCAGCATCAGCGCGGCATTCGAAAAGGCGGTCGCTGAAGTTGCCGGCTTGCCCGACCCGAAGCCGAGCGAGATCTGGTTGACGACGGCCCAGTCCTTGATGAACGGCATGGGCGGGGCATCGGGCGCCCTTTTTGGTACACTCTTCTTGAAAGGTGTCGCGGCGATCCACGGCAAAGAGCGCCTGGGCAAAGCTGATCTGAACAAATTGTGGGCTGCAAGTTTGGCCGGCGTCAAAGCGCGCGGCAAGGCAGAGATCGGCGACAAAACGATGGTGGACGCCTTGGAGCCGGCAGTGCTGGCCTTTGCCGCTTATGATAATATCGCGGATGCCTGGGCTGCGGCTGCGGAAGCAGCCAGCAATGGCGCTGAATCAACCAGAGAATTGATCGCGCGGCAAGGTCGGGCCAAGTACCTGGGCGAACGCGGCATCGGCCATCAAGATCCGGGCGCGACGACCATCGCGCTGATGTTTGAGGCGCTGGACAACTATTGGAGGGAAATGACGAATGGCAAAACATAGACTGCGCGTCGGTTACATCGGCACCTCGATCTCGTCCTATTTCGCGGGTGAATACAATCAGCGCCCGCGTGCCATCACCGGCTTGGAAAAACTGTCGGGGGAATTGGATTTTGAGTTGATCGCCGTACATGACGAAGTGATGACCGAAGAGGGATCAATCCGCGCCGCCGCGTACCTGCGCGAGCAACAGATCGACTATTTGCTCTTGCAGACCGCCGCTTGCAGTATGGGCGAGCAGTTGCTGCCGCTCGTAAAAGCCGCGCCGCGCCTGGGACTTTGGGCGACGCCCGATCCCGAGCAAGATGGCGAGATCAAACTCCACTCAGTTGTTTCGATGAGCCACTTCGCCTCGATTTTGAAACGTTACCTCAAACACGAGAATATCCCTTTCAAGTGGTTCTACGGCCATGTGGAAACCGAGCAGTTTCGGGATCGCTTCGCCGTGACCATCCGCGCCTTGACTGCAGTGGTGAATATCGAACGCTCGCGCATCGGCTGGATCGGCAATTTGTCGCCCGGCTTCAATGACATGATCTTTGACGAGCGCCTGTTGCGTAGTCGCCTGGGCATCGCTGTGCTGCCCCATGAACTGGCGGAACTGGTGGAGCGCGCCAAAGCCTACGATCCGGCGCCGGTTCGCGCGACAGTCAGGGAGGTCAAGTCCGCCGCCAGCGAAATCACCGTGACCGAAGAGAGCGCCTTCGACCGTGTGACACGGCTCTACCTTGCCATGCGCGACCTGGCGAGCGAGTTCGATTATGACGCGCTGGCTGTACAATGTTGGCCCAATTTCCAGCCCTACTATCGCGTGGCGCCCTGCATGGCATATAGCTGGCTGGGCAGCGAAGACGGCATTGCCGTATCTTGCGAGGGCGATGTCCTGGGCGCGGCCAGCATGTACTTGCTCAATGTCTTGAGCGGACGCCAAGGTTCGTCTACCTTGCTTGATATGACCGCGCTTGACCCGGCCACCAATGCCATGCTCATGTGGCATTGCGGCGTCTCGCCGCGGCACTTCGCCAATGACGACGGCATCAAATGGGTCGATCACGTCACCCTGGGACGCAAGGGCGATGACGGACCTTATGGCGTGGCGGGCGACCAGGTCTTCGCCCCGCAGGAGACGACGGTCAGTTACATAGGCGATGACGGGGGGAGCCTGCTGGTCATCCGCGCCGAAATCATCGAACATGCCAAGAAAGGTTTTGACGGCACCCGCGGCTGGTTTGCCGAATTCGAGCTAAACAAGCAGCCGGTTTCGCTGATGGATCTGATCAATACGCTAACCGTGCGCGGGCACGAGCACCACTTCGCCGTCGGCCAGGGCGATGTCACTGACGAACTTATGGAATTCGCCGCCTGGAAGGGCATGCGGCTGATAGAACATGTCCCGCAGGTGAACTATCTGCAATTGGAAGGCGTTAATGTATAATAGGTGTGTCTCGCCCGTTTCGGGCGTTAGTAAGTCAATGTCAACCAAATTGAAAGAAAGGTAAAGACATGTTTGCAAAAAGATCGTTGCTTTTAGTGCTCACCCTCGTCGTTCTTCTGCTGGGTTCTTTCTCGCTTGCAGTAGCGGACGACATGATGGACCCACCGCCCGGCTTCGACAGCTGGGACGCGGTGGTCGCCGCCGCCGACGGCACGACCGTCAACTGGTATATGTGGGGCGGATCGGATTCGATCAACAGGTTCGTCGATGAAACTTACGGCATTCCGCTGATGGAAGAATACAACATCACGTTTAACCGCGTGCCGCTTGCGGACACCGTCGACGCCGTCAATCAGGTCCTCAGTGAAGCGGAAGCCGGCATCGGCGTGGACGACGGCACAATTGACCTGATCTGGATCAACGGTGAAAACTTCTACACGCTCAAGCAGGCTGAGCTGCTCTATGGCCCCTGGGCGGAGAACATTCCCAACAGCGTCTTCGTCAACTGGGATAACCCGGCTTTGAATCAGGACTTTGGCAGGCCAGTTGATGGCTACGAGAGTCCCTGGACGGGCGCTCAGTTCCATTACATCTATGACTCGGCGCGCATGTCGGAAGAGGATCTGCCCCGCAGCTATGCCGAGTTGACCGACTGGATCGCCATGAACCCCGGGCGCTTCACCTATATCGCGCCGGGACCGGGCGCATTCCAGGGCACACGCTTCGTCAAGCAGGTGCTCTTCGAAATCAGCGGCGGTCAAAGCCAGTGGGTTGGCCCATTCAATCAAGAACTCTACGACGAGCACACGCCGGCCCTTTGGGACTTGCTGAACACCTGGGAGCCAAACCTCTGGCGCGGCGGCGAGACCTATCCCGCCAACATCAACGAGATGCACGAACTCTTCGCCAATGGCGAAATCGACTTCACAATCACGCAGCGGGCGTCCGGCGCTAGCCCGGATATCAACACGGGCAAGATACCGCCGACAAGCCGCGCCTTCTCCTTCGACGAGAATATGGTGGGCGACTTCAACTATGTCGCGATTCCCTACAACGCGCCCAACAAGGCGGCGGCTTTGGTGCTGGCGAATCTGATTCTGCGGCCGGACCGGCAAGCACGTCAGATCGTTCCCGAATACGGCAAAGGCAGTGGCTTCAGCATTGATCCCAGCCGGGTAACGGACGAAGATGATTTGGCGGCGTTGGAAGAAGCAGCCAACAGACTGGGCGAGGGCGCGGCTGATCAGGCGCGTTTGGCCGCCGCGCTCGTCTCCGATATCGTCGCGGAATACCAATCGCTGGTAGAAGCCGACTGGGAAGCCAACGTACTGCAGAATTAAGCTGGCTGGATTTGGGCGACCCGATGGGTCGCCCCTACAAATCACGAAACTATTAGTATTTGCGTGGGTCAGCCATCGGCTGACCCAATTTGAGTACCTTGGAACGCCATGACACAAGTCATCCTCGACAAAATCCAGAAAGTCTACAGCGGTGGCGACGTTGCCGCTGTAGACGACTTTTCGCTGGAAATACCCACCGGAAAACTGGTGGCCTTTCTGGGTCCCTCCGGCTGTGGCAAGACGACCACATTGAAGATGATCGCTGGATTGATCCAGCCGACCACCGGTCGCATTCTCTTTGACGGCGAGGATGTTTTGCCGATCCCGGCCGAAAAACGCGGGGCGGTGATGGTCTTCCAGAATTATCTGCTTTTTCCCTACATGTCAGTCGGCGACAATGTCGGCTTCGGGTTGAAGATGCGCGGTGTCCACAAGCGCGTCATCGCCGAAAGAGTGGCGGAAATGCTCGCCTTGGTCAAACTGCCTGATATCGCCAAACGCCGGCCTACCCAGCTTTCCGGCGGGCAGCAGCAGCGGGTGGCGCTGGCCCGGGCGCTGATCACCGAGCCGCGCGTTTTGCTGCTGGATGAGCCCCTGAGCAACCTTGACGCCCATCTGCGCGACGAGATGCGCGATCTGATCTTGTCCATTCAACGCGACCTGGCGGTGACCACGGTCTTCGTCACGCACGACCAGGAAGAGGCGGTGCTCCTGGCGGATCAAATCGCCCTGATGTTTGATGGATTATTACTGCAATACGCCTCGCCGGCCGAGTTCTACCAGCGGCCCATCAGCGAACGGGCGGCGCGTTTCTTCGGCGGCGTCAACTTCATCCCCGCCCGGCGTGAAAACGGCATGGTGAGGACCGATATCGGCGATTTCCACTTCGCCGCGCAAGAAGGCGAACGCGCCCCCACCGGAACCGCGGTGATGACGATCCGACCGGAGCAGATACGGCTCAACGACAGCGCGGAAAACAATCTGATAAAGGGTCGCATTCGCGAGCGCATTTATGTCGGCACCTATACGCGTTACAAGATTACCCTCGGCGACCACGAGATCGAGGCGATCCGCAGCGCCGATCTGCCGGGCGCGATCGGCGTCGGCGACGAGGTCGATGTGCACTTCCCGGCTGATCGTATCTGGGTCGTCCCGGCCTAGGCCTCGAATTGCTCATTAATCAGCATATTTTTGCCAGTCCTGTTCGCTCCCCGCGTTTATTCAGGAGAGCATAACCAGCGTGCGAGCGTCACTTGTCAAGCATCCCAATCTCATGGTTGCCGCGCTCTCAACCACCTATGGTTTGTTTTACCTCGGGCGGGCCAATATCAGCGTCGTCTTGCCCATCATCGCCCTCGACCTTGGTCTCAGCCTGGCGGAAGTCGGCGCTTTAGGCACGGTCTTCTTTTGGGTTTACGGCATCTTTCAATTCATCAGCGGCGAGATCGTCAGTCACGTCAGTCCCTTTCGCATCGTCAGCCTCGGTCTGCTGGCAACAGCGATCGTGAATCTCGCCTTCTCTTTGCAGACGTCCTTGATCGCCATGCTGCTACTATGGGGCATGAACGGTATGGCGCAATCCTGCGGCTGGTCGCCCATGGCGCGCATTTTGGCCGAGCGGCTGGAGCCCCAGCATATCAAGAGCGCCTCGACGCTGATACCCTTCGGCTACGTCATCGGCACCGCTGTCACCTGGACGCTGATCGGAGCAGTTTCGGCGGGCGAGAACTGGCGCATCGCCTTCTGGCTCCCCGGGTTGCTGCTGCTGTTGGTTCTGGTCTCCTGGTGGAAAGCGGGCATAGACGCGCCCGAGACAAAATCGCGCCGCTTTCGGCTATCGACCATTGTGGCCGAAGCGCGCAGTATCGCCTTCGTTATGTTTGTCGCCGCGCTGGTCGGGTTCGTCCGCAACGGTTCGCTTATTTGGCTGCCCACTTACATTCTCGATACCGAATTGATCGCCGGGAACCTGGTGGGCATGGTTGCAGCGCTAACGCAGATTGTCGCGCTCCTGGGCCTGCTTCTGGCGCGTCACCGCGTGGAAAGCAGTGACCAGGTATTTATGACCGCCGTTCTAATGTCTTGCGCTGCCGGCCTTGGCTTTCTTCTTTTGTCTCAAATGAGTGGTCTGGTCGCGATTTTGGTCTTGGCTCTCGCGCTGATGATGCTCAACGGCGCTTATGGTCTGGCGATAACTTCAATCCCCTTGATGCGATCGCCGCGGGGACGCGCCTCGTCCATCGCCGGGACAGTCAACATGATGGCGACCTTGATCGGCGGGACGGCCGGTTTCGTGATCGGCGGTCTGGTGGAGTTCAGCGGTTGGGCGGCTGTCTTCGGCTTGTGGGGCGGCCTCTTGCTGCTGGCGTCATTCGTGATTTGGCGCCGACGGCACGAGGAGGACAGCGGCGCCGCTCCGGAGTGACGGCACTCCCATAGGCAGGCATAATAGGTTAACCTTTAACACTCAAAGGGAATTAATACGCAATTGCATTCTATATCGCAACAAGGCGACAAAATATGTAGTACCAATAATATAATGGGAAAAAATCTCATATCTAGCGACAGTTTTGGACGTAATCCTAGTCCCGCCGCTTGCGCTCCCCCTCTCCCCTTGTGGGAGAGGGGGCTGGAGGGTGAGGGGTAGAAAAGCGATGGTCGCCTCAAACTTGCACGAAACGCTGTACGTTCAGAAGATCATTACTTGCATGGAATTGCCTAAAGCCGGATTAGAGAGGAACCCATGACCGAACAAGCGCCGCTCAGCGGCATTAAAGTGATCGACCAGACGCAGGCGCTGGCGGGACCCTACTGCACGATGATCCTGGGCGACCTGGGCGCGGACGTGATCAAGATCGAGCGTCCCGGCGTCGGCGATCAATCAAGACACTGGGCCCCGCCTTATATCGGCGATCAAGGTTGCTACTACTTGGCGGTCAACCGCAACAAACGCGGCATCGCGCTTAATATCCGCGCGGACGCCGGGCGGGAGATCATTCACAAATTGGTTGCCGATGCCGATGTCTTTTTGACCAACCTGGCGACGACCGCCTCTCTGCAGCGCTACGGCATTGACTACGAGACGCTAAGCGCCCTGAATCAAGAGTTGATTTATGCCTCGATCAGCGGATACGGGCGCAGGGGTCCGCGCGCGGGACAGCCCGGCTACGACCTGGTTTCCCAGGCGGAATCGGGCACGATGGCGCTGACCGGAGAGGTTGACGGCGCGCCGATGCGCTTCCCGACCCCCATCGCCGACATGACCTGTGGTTTGTTCACCGTCATAGGAATCCTGTCGGCACTGCATGCGCGCCAATCCAGCGGGGTGGGCCAGTTCATTGACATGTCCCTGCAAGAGGGCCAGATGACCTGGCTGGAGAACTATGCCGGCGAGTACTTCGCGGACGGGGGTGATCCGCCCCGTCGCGGCAACCAGCACCCGCAAGTCGTGCCCTACGAAGCGGTGCAAGCCAGCGATGGCGACTGGTTTATTCTGGGCGTGGGCTCGGACAATGTCTGGGGCGCCTTCTGCCGGCACGTCGGACGCGACGACCTGGCGACGGATCCGCGCTTTTCGAGTAATGCCGACCGCATCGCCAACTATGAGACGCTCTTGCCGACCGTGCGCGAGATCATCCGCGGCCAGCCCTGCGATCAATGGCTGAGCGAACTGCGCGAGGCGGGCGTGCCCTGCGGACGCATCAACACCGTGGCCGAGGCGCTGACCGACCCGCACATCATCGAGCGCGGCTTCATCGTCGAGTTGGAGCACCCCGCGCTGGGCATCGTCAAATCGCTGGCGACGCCGGTGCACATGTCGGATACGCCGCTCAGCTACCGACGGCATCCGCCGCGTCTGGGCGAACACAGCGACGAAGTCGCCGCCGAGCTCGGCTACAGCGCCGCCGATATCGCGGGACTGCGCGCCGACGGAGTGCTGGCATGAGCCCACTAGCGCGTTTTCCAAGACTGAGCGTCGAGCACTACCAGCGCATTCTCAGAGAACCCGCCGGACGCGTGCGTTGCGTAATCGACACCGATACGCGCAACGAAATCGATGATCAATACGCCTTGGCCTGGGCTTTTCTCTCGCGCGACAAGCTGGAGATAGAAGGCCTGTACGCCGCGCCCTATTCCTTTCAAGAACGAGTTAAAGAGCAACGGGAAGCCGAGCGCATACGACAGCGTGGGGCGACATCCGATGCCGACGGCGCCTTGCTGGCGCGACACATCGCTCTCCTGCGGCGACTCGACGAGGCCGGCATCGATGTAAACGACGACCGCCAGCTGGACCCGCAAGGAACCGTGCTGGTCAGTCCCGGCCAGGGCATGGAACTCAGCTACCAAGAGATCCTGAAGGTCTGCGACAAGCTCGATCTCGACTTCGCTGACCGGGTCTTCCGCGGGTCGGATCGCTACTTGGCCAGCCCAGACGAACCGGTCGAAAGCGAAGCGGTAGCGCATCTGATCGGGACAGCGAAAACGGCCACAGTTGATGATCCTCTGCACGTGGTCGCCATCGGCGCGGCGACCAACGTGGCCGCCGCCTTGCTCCTGGCGCCCGAGATCATCGAAACCATCGTCGTCTCGTGGACAGCGGGCTATCCCACAACCGTTATGGACATCGTGCAGCCGTCATTCAACATGGAACAGGATGTGCTGGCCTCACAACTGCTATTCGACAGCGGCGTTCCGCTGGTCTATTTGCCGGGTTTTCATGTCGGCGCACAGTTGAGCTTGTCGCTGCCGGAGGTGGAGTCCTGGGTCAAAGGCAAGGGTGAAATCGGCGACTATCTTCATTGGCTGTACATCAACAGTCCGCATCTTCGGCGGCATGGGATTTTCGACCACTTCGCGCGCAGTTGGATCATGTGGGACCTGATCAACTTCGCCTGGTTGATCAACCCGGCCTGGGTACCGACTTTCCTGACCGACGCCCCATATCTGAGCGCTGATTGCCGTTGGTACCGACAGGCGCAGCCTCGGCACATAATTCGCGAGGCATTGGATATCAACCGCGATGCGATATACCGCGATTTCTTCGGCAAACTGGCAGCCCTGGCTGGCTAAAAGGATATCCCCAGAATCCGAGTTGGCGAATCCAGGCTCAGGCGTAATTCTCGTACCAGGTTTCGGAGGAGGCGGGCGGCGTGTAGAAATCGCTCCAAGGGCGCGATTCGGCCGCGGCAATCGCCAGTAGCTGTTTGAGGCGTTCGCTGGCGGTCCCGCGCAAGAAGACGCGACGATCGGCTGCCCTTATGGTTGCCGCTTCTTTCCAGATAGCGCGCCCGGCCAGGAAGCCGCTCGCGCCACATTCACAGGCGATTTGCGCTTGCGGCTTGAACTGCTCGAAGTCGACGCCGGCGCTCAGCAAAACCCAGGGCACGGCCGAGGCGTCGCTCAGCTTGGCGCAGGCACGACGCCAGCTCGCCTGATCCCGATCATATTGGATATCCAGCGGGAACTCCATCTTGAGCACGTCGGCGCCGGTCCGCGATAGACGGCGCGCGGTTTCAATGACGATCTCGGCCCGTACAGCGGCGTATGCCGCGCTTTCTTTAGCGATGTCCGGATCGACGCTGTAAGACATCGGCTCGAGGAATACCGGCAGATCCCAGCGATGGCATTCGTCGACTACCTGCCGAATCATGGCTTCCAATTCGGCGGCCAGCGCCTCGCTCTGTGGGTTGTAGTAGACCATGAATTTGACGGCGTTCGCGCCCGCCTTGCGGATCTTCTCGGCGGTCCAGCCAGGGATCAGTTCGGTTTTGCGGTAACTGGAATCGCCACTGTAGCCGCTTTTTTCCAAAGCCAGCAGCAGTCCCGATTTGCCGTTCATCCGCATGGCCGCGTCGATCCCGTAAGTCGGGTCGGTCAGGATGGCGCTCGCTTCGGACGACAGCGCGCCGATGACTTCCTTCTTGAACCGCACCAGATCACCATAGCTGCTATCGGGCGGCATCATGCGTCGATAGCTGCCACGCTGATCGAAGGCGACGATGCCGAAGACATCGCGGCCAGCCAAACTGCTTGACTTCAAGCCACGGAAGCGCCCGGGCGTCAATTGTCGCGTCATGGATTTCCCCTCGTCAACCTTACGTCAACTCGCAGCCGCCGCTGCGGGCCCGTTCCAAACTGCTGCCGCAACGCAGAATATATTTCTCAATAATAGTCGTCGGTAGGGGCGTTTGACGGTCAGTGTCTACGCGACCCGCCGAAACGCCCGCAAAACAGTCTTCTCCCTCGATTTTTCTCTGCGAACTCTGCGTCCTCTGTGTTCAGGTTTTCTTGTAAAAGCCACTTGCACTTGATTCCATCCAAGACAATCTCGCCTTGCGCGGCGACCCACTCCAGCCACCCTAGATCATCACCGCGTTGCCGCCATTGTCCGCCGTGCCAACAATGTGTTTGACAATCAACTCTTCGCTGGCGTCGGCGCGCTGGATATTGGCGACGATCCTGCCACGGCGCATCACGACCATACGATCGGCGACCGCCATCACATCGTGCATGGTATGGCTGATCAGAATCACCGGTATATTCTGCTCGCGCAGGGAGCGAATCAAGGCCAGCACTTTACGTTGTTCCGGCACGCCCAGCGCCGCTGTCGGCTCGTCCATGATGACGAGTTTGGCATTCCAATACATAGCCCGCGCGATGGCAACCGCCTGTCGTTGCCCGCCGGAGAGGTTGACCAGCCGCTGCTTGAGCGACGGGATATGGATGTCCAGCTCATCAAGCGCGCTGGAAGCTTCTGCGCGCATATAGTTGTCATCGGTCACCGGGATCAACCCGAAGAGCCGGCGCGTCTTCTCCTTGCCCAGGAATACATTCGCCCCGACATCGAGGTTTTCCGCCAGCGCCAAATCCTGGTAGATCGTCTCGATGCCGCGACTGCGTATATCGGCCGGCGCATGGCTCGTTATGTCCTCCCCATTAAAACTGACCTGGCCATGTTCGGGGCGGTATACGCCCGAGATGCACTTGATCAACGTGGATTTGCCCGCCCCGTTGTCGCCGAGCAGCGCCACCACCTCGCCCGGGTAGATGGCGAAGTCAACATTGTCGACAGCGGTCAAACCGCCGAAGTATTTGCTCATGCCGGTTGCGGTCAGGATGGGTTCAGACATTGGCTTGCATCCTCTCCAAGGC
This sequence comes from Chloroflexota bacterium, assembly GCA_026707745.1. Lineage (GTDB taxonomy): Bacteria > Chloroflexota > Anaerolineae > Aggregatilineales > Phototrophicaceae > UBA6055. The sequence continues at coordinate 38,005 of JAPOWG010000035.1, forward strand.
GTTCTGCAGTTGGTTCACCAGCACCGCGATGATGATCACAATGCCGACAACGATAAACTGCCAGATCGAATCGATATTCAAGATCACCAGGCCCGTCTGCAGCACCGCGATAATCAGCGAGCCGATCACGGCGCCCATGATATCCCCTTCGCCACCGAAAAGGTTCGTGCCGCCGATGACCACCGCCGCCACCGACGATAACAGCGCCGCTTCCCCCGCCTGCGGCGCGCCGGCGGTAAAACGGAAGAGATGCAAGACACCGGCAATGCCGGCGGTGAATCCGCAGATCACATATATGATGATCAAGTGGCGATCGACATTGATGCCGGAACGGCGCGCCGCTTCTTCGCTGCCGCCGATGACGTAGGTATGGCGGCCGAATTTTGTGCGCGCCAGGATGAAGGCGAAGACAATGACGACCAACGCAGTAATAATGACGGGATAAGGCAATAATTGCGACACGACGCGGAGCTGCTGCGGTTCCAGGTCGGGCGGCAGCGCAAACCAATGGAAGCCGTCGTCGGGTATATAGTAGAGCAAGCTGCCATTGCCGATCATGCGCAGTGATTCGCGCAGTTCCGACGAGAGCCCGCGCACGACCTGCTGCCCATCCGTGAGCAGAAAGGCCGCGCCCCGCACAATCCCAAACATGCCCAGGGTCGCGATGAAGGGCGGGACCTTGACCCTCGCTACCAGCAAGCCATTGATCAAGCCCGGGATCAAGGCTACCAAGAGACCGGCAAAGACCCCGGCCAACATAGCGTAGGCGACATCGTTGCCGCTGTCGGCCAGATCGCGCATCACCCGCGCCGTCGTCACCGACGACAAACCCACCGTCCAGCCAATGGACAGATCAATACCGGCCGTGATCACGACATAGGTCTGACCAATCGACATCAGCATGATCAAGGTGCTGGTCGTCAATATCGACGAAAAATTGCGCACCGAGAAAAAGCCGGTGCCGGTCACCGAAAAATAAACGACCAAAGCCAGCAAGAACAGGTAAGACCAACTCTTCGTCAGAAAATCTATGTATCGTGAATTAACCAGGTTTTGACGCTGCGCGTCTCCCAGTTTCGCTTTTAATCCCATAGAGGCTACCTTTTGACATCCCCCCATGCCTCAGCCCCTTCCCCCACAAGGAGGGAAGGGGGAAAACCTATAGCGTATCGGTCAAGTCCCTCCCTCATTTTGGGGGAGGGACTTAGGGTGGGGGATTACCCAGCCGTATAGATGAAACGAGCCACGTTCGGATCATCGACGTTGTCAATCGTGATGACGGCGTAGCCGGTCCCCACGCGCGCCGGCATAGACGTCACGCCGCGCAAATTGGCGACTTGCGCGATCACGCCCAGGTAGCCCATGTCGGCAGGTTTCTGGGCGATGACGAGCGAAACGATGCCATCGCGCAGGTAGCCGATGTTCTCTTCGCTGGCGTCAAATAGCGCCACTTCGACCGCGCCTTCCAATCCGGCATTCTGGATCGCCGCGCCCGCGCCCAAGGCGCCGAAGGTGTTGGTGGCGAACATGCCGACGATATCGGGATTGGCCTGCAGGACGGCTGCCGTCTGCTGCTGCGCCATGTCAGCGCTGTTCTCGTTGTAGTCGACGCGGGCGACTTCCAGTCCGCCAGCCTCAGCCGCGGCCAGACAGCCTTCCTCGCGCTGGTCGGTCGTGCTGATGCCCGGGCGAGTGTTCGTGACATAGATCTTCGCGCCTGCGCCCAGTTTCTCCGCCAGGGACGAACAGGCGATATAACCGCCTTGCACGTTGTCCGACCCGATATATGTCAGCGGGAAGGTAACTTCGCCACTGGCATAGTTGCCATCGCCGATGAAGGTGTCCACCGTCAAGACCGCAATGCCCGCATCGTGAGCATCCTGCAGCACCGGTATCGACTGCTCTTTGTCGTTGGGCGCGGTGACCAGCGAGCTAATGTCGCCCCGCGCGATCAGAGCGCGGATGATCGGTTCCGAAACCGCCACGTCAAAGCGTTCCGGATCTTGCTGGATGACATTGATGCCCAGGCGCCCGGCCGCGCCATAGACGCCGCGCGACATGGTGATGTAGAAGGGATCGGGGTTCACGCCCGGCACAAAGGCCAGGTTGTAGCTGTCATCGAGCGCCGACGCCGGATCGCTGGTATTGCTGGTATAGATGAAACGCGCCACATCGGGATCATCGACATTGTCGATATTGATCACCGCATAACCCGTGGGAATACGCGCCGGGATGCTGCCAACGCCGTCCAGATAAGCGGTCGCCAATGCCACGCCCAGGTAACCCATATCAGCCGGTTTCTGCGCGATGACCAGGGAGACAATGCCGTCTTTCAAGAAGCCGATGTTCTCTTCGCTGGCGTCAAACAGCGCCACTTCTACAGCGCCCTGCAAACCGGCATTCTGGATCGCTGTGCCAGCGCCCAGCGCGCCAAAGGTATTGGTGGCGAACATGCCGACGATATCGGGATTGGCCTGCAAGACCGCGGCCGTCTGCGCCTGCGCCGTATCGGCGCTGTTCTCGTTGTAGTCGACGCGCGCGACGACCAGGCCGGTGTCCTCAGCCGCCGCCAGGCAGCCTTCCTCGCGCTGGTCGGTGGTGCTGATGCCCGGTCGCGTATTGGTGACATAGATCTTGGCGCCCGCTCCCAGCTTGTCCGCCAGCGCCGAGCAAGCGATGTAGCCGCCCTGCGTGTTGTCCGAACCGATGTAAGTGATCGGGAAGGTCACCTCGCCATCGGCGTAATTGCCGTCGCCGATGAAGGTATCCACCGTCAAGACAACGATGCCCGCATCGTGCGCGTCCTGCAGCACCGGTATCGACTGCTCTTTGTCGTTCGGCGCGGTGACCAGCGCGTCAATGTCTCCCCGCGCGATCAGAGCGCGGATGATCGGTTCCGAAACCGCCACGTCAAAGCGCTCCGGATCTTGCTGGATGACATTCAAGCCCAAATCCGTGGCTGCCTGATAAACACCGGTGCTCATAGTGATATAAAAGGGATCGGGATTGACACCCGGAACGAAGGCGATGGTATAGCCATCGTCTTGCGCGATGACGCCTGCTGACAGGCTCATCACAAATAGCGCTATCATTGCTGCTACAAGAAATTTCTTCACCGTTAGTCTCCTTCTACTCGAAACAAAACATCCCGCTACGACGCTTAACGTCGCGGGTGCACATAAACTTAGCGCATTAAGGGGTGAGATGCAACCATTCGCGCCCGGCCCAGCTTGCCCACGCGACATATCATGGCAGCCGTTCAAGGTTAGTCGGGAATCGGCCAGCCACCCAATTCCGACTCGATCCTATACGCTAGGTGCAATAGAAAGATCACAAACGCCGCAAACAGAATGCAAAGGACTAACACCAGTATTGCAAAAGCTTTGGCCGCGCGTCGCAGATATCGCCTTGGCTTGCGCTTCGATTTGCGTTTATGTTTGCGCATTGTATTTGTTCCTGTATTTCACGTGTCGCTGCTATCTTAGCCGTCTTCAGGCCAATCGATTAGCGGCTTTTCCCGCCCCGTTTCCAGGTCTGCCATCTGATGATTGACTTTGCCAACCTCTTTGTTCTTGTACCAGGCATAGTGATCTTTCCCTTAAGAACCGCGCTGGCGATAGGGCAAAATCCAAAAGACATTCTAGCGGTTTGCCATGCTGATTTGTCGAAGACGCGAAATTCCGGGGTATTTACTTGGGCGACCAGCTTATTTCGATTATCCGGCAATCAATTTCTGCCAACTGATGTAATGCTGTGCCATCCCGTTTGATCTTGAATATCCGACCATCCCCTCCCCTTCGTGGAGAAGTAGAAAAGGCAATCCACTCGCTGTCGGGGGACCATGAAATTCCTCCAAAATCGCCCGTGCTCATTGTTGTAACGTAATTCATGGCGCCTGTGTCAATATCGAGCAGATATATATGCTCTCCCTCGCTTTCATCAAGTGCTCGACCCTTTATCGCGATCCACTCGCTATTTGGGGACCATCGCGCATCCTGAATCGCGTCCATCTTGAGTGAAGTGTCTTCGCTTCGACTTGTGACATTGAATACAGTCAGCGTTTTGTAATCAGAAAGCATGTCACGACTGTAGTAGAGAATCTGCTCATCGTTTGCTGCCCACGCTACCGCGTCAGGACGCGTTTCCGCTCGTGTCAATACGCCCAAGTCCGAGCCATCGGGATTCGTACTATAGAGAACAGCGCCGTGAGTACCAACGATAACAAGTTTGCGATCATCGGAAGACCAGTCAAACACGCGCCGTCCCCAAGGATACGGCTTGATGTAGGAATTATACGATCGACTTATTTCATGCCCGCTGTCAGATATTCTATGAATGGCTCCGCGAGTAATGAATGAAACAGATCTACCAACATTTGACCAACGAGGATCGATTTCTTGCGAGTGATTATAAGTCAAGCGCCTGGTATCCAAGCCATCAAAGCGCACTCGAAAGATCTCAAATTTTTCGTCTGGCAGCATAGCCAGCAGAGAGTGGCTCCCCGCAACCACCGCCACCCAAATACCATCCCGCGACCAGCTGAGATACTCGTAACTCTCGTGAGGACGAGCGTGAATCTGTTTCAAATGACTGCCGTCCGGCTCAACGACGTACACGCCGGCAGGCTGATTTCCATCATTTTGCTCGCAGATGAAGGCGATCAGATCCGATTCCTTGCTCGCCGGGGCAGGCGTGATGACAGGCGGCCTGACGTTATGGTCGAGATGCCATTGCAGTTCCGGTGAAGTCAGAATAAATGGGAGGCTGCACAACAAGCCCAAGGCGATGCAAGCCGCCAGAAACAGCCGGCGGCAGCCGATAGCTCTGGACCCGGTGCGTTTTTTCGCCTTTTTCATAGAAACACATCTACCCGGACTATTCACCCGATGGCAGCCGTGCAGGTCATCATCAAGAACAGTGTAAACTTATCTGGCTCACTAGAACAGTCAAACTCGTTTTTGGCAGCTATCAGGTTAACAAGGCTTGACTTCGACATCCGCCCTGTTTTGATTGCGATTTGCGCGGAATCGAGAAGATGGGACGGCTCGCCTCAATTCCCCAGATTGGATCTCCTAATCATATTGGGGCAGGACTTCTCCTACTTTTGGCAATCTGAATTTATCTTGTCCAGCTTGCCTGTTCACCCATTTCATCATCTCATCATAGTAGATTTTAAAGCCATCTTCGTCATACCCTTGTTTTAAGCTTCGTCCCTTTGAATTGACGTCTCAGTTTGAGAGAAAGTCTGCCATTCTAACGACGAGCGCTCGCCGCCGGTTCTGGAATTGATGACGCCCTGCCGGGGCATTTGACAGCAGCCTGCCAGGGCACAGGGCTTTTGCACTTGGCCTCAGCGCTCTGATCCGCCCTCGCCGCTGCGAACGGAATACCGCGCTTCAAGCGCTTGCGCTTATGGAGGATCGTCGAGATAGGCTTCAATCAGCCCTTCGTGACGCGGCGAGGACTACTGCTTGCACAAGTTCATCGCCGGTTTCTAGTTGCGGGTGTTTCGACCCGAACTCGCTCGACCAGCCAAACTCCAGGTCCAGCGCGCCGATGTCGGGCTTCGCACCCGCCTGAACAGCTTCTGCCCTATATCCGTAAGCGGAATGCTGAGCGTCGCCTGCATTCTTGACTTACAGCGGCTAATAATGCCAGTTGCTTCCGAAGTGGCTTACAAGGTTCCGTAAATCGATCAGGCGCATTACATGATACGCAACCGCACAGACGAATGGCTAACGCCCGCCAGCTTCTGGCCTGCCATAGTAGGGGGTATTCGCGACTTCAACTGTGAACACGCCCTCCAAGTCCGTCGCATCGGCGTCTAGGAATTGAAACCCTAGTCGTTCCCATGAATCGGCATCAACCCAATGTGTGAATCGATAGAAGTGATCGTCGCTATAATCCGGGAACTGCTCTTCGACACTTTGCCGCTTAAATGCCCAGGCGCCATTGATGAACAATGTCTTCGCATACTTTTGCTTATCATCGTAATGGAATAGTCCATCCAGGTAGAATTCTCCATCTCGTTCCACACTCCCGCTGACGGTTACGGTAACCCATTCCGTAAACTCATTTTCTGTGTACACAGGTGTATCGCCATTCAGTGGCACCCGTATCGCCTCCACTACGAGAGGACGCGCCGTTGTAACCTTTCTTTACGTCTACGATTAATTCCGTTAAGAGAGAAGACAACTTGATGACAACAAGCAGAATGAAGCTCACTGTTACGGCGAATTTGAAATTCTCAGCAACTGTTCTATCAGCTGCGCTAGTATGCCCGAGCTTTTGTTTACGCATTGTCAATGTGCGGAAGGCATGCTATTCATCGTCTTTCCAGCCAATCTTGTTGTTCCAGTCAGCGTCATCCCATCTTCAAATACGCTTTTGTAGTTCGTCTCCAAGTCGCTCAAGTTGAAGCTGAACTCTATTACGCTGGATTCACCGGATATCGCAAAGTTTCTACCGGTACCTGCGACTTCCAGGTCTGCCAGCTGATGATTGACTTTGCCAACCTCTTTGTTCTTATACCAGGCATAGTGATCTTTCCCTTAAGAACCGCGCTGGCGATAGGGCGGAACCGAAATGAAATTCCAGAGCTTTACGCTGCGCATTAGGATTAGCGCAGCGTTGGAACTCCCGTGAGGCGCGAAGCTTTTGCACTCGGCCTCAGCGCTCTGATCCGCCCTCGATTTTGCGGACGCAAACCCGCGCTTCAAGCCGTGCGGATGTGATGGATCAGAGCGACTGCTTGAGGTTAGCCGGGCGAGATGAGACCAATCGTCTCATCTCGCCCGCTGTTTGAATTAGGCTGCCGTTTTCCGCATTCAACAGCTTATTGGCCCCCTCCGTGGGGATACTGTCTATTTTCCCTTAGTGTTGTGCGGAATCCCATCTGAATCACATGTACCAAGTCGGCTTGAGTCATATGCTCACTGCCCTCAAGCAACCTGACCAATGCATACCATTCTTGGGGGGGCATTCCCTCAGGTATTTCATTGAGATCAACCCCTTGTGTTTGGATCTCTGCTAGAACATTATCCATATTCGCCATTAGAGTCTCCGGCGTGTCAGGCACAATAGCTTCTCCGAACCCCGTCATATCTTTATAGAGACCACGCATGTCCAACGCAAAAGCTAATTCAGAGCTTTCACTTAGGGCTGCCAATGCATTTGCGGTTCCTGTCAATTGCGGTACAGATGACATCAATCTAGAGCCAGCTGCAAATACTCTGGGTAAACGTGGTATTGCGAGACCTGCTGCCTGCTCGGCGGCTGCTCCCCAGTCTCCTTGCACTACGCCGCTATGATACATCTTAGCGACGGTCAAAGCTACTCCGAACGGTGGGTAGAGCCAGGAAAGGATATCTGCAGCCAGAGGCAACGGGTTGAACGGTTCCTTTTCCCTCGTCAACTTCGCATACTCTTCGCCAAACATGTCGTAGCCCGTCCATTTATAATCCTCCTGGATGAACTTATATGTGCCCTTTTCCTCTAATTCCGGATAGATATCAACCAGCATGTTTGCCATAGTAACTGGATCATTCTGGATTTCTTCCCAGTTGCTAGGCAATTCTCTGCCCAGATGCTCGTAAACAGCTTTTAACCGACGCTGGAAATATGCCTCGGCATTTGCCTTGTTTTGGTCCTGGTCTTCGGATACCCATCCATATAGCTCAAGCAATGTATTGAGGTCCTCGAGCGGCGTAACAATAGCCATCTTTCTCATCAATTCTCCAATGAGTGTCTTCTCAGCCCCAATTGCCGCGAGTTTCTGATCTACTTGCTCTGGGTTCCCAAGATTGTAGAGCCGTGGATTGCCCCTGTACTCAAGAGCCCCGGCCTCAAGGGCGGCGTAATAGAACATCGCCGCCTCTTCATAAGTTAAGGAATCCCAGTTAATTTTGTTGTTTGCGTATTCGGGGATCAGCTTCGGCAACTCCGTTTTTACATATTCTATGAAATCCTCCGGCGTCTCCACGTGTGGAAGATGTTCCTCAAGGTGCGCCTCAGTAGGCCGATTGAACTCCGAGTTACGAACCGGATACGGTTCACCATTGGCCGCCGACTTCTCCTGACCGGGCTGCGGCAGAAACCCATACATATACCTGTCAATGGACTTGTACGCGCGCTGCGCGGCATGCCAGTCCGATTCAGGATCCTGGCCCGACTCGGCCAAATCATCCATCCGCACTGTTCCTTGGTCAATGTAAAGCTGAAAATACAAGTCGGTCACATTTTCATATATCTCGTTGGCACTTTGGCCCAGAGGGTCGACATAGTCTGGCCGTTCGTCTTGAAGCTCTTCCACAATCCTCCCGGGACGCGTTCGATCACCGTCGCTATCCTCAGTCGGCCTTTCATTCTGCGAATCATCCAGACGCGGATCGCGCCTCGACGGCGGCATACTCATGCCATAGTGCACAGGCGGCGGTTCATCATTCTTCGGTGGCGCCGGGTCTCCAGATCCATAAGTCGGAACGCTAGAGCTCGGCGGCATACTCACGCCATAGTACGAAGACGGAACCCCAATCAGCGGATCGTTTGGCGACGAAGTTCGTCGCGGCGGCGGGCTCGTAGACGCTTGCTCCTCTTCGGGCTCCTCCGGCTCGTCGTTGGAAGGGGGTTTTATCCCCAAATGCATATGCATATAGTAGTCATTGAAATCCATTTCGTCCTCCTAAGACATCAAGTTGATTTGTGAATGCGCCGGGCGCCTTTGCCCTGTCACAAGCCAGCCCGCGCGGCGCAATATGAGCGCTTATCGACATGATAACACATATGTTCTATTTGTCAACAACTATTTCCAATGTCGAATTGCTGCGGTTGCCGGTCGCGCAGATACAAGTTGACCTTTGCGCGCATCACGCGCTCCCGTCGCGAGTTTTAGGCGGAACTGCCATTTTCAGGTATCATTCTTGTATACAAGCGCCGAATCGAGATTAAGACCGCGACGCCTGAAAACAGCAATCGCCATCCAGGACGCGGTCCGCCAAGCCGAAACGCGCGTTAACGGAAAGAGCGACTAAGAACCAAGAATGGGGATAACCATGAATCGGACGACAGTCAACATTAACCTGGACCATGTCATCGGCGAGGCGCATGACCACCTCTATGGCGCCAACCTGGAGCATCTCGGGCAAGCCGTTTATGGCGGCGTCTGGGCGGAGATGCTGCGCGATCGCAAATTCGCCGGCAACGACTATATGTATAAATCGCCTAGCGAGGGACTGTACAACGTTCATCTCGGCATCGGTATTGTGGCGCCTTGGGAAGCAGCTAATCCAGATTATGAAGCCGTACTCTTTGCGCACGATAACAGCGACTTTTACACCGGACGCCAATCTCAACGCATCAGCATTCGGCGCGCCGACGGCCAAGCCCGCGGCATCAAGCAAGGCAGCCTCTATTTGGAGAGCGAACGCGACTATGAACTTTGCCTGGTTCTCAAGGGTCAAGGACAATCGCTTGAGGTGCAGCTAGGCGACGAACGCTGGCAAATCGCCGAGCTGGGCGACGACTGGCAAAGCTATCAGCGCACTTTTACCGAAGCGGGCGCCGATCCAAAAGGCGAGCTTACATTGACGATTCGGGAAGGTACTGCCTGGATCGGCTGCGCCTCGCTGATGCCCAGCGATCACATGCGAGGTTTCCGCGCCGATGTGATCGCCGCCATGCGCGACTGGGCGCCGACGCAACTACGCTGGCCCGGCGGCAATTTCGTCTCGGCCTACCATTGGGAGACCGGCGTCGGCGATCGCGACAAACGCCCGGCCTACCTCGACCCCGCCTGGTGGCTTTGGGAATCGAACGATGTCGGAACGGACGAATTCGTCGACTTGTGCCGCTTGGTCGGGGCCGAGCCAGTGCTGACAGCAAATATGGGCAATGGCAGTCCCGAGGAAGCGCGGGCCTGGGTTGAATACTGCAATGGCGATGCCTCGACCGAGTATGGCGCGCTGCGCGCGGCGAACGGCTATGAGGAGCCGCACGACGTCAAGGTCTGGTTCGTGGGCAACGAGCAATACGGCAATTGGCAAGTCGGCCATGTCGACGCCGAAACCTATGCCGCCAGCTACATCGAATTCGCGCGCGCCATGCGCGACGCCGATCCAGAACTCACGCTGATTGGCGTCGGCACGCCCGTTGATCTCTACGCTCACTGGAACGAGATCGTACTGCCGATTGCCGGCCAGGAGATGGATCTCTTTAGCCTGCACTATTATTCGGTTCGCACGGAAAAACAGCCCGTGACGCCCGATCCAGACGAGATCTTCCTGCCGAAAATGGCTGCCTGGCACGAAGTGAGAGGCATGCTGGACGATACGCTTGCGATTGTGGACCAGCATTCACCGAAACCGCTGCCGATCGCCTTTGACGAGTGGAATACCTACGTGAACGCCAAAGGCCCCAATTTCATCGAGAAATATAATCTGGCGGACGCGCTTTATACCGGGTCGATCATGAACCTCTGTCTACAGCGCGCCGATCGCATTCATTACAGCGCGATCTATCACTTGACCAACGTTATGGGCTGCTATTTGATCGCGCCGCTATACAACTGGGAAGAGATCCATCTGGGTCGGCGCGGGGGCTGGGTGCCGGTTGATACCGGCGACAATCCCGCGCGGCCTGCCGTGATCAAGATGCCGGCGACGCTGGTTCTGGAATTGATGACACATCACCGCGGGCGGCAAGCGCTGCAGACAACTGTCGATTGCGGTACCTTTGCCAGCCCGGCAGCGGGCACGATGCCCGCCTTTGACGACGTGCCGCTGATGAACGCCGCCACAACCCTTGATGCCGATGCGAAAGCGCTATTTTTATCGCTGGTCAACTGCGCCGTCGACGAGCCGATGGACGTGTCGATAACGGGCGTTGAAGTTGAAACCGATGTCGATATGTACTGCGTATCCGGCGCCAGTCCGCTAGCGACCAATACTTTTGAAGCGCCCGATACCGTCGCCATCGAACATCAGACGATGCCGCTCGATCAATTGCAGTTGCCGCCGCACAGCTTCGCCCTGCTTGTCCTGCGCTTGAAGTGAGGCCCTTGCTGCGCCCGCGCTGGATCGGAGCGATCGCTTGAAATAGACTTCCTATTAACGCCAACGATTCTAATCTCCAGCCCTTCGCGCTGTAGGTCCAGCTACTCCGGGCATTCATGCTCCAGGAATTCTTCACGCGTCTTATAGGGCAAAAGCGTATATTCATCGAACAGCTCAAAACCGTCGAACCGCCTTAATAACGCATAAGTCTTAACATCCCAGACGCGTATGTCCCCGAACTGACCCACCACTGCGAAACTGCCCCCATCCGGATGCCAGGCTATTGAGCTTAAGAAAAATGAATTTGCCTGATACTCATAATGAATCCCGCCCGAGAGTCTTGCCAGCAATTCGCCAGTCCCGCCATCAAACACACGGACAAGACAGCCCTCTGTGCTGGAGACAAAGCGCCGACCGTCCGGCGACCAAGCCACATCTAATGTCCAAATGAATTCGTCAATGTGAGAGTCGTACTCTGTGAAAACACTAATGAGCGACCCAGTTCTGATATCATACAGTTTTCCGTTAGTCGTTATGAGTTGATGCTCGCGATTGCAGTCCGTGGTATCGAAAACGGTGTCAGGGTCTACTGTTTGCAGCAGCTCCTTGCTTGCTATGTCAATGACATAAATTTCATGATGAGTTGCGATGACGATGACATCCTCGTCAAACCAACAGAATCCGACTGTGTAGTTGCTTAATGCTCCTCTTGCTCCTTCTTTGCGCTCAACAAAATAGAAAACTTCTTCGCCCGTGAGCGCGTCAAATATATGAGCTGTGCCACCATACGTGCCAACCACTATCAGATTGTCAGCCGGATGCCATTGTATTGGTGTCCACGCGAGTAACCTTGTCGAGATCTCCGATACGACCTCGAGCTTGCCGATATCAATGATTTGAATCGGCGTCCTGCCATAGCGCACATCCCCCACCGCAAGCAGGTCGCCGGCCGCGTTCCAGGACAGGGATCTGTGCGGGAGGTCCCATTCTTGCTTGGCTTGCCCTTGCTTCGGCTCATCATTCTCAGTTTGCTTGACTTGCACATGCCCCAGCTCATTGAACTCGGAACCAAATAGCCAAACCCCGGTAGTTGACGCGATGGCGATCATCTGGCCGTCCGGGCGCCAGGCGATCGCCGCCGCCCAGCCCCGGTCTTTTCCAATCGTTTCCCCGCCCTGCCAAAGCGCCGCAAACAAGATAACGACGAAAAAGAGTCTGCTCATAGGCTTGGTCGCCAACCCTTCCACACGGTAAGCCTTGGGGTTTGAGAGTCTGTCAGACATGATAACCACGCTGGGATGGACCGAAAACTTTCTCCCAGGGTTTGAATCCATTCATCCTTCCGCTTCCACGACCTTGCTTTTCCCGGTCACTCCGGGCATTCCTGCTCCAGGAACTCTTCACGCGTCTTATAGGGCAAAAGCGTATATTCATCGAACAGTTCAAAACCGTCGAACCGCCTTAACAACGCATAAGTCTTAACATCCCAAACGCGAATGTCCCCGAACTGACCCACCACCGCGAAACTACCCCCATCCGGATGCCAGGCAATCGAACCTGCATAGAATGAATTTGCCAGTTGCTCTAAATGAATCCCGCCCGATAGCTGCGCCAGCAATTCGCCAGTTTGACCATCAAATACGCGTACCTGACACCATTCCGTGCTGGCGACAAAGCGCCGACCATCCGGCGACCAGGCCACATCCAATGTCAGAGTCAATTCATCAACGTGAGAGTAGTATGATATGTAGACGAGGATATTCAATCCGGTTCTGATATCATACAGTCTTCCGCGCGTAGTTATGAGTTGATGCTTGCGATTGCAGTCCAGTGTACGGAATTCGGTGTCGGGAACTATTATTGTTCGCAGCAACTCGTCCTTGCCTATGTCAACAAAATAGATTTCACGCCTGGATACGATGACGATGATATCCTCGTCAAACCAACAGAATCCGGCTATCGAGTTCTTAATCTCGTTTCTCACTTTTTCTTTGCGCTCAACAAAGTAGAAAACTTCTTCGCCCGTGAGCGCGTCAACTATGTGAACTGTGCCATCATACGTGCCAACCACGATGAGATTGTCGTTCGGGTGCCACTGTATCGGAGTCACCTCGGGAAACCTTGTCGAGATCTCCGATACGACCTCGAGCTTGCCGATATCAATAATTTGAATAGGTGCGTCGACAGTCTGCATACTCCCCACAGCAAGTAGATCGCCGGCCGCGTTCCAAGACAAGAATATGGGTGGGACGAATCGCTTTTCCTTGACTCGCGGTAGCCACGGCACAACTAACTCAGATTGCTTGACTTGCACATGCCCCAGCTCATTGAACTCGGCGTCGAATAGCCAGATCCCGGTAGTTGACGCGATAGCGATCATTTCCCCGTCCGGGCGCCAGGCGATCGCTGTCGCCCAGCCCCGGTCCTGCCCAATCGTTTCCCCGCCCTGCCAAAGCGCGGCAAGCAGGATGACGATGGATATGATTCTACTCATGCATATCACCTTCGATTAGTTGATGCAGGAATCCCCCAAATTCTTCGCGGAATGCACGTCGTAAAGCAGTGGCATTGTTTGTCAATTCTTCGGTGGAGAAACGTTGCCAATCCATTTCCTTGGGACAACAATCACCATGACTAACACATCAGTTTCCCACGTACTTGAAAAGACTCGACAAGTTGTAATAGAGCCCATTGTCGTCCCCCGTCTCTACCTTTAGCAGCCATTTTGCAGGCGTCAGCGACAATGCCCGCTCCAACACATTGAGCAAGGCGCTTCGCGCATGCCTTTTGCGTTCTATTCCGCCGGAAAAATCCCGAGCCTCATGGGTCTCAAAGTCGAACAGTACAAGTCGATCATGTAGATTTATGACCGATAATTTCTGCGGTCCCAATGTGCCGTGTTCTAGATCGTCAACATAAGTGCCATCCAACTTGAGATAGATTTGCCAACGGGGACCGTAATCGGCCGAATCGTAATACCAGATTTCAGGCGGATCCAGTTGATGTTCAACGCTAAATCGCATTTTCTCATCATAAGATGGACTGCTTGGATTCAGGATTCCCAGTACACCGGCCTTAATCAATTCCGCGTGCTTTATGGTTCGCAATTGCGCGCTCTCATATGCGAAACTGAATCCATGACGACAGCGCAATAACCTTGTGACTCCTGAATAATTCCAATCTCTCCAATCTTGCGAATCCAAATGTGTGCCATCTGGAGCCCTGCAACTCGTTCCAAATTCACTGAAGGGCAAAGAAAGGACAAAACCTGCCGAGATATTTATGAGATGCAGTGCACGCTCATCCATCACATCGATAGTATTTCCATCCGCTATGACTTCAATTGCGGTGTCAGCATCTTCCAGATATAGTTCCCATTCCAATTGATCAAAGTCTTCGTCAAATGCGCCGGATGCGAAAGGCAGTATTTCCGCGTGCTTAAGTGTAGTCCAGGATTTGCTTACGCCATCGTAGAAATACCAATCAGCATCACCCACGAAGGGATCCGTTCCGCGAAGGGTCATGGATTGGCCTGCGACTATGACATCGGCGTCCGGCGGGAAATCCTCAGGGCATGTCTCATCCTCGATATAGCAGGATACCGTTTGCCCCGCAGCCAATTGCGGCAGCAAGGCCATACAGAATACTGCAATCATCAACTGTTTCACGCCTAAGTGCCTCTACCCCTTGGAATTACACTAGTGGATTCCAGCCAGAGGTCCGACAGTGTGCTGCCATTGTGACTATAAGTACTGTTACCGTCAATCGCAAGCAACTGGTCCGCAAGCGGCTTAAGATCATAATCCTCCACGATTCTCTGCCTCATTTCTTCAGTGAATAGATAGAGCGTATTGGGATACACAGGAGGCCTGTAGTTCATACTTTGGTTTAGGGGATCGTCTAGAACGTGAATGTATTCGCCGCTAGCATCAAGCAATTCGTCGTTATGTCCGTGTACTCTGACTTCAAGATGCAAATGATCGTTACCCTCGTGTTGATCATCTTTACCTACAGTCCCAATTGGTTGACCAGCCATGACATGTGTCCCAACTTGAATAGAATTCGGATCAAGATGCCCGTAAGTGATAAAGCCGTTGCCACTGCGAACAATCACGTACGCTCTTTGGCTTCTCTCTACGACCCAATCATCAGCGTACCATTGACGCGCGCGCGCTGATACCGTCTGCGGATCGTAGATGCTGCCCGCTATTTCTGGCGTTTCTAAATCTGCGGTGTTGCTTCCTACCGAAGCGCCATAGACATGTTCATAGTTAACGTCCGCTGGAACAAAGACAGCTATAACCTCACCGGGGGCGATTGCAACGACCTCGGTGCCTGCCGGGGCAAAAAAGTCGACACCAGGATGTACGCCGGCGGTCCTTTTCCAAGCATCACCCGGGACCCCAAACTCAAGCACCCAATCTATGTCTTCCGCAGCGATCGGTAAAATGTCCACGGTACCCTCTAATGTATTTTCATATGGATTGTCGGGAATCGCCACACTCTCGTCGATATACGGAATATCGGCCAGGTTTTCCGCGCCAATGAACTCATATTTGGCACTGTCTTCCTCTTTGGCACTGTGTTCTTTGAGGTCAATCCACAGCTGTTGCCCGGCTTCTGTTTCAACCAAAACCACGAAGGCATTGAATGGTGATTTACCCAATACCTCGAACTCGGCCGTTCCATTGAAATGTAAAGTTACACTCTGATCCAAGACAAGTCGTTCATGACTGGTGGAAATGTCCAAAGGTCCTTCAATTCGTATCTCCACACCCAGCTCATCCTCCGGATCAACTGCCTCTCCTTCATCGCCGGAATCGCCGCCGCCTCCCCCATTTGACGCTACTATAGGCACGGTGATCGGCCGTCGGCGCCCCGAGATGTCCATCATGTCATCAAAATAAATGCCGTCAAGACTCCCTCGACCAAAGTTAAATTCATCCTCAGTCAGGTCCTGTGGCCCAAAAACACTTCCGTAGGGCATTCGACCATTGAATACACCTCCTCGCCCCAAGCGGGATAACTCAGCGGAAGTGTCAAAATACGCGCGCCCCAACAACAATCCATGAAGTTTCATATGTTGTACGTCGCGAAAAGCTTGTCCCAGCCGCTCAACCTCTTCCGCTCGCGCCACATGATTCCACACAGTTGCCTCGGCGCGTCGATCTGATTCTTCATCTAGCTCGGCCTCGGCAAAATTATTTCTCACAAACTCTGACGGCTCCACGTAATCATGCGCCAGAAGCCCTTCGTTGCTCAGCGCGGCTTCGACGCTTCTACTCAAATCATCGCTTATATCGGGCCGCAGATCCTGAAGATCATCCACAATCGTTCGAGGATTCACCGGAAGACTGTCCCGAAAGTCAATCGTCCTCTCTGTCTGTGAAACACGTGGTGAGCGCGTTCGTTTCGAAGGCGCCGGCTGTGCTATAGACCACGGCGGTCTATACGCCGGCTTCCTTTTCGGCTTTGGCTGAGGTAGCAGCCAGGGCAGCGTTAAGGTCGGTTTCCGCTTTGGCTTTCCTACAGGCCGGGCTGGTCTATACCTCGGTTTCGGTCTCGGCTTTGGCTGGGAGAAAAGCCAGGGTAGCCTATAAGTCGGTTTCCGCTTTGGCTTTGGCTTTGATTTTCTCGGCGTACCTTGTAAATACTGTAAATAGAGTTCTTCGAAATTCATCTCGTCCTCCCAAGACATCAAGTCGATTTGTGAATGCGCCGGGCGCCTTTGCCCTGTCACAAGCCAGCCCGCGCGGCGCAACATTCGCTTTATGAATGTATGTCGATTATAACACATATGTTCTATCTGTCAACAACTAATTTCTCAATATTTCTAATTGACTCCTCCGCCTGCCGATCCGACTTCGCGTCCCAGCCCTAGGACGCGAAGTTCTTCAAATACATTATCAAATCGTCATAATAATGCTCGAAAAGTCCTTCGTGACGCAGCGAGGCTGCCACTGCTTGCACCAGTTCATCATCGCTTCCCACCTCCGCTTGACGCCCCCCGAACTCGCTCCACCAGCCGTACTCCAGATCCAGCGCGCTGCTGTCAGCGAGTCATCGCATCCATGCAAATGGTCTTTGGGAACGGGTAGTTGAGAGCTAGGTAGGAGCCTTAGTCTCAGCAAATGATTGAGGAGGCTGTTTGAGCTTGATGAACAGCCCTTGTCGACATGTGACTACAATCAACGACTGTTGGACAAATTCCAAATCAGGTATTGGTGAGCAAACCCGTCTCGCGACATCAAGTGTATGTTCAAGTCGAGATCCGAAGCCAGGAGTGACGACAAAACAGTCAGCGCTACGCGTCGGGAATGCGCCTTTCCTTTCGATAAATCCACGTAATCGCCCGTAGCAAAATTGTACCGAAGCAGGCGTTTATTGAGCGCGATTCCATCTAATCTATAGGGCCCTCTTTCATCAATATCCGACCATCGCGCCCACCCTTTAGGGAAGATCAACAGGTCGGGTGGATTGTGATAATACGCTATTTCTGGCTCTATGCGCTGGTGGTCGAAAGGGCTAAACGAATCAAGAATCTTCAAAACGCCAAGCTCGAAGTCCGTTGGCTCCTTTATCTCCTGTATTTTCACCCTCGTTGCTTCTTCAAAATAGAAAAGGTCGAAACAGCGCAAAAGCACATTCTCTGGGTAGTCAGCTTCCATGGTAAACTCATCCCAAGGCGTACAGTACAAACCATTGTAATAGTCTATGGAAGCGATGATATGAGTCGACAAATCGATGATATGCAAAAACTTTTCATTCATGATATAGACCAAGTTCGCATCTCTTATAACATGAATATGGGTATCTCTTTCCGGCTCATATTCCCCAAGCCCCAAGTCAGCAATCCCCCCTTCAAAAGTGCTAAATATCTCATGCTCGGCTGGAATATAAGACGGCGTCTGGATTTGAGACGGATTCTCCAATTCTGACCAGGTACTTCCTAAATCGCTGGAGTGGTACCAGTCCCCGTCCCCACTGAAATTCTGCCCTTCATAAAACTCGTTCGGCGGACCAAACAAAACAAGAACATCGGCATCGGGCAATGGATCGTCGCCCAGCGACATCACTGTAAATTCCTTATCATCCTCATGCTCCGATTCCGGCGCGGCGTCTTGCGCCATGCCGACTGGCACGATGACGATTAGCCAAAATATGGAAACCAGGAGCCGATTCATGTCCCAATTTTACTCCGATAAGATGACTTCAGTCCGATGCAACCAGGGTGCCGAAGGATCGAATTGCCTCTCGAGACCCTCGAACCCGGGACGCACGTTAAATACATACAAGTGGTCCGCCCCCTCGTCAATGACTTGCGTGTTTTGATTGAGCGCGTCCAGCGATGCATTGCCTTGTTCAAACCGCCCTCTATTCACTCGACCCTCGAATATGCCTTTAGCGTCCGCGCGCTTCGGGCCAGTATTTGAATGAATCACTCGAGATTTCAACCGTAAACACCCCGTCCAGTCCTCTCGCAGCTTCGTTTATCACTTGAAACCCGATAGTTTTGGGCGAATCTGATCCTGTGGCGCGTGGAAATCCATGCACGGAGTGTGAAAACCGGTAAACGTGATCATCTCGATAATTCGGGACAGGCGCTCGAGATTCAAAAGCATATATTCCATCAATCAGAAACCCTCGAAATCTGTTCTGAGACCCCTGCTGTACATCAACATACTGATAAATGGCATCGTGGAAAAACTCACCATTTCTTTCGACACTGCCGCTGATGGAGATAGAAACCCATTCCGAATACTCATTTTCTGTGTAGACGGGACCCTGGCTGTTTAGCGGGATTTCAATACTCTCTTCTACTGGTGGAGGAGGCAAAGTAATGATTGACGGATTCGACAGAAGGAATATCACTACGGCTCCGAGGAAACAAACGGCACATACCAGGAACAAGAACGCAAGCATCACGATGAATCGATTCAATTGCAAACGATCATCTCCAGCATGATGCGCCTTACGAACTTCTACTCATTGGCAGCCCAATCAATTTCTCTCACATGATAATATGGTGTACCATGTATGGTCATTTTGACCTTTAAGTTAAATCTGCCAGTGATGACAGATGACTGGCCATAAATTGGGAAGTTTTGCCCATCGCCGCCATGTTCCAGGCGAGTCATTATGCGATCGATTGTGCCGGTTTTATCATTTTGATACCAGGCGTAGTGATCTCGCACCGTAACAACCAGCGCGACTTCGACATCTTGAGTTTCCTTGTCCAATACTAAGGCAACACGAAGGGAGTAATAGAACTTATTGACCGCGAGATAATGATCATACTGTTCTTTGGGTACACCTTCGGGAGCCTTTCCTTCTCGAAGATTTGTAATCGAGTTAGGTCCATATCCATATTCGTATTGCAATTCACTATCAAACCCATAGATATCGTCATTCTGGTCAATTCCCTTGCCAACTTGCTTCCAATCGAGAGAATAGACGTAAACCGTATACCTTTCAGACTGGTACGGTATAGACTCGTCAAGCCTATCAACTGAATTCTTTGTAGATGGAGGATTCTTACCGAGATCAACTCCAATGGCGTTTGTTATGTGCTGCTGAAACCCCGGTAGTTCATGGATCATTTCATCAACATCTATAGCAATTGGTTCGCCAGAACCGCCTAACCAGTGAAGTAACATCGTTCCGGCATTGTCTAGACCCTTAGATTGGGCACGTTCGGCAGAATCCTCTATAAGCACTCTAAAGATAGAGACAATTGGATTAGGAAAAGTTCTGTCCTTTTGCCGAGCAAAGCTTTGATCGATCTTTGGACCATCAGGCAGACTAATGATCGGCTGCGCTACGTAATCCGATGCTATTGGAGCTTCCTCCCCCTGTTCAAAAACATACTCCGCCGGATCGACCGCCTCCAACCGCGCCTGATGCTCTGACCGCGCATACTGCGCCGCAAACTCGCCCGTCGTCATTGGACCCACGTCGTAGCTGGCAGGCCCCCCGCGCAATACCTCCATGCCAAGCGTTCCACGAATATACACTTCTTCGTATGCGCCCTCTGTCACAACGATCAACATGCCCGCGCCCGCCGCAAATGCGCTCTCCAAATCCGCCGCGGATGCGCCCGTGCCGTTCGGATGATTGTGGATGTAGATCGTTTCGAACTGCCGCAGAACATCGACAACGTAATCTTGCAATCCCGCTGTCTGATGCCCGTCGTCGCCCGCCACCCCAGGCTGGTCGTGCAACATAGCTTGCGTGTTGGCGTCCAGGACAAGCACGCGTTCTATCGCTGACCTGGCCGCATGCTACTTCCAGGCTGTCACAGATGGCGAATCCGCCAACTCAAGCCACTCTTCGCGTTTTACCTGATCAGCGTAATGCAGCCTCATCTCCTCCCTGTACTTCTGCAAATACGCTTCCGCCTGCCGATCCGACTACTCGTCCCAGCCATAGGACGCGAAGTTCTTCAGGTAGGCGATCAGATCGTCATAATAATGCTCGAAAAGTCCTTCGTTCTGCACTGACTTTGCCACAGCGCCGACCAGTTCGTCATCGGTTTGCACCTCCGGTTGGCGCCCCCCGAACTCGCTCCACCAGCCGTATTCCAGGTCAAATGCGCTGATGTCGGGCGCCACTGGCGGCTGGATGAAGTCCGCAGGAACAGCGATATGCGGCTTGCCCGAAGTCTCTTTTTTCCGATCACGCTTCTTCCCATTGCTTGAGGATGATGATGGGGGTTTCGGGACGCTGGTAACGTCCGGCTACACCGGCGGCGCTCCGCCATAGTTGGGCGGCGCCGGATTCTCCGGTCCGTATATGGGAGGTGCGGCCGGAGGTTTCGACCGACTCTCTGGCGCCGGACTCAAAAGATCTCCCGGGACGGCAACATAGGGATTGGAATGCGATTCCGGCTTTGGCTTCGGCTTTGGCTTGCCGCCACCACTAGGCGTTCGGTCAACGGGCGTCATTTCTGGACGTAACATCATCTTCCTCCCAATACATCAATCTGATCCCTGAATGCTTGTCGAGATAATAGAACATATATTCTATCGTCAATAGCCAATTCCAGCCTTGAGTCACTACCGATGCCACCAGCGCAAATTCAAACCGTCGCGACATTTAGACTGAACCGCCAAATTCAGGTATCATTCTTCCATGCAGGCGCCGAATCGAAATTGAGACCGCGACCCATGAAGACAGCAGTTGTCGTCAGCGGCGGCGACGCCCCGGGCATAAACGCGGCTATCGCCGCCTATACCCGCTTGGCAAGCCAAAACGGCGACCGCGTCATCGGCGCCCAAGACGGCTTCGCCGGCCTGCTGTCCGGACAACTGACCGAGATTGATCTGCCCGCCGTCGACTTGCTTTCGGGACGCGGCGGCTCCTGGTTGAGTTCGAGCCGCGCGCCGGCGCTTGCCCGTCGCGATGCGGGCGAACGGCTGAGCCAGGTCCTGGCCGAAGAAAAAATTGACAACCTGCTGCTCTTCGGCGGGGACGGTACGATCAAGTTTGTCATCCCTCGCCTGCGAGCATGGGGCCTTCCCTGCATCGCCCTGCCCGCCACGATTGACAACGACGTGCCGGGCACGGACTACACCCTCGGCCACGATTCCGCCTGCAACTACGCCTGGCAAACGATCGAAGGCATCCGCGCCACAGCCAATGCCTTGCCCGGTCGCATCTTCCTGGTCGAGACCCTGGGGGGAGACAGCGGCTGCCTGGCTTTAGCCATCGCCTACGCCTGCGGCGCGGATGCCGTGCTGCTGCCGGAATACGACTTCGACATGGATTGGCTGGCGCAGCGCTTGAAGACCACTGTGGCGCGGCGGGGCTACGCGCTGCTTGTGCTGTCCGAAGGCGTGACGGGAGCCGAGCGCTTGACGGACGAGATCCCAAAACTTACCGGCATCCGCGTGCGACTGACGCGCCTGGGGCATGCGCAGCGCGGCGCCGCAGTCTCGCACATTGACCGCCGAAGCGCTGTCGACATGAGCCGCATCGCTTATGACGCCTTGAAGCGGGGCCTGCGCGGGGGAATCGTGGTTTCCCGGGACGGCGCCCTTACGCTGCAAGAGGGCGCAGAATCGGACTCGGTCAAACCAGCGCCCGACTATCAGCAATACGCCTTCGTCAACGGCTTATGAAGACCCATCTGGCAATCGATTTTGGCGGCACTCGCAGCCGAGCCGCGCTCTTCGACGACGAACTGCGCATGCTGCGCCGGGCGGAAACATCCAGCAAAGTGGAAGAAGGCATGGACGCGGGCTTAAAGCGTCTGATCAATCTGGGCAAGTCCGTGATCGAACCTGGCGCCGAACCGGCGTCCATTGGCATCGCCGCGCCCGGCCCCCTGGACGCCGAGACCGGCATCATTATCCGAGCCCGCACGCTGCCCGGCTGGGCGGGCGTCCCGCTCGCCAAGACGATCAGCGGCGCCTTTGACAATCTACCGACTTTTCTGCAAAACGACGCCGATCTCGGCGCTTTGGCAGAATATCACCTGGGCGCCGGGCAAGGCGCGGATCCGATGATCTACTTGACCATTAGCACCGGCCTCGGCGGCGGCGCGATCATCAACGGCCAACTCTTCACCGGTTGGCGTTCACATGCCATAGAACCCGGCCACATGCGCTTCACTTTGCCCGATGGCAGCCACCGCCGTTGGGAGGAATTGGTCTCCGGCACGGCCTTGGGCGACTGGGCGCGTCATCGCCTGCGCGCCAGTGACAGCGTCTCGTCCTTGCGGGATCTGCCGCATGTCGACGGAAGCGCCGTCGGCGAAGCGGCGCTGGCGGGCGACCCGCTCGCCCTGGAAGTAGCGGCGCAAGCCGGACACTGGCTGGGCTTGGGTCTGGTCAACCTCCTGCACCTCTTCAATCCGGCCGCCATCGTCATCGGCGGCAGCGCCTCCAAACTGGGCGACCTGCTGCTGGGCCCCGCCCGCGCCATCATCCGCCAGCATATCTTGCACGATGATTTTTATGATGACGGACTGATCCGCCCGGCCGCCTTCGCCGAAGATATCTGCCTGGTCGGCGCCGCTCTGCACGCCAAACTGCAGCTTGACGGCGGCGCGTCTGGATCGAGGCCCTGAGGGCATGACAGCTTCGTTTATTGTCTTCGCGCCCAAGCCAACCCCAGCCCCGGCCCTTCCCGGAGGTCAGTGTCGAAGGGTTGTGTCGGCGCGGCCCACGCGCCCTTCGCGACCTACCACGTCGCCCGCCAGAGCGGAAAAAATGTAGGGGCGACCTATCAGGTCGCCCGAAAATCACCGAATTAAATTCAAGTTTTGCGCTCGGAAACCCGCGCTTCAAGCGCTTGCGCTGATGCCGAACTGGAGCGACTGCTTGAGGCTACTCGGGCGAGATGGCACGGCTGGTCTCATCTCGCCCGGGGGTTGATGCTCTTGTCTTATAGTCGATAGTCCCCTTTTTCTGAATGAATCAATATGCCATCTGCTGTATATGCAGTCATGGACCAGCTATTGCGGTATAGGGAGAATTTTAAGGTAAGAGCAGGGTACATGTTCCATACTTCAGTCCCCAAAGAGCCCATTACTCGGTCCTTAACGCGAGCAATCTCCGAATATATTTCGGTTGGCATAGCTTCTGTCGACCACAATATGCCGGGGACAAGAGAAGCAATCACCTCGGATCTGCTGATTTCAATATAAATGAACACACTGGTATCTTTAACTTTGCGGCCGCCCCATGTACAAATATCAAAATGTGATATTGCCATTTCCACAGTCAAAGAGTCCAAAGTGCACACGCCGGATTCACACTCGTCCCTAAAATAAACATACCCCAATGTGTTGGAACCGTGCCAAGCCAGTTTCCATGACACCTCATCAAAAATCTGTCGAACCAACTCGGCTTCAGAATACACATTCTGCAAGGCGGACTGTGCAAGTCTTTGAGACAATGATATCTCTTTCGGAATGCTACAGAAGCCTGCCCAGACTACAAACAACGAAGTTGGGATTGTCACCAAAACAATCAGAATTATGCATGGCAGTGGCCATTTTCTGTTGACGGGTCGCTGCTTGGCTTTCATTACGTCAGCCTGTATAGAGGAGTCCGTATTTTTCTAATGCTTCATCTTTCATTGACAGTACATTATGAACGTATGTAATGTCCACTGTCGCTTCTACACCCTCAATAACCCCAGCAGCGCCATCCTTTTTGAATCGTTCAGGGAATCCTGTATACAAGGTATCTGTCCCTTGGTTGTATGCGCCAACTGCTAACATCAATAGGTCCTGGCTACTGACGTGAGGTTGATCAATTTCTTCATCTGAAACCATTACGCCATATGCTTGTAAGAGCTCTTGTATCTCGTACTGGAGATGCTTGAGATATACACCGGCGACTCTGATATTGAATTCATCATTATGCTGCAATTGATAACCAACATCGTAGTTGCTCCAACCGTCGGTCAATTCATGGCCACCCCATACGTCCTGCATATCGTCAATGGGAAGATTTAAGTCCTCAAACGAGTCCTTATGTTTGTTTAGCATTTCAATTGCAACCGGAATCTGAATTTGGGCAAGTCCAAACGATTTCTCTCTTTCGCGTAGAAACGGAACGAAATTCAATTTGTGCCCCGGCGGAAAGATATTGATATTGTACACCCAAGTATATGAGCCATGTTCCATCATAGAAGTCGCCGGATTGCTGTGCATTGCCTTATCTTCCCAAAGATGGACCATCGCCAGTATCCCAGGGTCGATTCCTATGCGTTCCGCAGTCTCGCGGGTGTATAAGGCTCTCTTTAAACCAGTGATGTATTCCTTGCTACCCCCAAACACAGAGGCTTGTGTCTCGCCAAGTGCAATCAACTCGTCTTTCTTGAAGATTTCCTGCAAGAGTTCCGTTTCTGAAAGAGCGGCGAGATCAGATTGTACACCCAAGATACGAGCAAACTCGACAATATCCGCTCTAAACGCCTGATCCTCCTGCTCCATTACCCACTCCGGTTGATTCCCCTTCTCCGCCAATGTCTGCGACCAAAACGCCGTGCTCGATTCCACATCCTCCCGCCACGACGGGTTCGCCACATAATTAGGGTCGTTGATGACGGCGGCAAGCTCCATGCCCTTTGCCCCACGAATGTAGACATAGCGATAACCGGATGGCGTCAAAACCGTCAAGGACTTGGCCCCCAACCAAAATGCCCCTTCCAGACCCGCTTGCGATGCCGGCGCGTCTGGGTCGAGGCGGGGGCTGGGTCCGGCGACGAGCGCT
This sequence comes from Chloroflexota bacterium, assembly GCA_026707745.1. Classification (GTDB taxonomy): domain Bacteria; phylum Chloroflexota; class Anaerolineae; order Aggregatilineales; family Phototrophicaceae; genus UBA6055. The sequence goes on from JAPOWG010000035.1 coordinate 63,278, forward strand.
CGCCGCCGAGTCTGGAATTGAAGACGCGCTGCCGGGGCGTTTGCCGGCAGCCTGCCAGGGCGTAGGGCTTTTTAATTCGGGGGCAGCGCTTTCCAGTTCTGCTGTAGGCGATACGAACTCGCTTGAGCAACTGTGCTCCAGGTCCAGCGCGTTGATGAAGGATATTGGTGACTTATGTTCATTAGGCCGGTATGGGTTTTCGTCTCAAAATCTATTTCGGCGACCAGCTTATTTCTTCTATTGTGCAATCCATGTCTGTCAGTCGCTGCAAGTCCCTGCCATCGCGTTTTATCTTGAACATCCGACTAATATATTCATCTTCAAATAAATAATCATAAACGGAAAAGGCAATCCACTCGCTGTCGGGCGACCATGAAATGTCACCTAATTTGCCCGTGTCTAATCTTTTAACATAATCAACAACAGCCGTATCAACGTCAAGCAAAAATATATGTATCCCCTCGCCTTCATCAAGTTTTTCACCCTTTATTGCGATCCACTTGCCATTTGGAGACCATTGCGCATCGTAAATGAACTCCATCTTGAGTGAAAACTCTTCAACCTGTTCTTTGACATTGAATACAGCCAACTCTGAATATTCTAAACCAAGGCCATGTCCGAAATACATAATCTGCTCATCGTTTGGCGCCCAAGCCACGTCCGAAAGGTACGTTCCCGTTCTCGTCAGCACCCGCCAATCTGAGCCATCGGGATCCGAACCATAGACAAGCGCATCATAATTGCCAGTAGCAATTATCCTTTGATCATCCGCAGACCAGTCAAATGGACGTCGGTCCCAGGGTCTTGCCACGATCCTTGACCTGTAGGATCGACTGATTTCCTGACCATTGTCAGATATTCTATGCAAGTTTCCGCGGTGTACGAATGAAATGGATTTACCGTCCTTTGACCAGCGAGGAGCGATTTCTCTGAATCGGTTGTACGTCAAACGCTTGTAATCCAGTCCGTCAAAACGAATTCGAAAGATCTCGAATTTTTCATTTGATGGTAATACAAAGAAATCTCGCTCGGCTAATACTGCCATCCAATAACCGTCCGGCGACCAACTGAGATTCGCGAAACTCATGCGAGGACGCGCGTGAATCTGTCTCAATTGACTTCCGTCCGAGTGTATAACGTACACTGCGCTACGTGGATTTTTGTAAATCCCCCCGCAGATGAAGGCGATCAGATCCGATTCTTTGCTTGCCGGCGCAGGCGCAATGATAGGTGGCCTGACGTTATGGTCGATATGCCATTGCAGTTCCGGTAAAGTTAGGACAATCGGGAGACTACACAACAGACTCAAGACGATGCCAGCCGCCAGAAACAGCCGCCGGCAGCCAATTGCTCTGGGCCTGCTGCGTCTTTTCTTCTTTTCCATTCATTTAGTCCGCTCGGATAATTCACCGAAGACAGAATCAAAAACCGTTATGTAAGAACAGTGTAAACCTGTCAATCTCATTTGTAAAGTCAGCTCCGTCCTTGGCAACTGTCTGATAGACAATCCAGAATGTTTCTTCCTCCTTTGACACCCCAGTTGAGTAAACTGGCGGTCCGCGTGCAATTGGGGAGACGAGTTAGTATGTTTTCATCTCCCCAGGTCTGCCCTTCTAACTGCCTTGGCCTAAGACTTCTCCCACTGCGGGCAGCGCGTAGATATCTTGTCCAGCTTGCTGCTTCACACTGGCCATCATTGCTCGGTAATAGGTATTGAAATCATCTTCGCTATACCCATGCGCATGAAACATCATGGCGATACCGATTGCGCGGCGATGTTCGATTTCGGCAAAGTCTAGAGCATCCTCGACTGCCCTGATTGCCCAATCTAAAGCGGCAGCTGATTCACCTAAAGCGACGTCCCTTACAGATTTTTCTACATTGAACTGATCGGTAATTCGGCTGAGATGCTCCACCGTAATTTCTCGATTGGTGACTAAGTTCTGCACCTCCTGCTGTTCACTCCAAACCATGTGAACATCCCAATCGATAGCTGTGCCGACAGTTATTGCCGTTCGCGCGCCTATATCTTCGGGGGAGTTATAATACGGGCTTGGCAGTTCGCCCTCATTTTGGAGAAGCATAGCCAAGATCGGATCATTGTGGCTCATTAGATCAATACCTATATGATTGAGATGACCTGTGACAGTATTGGCAACATCGCGGTCGAAAGGATTGCGCCCAGCAGAAATGTTCGCAGCAATGACGTTACCAATGTATTCATTTAGCGACATGAAATGATTAACGGTCTGCGCTGCATGGAAAAACTTGATTCCGCTTTGCGCTCCTCCCGCTCGTTCCAGCATTTCATATCGCAAGGTATAAGCATCGTCCCTTTGAATTGACGTCTCAGTTTGAGAGAGAATCTGCCATTGTATTCTCATATCATTTACTTGCACATGAGATATCGGAACTCCTTCAAGCCCTTCTCGAACCATATTACTCCACAAATGCTCTGCCAATGTCTGAGATACCCCTAGCGTCACACCCTTTAACGGAGGTAAGTAGATAGGTGTGCCACCTGCAATATCAATGACAACTTGATCCTCCTGCTCCATTACCCACTCCGGTTGATTCCCCTTCTCCGCCAACGTCTGCGTCCAAAACGCCGTGCTCGATTCCACATCCTCCCGCCACGACGGGTTCGCTACATAATTGGGATCGTTGATGACGGCGGCAAGCTCCATGCCCTTTGCCCCACGAATATACACATAGCGATAACCGGATGGCGTCACAACCGTCAAGGACTTGGCCCCCAACCAAAATGCCCCTTCCAGATCCG
>JAPOWG010000114.1 GCA_026707745.1 Chloroflexota bacterium
AGCGTTCCAGCACCTTCATGCCCACCGAGGCATAAGCGCCGGTATCGCCGACGAAACGTCCCTTGCAGAAGGTCAACATGCCGTCGTCGTCGCAGCCGATTGTGTATTCCATCCAGATCGGATGGCGTTTGGGGTGCATGATGATCGATTCGTCGCGGGTCAGGCGCACTTTCACCGGCTCGTCCATCAGATATGCCGCCAGCGCCGCGTGACCCTGTACCGAGAGGTCTTCCTTTCCGCCAAATGCGCCGCCGTTGGAGACCAAAATAACGTTCACATTGGCTTGCGGCAGGCCGAGCAGCTTGGCGATTTGCACGCGATCCTCAAAGACGCCTTGCCCCTGGGACAGCACTTCCACGCCATCGCCCCGGGGATAAGCGATGCAGGCTTCCGGTTCCATGAAGCCGTGTTCTATCATCTGCGTCTCGTAAACGCCGGTGGTGGTAAATGCCGATTCGGCCATTGCCATTTCCAGATCGCCGCGATTGGTGATGGATTGCGAAAGGACGTTGCCGCCTTCGTGCACAGAGGGGCTGTCGGCGTCAAGCGCGGCGTGCATATCGGTGACCGCTTCCAGGATTTCGTAGTCAATCTCGATCAACTCGACCGCTTCCCGGGCGATGACGTCGCTTTCCGCCACCACAAGCGCCAGCACATCGCCGACATAGCGCGTCGTTTCGCCAACGCTGATCATCAGCGGCCAGTCCTGCTTGATCAAGCCGATATGCCGGTCGCCCAGCACGTCCTCGGCGGTGAAGATGCGGTTGACGCCCGGATGCGCCATTGCAGCGCTCAGGTCCATCGACTTGACGACCGCGCGCGGATGATCGCTGAACTTCAGCGCGCCGATCCGCATGCCCTCCATACGGATGTCATCCACATAGCGATGCTGCCCCAGTACCAGATCACCCGCCTGATATTTGGGCAAGCGCGAACCGATGCGCCCGTCGCATTCCGGAATCGGCACTTCTTCTTCGTTGCGGATGGCGTCGGCGGCCGTCTCGATGGCGTTGACGATTTTCTTGTACCCGGTACAGCGGCAGAGGTGCGGCGTCAGCGCCTTTTCGATCTCGGCGCGCGAGGGATCGGGATTGTGGTTGATCAGGTTGTTGGCTTGCATGACGATGCCGGGGATGCAGAAACCGCATTGCACGCCGCCCTCGGTCACAAAGGCGTTGGCGAACACGTTCTGCCGGTATTCGCCCAGCCCTTCGGTGGTCGTCACCGACTTGCCGGCGATTTTCTCCATTTTGGTGACGCAGGAGAGTAATGCCTTGTCATCAACCTGCACCACGCAGCAGCCGCAAGCGGCTTGCGGGGCACAGCCGTCTTTGGGAGAGATGATGCCCAGGTCCTCGCGCAGGACGTTCATCAGCGGGCGGGCAGGGTCGCCGTCGTATTGTGTCACTTGTCCGTTAAGCATGAATTCAATCATTTGAAGTGTCTCCTATCTAATATGCGTTCAGCACACCAGGCACTTTTCGATAGGTTCACTCGACCTAACGCCGCGCGTCACGACCTGCGACTGTATGCACTATTATGGCGGATTTGGGGAAATTTTCAAATATTCTGCTGTTTTAACCACGGAGTGCGCCGAGGGCATCGAGATTATAAAGCAATAGTTTTGTATATTTGCGGTGAAAAAATGCAATATCCACTGTATTCTTCTTCTCCCTGGCGCCTGGTCTTAGCAGCTGCATAGTTAGGCCAAGTTGTTCACTGTCGCTACACCGAGCCGAGGCTGATGCGCTACAATTCCCTCTACTGGCATCAACTGAGTACGGACAAATCATGTCTCCTTCGAAAACTATAAAACACGCCTTCAAAGCAGCATTCGGCGAAGACCCGGCCTTCATCGTCCGCGCGCCGGGACGGGTCAACCTGATCGGCGAGCACACCGACTACAACGACGGCTTCGTCTTCCCCATGGCCATTGAGCGCGCGACCTTCATCGCCCTTCGCCCGCGCGCCGACTATCGGGTGCTTGCCATTTCCCTGGACATGGACGACAGACGCGCCTTCGCGCTCGATGACTTACAACGCCCAACAGAAACAGAATGGATCGACTATCTTGTCGGCGTAGCATGGTCGCTTCAAGAACGCGGGTATCAGTTGCGCGGCTGGGAGGGCGTCGTCAGCGGCGATGTGCCCATCGGCTCCGGACTGTCGTCATCGGCCGCCCTGGAATTGGCGACGGCGCGCGCCTTTTATGAAGTCTCGGGTTTTGAATGGGATGCCGCGGCCATGGCGCTGGCTTGTCAAGCCGCCGAGAACAACTGGCTGGGCGTCAAGTGCGGCATCATGGACCAGATGATCTCCGCCGCTGGCGTCGAGGATCGCGCCCTGCTCATCGACTGCCGCAGCCTGGAAACGGCCTCCGCGCCGCTGCCGCCGGATACAGTTGTGGTCATTCTGGATACCAATACCCGCCGCGGCTTGGTCGATTCGGCCTACAACGAGCGCCGCGAACAATGCGAGGCGGCGGCCCAGCATTTCGGCGTCAGCGCCCTGCGCGATGTCTATAGCGAATTATTCGCAGAGCGTGAACACGAACTGGTGCCATTAATGCGGATGCGAGCCCGCCATGTCATCACGGAGAACGAAAGGACGCTGCAGGCCCGCGATGCCATGAACGCCGGCGATGCCGAGACCTTGGGTCAATTGATGATCGCCAGCCATATCAGCTTGCGCGATGACTTCGCGGTCTCCAGCCCGGCGCTGGACACCATCGTCGATTGCGCCAATGCCGACCCGGCTTGCTACGGCGCGCGCATGACCGGAGCCGGCTTCGGCGGTTGCGCCGTGGCTCTGGCGCGGGGGGACGGCGTTGAGACATTTGTGGATCGCGTGGGCACCTGTTATCGCGAAGCGACAGGAAACGAGCCGATCATCACCGTCACAGGCGCCAGCCGCGGCGCGGAAACGGTCTATCCGTAGCGCGCCTTTCGGACGAGGCGGGAATGTCCGAGACCCAAGGTCGGTGCTGAGCCGACTATCCCTTGACGGCGCCCGCCGTCAGGCCTTCCACGATGCGGTTCTGGAAAAACAAGACCAGCGCGACCAGGGGAATGGTGACGACCACGGCCGCTGCCATGATTTCCGCGATTGGTTCCTGCTTGGAGAACTCGCCCGAGAATAAGGCGATTGCCACGGGCACGGTTTGCGCCGAAGGATTGGTTGCGGTGAAGTTAAGGGCGAACAAGTATTCATTCCAGGATTGTACAAAAGCCAGCAAGCCGGTGGTGACAAGGGCCGGCGCGGTCAGCGGCAGCAAGATCAGGCGGAAGGTCTGGAAGGGCGTGCAGCCATCGACCGTGGCCGCCTGTTCGATCTCGGCGGGCAATCCCTTGAAGAAGCTGGTTAACACCCAGACGGTGAAAGGCAGGGTGAAAACGGGATAGGTAACCCCTTCTCTGATGCCTCGGGGAAGGGGCCGGGGGATGGGGTAGAATCGCGCGATTTTTCGCATTACTTACTTGGGACTAGAGCGCTTCGGGTCTTTGACGGTTTTTCTCTAAAATCCGCCGATTATACTGACATAGCCACCTGCTAAACTTCGAGTGTGCCTTAAAGACTGCCTTTCACTAAGACAGGAGCTTTGATCAATAGCTCTTCTCGGTGCTGGCGGTTAGTGTCTACGCAACCCTCGGTGTACTCGGTGGTTAAATTTGAGCTTGTTTTGCTAAGTCGCAGCGGATGTCTCTTCTGGTACGATTGCTTTGGCCCCGATTTCTTAGCCGTTGAGAATCCCAACCGACCTGATAGAATCGTCGTTCATTCGCGTTCTCAGACGAAGGAATTTCCATGAGCGGCGACGCTACATGGCGTATCTTCACCGATGTGGAGGCGGCAAAGCGGAGCATCCTGAAACGGCATTCTCTGCGCGACACCGACGTGCCCGAGGCGCTCATTGAGCGCTCGGTCTCGATCTTTGGCGAGCGGATCATGCCCGAGGAAGCGGTTCGCCGCATCATCCGTCGCGTCCGCGAGCGTGGCGATGGCGCGATCCACGAGTGGAATCGCAAGATCGACAATATCAGCCGGGATCGCCTCTCTGTCTCACCGGAAGAGAAGAACCAGGCTCTGCGAGCGATCTCGCCGGAACTGCGCGGCGCGCTGGAACAGGCCGAAGAGCGAATACGAAGCTTTCACGAGAAGCAGCCGATTAGCAGTTGGATCGATGCCGGGGAAGAAGGGTCGCTCGGCCAACTGATCCGGCCGGTCGATTCGGTCGGCGTGTACGTGCCTGGCGGAACGGCGCCGTTGCCATCTTCGCTGCTGATGAGCGTCATCCCGGCCCAGGTGGCAGGGGTGCCGGAGATCGTCGTCTGCACGCCGCCCGGCAGCGGCGCTGGCGACATCCATCCGACCATCCTGGCGGCGGCGGCTATCGCCGGTGTGGAGAAGATCTACCGCATCGGCGGCGCTCAAGCGATCGCAGCCATGGCTTATGGCAGCGAGACAGTCCCGCGCGTTGCCACGATCGTTGGTGCGGGCAACCTCTTTGTCACGCTTGCCAAGCAGCAAGTTTACGGCGATGTCGGCATTGATGGCTTGCTGGGACCGACCGAGACGCTGGTCATCGCGGATGCAGACGCTGATCCCAAACTCGCGGCGGCGGATCTTTTGGCGCAAGCGGAACACGATGTGCTGGCTTCGGCGATATTGTTGACACCGAGCATGACCTTGGCCGAAGCGGTCCGGAAAGAGATTTCAAAGCAGGTCGCGCCGCTCGATCGACAGGACATCGTCTTTGGCGCGATGCTCAACCGCAGCGGCGCCGTCGTCACCTCCGATCTGGACGAGGCCTTTCAGCTTGCAAATGACTATGCCGCCGAGCATCTCTGTCTGCTCGTCGACGATCCCTGGTCCTGGATCGGCAAAGTGCGTAACGCGGGTGGCGTCTTTCTCGGCGAACACTCATACGAAGTGCTAGGGGACTATGTCGCCGGGCCCAGTCATGTCATGCCCACCGGCGGCACGGCTCGTTTCGCCTCGCCCTTGAATCTGCTGCACTTCGTCAAAGTAACCAGCTTGATCGCGCTCGATAAATCCAGCGCGTTGAAGCTTGGTCGATCGGCCGAGAACCTGGCAGAGGCTGAAGGACTGACGGCGCATGCAGCGGCGGCAAGGCTCCGGCGAGAACTGGACGCGACATGAACGAAAAGGTGCGCATCCGCCGCGACGTCGAGTCCATGAGCGCATATACGCCGACCACATCGCTCGATGTCTTTGCCGAGCGACTGGGCATGGACGTCCACGACTTGATCAAGCTGGACGCCAACGAGAACCCCTTTGGTCCCTCGCCACGGGTCAAGGCAGCGCTGGCGAATCTGCAGCATATGAATGTTTATCCCGATCCCGAATCGGGCCGCCTGCGCGAGTTACTGGGGGAATACATCGGCGTTCCCAAGGAGCAGATTCTTTGCGGCGCCGGCGCTGATGAACTGATCGAGATCATCATGCAGCTTTTCATCGAGCCGGGCGATGTCGTCATCAACACGCCGCCGACCTTCGCCATGTACGGCTTTGACGCCCCGCTCTATCACGGTCGGGTCGTCGATGTTTATCGCCGCGAGGATTTCTCGCTTGATGCGGACGCGATTGAAGCTGCCGTGCGGCAACACGATGCCAAACTGCTCTTCCTCTGCTCGCCCAACAATCCCAGCGGGGACATGATCGAGGCCGGCGACATTGACCGCCTGCTCGAGTTGCCTGTGACCGTCGTGGTCGACGAAGCTTATATCGAGTTCGCTGAAGGGGAAAGTTTGGTTGCCCGCGTGGGCGACGAGGCCAACCTCATCGTCTTGCGCACCATGAGCAAGTGGGCGGGACTGGCGGGCTTGCGTGTCGGCTATGGGGTCTTCCCGAGCGAACTTATGCCGCAGCTATGGAAGATCAAGCAGCCCTATAATGTCAACCTGGCAGCTGATATCGCCGCCCAGGTTTCGCTGCAAGACGTCGACTTCTTGATGACGCGGGTCGAAACATTGGTCAAAGAGCGGATACGCATGGAAACCGCCTTTGCCGAATTGCCGATGCTGGCGCCATATCCGAGCCAGTCCAACTTCGTGCTGAATCGCGTCATCGGCATGTCCGCTGAGGAGTTTCGCGAGCGTCTGGCGGGGGCCGGCATCATCGTACGCTATTACAACAAGCCGCGCCTGGAAGATCACATTCGCATCAGCGCCGGCACTCCGCATCAGGTCGATCGCCTGCTGGAGCTACTGACGCAACTCACGACATCATAGGCTCGGCGGCTGGTTCCACTGCTGGGCGCTCATGGCTTTATACCCTTTTCTCTATGCAGCTTTGTGTTAATCTTTGGTTCAAGCGCGAAATGGGGACGACAGCCGTTCCCACGGTCACAAATTGCTCGCGCCCATGACTTCCCAGGTCATTCATCCCGCGAGGTTTGCGCCTATGAACGAACGAAAAGCAAGGATCGAGCGCAATACAAAAGAAACGCAGATTCAATTGGCGCTCAATCTCGATGGCACCGGGGTTGCCGAGATCAACACTGGCATCGGCTTTTACGACCATATGCTGCACCACATTGCCTTGCATGGCCTTTTCGATTTGAATATCAGCGCAATGGGCGACTTGCACATTGACAGCCACCACAGCATCGAGGACATCGCCATTTGCCTGGGACGAGCGATAGACGAGGCTTTGACTTCGCGCAGCGGCATTCGGCGCATGGGCAGCGCCTACGTGCCTATGGACGAGGCTATGGCGCGTGCCGTTGTCGATCTGAGCGGACGCCCTTATGCCGTCATCAATGCTGATTTCAGCACGCCCGTCATGGGGAAGATGCCGACCGACCTGGTCGCCCATGCGCTGGAAACCATCGCCGTACATGCCAGGATGAACTTGCATGCCGAAGTTCTTTACGGGCGTAACGATCACCACAAAGCGGAAGCGCTTTTCAAAGCCTTTGGACGGGCTTTACGTCAAGCCGTGACGCTTGATCCGGGGCGGCAGGGCGTTCCAAGCACCAAAGGCACACTCACGGAGTAAGACATCATGCAAGAGTTTGTGGACTTCAGCAAACGGCTCGCGGGCGCCAGCGGCGATATCATCATGCGTTATTTTCGCAGCGACATCGCCGTGGAAACCAAATCGGACGAATCCCCGGTGACCATCGCCGACAAACAAGCTGAAGAGATCATGCGCGAGATGATCATGAAAGAGTATCCTGCGCACGGCATCATCGGCGAGGAATTTGGGAATCACAACGAGGATGCCCAGTATCAATGGGTGCTCGATCCCATCGACGGAACCAAGTCCTTCGTCAGCGGCACGTTTTTGTTCGGCACACTGATCGGTTTGATGAAAGACGGGCAGCCGATCGTCGGCGCCATCCATCATCCGCTGACCTCGCATCTATTGATCGGGACGGGCGACGAAGCGCGCCTGAATGGCGAGATCGTCCGGGTGCGACCGACGCGGGACCTGCGCGAGGCCGTCATGCTCTACAGCGACTTCATTCACGTGGGCCAATACCAGAACGGCATCGCTTTTCAACAGTTAATGGGCAGAACCAAGTACAATCGCACCTGGGGCGACTGTCACGGTTATTTCCTGCTGGCCACCGGTTATGCCGATATCATGCTGGATCCGATCATGCATCTTTGGGACATCGTTGCCTTGATCCCGATTGTAGAAGGCGCCGGCGGCAAAATCACTTCCTGGAACGGTGGACCGCCGCTATCCGGCAATGGCATCATTGCTACCAACGGTCCCCTGCATAGTCAGGTGCTGCGCGTTCTGATCGCGTAACAGATCTCACCACAGCCGCTCGGCGGCAGCGAATTTGGGCTACCGCGCTCACACAGAATAATAAACTTGCTCGGCTACCGCAGATCGCGGTTCATCAAATAAGAGTCACGAAGGACACCAAGCCCTGGCCAGCTAAGGATGCGTGCGAAAAAATCAGGCGTCAAACTGAAACAGCGAGCAACCACCGTCCAGCGTCAAAATGCTGCCGGTCATATAAGCTGTCTGCGGACCGGCCAGATAAACCACCGCCTCGGCGATTTCTTCAGGCGTGCCGGGTTCAACTAGCGGAATGACCTTGGCCACCCGCGCGGCGTATTGCGGTTCCTCGCGCAGTTGACGTCCGGCCAATCCCGCCGCCACGATCCCCGGCGCCACGGCATTCACCAGAATCCGGTGCCCCGCAAGTTCCCGCGCCATTTGCTTGACCAGCATATTGACGCCGGCTTTGCTGACGGAATAGGGCGTGATCTCGGGCCAGGGTATGCTGCCAACCCAGCTCGAAGTCAGGATGATTCGTCCCGCGGTCCCGGCGGCGACCATCTTGCGCGCGGCAGCCTGACAGACGTTGAAGCAGCCCGTCAGGTTGATATCGAGGTGGTTTTGCCAATTGTCTTGCGTTACATCAAGGAAGGGCTGGGCATGGACGATACCGGCGTTGGAGCAGACGATATCGAGCGCGGGCATCTCGGCAATCGCGCCATCGACGGTCCTGCGATCGCGCACATCGATCTGGTGATAGCTCGCGCTGTCGTCGTGACTGCGCGCTTGATCCAGCGCCGCTTTCGCGTCGTCGGCGGACTTGATGTCCCACAGGACGACATGCGCGCCATTCGCCGCCAATTGCCGCGCCATAGCGCCCCCCAAATCACCGGCCGCGCCGGTTACCAATGCCGTTTTGCCTTCTAGCTCGTCTGTCACTTCTCTCCTCCTGGTTGGTCGTTCCACAGTAGCAGCCAACAGTTTCCCCTCACTCAAAGAGGACGCGGACGCAGGCGACGGATCGCGAGGGCACATCCACCGTTATCGACTTGTCGCGAATGGGGAGTAATTCTTGATCGACTTCGATTGGCGTACATTGCCATGCCTCAGTAATGCTCTGCCCAGGGAAGCTCAGCGTTTGCACTACCTCATCAATACCTAGGTTATAGGCATGGAGGATCAAGCCCCGTCCATCGGCCGCGACTTTGATTTGAATCTCGCACTGTCCTTGCGGATCGCAGGTCAGCAAGATCCCGCCCTCGCCGAGTTCGGCGCCCGGCACACGCACGATCAGGGGCGGAACGATACTGTTCATGGCGAAGCGACTCGATGCTCTCGGATCGTATCCCGCGCTCGACGAGAGGTGATAGCGCAGCAAGGTATCTTCACCCTGGCTGGCTTTGAAATTAGTATCCCAGTGATTGTGCAATGCCCAGGACACCAGCGTCGCCCGGCTGCTATCCAATACTTGCGCCCAGCGTCCGGTCGTGATGCCGCCCACTTGGATCAGCGGCGAGTCGATCGGTACAAGGGTCACCGAAAGCGACTCGTCGCCCACCTGGGCCCAGCGATGTACACCATACCAGTCCCGGCAGGAGCCGGGCAACTGCTCACGTTCCGGTTCCAGCGGCACGCCGTTGAGATCGAGATGGAATTTAGGTTTGTCGATCGCTATAGGGAAAGGCACATAGACCGCTTCCGCCAAGGTATTGAAAGTCTTGTCGACCAGCATCTCGAGTTGCAGCGTCTTTTCGTGGAAGGGCAAGCTATAGCGAACTTTTAGCGAGCGAGCGCCTTTCGCCTCCATTCGCGCTTCGATCTCGACGCAGTCGTGCCGGCGTTGCGCCGGCATGATCTCGACTTCCGTTGGACCACTGCGCCGGAAGGGCGTATCAGCATGGCGGACTCCAAAATCTTCGCGGTCGAAATCCAGCGCGAAGATAGCTCGCCGGTCATCGGGATGATCAACCCATTCGTAGACGTACTGTCCAAAACGCCAAAGCTCATCACCGTTGACCAATTCACGCCCCAGTTCCTTGTCATACCAACTCAGCAAGCCGCCGGTGGCGGGATCAATCCGCAGGCGATACCAGGCATTTTCGATCACTCCCTCGCCGATGAACGCATCGGCGTCCGTTGGGATCGACCGCGGCGCGACGGTCGCGTAACCGAAAGCGGGCAGAGAAAGGTCGATCATCGTGTCGCCGGCGGAATCGGTAATCAACGGCGGCGCCTCGCGGTAATTGCCGACGAGGAACATCTCCAGCATGCCATGCGGCGCCGCGCCGCCCATATCCGGCGGCAGTGGATAGCGCACATGTCGATCCCAACCCAGCGGATTCAACACCAGGTAGCGATAATTATCCGGTTCATCCGCTGGGTCGGCGCTGATATATTGTCCCCAGCGCCGCCAGGTATCGCCTTCCGGCGTCTTTTTCGTGATCTCGGTGGCGAGTTTGCGGCCGCCATCCGCCAGCAATTCATGCGTGAGCCCGTAACCGCCATAGGCGTAGCTGGCCTTTCGACTGAATTGGGCGCGGGCAAAGGGCGAGTGTGGCCGGCGGATGCTGCTGAAAGCGCCCCATGTGTGCTCGTCGTAGAGCGACACCAGACGATACGCTTCTTCAACAAGATTGCGATTAACGCCGTCGACCTGCGCGGCCAGCAAATCCAAAACCGGCAGTAGTGCTTCCGTTTGGCGGTTGAGGCTGGTCTCATAGATCGAGGAACCGACGCCGTCCGCCCACCAATCAGCCCAATCGCCGGACCATGTGAAAAGCTGATCGCCATATTTCTCGTGCAGCATATCGGCGAAACCGTCCAGCGTGGTGAAAATGAGCCGAGGTTGGCGTCCGCTAGCGTTCCAGTCACGCACGAAATCCGACATATGCGCCAGCGGCGGGCCATTGTCAACGCGCGCCGGATGCGTGATCTGGGCATAGAGAAAATCGTAGGGATAATCGTCGCGCGCTTCGAGTTTGGCGAGTTGCGTCGGCAGCAAGTCGTCGACGAAGTTCATATGGCTTAACCCGTAGCGGAAGATGCCATAGAGATAATGCGGACCGTTGAAGGTCAATAGCCGTCCACCGCCCGGTCCCTGCCACCAGAATGCATTCAAGTCCGGTTCGGGACGGCGGCCCCGGTGCATGTTGATTGACATGGTCAAGGTCTTGATGCCGGTAGCCGGCAGCAGATCCGCCCAGAGCCAACTGACGCCGTTGACGTCGCATTGCATGCCCGCGCTTATCTTGAGACTGTAGTCGTCGCGCAGGCGTTGCACGGGCAGCAGCGAACGCAGCATCGCCGCGGTCGAGAGCAGCGGCGTCCAGTGATATTGCATACCTGCGACCGCCATCTGCCCGCGCCGATGCAATTCCAGGAAGCGGTCGATCTGGCTGGCCGGACGCGCCTGAAAATAGCGTTCGACAAAGGAGGTCACCTCGCAAGTCCACTTATAGCGCGCTTCTTCGGGATAGTCGGCGGTGGCCTCGCCCAGTTCGACGGCTTGGTCGATAAAGCCGAGATGCTGGCGAAAAACAGTGTCCTGATGATCGGTATAACCGATATCGGTATGGGTATGGCTAATCAGATAGATCTGCTCGATTTTGGCCATGGCGATAGACTGCTCCTCGCTGATTCTCAAACCATAACTAGCGCCCGACCAGGATTAGGACCGAGCGCGCGCCCACTATAATCTGCTCCTGGTTCGGCAGAACCGGCTCCTGACCGAGCGCGTGACTATCCTCGGGCGAGCGCAGCGCCGTGTTGACAGCCACATGCCATTTCCTGCGTGCGCCCAGCGGTGGCAGATCGAACCAGGCCGTCTCCCAGTGGGCGTTCATGATGATGTAGATCATATCGTCCGCTTCAGTGCCTTCGCGACAATGCTCCCCGCATAAGAGGCATGCCAGTTGTCGCCCCGCATAGGACCAATCGGGTTGCCAAAGTTCCCTGCCATGAAAGGAAATATCTGGATAGCCCGAATTGATTGTATCGCGATGATGAAAATAGGAACGGCGCCGCAGAGCCGGATGCGCTTTGCGAAATGCGATCAAGCTTCGTGTGAAGCGAAACAGTGGGGCTTCGCTACGCAGGGCTTCCCAATCGAACCAGTTGAGAGCGCTATCGTGGCAATAGCTATTGTTGTTGCCGCCTTTGGAGTGCCCGATCTCGTCTCCCATCAGCAGCATTGGCACACCCTGACTGACCATCAACAGACTGAGGAAGTTTTTGATTTGCCGCTCGCGCAAGCCGTTGATTGCCACGTCTTCGGTTTCGCCTTCCGCGCCGCAATTCCAGCTGAAGTTCTCGTCCATGCCATCGCGGTTTTCTTCACCGTTGGCTTCATTATGTTTGTGATTGTAGGAGACCAGGTCGCGCAAGGTGAAGCCATCGTGCGCGGTCACGAAATTGACCGACGCGCGCGGCCCGCGGTCGCCGTAAATGTCGGGCGAGCCTTGTATCCGCGCGGCAATGGCGCCCAGCATACCCCCATCGCCCTTGACAAAGCGGCGGATATCATCGCGGTATCTGCCGTTCCACTCCGCCCAGCGCCCGTAAGCCGGGAAGCTGCCCACTTGATACAAGCCGCCGGCGTCCCAGGCCTCGGCGATCAGCTTGGTCTGCGCCAACATGGGATCGTATGCTAATACCTCCAGCAAGGGCGGGTTGGGATCGGGATTGCCCTGCGGATCGCGGCCCAGGCTGGACGCCAGGTCGAAGCGAAAGCCATCAATGTGAAACTCCGATACCCAATAGCGCAGGCAGTCCAGCAGCAATACGCGAACGATGGGATGATTGCAGTTAAATGTATTGCCAGTGCCGCTGAAATTGTAGTAACCGCCGTCGGGTTTTAGCAGGTAGTAAGTTTTGTTGTCGATGCCACGATAAGAAATTGTAGGCCCGTCGTCGTTGCCCTCGGCGGTGTGATTGAAAACGACGTCAAGCCAGACCTCAATGCCGTTTTGATGGCAGCTCTTGACTAGCGTCTTTAACTCCTCGGCCGGCTCGCCGGCAGCCGCATAAGCCGCGTTAGGCGCGAAGAAGCCGATTGGGTTGTAGCCCCAGTAATTCGTCAGTCGCTCGCCCGATTGTGGATTGACCCGCTCGTTGGCGAGTTCATCGAACTCAAAAATCGGCATCAACTCAATGCAGTTGACCCCAAGTTCCTTGAGATAAGGGATTTTCTCTATGATCGCGGCGTAGGTGCCGGGCGCTTCCACCTGTGACGAAGTATGGGCGGTAAAGCCCCGAACGTGCATTTCGTAGACGACAAGATCTTCCATGGGGATGTTGAGTTGCCGGTCGCCTTCCCATGCGAAGTCCTCGACACAAGGACGGGCGCGATAGGGATAGGGGTTGTCCCAGTCGTATCCCTGCGCCCAGACATCCCGTCCGCCGATTCGTTTAGCGTATGGGTCCAACAAAATATGTCGCGCGTCAAAGCGATGCCCGTTGGCCGGGTCGTACGGACCATCAAAGCGGAAGCCATACTCGGTCTGGCTGTGATCCAGATCATAGACGATCATGGCGAAGACATCACCGGTTCGGAAAGCATCGGGAAAGGGGATTTCCACACGCGGCGATTCGGCGCCTTTGTCAAAGAGGACGAGCGTGCAAGCGCTCGCGTGATTGGAAAAAGCGGAAAAATTGACGCCTTCCGCCATGACTGTCGCCCCGAAGGGACGCGGTCTTCCGGGACCGTACCTGAAACCGTCGCGTTCGTATGTCGGGAAACTGTCCATAGGCGAATGGCGCTGCCGCTCCATAAAGGATCACGCCAATTATACCGAAGCACGACCGATTCCTAGCAAGGATTTGTAGAAATTAGCAAAACTTGGCATACTATGCTCGGTATACTTTCAACAACATCTTTTCCGATGCAATAGGGAGCGTCACAAGAACCATTGGGTAAGTGAGACAGTGACACGTTGAATCAAAAATCCAGATTCGCGAGAAGCGCCTGGTTCTCGCGCTTAAACCGACTTGTAGACTTTTCGCCAGTGATCGTCGCTTTGGTGCTGGCGCTGGTCGTGGCTTCGGTGTTGCTGCTGGCGCTGAATGCCAACCCGCTGGAAGCCTATGCCGCCATGTGGGAAGGCGCTGCGGGAAAGGAAAACGCCGCCGCCGAGACGCTGGTCAAGGCGACGCCGATTCTCTTCGTCGGCATCGGCATCACCATCGCTTTCCGCGGCGGCATGATCAACATAGGCGGCGAGGGGCAAATGATCGCCGGCGCGCTGGCGGGCGTAACCGTCGCGCTGATTCTGGGAGAAATGCGCGTCCCGCCGGAGTTAGCCAAGGAAAAAGGCGCCTTCGACCTCATCATCGTTACCTGCTCACTGGTTGGCGGTTTTTTGGCAGGTGCGCTTTACGGCGGCTTGGCCGGTTTCCTCAAAGCTTATTTTGATGTCAACGAGATTCTGAGCACAATCATGCTCAATCAGATTGCCGTGCAGATGATGAATTTCCTGCTCAACGGTATCCTGCTCGATCCCGCAGAGGCGGGTATCAACAATATTCCCAAGACCGCGCGGCTCGTGACTGCGGCGCAATTGCCACGCCTGTCCTTGCCGATTGGCGACCCGCATCTCTTCGCGCGAACTCGCTTGCACTGGGGGCTGATCATCGCCATCGTACTGGCAGTGATCATTTACATATTCCTCTGGCGCACGTCGCTGGGTTATCGGATCCGCGCCGTTGGGGAAAACCAACGTGCTTCGAGCTACGCCGGCATCAACGTCAAGCGGCAGATGATGTTCTCCATGTTCCTGGCGGGCGGGTTCGCTGGACTGGCGGGCGTCGTGCAGGTCCTCGGACTACAATATCGCCTGCAAACCGACGGATCGCCGGCTGGTTTCACCGGCGCTGCCGGCTTTAATGGCATTGTGGCGGCGCTCTTCGGTGGGCTTAATCCTATTGGAGCAATACCGGCGGCGGCCTTCTTCGGCGGGCTGTTGGTGGGCGCGCAGAAAATGCAGCGCGAACTTGGCGTGCCCGCGTCGTTGATCACCGCGGTGAACGGCTTGATCGTGGTCTTTGTCGTCAGCAGCGAAATCTTCATTTTGCAGCGCAGCAAGCGGCGGGTGAGCCTGCAAGAAACACCGGACAATCTTGGTTCCAGCGGGGACAAGCCCGCTGATCGCGCGTCGCCAGACGAGGGAAGCGGCTGATGGAACTCGACGCCATTTTCACCGCCAGCGTATTCGCCTCCGCCATTCGCTTGGCCACCCCCTATATCTTCGCGGCGCTGGGCGAGGCCTTCGCGCAACGCAGCGGCGTATTAAACCTCGGTGTCGACGGCATGATGCTGATGGGCGCCTTCACGGGCTTTTACGCAGTGTTCATCACGCAACAGGAAGGAAGCCTGAGCGAGCCGCTCAGTCTGCTCTTCGGTGTATTAATCGCCTTGATCGTCGGCGGCTTGATGGGCTTGGCCATGGCCTTCGTCAGCGTGACGCTAAAAGCCAAGCAAGGCATAAGCGGCATCGGCGTTTATCTTTTTGGACTGGGCTTGAGCGAGCTATTGTTCCAGCAATGGGTGGGAACGCCGAAATCGGTCAGCGGTTTCCCGCGCATCACCTTCCCGATCCTGACGGATATACCTGTGCTGGGCGAGATCTTCTTTCACCATAATCTGCTGGTTTATGTCGCATTCGCGCTGGTGCCGATATCGGCCTTCGTCCTCAACCGGACGACCTTCGGCTTGATGATCCGGGCCGTAGGACAGAATCCCGAAGCCGCCGATGCCATGGGCGTCAGCGTGGCGAGAGTGCGTTATGCGACGACGACCATCGGCGGCATGTTGGCGGGCTTGGCCGGGGCGTCGCTGTCAATCGCGTTGATCAACCTGTTTCAGCAAAACCTGACGGCTGGGCAAGGCTTTATCGCGGTTGCCTTGGTCTATTTCGGCGGCTGGCGCCCCTGGGCGGTGGCGGCCGGCGCCATGCTCTTCAGTTTCGTCAATGCCTTGCAGTTGCAGATCAAAGTGATTGGTCTGGATATTCCCTCGGAGTTTGCGGTCATGGCGCCTTATGTCATCACCATCATCGCGCTGGTTTTCGCCTCCAAGCGACAAGAACAGCCTACAGCCCTGACTAAACCTTACGAACGCGGAGAATAGGCGCTCCCAGGTCGATAATGGCCTGCGCGTTTTTGAATACAAGATTGATTGAGAGAACATCATGAAAAAGAGACACCTGATAATCCTTGTTTTCCTCCTGGCTTGGGCGGGGATCCCGTCCCTGGCGCAGGATGACGTTTTTCGCGTAGCGGCGCTGATGCCAAGCGCGATCAACGATCTCGCCTTCAGCCAGAGCATGTACGACGGCCTGACGGCTGTCCAGAACGAATTGGGCGCGGATGCCTTTGAGTTTGACGTGCAAGACAGCACCTACATCGTTGATGACGCCGCGGTTGCCTTGCGCGATTGGGCGGCTTCCGGCGATTATCAATTGGTGATCGCGCACGGTTCACAGTACGGTCCGATCGTCGAGGAATTGGCCAGCGAGTTCCCCGACGTTTCCTTCGCCTGGGGTACTCGACAAGATACCTTCGGCCTGGACAACGTATACAGCTACGCAGCCGCCTCCGATGAAGGCGGCTATTTCAACGGCGTGCTGGCCGCGCATCTTACCGAATCGCGCGTTATCGGCCTGGTCGGACCCATCGAAGTCGGGGATGGCAAACTTTATGCGGACGGCTTCGCCAACGGCGTGGCTTCTGTCGACTCGGATATCGACGTCAATATCGTTTTCATCGGCTCCTTCAGCGACGTGCCGCTGGCGACTGAAGCCGCGGAGACGCATATCGCGAACGGTGCGGACATCCTGACCGGCACCGCGCAAATGGTTGTCGGTCCCATAGCCGCGGCCCTGGAAAATGATGTGCTCTGGTTCGGTTCCGATTCCAGCCAGGACGAGCTATCCGGAGATATTGGCGTCGCCTTCCAGATTTATAAATGGGATGTACTCTTGCTGGACATGATCAGTAAGATCGGCGAAGGCATTCTGGGCGGTGAGTATTATGTGCTCACGCTGGCGAACGAAGGCCTGGTGATGGAATTCGACAAGGACTTCGAGATCAGCGACGAATTGATGGCGGTGGCGGAGGAAACCATCGCCGGTATCGTATCTGGCGACATCGCGCCGATTCCCGCGATGGACGATGACATGGCGGACGAGAGCGAGGGTGAAGACGACGGAGAGGATAGCGAGGACTGATATTTACAAACAGTCGCCACTGGCTATAACATAGTTTATTCACGGGCAATTGTGCCCGGATTAAAGTCAACTGTCCAATTAAGGAGAAAGTAACGATGAGAAAAGCATTACTTCTTACCCTGATTCTCGCCCTGTTTATCGGGGTGATGCCGAGCATGGCGCAAGATGTCTTTCGTGTGGCGGCGGTAGCGCCCAGTGCGACAAACGATCTCGCCTTCAGCCAGAGCATGTATGACGGGCTGATGGCGATACAGGCGCAGATGGGTGAAGACGCCTTCCAATTCGACTTCCAGGATGGCACCTTCATCGTCGATGACGCGGCGGTAGCGCTGCGTGAATGGGCGGCGTCGGGCGATTACGATCTGGTGATTGCGCATGGCTCGCAATTCGGTTCGGTAGTCGAAGAGCTGGCGGCGGAATTCTCCGAGGTCTCCTTCGCCTGGGGCACGGATGAAGAAACTTTCGGGCTGGATAACGTCTTCGCTTATACCGCCGCGTCCGATGAGGGCGGTTTTGTGAACGGCGTTATGGCAGGATTGATGACCGAATCCAACGTCATCGGCGTTGTCGGTCCGATTGAAGTGGGCGACGCCAAGCTATATGTCGACGGCTTTGTAGACGGGGTCGCTGCCTCCAACGCCGATGCGACGGTAAACGTCGTCTATATCCAATCCTTCAGCGATGTCCCGCTGGCGACAGAAGCGGCGGAGACCCATATCGCTAATGGCGCGGATATCCTGACCGGCACGGCGCAGATGGTGGTTGGCGCAATCGCCGTCGGTAGCGAGAATGGCGCGCGCTGGTTCGGCACCCAAGCCAGTCAAGCCGAGTTGGCCGGTGATTCCGCCGTCGCCTTCCAAGTTTACAAGTGGGAGGTCATTTTGGCCGACATCATCGACAACATCCAGATGGGGATGCTCGGCGGCCAATCTTACGCGTTGACCCTGGCGAACGGCGGCTTGGTCATGGAGTTTGCTGGCTAGACGCTCCGTCTGTCACAATTAGAGGTTGCCGGGGCAGCCCGCCGGGCTGCCCCGCTTCACCTATCCGCACGAGTCAAAACCGATGACCAAAAACCTGCTGCCGACCGGGCACCTGCCCATCGATAAATTGGATATGATCGGCATTGTCAAGCGCTTTCCCGGCGTCCTGGCGGCCGACAAAATCGACTTCGATGTCAATTCCGGCGAGATCCACGCTTTGCTGGGGGAGAATGGGGCGGGCAAGTCCACCTTGATGAAAATGCTCTACGGCCTATACCATCCGGACGAGGGGCAGATCCTGATCAACGGCGCGGAAACGACCATCAGCAACCCGCAAGACGCCATCGGGCACGGCATCGGCATGATCCACCAGCATTTCATGCTGGTCCCCTCCTTG
The DNA here is from genome assembly GCA_026707745.1 of Chloroflexota bacterium. Lineage (GTDB taxonomy): Bacteria > Chloroflexota > Anaerolineae > Aggregatilineales > Phototrophicaceae > UBA6055. The sequence goes on from JAPOWG010000114.1 coordinate 18,363, forward strand.
ACTGTCGCCGAGAACATTGCGCTGGGCATGAAGTCGTCGCGCGGGGCGCGCCTCGACCTCGATGTGGTCAGCCGGCGCGTGATAGAACTGTCGGAGATTTACAATCTCAAGGTCAACCCGGATCTGCCGATTTGGCAATTGGCAGTGGGAGAACAGCAGCGCGTCGAGATTCTGCGGGCGCTTTACAAGGGCGCGGCTTTGCTTATCCTGGACGAACCGACCGCCGTGCTCACGCCGCAGGAGGTGGACGGCCTGTTCCGTATTCTCAATCAACTAGCCGACGATGGACACGCGCTGGTATTCATCTCGCATAAATTGCACGAGGTGCTGGAGATCAGCCACCGCGTTACCGTCTTGCGCGACGGAAGGCGCGTCAACTCGATCCCCACCAGCGAAGCCACTCGCCCCAAGCTCGCCGAGATGATGGTCGGGCGTCCGGTCTTGCTCGAATACGAGAAACACGAAGCCAGTGTCCAGGGCGACCGCCTGGTACTCGACGGCGTCAGCGCCCTTAGCAACCGCGGCACAGTTGGCTTGGACGATGTCTCATTGCGGCTGCGTGGGGGCGAGATCGTCGGCGTGGCCGGCGTTTCCGGCAATGGCCAGCAGGAATTGGCGCAGTGCGTCACCGGCTTGCGAGAGGCGACTGCCGGCAAAGTGGTGGTCGATGGCAACGACGTCACCAACGCACCGCCCTCGCGCTTGAACGCCATGGGCCTGTCATATATCCCCGAAGAGCGCATGATTGACGGCGTCATCAAGGAATTCAGCGTCGCTGAGAATTATGTGCTGCAAGATCACGGCCATCCCAAGTTCACGACCGCCAAGATCTTCATGCTTTTCCGCAAGATCCGCGAAGCTTGCCGCCAGGCCATCAAAATCTACGAGATCAAGACGCCCGGCACCGAAACGCTGGTCAAGAGCCTTTCCGGTGGCAATATCCAAAAATTGGTGCTGGCGCGGGAGCTATCGCGCGCGCCCGGTGTGCTGATCGCGGCGCAGCCGACGCGCGGCGTCGATATCGGCGCGACCGAGTACATTCATCAGCGCTTGCTGGACGAGCGCGACAACGGCACGGCGATCTTGCTCATCAGCGAGGACCTGGACGAGATCCGCGCCCTCTCCGACCGGATCCTGGTGATGTACGAGGGCCAGATCGTGGGCGAGGTCAAGAACGAGAATGTGGATATTGAGCATCTGGGTCTGTTGATGACGGGTGGGGGGTAGGGTATCCTCAGCCCGACCGCTTCCATCCACCTTCGGCATCCTTCTCCCAGCCAGGGGGCAGATCTAGACGACAAGACGACGGGATGAGCGGTTCATCAGGCGCTTCGTCGTATTCGATATGGACTTTGCTGCCCGTAACCGCACTGATGAAATTCCCCAATACGATGGTCGCTTGATTCTCCGCCCGTTTGAGAATTCCGCTTTCCAGGCCATCCCGCACAAAACGCTCCATCGATATATGCCGACCAATGATGCTCATGTCATCCCAAAAATCGTCAAAGCAAGTTGCCGTACCTCCACCGCTTTTGGCGTATTGATCAAAATATTCATTACGACAGCTGGTGATTGCTGGAGTCGGAGCTTTTACTGTAAAGGTATCGTCATCTTCGTCGTACTGGATGCTGTCTTCATCAATGTCTGAAATATCAATTCCAGCCTCGATAACGCTTTGCGACACATGATTTGCTTCATACCCGCATAGGGATGTTGATGTTTTCACGTTGACATTTGCATGCGCGACTTCTACGCTCAAAGTGACCAACTGTCCCAAGGGCTGTATGCTATTTACTATAGTGCGCGTTGTGCTTCCTTGTGCAGATGGTGAAAGATGCAGAATGTTTCCCAAGGAAGGTATCAACCCGATAAGTGGGTTGACTACAGCCATCCCAATTACGAGCGCGACAATCGAGAAAACTATCACCCAAACAATTGTGGATTTCATGAACAAACCTCTCAACAGGTGGATTTTTGTCTAAACATCCAATTGCTGACAAAAGTAAGCATAAATCTACCGTAAAATTTGTTACTCTTAGTTGAGAATATCACGCTATGGATAACCTTCTTCTCTAACAGTATTACGGCAGTATAGTCAAAAAGTTACTCTCTGCAATGAGGTCTCGGCTGGATGTTGCGATAGCAACCAATAATAGAGTGCGCTTCCTCCGCCTCTACCGCGCCATGAGCGCCTCCGTCGTGGAAGCCTTCTGCTTCAGCCATCCCACGCTCAACGCCACCCTGCACATCCTCTGCGCCCCCTTCGTGCTGGAACTCACGCGGCTCGGCATGAAAATGGAATCCATGATCGCGCGGGACGGCCACCTGCGGGGCGCCAGTCGCTGGCTGGTCGAGATCGCCGCGCGCGTCCTGCACGTCCACGGCGCCGAGAACGTGCCGACAACAGGACCGGTGCTGTTTCTGGGCAACCACGCCGGCTTGGGAGACGCCTTTGCCTTGCTATCGGCCTCGCCCCGTGGGGATACCCAAGTCCTGGCTTATAACTTCGGCATCTTGCCCGGACTGGGTGAGATGCGCCGCCATGTTATCGTGGTCGACAAGCGCGCGCCCTATCTGGCGATGAGAGAGTCCCTTCGTCATTTGCGCCTGGGCAAATCGCTCTTGATCTATCCACGCGGGGAGATCGAGGACGATCCCGCACTGGCGCTGGAACCTGCACTGGCTTCGCTGCCGGAATGGTCGCGCAGCATCGAGTTTTTCGCGCGCCATGTGCCGGATCTGACGATCTTGCCATGCGCGGTCGGCGGGGTCATCTCGCGCCGTGCGCTGCGCAATCCTGTCGTCCGTCAATACCGAGACAAAGACAAACGCCATTTTCTGGCGGCGACCTTCCAGATGATGTTCCCGTTCTATCGCGATCCGGTCATCAGCCTGCATTTCGGTCGCCCCCTGCGCGGCGAGATGGCCAGCCACGAGAGCGTGCTGCGGGGGATGGCGCAACTGATACGCGGCGTCCATGCCGAGCAGCGCAGATTGATAAATCGAGTACCATAGGGTGTATAAGGTCAAGCGGCTTCCGCACTAATTTGTCTAACCCCCTTGCGCGCGGGAGGAGAAGGCTTTTGTATTGTGTGAGCCCGGCAGACATTTTCGCCGCCGCCGAGCGGCTTTGTCTTTAGGCTGTTGCAACGATAATAGCGGCGCTGATTTTGCGCAGGAAAGCCATTTCCCAACATGAGTCATTGGTCGAATACGACGGCGTCGGCTAATCGCGCCCTCAAGTGGCGCAGCTACTGGAATCTGTTCCTTTCCCTGGTCAGCCGCGATATACGGGCGCGCTATCGCCGGACGATTCTAGGTCCGCTCTGGGCGATCATTCCCGCCATTTTGACGACAGCCATCTTCAGTTTCTTGCACCGGGTGGTCGAGATCGATACCGAAGGCGCGCCCCATCTGGTCTTTGTCTTCGCCGCCACCGTACCCTGGACCTATTTTCAAACATCGGTCATCCGCATTCCCTTTGGCATTTTGGCCAATGGCACCTTATTGCGAAAAATGGCCGTTCCGCGTTTCATTTTTCCGCTGGTCGTCCTGGCAACCACCTTTTTTGACTTCGTCATGTCGTCGATCGTGCTCTTCGTCGCCTTGCTCTTGTATCAGATGCCGATCACCTGGGCTTGGCTCTGGCTGCCGGCGCTGGTGGCGATGGTGAGCTTGCTGGCTTGGGGCGTCGGCATCGGCATCGCGGCCTTCACCGTATACCGGCGCGACATGCTGCATGGCTTACAGTATTTCATGCAAGTCTGGTTATTTCTGACGCCGGTGATCTATTCCTCCAAAGAGCTGGCGAGCAATCTGCAAATTGTCTACCGGCTCAATCCGACGGTGGGCATCATTGATGGTTTCCGCAGGGTGTTAATCTTCGGGCAGCCGCCCGATCCCGAGTCGCTTTTCATCAGCCTGGTTGTCACGTTGTTGATTCTGCTGGTCGCGTTTCCGCTCTTCCAGGTCTTGTCGCAGTACTTTGCCGATGTTCTGTAGCGAAGGTCGGCGTCCGAGATATCTTGTTCGCGCCCGACAGACAAAGGATGAATCGAGATGCCCAAGGATGTAGCCATACACGTCGAAGATGTATGGAAGCGTTACGGCTTGCCGCTGCGCCCGTACCTGCGCCGACAGTTCGATCAACTGGCGGGGCGGCGGAGGAACGGCTTTGCGGCTTACGGTCCCTGGGCATTGCAAGATATCTCGTTCCAAGTCGAACAAGGCGAGTCGCTAGGCATCGTCGGCAAAAACGGAGCCGGGAAGAGTACCTTGCTCAAGTTGCTGGCGGGCGTCAGCCCGGTCACGCACGGGCGAGTCGAGATTAACGGGCGCCTCTTCCCGATGATCGAATTGGCGGCCGGCATGCATCGCGACTTGACCGGACGGGAGAATATCAAGTTGCTGGGCGCCATCATGGGGTTCACCGCGGCGCAAATGGATGCCAAGATGCCCGAAATCGAATCTTTTGCCGAGCTTGGAGAATGGCTGGACAAACCGGTTTACCAGTATTCCAGCGGCATGCAAGCCCGTCTCGGCTTCAGCGTCGCGGTCAATGTTGATGCCGATATCCTCTTGATTGACGAGGTGCTTTCGGTAGGGGATGTCAACTTCCAGAAGAAATGCCTGACGCGCATGGACGAGCTCTCAAACAGCGGCGTGACCGTGATTTTTGTCACGCACAATCCATACAACATCGAGCGCATTTGTGACCGCGCCATTTACCTGCGCGAGGGGAGGGTCACCGCCACCGGTTCCCCCAGCGATATCCTGACCGCCTACTTCCAGGGGGCTATCGACAAGTCCAAGGTCTTCGCCAGCGCCGAGGTCCCGGCCGCCGAACTGCGGGAAGGCACCGGCAGTTTCCGCGTCGCCGATATCACCATGCGCGATGTGAGCAGCGGCGGGGTCATCACCAGCTTCCATACGGGCGATTCCGTCCTGTTCAACCTGAAGCTGAAAGTCCACGAGCCGACAAGCAACTATCGCTTTTCCATTCGCATTCTCGATCCTGCCGGCACGATTCTGAGTTTTGTTGACATACCCAGCGCCGAGCGCGCCAGCCTGGCGCTTCACGAAGACGCCACGCTGCAATGCAAGATTGAAAATGTCAATCTGTTGCCGGGCGAATACTGGATCGACATCGTCGCTCGGGAAGTTGCCGGACCCGTGATCGATTCGATCTCATTCGCGCTGTCCTTCCTGGTGACGGGAGATAGCGAGGTCATGCAGCGGACGGAAAACCGCGGCATCGTTTATTTGCCGGCGGCTTGGCAGCTTGCCGGGGCAGATACCCCATGAGCAACTCAACAGTAACCTTTGGCAAATCACCTGCCAAGCGCGGGCCGAGTCGCTCTAGCGCCTGCCTTACTTCAAAAAGAAAAGTACCAACACAGCGATGACGATCGCAAGCGCGACATACCATGGAATGACGTAAATCGGCTCCATCCGGCTCTACCGTACTTTCACCTGCCCAAGCTTCTCTCTTCAGTCTAACCGCGCCTGCTCGTCCGTCAACGATTTCTACTCTGGCGTCCGCGCCTATACTGTATCGAAATCGGTTGAAATTAAGACGATTCATGTCACCTCAAATGCGCAAAGAACACGGAGAGCGACAATACTCTAGGATTGTTCTCGGTGGTTAAATTTTGCTGTTTCAACCGAAATGGATACTCTGTCGTTTTGCCGCGTCCGATCTCCGCGGTTACAATCGCATCTCATGCAGTTTTCAATCCAGCAGGTGCAGAAAGCCCTCGCCACCGTCAACCGTGGCTGGGAACTGATTGCCGCGGGGCAGTTGAGCCCGCGCGTCGCCAAACTGGATATTCTCACGGATCACGGTACGTCTCGTCGGTTGATCTTGCTGGGACACAGCACCCGCGATCGGCAAGTTAATCCCGATATCGCTCGTGATGAGTTTACATTGTTGAAGATCCTGTCAAGCGCCGGGCTTGCCGTGCCAAGACCGCTTCTCGTCGATTCAAGTCAGGAGCTCCCATTCCTGATTACCGAATTCGTCGAGGGCGAAACCCGCTTCGCAGCCACGGATCTTTCCGCATATTGCTATCAGTTGGCGCGAGTTCTGAGCAATATCCACCGATTCAGAATTGACCAACATGATCTTTCGTTCTTGCCTTCTCAACGTGAACTGATCGAGGAGAACATGCGTGAACCGACAGCAGACGCCTATGGCATCCGCGCGGCCATAAGCGCGGCCGCCCCACGACTTCAATTCAATGATACGGTCCTGCTGCACGGTGACTTCTGGCCCGGCAATTTGCTTTGGCGCGCCGATCAACTAGCGGCGATCATCGACTGGGAGGATGCCATGCTCGGCGACCCGCTGGGGGACTTGGGCAAGAGTCGCCTGGAAATGCTTTGGGCGCTTGGAGAGGCTGCACTGGATCTCTACACAGCCGGCTACCAGTCGCGGAATCCCGGGCTGGATTACAGCGCTTTGCCTTTCTGGGACCTCTGGGGAGCGCTGCGATTGGCGCATTTTGCCAATTGGTCAACGGATAATGACAAGATCGCGCGCATGGGGGCGCAATACGAGTGCTTCATAACGAAGGCTTTCGCCGCGCTAGCGACCCTGCAGGAATGAATTGACCTGCTCTTGAAATACCAGCGGCTGCTCGAGATGGATATTGTGCCCGGCATCCGGAATCACCCGCAAATCGGTGCGGGGAATCTGCCGAGCCATCAACTGATTGATCGCGACGAACTTGCTGTCCCCCTCCCCGACCAGCAAGAGTGTCGGCATCATCACTTGCCCCAAGCGCGGCCACAGGTTTGGCTGCGCGCCGCTGCCCATGCCGCGCAGGCTATTGGCCAGTCCTGTAGCACTGTTGCCCAAGCGCTGTTTCCGCTGCGCTGACAGGATATCTTCGGACAACTTGACCTGCGATTTCCAAAGCGGCAGTTTCTCCCAATAGTCGGCGAACCATGCGATACCCATCGTCTCGATTCGCCCCGCCAAGGCTTCGTCTTGGCGACGGCGTTGCGCGCGCTCGCAGTCGTCGGCCAATCCCGGCGAGGCGCTTTCCAGGATCAAGCTGCGGAAGCGCCCGGGATAGCACGCTGCTAGGTGCAGCGCCAGCCGCCCGCCCATTGAGTAACCCAGCATGTGACACTCCGGGATACGCAACTCGTCGAGCAAGGATAGGATATCGCGGGAAACGCGCTCCATGTGATAGGCGGGGACCTGTGACGGTTTATCACTGGTGCCATGACCCAAGATATCGGCGGCAATGACCCGGTACTCACTATCCAATCTGGCTCGCAGGTCAGCCCACATGGTTTTGTCGCCGCCGAATCCATGCAAGAGCAGCAGCCCTTCGCCACTGCCGCTGATCTCTAGGCCATAGTGATATCCGTTGACACATAGTCCCCCGTTAGTCATTGAAGAGTTTCCGCACTTCCCGCCGCTGTATCTTGCCCGACGATGTGCGCGGGAAGGCGCTGATGAAACGAATCTCTCTCGGGATCTTGTACGAAGCCAGCATGCTGCGAGCAAAGGCGAAAATCGCATCTTCGGAAAGGTCGCGCCCGTCCCTCAGTTGAATTGCCGCCGCGACCCTTTGTCCCCATTTGGCATCCTCCAATCCGACTGCCACTGCTTCTTCGATGGCTGGATGCTCTCGCAGGGCTTTCTCCACTTCGGCTGGATAGATATTTTCGCCACCACTGAGGATAAGATCTTCGCGACGTTGCAGGACGACCAGATCGCCATCGTGATCGAGGGAGCCGATATCGCCAGTATACAGCCAGCCTGCCCGCAGAGATCTTTCCGTGGCTGCCGAATCATTGTAGTAGCCGCGCATAACTTGGGGTCCTTTGACGATGATTTCACCCGGCTTGCCCGGCGCTGCGTTGTCGCCGCGTTCGTCAAGCACCCGCAATTCTGTGAACAGCAATGGCTTGCCGACGCTTTGGGGTTTGGCTACCATCAGGTCGGGAGCCGCCGTCGCAACCTGCGATGCCGCCTCGCTCAATCCATAACTGGGGGCGATCGGGATACGCTCTGCGAGACAACGCGATACCAGCTCGACCGGCGTCGCCTCCCCGCCGAGCAAGACGAGTCGGAAGCGCGGATTCCACGGTCCCTTCTTCGCATCCAGTAGGCGCGACAACATCGTCGGCACCAGCGATATCAGCGAAATGGGTCGCTCGGTCAGCAGCCGATTCACCGCATCCACATCAAAACGCTTCATGGGCGACAGTTCAACGGCTGTGCCGTAAATCAATGAGCGCAGGATGATGCTCAATCCGCCGACGTGATACGTCGGCAAGATGCAAAGCCAGTGATCGTCAGGCAGCAGGCCCAATCGAAAAGCCGAGCCGAGCGCGCTCTGGAATATGTTGTTGTATGTCAAAATCGCAGCTTTCGGCCGCCCGCTCGTACCGGAGGTGTGGATGATCGCGAAGTCGCGGTTGAGGTCAATGTCTCTTGGAGCATCGGGCGCATCCGCATCGTCTGCCGCCGCCAAATTAGCCAGGCCGGGAAAGACCAGCACAGCGTCGGCGACGGCGCGGGCAATCGCCTCGCCATCGCGCTCACAGATCAATAAAGTACAGCCGCTGTTCTTAATCTGCCATTCGAGTTCTTCAGCGGTGAGGCGGGTATTCAAAGGCACGATCACAGCGCCGAGGCGCATCAATGCCAGCAGGCTCAAAACCGATGCGGGGCCATTTCTCATGAACAGCGCCACATGATCGCCCGCGCCTACATGAGCGCGCCCTTTGATGAATGCGGCCGTGGCGCGCGCCAAGCGATCCATATCGGCGAAGCTGTATGTTTCGGCTTCGACATGAAGGAAGGCTTTTTGCGGCGTAGTGCGGAGGCGCGCGCTCAGCCAATCGGTATTCGCGCTGGATTCGATATCAGCCATGGGCTATCCCAAGTATCGGCAGAGCCCCCTCAGGCCCGGCGCGGAAACTTGCTGAAGTCGGGCTTGCGCCCTTCGAGGAAAGCATTCTTGCCCTCGCTGCCTTCTTCCGTCATATAGAAGAGCATGGTGGCATCACCCGCCAGCACCTGCACGCCAGTCTGACCGTCAAGCTCGGCGTTCAAACCGGCTTTGATGAAGCGCAGCGCCAGCGGGCTCTTGCTCAGTATTTCGCGCGACCACTGCAGCGCTTCCCGTTCCAGCTCCGCCAAAGGCACGACGGTATTGACCATACCCATTTCCAGGGCTTGCTCGGCACTGTATTGACGGCAGAGGAACCAGATCTCGCGCGCTTTCTTCTGCCCGACATGCGCCGCCAGAAAGGACGAGCCGAAACCGGCGTCAAAGCTGCCGACGATGGGTCCGGTTTGGCCGTAGATCGCGTTATCGCTCGAGATGGTCAAATCGCAGCAGACATGCAAGACGTGCCCGCCACCGATAGCAAAGCCCGGTACCACGGCGATAACCGGCTTGGGAATATTGCGGATATAACGCTGCAATTGCAGGACGTTTAGCCGCGGCACGCCATCGTCGCCGACATAGCCGGAGTGCCCGCGCACCTTTTGGTCGCCGCCGGCGCAAAATGACCAGATGCCATCTTTGCTACTGGGACCGTTGGCCGTGATCCACAAGACGCCGACTTCGCCGTCGTGCCAGGCCTGCAGCACGGCTTCGGTCATTTCGTCGATAGTCTTGGGTCGAAAGGCGTTGCGCAGGTTGGGGCGATCGAAGGCGATACGCGCGATACCTTCGGCCTTGTGATAAGTAATATCGTCATAGCGCCTGACTTCCTGCCAATCCGCCAGGCGCATCAGATCCGCGGTCTTGATTTTTGCCTGCTCTGCCGCACTTGTTACCATCTTATTCTCCTCACTGAATCGTGTTCAATCGCATGCGTTCATTTCTTCCACCTCGGCGCGTATCGTCGCCATGATCTGCTCCCGTCGCCGTAGGTCGTTCAAAGCATCTGTACGAACCTCGATGAGGGTCGATCCGCGCCCTGCCACTGCCTCGCTGAAAGCCCGGCGAAATGCCAGGCGGTCATCGGCGCGCCGATAGTCCAAACCATAGAGTTGCGCGGCATGAGAAAAACCCAAACCATGCGCGGTGATGAAATAATCGCTGAAGGCCGGCTCGAATCGGTGTATCGGCAGCCGATGGAAGATGCCGCCGCCCGCGTTGTTCAATACGACGATCGTCACCGGCACACCACAGCGCCTTATCGCCAACAAGCCATTCATGTCGTGATAGAAGGTGATGTCGCCGACGATAGCTGCCAGGGGTCGGTCCCGATAAGCCGCGCCGATGCCCAAAGCCGACGAGATGTTGCCGTCGATGCCAGAAGCGCCGCGGTTGGCAAAGGCGAGGATCGGTCGCTCGCTCGGCTTGCCAAATTGATCCAATTGACGCACGGGCAAGCTGTTGCCGGCGAAGATTAGCCCGTCCGCCGGCATCAGGTCAGCCACATCATAGACCACCGCGCCATCGAAATAATCTCCCGTTTCCATCTCTCTGTCGATGAGTTTCCAGGCGATCTCCTCGGCACGACGTATTCTGTCACGAAAGGCCGTTTCCGTCGTCGGCGGATCGTCCGCGCATGGCATTGGCGCGGCCGACAAAGGATCAAAATGAACGAGCTCCGTGATGCCATGACTGTCGTCCGCCCATTCGCCGTCCCGGCTGCAATAGATGTGATGCTTCAAATCGGCCTGTGCCACCAGGTCGCCCATCGCCTTGGACAAGGGTGGCGTACCGAAGCGAATCAGCGCTTCGATTGACTTGAATTCACAGCCTGCGGCCCCAAGGTAAGTTTCATATGCGCCCAGCGGCTCATAACACTTGTCCGCAGAGAGTCCGATATTCCGCATGTTGGAGGTGTATTCCGCCAGAATGGGATAGCCGCTGATGCGCGACGCGCGGGCCGCCCAACGTATCAGCGCCCCCGCTTCGGCCGCCGTGCGGCAACTGCCGTGCCCGAAGTATATGAGGCCCCGCTTCACCCTGGCCTCGCCCCGCATCAGATCGTCAAGCGCGGAGGCGTCGGACCGCTTTTCCCTTACGAAACGCGTTGTTTCGCCGCGGTCGATATTCATGACTTCGGCATCATCGTCACCGGGCTCGAAGGGCTTGCGGAAGGGCAGATTGATATGCACGACACCCCCTCCTGCCGTCTTGACCATCGCTCTGGCCGCCAGCGTCCGCAGGTTACGCAAGGCGAGCGGCGGAGGTTCCGCTTCTGGCAGCGGCGCGTCGACAAACCAGGCTACGGCGTCGCCGTAGAGCTTGACCTGATCGATGGTTTGATTTGCGCCGCTGTGCCGCAGTTCAGGGGGCCGATCCGCGCTTAATACCAGCAGCGGGGTGCGGGATTGCCGCGCCTCGATTATCGCCGGGAAAAAGTTGGCCGCCGCCGAGCCCGATGTGCATACCAGAGCCGCGGGTTCATTCGTAGCTGTCGCCAGCCCGAGCGCGAAGAAAGCGGCGCTTCGCTCATCCAGATGGGAGTAGATGTCGATGGCATCCCTATGCCGCGCGAAGGCCAGAATCAGGGGCGTATGCCGCGATCCGGGCAAAACGCAGACCCGCTTCAAGCCCGCCGCCACCAGCGCGTCAACAAAGACATTTGCGTACAGTGTGTTCGAATTTTGCATTTCTACTCGCTTACAGGTTAACCACCGAGGGCACCGAGAACACCGAGAAAAGACTATACACTGATGCGTCTGACTCCTTTCTTCAGTGTCAGAACATTAAAGTTGATGAGCAATCCTGTCTTCACGTTTGCGAGTTTGAGGTATGCGATCAACTGTGCTTCGTGTATCGGCCTTAGTTCCTTAACCGGCTCTAGCTCAACCACTACTCTGTCTTCGACCATCAGGTCTACAAACTGATCGCCGACAATCTGGCCCTTGTACTTAGCCGCAATCGGCTGTTGCTGCACGTATCGAGTGTTTCGCTTGGTCAGTTCTACACAGAGCGCGTTTTCATAGATACGTTCCAAAAGTCCTGGTCCCATTTCCTTATGTACTTCAATAGCGGCCCCAATGATGTCATGTGCCAGTCAGTCCTTCTCGTATGTTCCAAGCTGTTGTGTCATTATCTTCCTTGCCTGTTCTCGGTGCTGCCGGTCAGTGTCTACGCGACCCTCGGTGTCCTCGGTGGTTAGATTTTGTGTCTTTGTGCTTAGCTTCCATGCGCGTCCAGCATGGGACGGAATTTGAGGGCTGTTTCTTCCCATTCGGCTTCGGGATGGCTTTCCGCCACGATACCCGCGCCAGCGTAAATCCACACGCGGGATTCCTGAGCAACAGCCGAGCGGATCGCCACGGTGAACTGTCCGTCGAGGTTGGCGTCGATCCAGCCCACCGGCGCGCCATACCAACCTCGCGGGATCGGTTCCAGATCGCGGATGAGACGCATAGCGCGTTTCCTTGGGTCGCCGCCCAGAGCCGGTGTCGGATGCAGGGCTTCCACCAGCGCCAAGATACCGGTTTCCCGTTTGAGTCGGCCGTGGATCGGCGAATGAAGATGCTGGATATTCTTCAGCTTGAGCAAGCCTGGCGGCGCGATCTCCAGCGACTCGGTCAAGGGCAGCAGGCGATCGCGAATTCTGTCCACAACGATTCTGTGCTCTTGCCGGTTTTTGTGGCTGCGCAGCAATTCCCTGCTCAAGCGCATGTCATCTTCACGGCCGCTTCCGCGGCCGATGCTGCCCGCCAAACCCATAGTTTCGATGACTTTGCCCCGTACACTCGCCAGCAGTTCGGGAGACGCGCCGTAAAAGGCAAAGCGCGGTCGAGGCTCGAACAAGAAGCGGTAACAGTCGGCGTAATTCCCGGCCAGATGACTGAGAATCGGCATCAGGCGCGGGCGCGCTTCAAAGCGCAATTCTGCCGCGCGCGCAAGCACAACTTTGTTCAATTCGCCAGCGTGTATGAGGTCGGTTGCCTGGCAGATCATCCCCTGCCACATATCAAAGTTCATCGGGTAGTGGACGCTTTGCAAAGGCGACTGCCGATTGATTGACAGACGTCTACCTTCGCCCTGCAATTGGCTGATCTTCTCCCGTAAGGCGATTTGCAAGTCGCTTGTTAGCGCTTCGGGATCTTCCTCGGGGGGAATCTGCGCATTGATAGTCAGCCAGGTTTCGCCGTCGATGCTGACCAGTTGATAATGGGGCAAGACAAAATGCGCCGGCGCATAAATCGACCAGGTGTTGTCCGGTGTGAAATCGCCCCGAAACGAAAAGCCGCCATAGAGGCGCGGGCCTGTCCAGGGCGGGTCGCCACCGACGATGTGCGCCTTGGCATAAAGTTCGCGCGCGTCTCGCGCTATCTTGCGGAAACGTTCGCCCCCCCAGGCCATCAACTCGACAGCTGTGCCGGCGCCTGCAAAGGCGAGGCGATTGTTCCGGTTCTCCCAGTAACTGCGCGGCTGACCCTCCGCAGCCCCCAGGAAGTCTTGAAAACGGATACCCTTGCAAGGCAAGCTGCAACTGAGCAGGCGTCCATAACGCCGGTTGAGCGGGTCCGCGCGGAACGCGGTGGATGCCATGCTTTACTCCTGTCTATGCAAACCGCGTCGCTCGTGCGCCGACAAGGCTTGCTATTTTGCGTGAGCGCGACATTCCTGTGACCTTTTCGCCGGTTGCGCGCCGAGCGGCTGGTAGCCGACGCTCTTCAGCAGCAACGGCAACAAGGCATCCATGATTTCCTCCTTGCTCGGCTCGCCAGTGTAAACCCACTGAATCACGACGCTGTGAATGGCGCCCATCCAGGCATGCGCCACAATTGCCGTATCGACGGGCGCAATGGAACCATCGGCGACCGCTTCGTCGAGATAGATCTTAATGAGCTGGGCGAAGCGATCGTTCACTTCCATGCGCTTGCGTTCAAAAACAGTGCCCAGCCCCACTGCTTGAACGAGCAGCAGCTTGGCCGGACGACGGTATTTGCCGAAAGTCTCTAACACTGCTTCGAGGGCAACCTGAACGCGGCGGATCCCCTGTGTTTCCTGCGCGATCGCTTCTTTGGCACGGCGCTCGATCAAGTCGGCGAACTGATCAACAAGCGCGATGAAAAGCTTCTCCTTGTTCGGGAAATGAAAATAGATCGAGCCTTTGCTGATGCCCCCTTCGGCGACGATCTCGTCCAGCTTGGTATCGTGGAAGCCCTTGGCGCTGAAGATATTCATCGCGGCATCGAGGATACGTTCGCGGGTGGAACGGGTATCGCTGGCTGGCTCACTCATACCGCCTCGCAATACTGACTGGTCAGTACTGTAATTATAGCACATTTTTTGGATCGCAGCGAAGGAAAAGCCAACGCGCGGGTTCATATCATGTCAACAGCGGAAGACACAGGAGAATAGAGCGCGCCTCGGCAACGCCAATACGTCTATCCGTCCAAACGAAGGTGACCGCTTATTCTGAAGCCATCCCGTGCGCGATACTGCCGACCAACGCGCCGATTCCCAAGGCCAAGGCGGCGCTGTTGTCGAAAAAGTGCTTGATGATGGCGACAATGATATTGTCGCCTTCCGCCGGCGCGACCGGAGCAATGCCCTGCACAATGGAAATGATTACAGCGCCGATAATGCCGACAACGACCGCGGAGATGACACGGGCTGGCAGCGCATTGCCTTGGTCGCCTTCCAGCAGCTTCTTCGATATCCGTACTCCCGCATTCATGCCACTGCCGTAGACCGTAGCCATGACTAATCCGAAGAGCAGATCGTTGCGCGCCAGCAATCCATAGACGATGCAAATGACGATGCCAGCCGCCGTTGCAATGCCATGCCGATTATCTTTTATTTCCTGGTGTTGGTTTGTAGTTTCTTCACTCATATTGTTTCTCCCAAAAGGCGCTACCCGACTCTTTTGCATCTGATGTGTCAACATATTGATTATATTCGATTTCAAGGAATGGTTCTAAACTTGCGGTAAAATCTGTAATGTATCCTATACGATTGAAATTCAAATTTGCCAATTTCTGTATTACAACGAAGACACGAAGGACGCAAGGAAAAAGATGTATTGGCGCACGATTCTCGGTGTTCTCGGTGCTAAGATTTCTCAGGCGATTTTGATACACTACCGGCGACGGTTCCGGATCCTGCGAAGTAGAGGGCGCCGCTACAGTGGATCCGCCAATGAATGAGAGGCAAAAATGGACCAATTCATGCAGATGGCAATCGAAGAAGCGCAAGCCACCAAAGACGAAGGCGGCAGCCCGTTCGGCGCGGTCTTGGTACGCGCGGGCGAGGTGATCGGCCGTGGGCGCAATTTGATGGTCCAGAACAACGATCCGCTCAGCCACGGCGAAATGGAAGCGATCAAGGCGGCCGGCTTGCAGGAGAGCTACGCCGATACCGTCCTCTACACCACCGCCTTCCCGTGCCTGATGTGCGCCGGGGCGATCGTGCGCTACCGGATTCCTACAGTCATCATCGGCGCCAGTTGGGAGCATAACGCGCCATCGCGCGATTTCATGGAATTGCATGGGATCAATTTGCTCGAATGGCGGCTGCCAGAATGTTATCAGTTAGTCGAATGATTCAGGATTATCGCTCGACTACTCACCCTTGTGATTTGTCTTTCTTGCCAAAGACAGCGTTCAAGCCAGCGCCCACCGCAACGCCGATGCCGATGGTTATGCCCCAAGCAAGGCTCGAAGCCTGATCCAGGGCAATGCTCAAAATCCCCTTAACGAATTCATTGACGCTATCCAGTATCCCTCCAATGGCTGTCGTTAAGATCGCGGTGACGATGCCGATGACGATGGCCAATACGATAGCCACGGTCAAGGTACTGCTTTCATTATTGCTACGGCTTATGTACATCCGAGAGCCGATAGCGCCTACAACAACTCCAAGTCCCAGAAAAAAGCCCATCACAATGCCAAAGAGCAAATCATCCCGTCCCAACCCAATCACTATACCAATCAGGACGCCAACTCCAGTCACAAGCCCCGTTCTTTCGTACCAATTTTTGCCGGTTGCTCGCCTGCTCATGTTTCGCCTCCAAACAATTTCACTGGCTTACGCACACAAAAGAACTCTTCAATTCATTGTACTGGATAAAGAAGGCGTTTTCCGAAATTGGCGAACAAGCGGGGGTGTTAGTCTTCAACCATAATTTCTGCATAAGCATGCCGAAACGCCAATTCCGTATTCAATGCCAGCGCGTCGTTGAATTTGTTCCAAGCTGAACAAAGCGCGAAGCGCATCGTCATGTCAACAATTTGACGATCGTCAAAGTGCTTCCGCAACTCGGCGAAGGTATCGTCGGCGATTTTCTGCGGCTCGCGCGTCATCTGCTCGGCATAACGAATCACCAGCCATTCTTGCTCCGACCACAGGTCGCGCGATTCGCTCCAGGTACCTTGCTGGATAAGCCACAACTGCTCGCGATTTAATCCCGACGCGCGCGCCAGCGGCGCATGATGTTGCAGACAATAGTCGCAGGCATTGACGCGCGAGCAGATCAGGACACCCAGTTCCATCAGCTTGCGCTCGACTGATGGAGAGGCGGCAAAGGCCTCATAGACGCCGATCAGCGCTTGCAAGAGCGCTGGATGATGCGCCAGCGCGCGAATCTGATTGCCGAAGAGCGTGGGGCCCGGCAATCGCCCGTCTTGCATGGCGCTGTCGGCACGGTCATAAATCGCCGCCAGTTCGGCTGGGGCTTCATTCTTTTCGATCATTCGAACGCGATTTATATACATTGCAATCCTATCTACCCGCGCGCCTTACCGGCCCAACGAGCGGGTATCTCTACAAATTCACGTTCTTTCTCTCGATGAGCGTCCATTTCGGCATGCTGGTAAATGTAGGTCGAGCCGGCGCGCGTGGTCATGCCAATGTGATTGCCCTCTTTGTCAAGCGCGATCAGATTCATGCCGCCGATAAAATCGCCGCCCAAATCGCGCAGATCCCGCATCGCTTTTTGCCCCGCTACTTGTATCGGCAAGCCCGCGCGCAGATACGAAACGAGCCCGTAAGCGGTGCAAGCGCGGATCGCCATTTCGCCCATGCCGGTGCAGGCACATGCGCCGTGACGATTATCGGCATAGTTGCCCGCGCCGATGATCGGCGAATCGCCGACGCGCCCGGGGTATTTCCAAGCCCAACCGCTGGTGCTGACACCGGAGCAGATGTCGCCGTTGCCGTCAATCGCGATGAAGTTGACCGTACCCGTGACGCGCTCCGGATCTGTCGCCAGGGTAACCGCATCAAGCAAAGGGGTGTCCCCGTCCATGGCATCAATATCCAGGAGCGCGCTATGCTCGATCAATCGCTCGCGCCAAAGCGCTTTGACTTCATCGCTGAGCATGGACGCCCATTGTTCGGCGCCGATTTCGCGGGCGAAGCGCTCGGCGCCTTCGGCCGCCAACATCACGTGTGGCAGCTTGCGATCCATCACTTGCCGCGCTACCGAAATCGCATAGGGGAAGCCACGCATGATAGCGACCGCGCCGGAATTGAGCGTTCCGCCATCCATGATGCTCGCATCCAACTCAAGTTGACCGAGGATATTGGGATAGCCGTTGTAACCGACGGAGCGCTCGGCGGGGTCCGCTTCGACGATGCGAATGCCGGTTTCAACGGCGTCAATCGCGCTGCCGCCATTCTTGAGGGCGCGCATGGCGGCCTCAATTCCGACAGCGCCGTTGGCGCTGGCGATGATTAACATTAGTGATTGGATTCTCCGACCGTTGCGTTCAATGCTGGGTTTAGGCCGCGGTAATCACGCAATTGAGCGTGTCACCCTTTTGCAGGACTTGCTCTTGATCATAGCGCAGCGCGCCCAAGCCGCTGAGTTGCAGTTCGGCGACGCGAATCTCGCCATGTAAAACCTTGAAACTCACGCCGCAGGCGCCATCCCCATTTGGCGCTAGTTCACAGGTGCCCCAGGCGTAACCGCTCGACCAGAAGTGCCGACGAGCTGTGGACGGCGCCGCGAAAGCCAAGGTCCCGTCAACCGCGGAATACTGAAAGCCGGTTAGCGCCAAGGTCGCCGCCCAACTGACCATGGCGCGCGCGTAATGATGGCCGCATTCCGCCTCGTCAAAAGGATTCCGCTTGAGCCCGTCGTAGCGATCGCGGATCGCCCCGATGCACTTCAAGCCATCACCGATATCGCCTTCGTAGAGCATGCCAATTGCGGCGGTGTACTCGAAGCCGGTCATGACCTCGTTGTAATAGGGGAAGGGGCGCGCCGGTCGTTCCCCGCGCGGGTAAGTCGCCATCAGCAGCGCTGATTCGTCGTTGAGCACGTAGGAGCGCATGTGATTGAAATGGCCGTACATGTTTTCCTTGAAGTTGTAGCGCATGATGCTGCGCAGCGTGGCTTTGACATTAGCCTCGTCGACGACATATCCCAGTCCGCTGACGTGCGCCAGCAACTGCCCCACCAATTGATCGACCAGGCAGCCGGCGCCGAGCTGCAACACCGGTTGACTGGGATCGGCCGCGCCCATGTCGCTCATTAACATACCGAAGACCGAATCTTTTCCCGCAGCCGGGCGGATCTCGTGTTCGTAGTACTCGCCGTTGAACAAGTTCGCGTCGATCCAGGCGCGCCCGTTTTCATAGAGTCGCCGACATTCATCAGCGAAATCCGCCTCGTCCAGGTGCCGCGCCATTTCTTCCATCGCGCGCAAGGCGCCCAGGTACCATATACCCATTTGCGGGTTGGGACCGTAATACTCGACATCCATGGTATTGTGCTGGCAGCCTTCCATCACGCCATCTTTGTCGGCGTCCCAGCCCCCCGGCAGCCAGCAGAATTCCAGGGCCTTGCGCGCCTTGTCCCAAAGCTGCCGCAGCCTGTCGCTGTCGCCGGAAAGCTGCCAGTCGCGATAGAGCTTCATCAGGCAGCCCATCTGTCCGTCGGCCGCCGCCAGCGACCAGGCTGCGGCGTGCTCCAGCGGCAGGTCGACGCGGAAGCTCATGCCGCCGTCTCCCCGCGTGGCATAGTTGAATTCGACTTCGCGCATGCCCATCGCCAGCTCTCCAAAGAGAAAAGCTGTGGCCTGTTCATAATTCCAGACATGCGTACATGACCCAAAACAGCAGCCCGCCGTATCGTCGCAACCTTCCCAGCCGAACATGAATCCATCGGGCGTGCGGAAAACGGTCTGCGAGCGCAGCGTGCTCAAATTCGAGAGCGCGGACTCTTTAACGACCCCGGGCAAGTCGCTGTCGAGAACGCCATTGACGAAAGACAAGGTCTCCGATTCCAGCCATTCGAGATTGGCAGCCGTATACGCGGCGGCCTCCCAGGCGTCGGCGTACTGGGTCGTGTAGTAGTTGCCGATGCGCGTGCCCGCTTGCAGGGGGCTCTGCGGGTGATTCCGACCGGCTTCTTGCCAGGTGATGCGATTGGGGAAATGCCAGCTCAACAAGAATGTCACCGCCGCTGAACTATTGGCGGGGACATTCAAGGCAACTGAGAGGGAGCCCGTCGGATTGTCCACCCCGTCGCGATCGCGCTCTTCGAGTCGCCCGTCTTCGCTGAAGTCGTCCCAGAAATCCAGCAGGGAATCGCCCCAGCTATAATTCGCCCAGGCAGTGCGCGCGGTTATTCCTTCTTGCTGTGGCGTCGTCAGCGCCAGGGTGCCCCATTGCGCCGACTCGGGATCGACGCCGTCCGAGCGCATGAAGATGCCCGCCAAGCCATCACGCTCGCGATAGCTGTTGACGTTGTTCACACAGGCGCCGCTGCTGCCGTCGGTGCCGATAAAGTTCTGCAGGTTGCCGCATACCGCTGCCTCAATACCCGCGTCGCTGTCATTGCTCAAGACAAAGCGCAGGATCGCCACCGGTATGCCGCTGGCGTCGCTATCGCCCGGGATCAGCGGATTGAAAGCCTCCAAACGAACACCCAATGGCACATCGGGATCGCCTAGCTGGACCTGCCCGAAGGGATAAGCCGCCGCGAAGCTGCACTCCCGGAAGCGCGGCAAGCCGTGATTGGGAACAGCGGCGCCACGCGCGCCTTCATAGTCCGCCGGTGGGATGACGCCTTCCAGCGCGGTCGCAGTGGTTCCGCCGTCAGCGGTTTTTGTGTACAGGCTGAAGAAACTCTGGGCCAGGTCAAATCCTTTAGCTGGGCGATTAACGATCTCCCAATCATGAAGGTTGCCGCGCCCGCCCAGGGAGACAACGCCGGTGCCGATGCCCCCGAGCGGCAGCCCGATCTGGCGCAGATGGTCCTGATCGTATTTGACCAATGTTGGATATGGATTTGGTGCTGTCATTCGATTTTCCTGTCGTTTGTATCTGTGTCCGTCAAAATTTCCTCTCAATTCGATAATTGTAAAGGCGACTTGGCAGCCGCTTGATCTTGACCCATTTCAGAGGACACTGTTTATGTCTAATTCGTTGCCTCTTCATATTCCATATGGACTGAGACAGTCGCATGCCGAAAGCGGCCCTTGGCGGTTATAGCAAGCTTTGTAATAAGCAATCATTGGCCGCACTTGGTTAGATTTGTGTTTGAACTTTGTCCGAGTTTGTCCGATTTCCGGACAAAAAAAACTATTTTTCGGACAATGTGCCGGCAGATCGGGTTGCTGGCGCAGTCGTTGTGGCCCGAGACAAGCAACTTCAACAGCGACCGTTGCTAATACTGGCACAGCGTCCCTCATTTTCCCCGCAAGGCCCGCATTAAGGGACCAAAAACACCCCTACACACCGGGAAGGGATGCGCGGCTCGGCAGCGTAAAACCCGCGTGTTTACTGGCTTTCGGAGATTCCGGATTCTCTTGGACGCAGATTTTTCCGGTCAATTTTTTTCCCTTCCGACTGGCATGTTCCGGGATGCAGCAGCAGGACAAGCATAACAGGAAACGCAAAGCAAAGGGCGACTATATAGTCGCGTTTTACCGGATTAGGCGAGAATTGCCGGAGTCTCTCGATCCTGTCCAGTTTTTTTGGAGCTGCTACATAAGCGGTTCTTCAAGAGACTCTACCCGGTCGTCCGTCAAGTTGATTGCGCATCGTTTGCGTCGCCCAGATCTACACTGTATTTGTGGCTAGAAGCGTTTCCTTTGACTTATCCTTTTGACTTATCCTTTCAATCCGGAGCGCGTCAGCGCTTCGATGATCCAGCGCTGCGCCGCGATGAAGACGAAAAGTACCGGCAGGATCGCCATCGTCACCGCCGCCATCACAACCGACGGGTTGCCAGAGCCCATGTAGCCTGTAAGCAGGGCGATCCCTTGCGGCAGTGTCATTTTATGCCAGGAATTGAGGAAGATCAGGGGTAGGAAATAGGCGTTCCAGGTGGCGTTGAAAGTGATGATGCCGAGGGTCGCCATCGCCGGGCCCGCTAGCGGCAAGGCGATTTGCAGAAATGAACGGACATGACCCGCGCCGTCCACCCGCGCCGCGTCAAAGAGTTCCTGGGGCATCTGCTTGAAGAATTGCCGCATCAGGAAGACACCAAACGCACTGATGAGCCCGGGCAAAATGATGGCCAGCGGATTGTCGATCAAGCCCAGGTCGCGCATCAGCAGGAAGATGGGAATGATCGTCACCTGGCCCGGCACCATCAAGGAAGCCAGCAACAGCAGGAAGAGCAGGTCGCGCCCGGGAAAGCGCAAGCGGGCGAAGGCGTATCCGGCCAGCGAGCAGGTCACAAGCTGCCCAACAGTTACCGCCACCGTGATCCTCATGCTGTTGATGAACAGGTCTACGAAGGGAACGCTCGATTTGAAGGGCTCGACATAGTTCTCCCAGCGGAACTGCGTCGGCAGCCAGGCCGGCGGCAGTTGGAAGCTCTCCGTTGTCGGGCGCAGGGAGGTGGAGAACATCCAGGCCAGCGGCATCATGACCAGAATGGCGGCGATGGTCAATATGGCATAGGAAACGATGTCGCCGAAGTTGATCGGCTTCTTGCTCTTGCGAGGCGCGGTTTTCGGCTGCCCGCGGACTGTAACTTCTGTACTTGCCATGGTTAATTCCAACTATTCGTAGTGCACCCAGCGGCGGCTGATCCAGAATTGCAATGCGGTCAGCACCAGGATAATGGCGAAGAGGGTCATGGATACGGCGGCGGCGTAACCCATGTTGAAGGTGCGGAAGGCGATCTCGTAAATGTAGAGCACGACGCTGCGCGTGGCGTCGCCAGGACCGCCAGCCGTTAGCACGATGATCGTATCGAAGACTTGCAGAGCGCCGATCATGAAGATGACAAGAATGAAGAAGATTGTCGGACTCAACAAAGGAATGGTGATGCGGAAGAAAAGTTGCCGTTCGTTGGCGCCGTCAAGCTGGGCCGCTTCGTAGTATTCGTTCGGGATGCTCTGTAAACCGGCCAGGAAAACCAGCATGGCGAAACCGGTATTCTTCCAGACATCCAGGATAATGATGGCTGCCATCGCCCAATGCGCGTTGCTCAGCCAGGGAACGGGGTCGATTCCTAAAACGCCCAGGTAGTAATTGATGACCCCGGTATCTTGCTGGTAAAGAAAGCGCCAAATGACAGCGATATAGGTATGGGCGATGAGCACTGGGAAGAAAAAAATGGAGCGATACAAATTGCGCATCAATATCGGCAGACGCCGATTGAGCATGACCGCCAGCAGCAAGCCAATGCCGGCGTTAAAGAAGACGGCAAATAGCGTGAAGATGATTGTATTGATATAGGAAATGCGCAGACGGGGATCGGCAAACATCTGGGCATAGTTGTCCAAGCCGATGTAGGTCGAACCGCGCAGAAGGCTGAACTCTTGAAAACTGATGCGCATGGATTCGACCAGAGGATAGAGAATGAAAATGGTGAAGCCGATGTAGGTAGGCAAAATGAATAGATAGCCCACGAAGGCTTCGCGGCGCTTCGGTGTCATTTCTGGGGTGAGTCCGCTTATCTGCATCCTCAATCTCGCGATTCAATTATGGAAACAAGCCCGCATAAAGAACTATGCAGGCTTGTTCAATCTGATGTGCGGGACGTCGCCGTTCTAGCCGCCGGCCAGGCGCTCCGCCAGCTTGTCCATGGCGGCTGTTAACTCGACATGCGCCATTTCCAAGCCCTGCTCAGGCGTCAGGGAGTTGGCCATGATCTGGGACATGTGACGCATGAAGATGCTCTCGACCTCGGCGAAGTTCGCCGGTGAAGGCACCGGTTTGATGTCTTCCAGGCTGCCGAAGAAGCGCTGCGCGTTGGCCGGGAAGCTGTTAAAGACTTCGTTTTCGGTGGCGCTTCGGCGCGCGGGCAGAGAGGTACCGACGGCGACCGCTTCCAAATCCGTTTCGAAGGCTGCCAGGTCCTTGATCAATTCCAGCGCCAGTGGGACGTTCTCGGTGGTCTTGGATACCGCCCAGCCGCCGGAACCAAATACAGTTGTGCCGGCGCGTTTGCGCGGCCAGGGTGTGATATCGACATCCTTATAGCCCGTGGTGACGTAGGTGTCGAAGGGCCAGCGACCAGCGCCGGTCATGGCGATTGTGCCGGCCGGGAACAGTTCGTAGGGGTTGACGCCTTCGACCGACGGGGCCACGCCATGCTCATGGACTAGCGAATGCACGAACTTGACCGATTCCAGCATCTTGGGATCGTCCAGGTTGGATTGCGACCAATCCGGCGTCAGGGTTGATGTCCCATTGGTATGCCACCAGGGCGTCAGACCGAAATTGAAGAAAGGTATAGCGAAGCCGAATTGCTTGTCGCCGCCCTCGCCATGGGTCAAGACCGACGCGGTTTCCAGGAAGTCTTCCCAGGTCCAATCCTCCGCCGGCGGATCCAGTCCCGCTTCTTCAAACTTGACCGGATTGTAGTGGATGATCATATTGTTCCACTCGCGGGTGAAGTAATAGGTTTGTCCATCCGCTCCCTTGAGGGCATTGTGCAGCACCGGCTCAACCTCATCGACGATCGCTGCCAGTTCTTCGTCGGCGGCGATAGCGTCATCCATCGGCAGCACCAGGTCTTCAAAGATGGTCTCGCGCGTGCCTTCGATCGCGATGGCGATGATATCGGTTTTCAAGCCGCTGGCGGCGCGCAGCTTTAGATTGGTGATGTAATGGCCCCAGCCTTCTGGCCAGGGGATGTAAAGGTCTTCGACGAGTACATTCGGATAACGCTCGTTGAAGCGCGCAATGGCGTTGCCAAACATGCGCTGCTGCTCTGTACCGCCGAAGTTGTAGATGACCAGGTGGCCAGCAGTATCGCCCGGAGGCGCCTGCGCCAAAGCCGTGCCCAAGGGCATGCCGTATGCCGCAGCGAAAGCCGCGGCGCTGCCCATTCCCGTGTACTTGAGAAAATCACGACGCGATAGCTTATTTGACATGGCAAAATCTCCTAAAGAATGTGAATCAATTGACAAGCATGGGCATTATATCGCATGTGCCGCGGACAGGCAAAAGGGCAGGCGCGGCAGAATGCCGCTACTGCGAATCCAATAGCAAATCGCGCTTGCCCAGCGGCAGCGTCGGACGCGCATTATAGGCATACAAATCGGCAAATGCGCTGATCTGCGCCCCTGACAGATGAACCGGCGTATCCAGCAGCAGCCAGCGCACGATCTCGCTGCAGGGAGGCGTCGTCAGAGAACCCTGATAGGTGAAATATGTGAGTTCCTTCGGCAGCAGCGCTTCCAGATCGAGCGCTTCGCCCAGCGCTGCCGGCTCCCCAATTTCGCTCGGCATGTTATCGAAGACGGGGGCGTAGGCTCCGTTTTCCGCATCGCCCCCCACGAGCAGAATGCCAACCACCGCCAAAGCGCCGGAATTGGGATCCTGATGCACGAAATGAATTTCCATCGCCGCCGCTTCGCCATTGATGGTATGTTCGCTGGGGCTGTGGAAGTGGAATTGCAGCAGGTTGTAGGTGATCTCGTTGTAAACGATGTGGCTGCCCTCGTCGACATTGACTTGAATGGTATGCCCGTTGTTAAAAATGTTGTTGGCGGTCTGCCCGTATCCGAAGGCGATATCCACCAGGTCGAGTTCGCTGGCGTTTCGAATGTCGATGGGCGATTGCGCCGTGCCATCGGCGCAGAGCGCGAATTCCGGCGATAAAGCGCCCCAGTATTCGGGACCCCGTTCGCCGCTATAGCTCCAGTCCTTGTCACCAGCCAAACTTGTCGTCAGTAGCGCGGCAAACCCAACTAGCAGGGCCGCAGTGCCAAGCAAGAGACGGTATCGCTTATTGTTCATGCGGACAACCTCAGCGCAATATCATGTTGTTAAGATTATAGGCTACTTCTTACCATCCGCGAAGCCTCCCTTGCCAGCGTTTCAAGTCAACCGATAACCCATGGCCGCGCGCGGATGTCGACATGGCGGCAGTTTGGTTTATAATAGCCAAATGCGATAACACAACAAACGCGGCAGTCAAACTGCCCGTGACTGGAAACGGATCGACAAACAGGAGTATTCGATGGCCGAGCAAGGATTTACACCCCCAACCAGCGAGTGGTATCACCCGTCGGCGGACATGGTCGAGGGCGCCAACGTGCCGGACTACGAGGCTGTTTACAATCTGGCAAAGCAAGACCCCGAGGCTTTTTGGGCGAACCGCGCCGAGACGCTGGAGTGGTACCAGAGCTGGGACAAAGTGCTCGATGACAGCCGCAAACCCTTCTACAAGTGGTTTGTCGGCGGCAAGACCAATATGGCGCTCAACGCGCTCGACCGCCATGTCAAGACCTGGCGCCGCAACAAGCTGGCCATCATCTGGGAAGGCGAAGACGGCGACAAAGTCACGCTGTCCTATTGGCGGCTCTGGCAAGAGGTCAACAAATTCGCCAACGTTTTGCGGAGCATGGGTGTGGCCAAGGGCGACCGCGTCACGATTTATATGGGCCGCGTGCCGGAAATCGCCATCGCCATGCTGGCTTGCGCCAAGATCGGCGCCCCGCATAGCGTCGTTTATGGCGGCTTCTCCGAGCAGGCTTTGGCCAGCCGCATTGAAGACGCCCAGAGCAAGGTCTTGATCGCCTGCGACGGCGCCTGGCTGCGCGGCAAAATCGTCCCGCTCAAGGACACGGTCGACGAAGCCGTGCAACGCTCGCCGGTGGTGGAAACGGTGATCGTCGTCAAACGCACTGGGCACGACATCCACATGGAGCCAGGGCGCGACTACTGGTATCACGATCTGATGGCGCTGCCCCTGGCGAAACCAAGTGCCGAAACCGAAGTTATGGATGCCGAAGATCCGCTCTTCATCCTCTATACCAGCGGCACCACCGGAAAGCCCAAGGGCGTTTTGCATACGCACGGCGGCTATCAAGTATATACCTCGACCACGCTCTCCTGGGCATTTGATATCAAAGAAGAAGACCGCTGGTGGTGCGCCGCCGATCCCGGCTGGATCACCGGGCATAGTTATATCGTCTATGCGCCGCTGATCCTGGGCGCGACTAGCATAATCTACGAAGGCGCGCCCACCTATCCCAACCCCGACCGCTGGTGGCAGATCGTGGCCGATTACGGCGTGACCATTCTCTATACTGCGCCGACGGCGATACGCGGCCTGATGCGCTTTGGCGAAGCCTGGCCCAATCGACACGATCTCAGCAGCCTGCGCTTGCTCGGTTCAGTTGGCGAGCCCATCAATCCCGAAGCCTGGCGCTGGTACCATCGCGTCATCGGCAAGGAGACTTGCCCCATTATTGATACCTGGTGGCAGACCGAGACCGGCGGCTTCATGATCACGCCCTTGCCCTCGGTCGGCTTGAAGCCGGGCAGCGCCACCCGACCCTTCCCGGGCATCCAGGTCGATATCGTCGATGACGACGGGGAGCCGGTGGCCACCAACGAAGACGGCAACCTGGTCATCAAGTCGCCCTGGCCCAGCATGATCCGCACCGTCTACGGCGACGACGATCGCTTCATCAGCCAATACTGGGAGAAGTATCAAGACCAGGGCTGGTACCTGGCGGGCGACACCGCCCGCCGCGATGAAGACGGCTATCTTTGGGTCATCGGCCGCAATGACGATGTGCTCAAGGTCAGCGGCTACCGGCTGGGCACGGCCGAGGTCGAATCGGGCTTGGTCAGCCACAGCGCCGTGGCCGAATCGGCTGTCATCGGCATCCCCGATGAGCTACGAGGCAACGCCATCCACGCCTACTGTATTCTGGTAGCGGGCGCCGAGGGCTCGGATGCGCTTGAGGCGGAACTCAAGGCCCATGTGCGGCACGAGGTCGGTCCCATCGCTGTGCCGGCGCAGATCGAGTTTGTGGAGAACCTGCCCAAGACGCGCAGCGGCAAGATCATGCGGCGCGTGCTCAAGGCCCAGGCCATGGGCCAGCCTTTGGGGGATTTGAGCACGCTGGAGGATTAGGGCAGATTCATACTGAAAAGTGTAGGGGCGACCCAAAGGTCGCCCGATGGCAAGGCCCTCGACAAGAGGTTTATCGAACAAGAAGCATATTGAAAGGAACTGTTCCAATGTCCAAACTAAGTCGAAGAAATTTCTTGAAAGGCTTGGCCGCATCCGGCACGGTCGTCGGCGCGCAGATGACGGGCGGCTTGCTCAGCCGCTTGCCGACGGCGCTGGCGCAGGATATGGTCGAAGTCACCTATGCCACGCCGGGCGGAGTAGTTGAAGACGCCGCCTGGGAACCAGTCTGGGAAGCCTTCAACGAAGAGAATGACGCCATCCAGGCCAATTATCTTGCCGTTGGCGGCGGTTATGGACCGCAGTATTTGCAATTGTTGCAAGCGCAACTGGCGGCGGGCACCGGTCCCGATGTCTTCTTTGTCATGGACGGCTTCACGGTCGGTTTTGCCGCTCGCGGCGTCTTGGTGCCGATCGACAGCTATGTGGACGCCAACCCGGATGTCGACCTGGAAGACAACTATCCAGGTCATATCGCGGCGCTGCGCTGGCAAGACCAGCTCTGGGGTTTGCCGCGTGATGGCGCCCCCTACGCCACCTGGTTCAACGCTGATATCTATGACGAAGCCGGCATCGATTATCCGCACGGTTTGACCTGGGACGAGTTTCTGGAACAAGCCATCGCGTTGACCGATCGCGACGATCGCGGACGCGCCCGCGTCATCGGCGGCGGGCGCGGCGCCTGGATCGACTGGATCTGGCAGGCCGGCGGCGAGGTACTCAACGAAGAGGGCACGGAATGCTTGATGGGCGAGCCGGAAGCGATCGAGGGATTGCGCTTCGCGCAGAGCCTGGTCATCGAACACGGGTGCGCGCCATCCGCGTCGGACCTGGCGGACCAAAGCGAGGGCGCGCTCTTCACTTCCGGTCGTATGGCCAGCTTCACGATCGCGCGTGGCTTCCTGGGCGCGGTCTGCAATACGCCATTCCGCTTCGACGCCGCGCTGCCGCCGGCGGGCGCCGTCCGCGTGGGACGCACGAATGTTGGACCCACGGTGATGTCGTCGGATACGCCCGACAAGGACGCCGCTTGGGAGTTGCTCAAGTTCATTAACAGCAGTCGCGGGCAGACCTTGAAGATCAGCTCCGGTTATGCTTATCCATCGCGCCGTTCGGTCGTGCAAGAAGACTGGTACGTGAACTTCACTTGTGGCAACGCGATTGGCACCGGGCTGAACACGGTCTTCAACGACATCATGGAGAATGGTTGGGCGCGCACTTGGCCACAGCACGTGCATTGGCCGGAAATCAGTACAGTCATCAACAGCCAGCTTGACGCGCTTTACAGCGGCGACAAGTCGGCGGAAGATGTCGGTACCGAGATCGCCGCCCAGGTCAATGCCATACTGAGCGCGGAGTGATTTCAACCCCTCCCCCAGCCCCTCCCCGACGCATCAGGGAGGGCAGTTTGGTCGCCTTTTGAATGGTCTCGACGGCGAAAAAAGTCTCCCCCCAATGCATTGGGGGGAGATTTAGAGGGGGTTGAAATGGGCGTAAACGCAGCCAAGGAAACAGTCATGTTCTCGGTGGGGGTTGGGAGGGGTCTTTTGTGATTCACCTTTTCAAACCCAAACGCCTGAGCTTCTGGGAATCGCTCAACGCCTGGATCTTCGTCTCGCCCTGGATCCTCGGTTTCATACTCTTCACCGGCGGTCCCATCCTGGCCTCGCTGGTCATTTCTTTCACAGACTGGGACATCGTCAATCCGCCGCAGTGGACGGGCCTCGGCAATTACGAAACCATGCTGAGCGACCCGCTGTTCTTTCAGTCGCTCAAGGTGACGACCCTGTATGCGCTGGTGGCGGTGCCGATGCAGATCGTGGTGGGTCTGTTCATCGCGCTGCTGCTAAACACCAAGATCAGGCTGATCGGGCTGTATCGCACGCTCTTTTACTTGCCGGCGGTCTTGCCGATTGTCTCGGTGGCCGTGATGTGGCGCTGGATCTTGTCGCGCGATTGGGGTCTGATTAACTGGTTCCTGTCGCTCTTCGGCGTTTATGGTCCCGGTTGGCTTTCCGAGCCGGAGTGGGCGCTGCCGGCGCTGATTCTGATGAGCCTCTGGGGCGTTGGCGCGGGCATGTTGATTTATCTCGCCGGTTTGCAAGGCATTCCCACCGACTTTTACGAAGCGGCCAAGGTTGACGGCGCCGGACGCTGGGCATCGTTCCGCTACGTGACCTTGCCGATGATCTCGCCGGTGATCTTGTTCCAACTGGTGGTCGGGCTGATCGCCGCTTTTCAGGTATTCGCGCAGCCCTTCATCATGACCCAGGGCGGACCGCAGAATTCGACCTTGTTTTATCTGCTGCACCTGTTTCGCAATGCCTTCGAATTCTTTCGTATGGGATATGCTTCCGCCTTGTCCTGGGTGCTATTCATGTATATTGCCATACTGACCTTGCTGATCTTCCGCTTTTCCGCCGCCTGGGTTTTCTACGAAGGCGAAATCAGGAACGAGTGATCTCAAAATGGCTGCGATAACTCAGCGCCCCTTGTTCAATAGAGAGGGAGCTAAAGCGCGCGATATCGATTGGGTGAAAGTCCTGGCGCATATCATCCTGATCTCCGGCTCCATCGTCTTCTTGATGCCTTTTGTCTATGTCGTCTCTACATCGCTGAAAACCGCTGGCGATGTCTACACCTTCCCGCCGGAATTCATCCCGGATCCGGTGCAATGGGCGAACTATCCAGAAGCGCTGACAGCCATGCCCTTCGATGTCTTCTTTTTCAATACCATTTTCCTGGCGGTGGGGCGCATTATCGGTCTCACGTTGAGTTGTTCGCTAGCGGGCTTCGCCTTCGCCAAGCTGCGCTGGAAGGGGCGCAACACGCTGTTTTTCATCGTCTTGCTCACGCTGATGATCCCCGTCGAAGTCACGCTCATTCCCCGCTATATCTTGTTTTCCAAGCTGGGATGGGTCGGTTCTTTCGCGCCGCTGCTGGTGCCGGGTTTCTTTGCCGAAAACGCCTTTTTTGTGTTTCTCTTCCGCCAGTTCTTCATGACCATGGGACAAGATCTCATTGACGCGGCGCGGATTGACGGTTGCAGCTTCATCGGCCTTTTCCGGCGCATTATCGTACCCAACGCCAAACCGGTCTTCGCCGTCGTCGCCATCTACATCATTCAAAACAACTGGAATTCTTTCTTGCTGCCCATGATCTACCTGACGGATCGGGGCAAATATACGCTGGCGCTGGGCTTGCGCCTGTTCAACGAACAGTATTACTCGCAGACGCATCTGCTGATGGCCGCCTCGGTTTTTGTCATTTTGCCAATCGTGATCTTGTTCTTCTTCATGCAGCGCTATTTCATCCAAGGCGTCGTCTTCACCGGGTCGAAGGGCTAAGGCATGAGCCGCGCTGTGCCGCATATCTTGCTTATCAGCTGCGACGAACTGCGTAAGGACGCCTTGAGTTGTTATGGCAATCGCGTTATCCAAACGCCGAATTTGGATGCTTTAGCCGCTACTGGCGTCCGCTTCGAGCGCGCTTACACTAACAGCCCCTGGTGCTTGCCCAGCCGCTGTTCGCTGGCGACCGGCTTGTACCCGCATAACAATGGTTCCTACAGCAACTTCCGCGATGTTCCGCTCGATGCCGAACTGCCGAATATCTACAATCTTCTGAGGGGCGCGGGCTATCACACTGCGCATATCGGCAAGTGCCACTACGCGCCGGTGCCCTATGGCGAGACACGTCCCGACAAGACCTTGCCCTACGACGAATTCCGCGACTATTACCTCAGCCTGGGAATGGATCACCTCGACCTGCAAGACGACAAGCAGGTCTCGGTCTGGTTTTACGACGATTACAGCCTGGAACTCGAGGCCGCCGGTCATCTGGCGGCTTACCGAGACGCCATCTGGGACAAGGGCAAGCGGAAAGTCTTCGCCTTCCCGGGGCCCGAAGCCTGGCACCCGGATAGCTGGGTCGGGCGCAAATCGGCAGCCTATATCGACAGTTATACCGGCGACCAGCCGCTGTTCCTCTGGGCGTCTTTCAGCGGACCGCATTATCCCTTCGACCCGCCAGCGGAATACTTCGAGCGGGTCGATATGTCGCAAGATCGCCGCATTTTCAGCGAGACCGAATTCGACGACCCCTCTCGCATCCACAGCGCGACTTACCACGGCCGTCCCGGTGGCGGCATCGACGGCTCGGGCGCGGCCCCGATTGGCGCGACCAAAAACTACCCCGACGCTTATTGGAGCGATCTGCGCCGCAACTACTTCGCTAACGTGGCGCAGATTGACGATTATGTGGGACATATTCTTGCGGCCGTCGAGGAGCGATTCGGCGACGATGTTCTGATCATATTCAGCGACGACCACGGCGAGATGCTGGGCAATCACGGCCTCTGGGGCAAGAACAACTGCGCTTATGAAGACGTCTGGAATGTCCCTTTGATCGTCAAGGTCCCCGGCGAGGCTCAAGCGCGGGTCAGCGACGCAAAAGCGATGCTGATCGATATCTTGCCGACCTGCCTGGCCGCCGCTGGATTGGCGCACGAGTTTTGCGACGGCCTTCCCTTGAACGAGCGTATCGATTCCGGCGGCGTTGATTACGTCTTTGCCGAGGGCGAAGGATTCCTGGCGGTCAGCGACGGGCGCTACAAGTTGGTCCGCGTGGCGCAGGGCGAGCGTCAGCATCTCGAGTTGATCGACCTGGAGTCGGATCCGCATGAGTTCGTCAATCTGGCGGAGGACCCTGCCTATAGCGCGCATCGTGCGCGCCTGCAGGGCCAGATGTTGGACCTGCTGATGGCGCAGGCGCTAAGATAAGGGGAATCGTTACCGAGCGGTCCAGGGTACTGGAAAGTTCTGTTAGTGTATCTATGCGGTTGAAATACTTTGCCAATGCTCAATATGAGATCCTTAACCCAAAATACCAACGATCTGGTAGGGGCGACTCGCCGCGTCGCCCGAAATTCATTCAGTTTCTATTCGTCGGGCGATCCATCGGATCGCCCCTACCGGCTGTCAGCTGTTATGTCTAATTCAACCAACTTCAATATGCTACCGTTTTCAGCGCGTCCAGGTCCCGGGCCGTTTATGCGTTATAATCCCAACTGAGCTTCACCACAGCCTCACTAGCCGAAAGGTCCCGCCCATGATTGAAGCCGCCCCCGTCCTCGAAGTGCGCGGCATCAGCAAGCGCTTCCCCGGCGTCCTGGCCAACGACAATATCAATCTCACATTGCGCAAAGGCCAGGTCCTCGGCTTGCTGGGCGAAAACGGCGCTGGCAAGAGCACTTTGATGAACATGATCTACGGCTTGTACAAGCCCGACGAAGGCCAAATTCTCGTCAACGGTCAAGCCGTCGAGATCGCCGGACCCAAAGACGCCATCGAACTCGGCATCGGCATGGTGCATCAACATTTTCAACTGGTGGATGTGCTGACCGTCACCGAAAACGTCATGTTGGGCAACGAAAACGTCTCCGGTCCCTTCTTGCGGCGCGACCGCGCCCGGCGCGAGATACTCGAGCTGTCGGGGGAGTACGGCCTGGATGTCGATCCCGACGCGCTGATCGCCGATTTGCCGGTCGGGGTTCAACAGCGCGTCGAGATCATCAAAGCCCTCTATCGCCACGCCGACATCCTCATCCTCGATGAGCCGACAGCCGTGTTGACGCCGCAAGAGGCGCGGGGCTTGTTCAAGATCATGCATACGCTGCTGGAAAAAGGCGTCAGCATTATTTTCATCAGCCATAAGCTGAAAGAAGTGCTGGAAATCTGCGACGACGTGGTTGTGCTGCGGCGCGGGGCGGTCGCGGGCCATGCCGACCCGGCGCGATCTACCGAGGCTTCGCTGGCTTCGCTGATGGTCGGGCGCGATGTCATCCTCGAAGTGGAAAAGGCCGCGGCCACCCCCGGCGACGAAATCCTCAATATTGTCAATCTGCATGTGCATGATGATCGCGGTCTGCCGGCGGTGGAGGGCGTCAACCTGGGCTTGCAGCGCGGCGAAATCCTCGGCATCGCCGGCGTGCAAGGCAACGGGCAGACCGAACTGGTCGAAGCGCTGACCGGCATGCGCCCGGTGGATGATGGCCGCTTCATCATCAAGGGCGAAGACATGACAGACTCGCCGCCGCGCCGGGTTATCGAGAAGGGCGTCGGGCATGTGCCGGAAGATCGCCAGCGCGATGGCTTGGTCGCGGGTTTTACCGTCATGCACAACCTGGTCCTGTGCACCTATTACAGAGATGACTTTTCCAACATCATTGTGGTAGACGACCGCGCCATCGCCGACAACGCGCATCAACTGGTCGAGCAATACGATGTGCGCCCGCCTATCATCAACAATCCGGCCGGCGGCCTCTCCGGCGGCAACCAGCAGAAAGTGATTGTCGCCCGCGAGTTTTCGCGCGGGGTCGACCTGCTGATCGCCTCCCAGCCCACCCGCGGCCTGGACGTCGGCTCGATTGAATTCATCCACAAGCAGATCATCCGCATGCGCGACGCAGGCGCCGGCATCTTGCTGGTCTCGTCGGAGTTGGACGAGGTCTTGAGCCTGTCCGACCGCGTGGCGGTCATGTTCGAAGGGCAAATCATCGACATCCTGCCGATTGACGAAGCGGACAAGGATACGGTTGGCTTGCGCATGGCGGGCGTTCGCGACGATGTCCAGATCGAAGGTGGGACATGAGCGCAACTGCGGACCCCCCCCGTCGCCGCGGTTTTATCGGGCTTTGGGCTGGCGTTTCGCCGGGGCTGGTGCCAATCCTGGCGGTGATCACGGCTTTTCTGGCTGGCATCCCGTTGATCACGATCACCGTCAGCGAGGACGCTACCCAGCCGGATATCGCCGAGGGTTTGCGAGTCTCGTCAACGGCATATGTGGCGCTGGTGGAATCGATCACCGGCTTGACCATCAACGATGTCGCCGGCGTCGATGATTTTGATGAATTGCGGGGCTACGCGGCCAGCAACGAGATCACCACCGGGCGCAGCCTCTCGCGGCAAGCGCGGCCCTTCGAGCGCATAGTTGAAGTCGGCATGGAAGAGACGCGCGCCTATACGCTGTTCTTCCAGCGCTACGAGATCGATGAAGAGTCCGCCACCGCCATCGCCGAGCGCCTCCCGACCATTCGCGAAGTCGGCGCGAGCAGCCTGCGCGAACTCAAATCCTTACTCGACGAACTGGAGGAACTCAAGCGCTCCGATGTCCGTGATCTGGCGGCCTTGGCAGCCGGCCAAAACGAGCTAAGCGGGGAAACGCTCAACCAGGCCGCCGCGCTCTTTCCCGGGCTGAATAACATGTCAGCGCGGGAACTGGCGGCGGCGCTGGCGGGCCTTCAACTCATCGACAAACATGGCCAGGTGAGCCTGGCGCGCAGTCACGACGCGCTGCTGCAACTGGAAGCTCTAGGCATCGACATTCAAAGCGCCGATGCTGACGTCATCGTGGCTATCGTGGAGTCCGACTATGATGACGCGCGAGAAGCCATCGAAACTTTGGCAAGGCTTGATGAACTCGGCATCGACGATCCGGCGGCGCTGGGCGCGCAATTCCGCATCGTTGGCAAGATGCTCGACGCCGAATATCTGACCGGCGAGTCGGTGAACGTCATGCTAGCCGATCAACTGGATGCCGCCTTGCTGCAAAACCTGGTCATCCGGCGCCCGGGCAATCGCGTTTTGAGCGCGGACGAGCTGGGCGGGCAGAGCTTTGGCATCCTCAAAAACGACCAGGACCTGGAAGTGCTCTTCTTGCGCCTGGGCGATCAAGTGCTGTTATTCTTCCCCTCCAACCTGGAAAAGACCATCGTGCGCGCCATCCCCTTCATCATCGCCGGATTGGCGGTCGGGCTGGGCTTCAAAGCCGGGCTCTTCAACATCGGCGCGGAAGGCCAGCTATACGCCGGCGCGATTGCGGTGGCGGCGCTGGGCGCCTTTGCTTCACCCGGTATCCCTGGCTTGATTCTGCTGCCGGGGGTTATCTTGTTCGGCATTCTCGGCGGCTTCCTTTGGGGAGCGGTGCCGGGCGCGCTCAAAGCCTATACCGGCGCTCACGAAGTCATCACCACCATCATGCTGAATTTCATCGCCATCTTGATCGTCGACTGGCTGATCAAGTCCGTGGATCCGGTTATCCTGGGCGATGTCAACTCGAGCGTGCCCAAGACACCGGTTATCTTGCCGGCTGCCATGCTGCCGACCATGGACATGATCACATCACCATTCGCGCTCCTGTTGATGATGGCGGCGGTGGCGCTTGTCGCCTTCCTTCTAAACTACTTGCCGGAACGGCGCGAGAATCCCCAGGCGGCCATGCGGGGCGGCCTCATCTGGGCGGTCATCATGAGCACCCTGCAGTTGTTCCTGGTCTTGATCGCGGTCGGCGACCAATCCAAGCTGCACTTCGGCTTCTGGTTGATGATCGCCGCCGTCTGGCTGACCGACTGGTTCTTGACCCGCACCACCCTCGGTTTCGAGTTGCGGACCGTCGGCGCCAATCAAAACGCCGCCAAGTACGCCGGTATGAGCGT
Organism: Chloroflexota bacterium; assembly: GCA_026707745.1. Classification (GTDB taxonomy): domain Bacteria; phylum Chloroflexota; class Anaerolineae; order Aggregatilineales; family Phototrophicaceae; genus UBA6055. The sequence goes on from JAPOWG010000114.1 coordinate 54,157, forward strand.
GCCGCGCAATGTCGTGCTGGCCATGGCGCTCAGCGGCATGCTGGCCGGTTTGGCGGGCGCCATCGAAATCAGCGGCGTCGAACACGAAATGCTGCCGCGCTTCTTCGCCGGCGTCGGCTTCGACGCCATCGCGGTCGCTCTGCTGGCGCGCAACAATCCCAAAGGCATGGTTTGGGCAGGCTTGCTCTGGGGCGGTTTGTTGAGCGGCGCCGCTTTGATGCAGATCCGCGCCGATATCTCGATTGACCTGGTGAAGATCGTGCAAGCGTTGATCATCATGTTTGTGGCGGCCGATCAAATTATTCGCTTCCTGTGGCGCGTGCCAAAGCGCAGCGCCGAAGAAGAAGGCGAACTGGTATTCTCGACCGGCTGGGGAGGCTGAGGACGATGAGGACTTCGAGCAAATCCAAAGCCTCGGGCCGTCCCGGCTTCAAACTCACGCGCATCCGCATCATTGCCATGGTGTTGCTTGTTCTGGGCGCATTCATTTTCTTGGGCGCCGGTGGCATCGACAGCGATCTTGTCACAACGCTCACCTTCGAAACGATTTCCGCCGGCGAGACGCCGTCAGTCGGCAATATCGATGTGCCCACCTCGTCCTACCTGCGCGTCATCGGCCTGCTCTTTCTCATCACCGGCATCCTGAATCTCGTGGAGTTGCGCGCGCAGCGCTGGCGGCGGGCCAGCCTGGGCTTGTTGGTGCTTTGCGGCGCCCTTTTCATACCCTCCGTGATCATCGCCGCCGCAGCCGGCAACGAAACCAATATGACCACCATCGTCGCCGAAAGCCTTCGTCTGGCGACTCCGCTGGCCATCGGCGCGATGGCGGGCATCTGGTGCGAGCGAGCGGGCGTTGTCAATATCGCCATCGAAGGCATGATGCTCTTCGCCGCCTGCTTCGGCTTCACCACGCTCTTTTACCTGCGCAATACCGGGCTGCCGCTGGAAACCGCGCAGTTGCTGGCAGTGCTTGTCGCGGTGCTCAGCGGCGGCTTGATCGCGCTTTTGCATGGCTGGCTGTCGATCACCTTCCGCACCGATCAAATCGTCAGCGGCACGGTGATCAATATCCTGGCCGTGGGCGTCACCAGTTTCGTTCGCCGCGAGTACCTGCTTTCGACCGAAGCGGGCGCGGCCAAACTCGGCAACATCTCCATCCCCATCCTCAGCGATCTGCCGGTCATTGGCGAGGCGATTTTCACCAATCAGCCGATCTTCTTCATGATGTTTGTCATGCTGGCCTTCACGCATATTGTGATGTTCTATACGCGCTGGGGCTTGCGGACGCGAGCCGTGGGCGAACATCCCCACGCGGCGGATACGCTGGGGATCAATGTCAACCGCACGCGCTGGACCAATGTCTGGATCAGCGGCATGGTCGCCGGAATGGCGGGCGCTTGGTTCTCGCTGGAAGCGACCGGCAGCTTCAACGACGGCATGACCCGCGGCGCCGGTTTTATCGCGCTGGCGGCGATGATCTTCGGCAAATGGACGCCCATCGGGGCCTTCGGCGCGGCGCTGCTCTTCGGCTTTTCCGATTCGCTGGGCATACGCTTGCAGATGGTTGGCGTCGGCTTCCCGGTCCAGTTCCTACAAATGGTGCCATACGCTGTGACGCTGGTCGTACTGGCTGGTTTCATCGGTCGCGCAAGCCCGCCGAGAGCGGTGGGGCAACCCTATGTGAAGGAGTAAATGGCGCGGAAGGCGGGAAAAGGCAATGAGCGACAATTCTAAAGCGCAGGTAATTGGCGAGGGCGGTATCAGCATGCTGCGCGGCGGCACGGCGCTGTCCGGCAGCAATGTCAACGCGCAGGGACTCTCGATGAAACTCGCGGTGATCCCGCCCAACGGCTTTATTCCCGCGCATCTCCATGTTGATTTCGAGACAATGATCTATATTCTCGAAGGGCGCGTGCGGCATGAGTATGGAGAGGGATGCAAACTCGTCATGGAGAATCAAGCAGGCGATTTTCTCTTCATTGAGCCGGGGGTGCCGCATGAAGTATACAATCTGAGCGATAGCGAGCCTGTTGTGGCTGTTATCGCCCGTTCGGCGGCTGACGAGCGAGAGCAAACCATACCCTACGACCGCGCGGCCGCGATGGTGGCGGCGGAAGATAGGCAGACGCCAGAAGAATCTTAGTGGCGCCAGGCGCAACGGCTCGCTGAATTCGCTTATGCAAAATTCACCGAGTGAAGATCTGGGGACCGTGATCTTCACCCGATTGTGTGGCGAAAATATCTTTGTGATCTTTGTGTCATTGTGGTGAAAGAAACCAATATTGGGCTATTATCTTGGGACAATTTTTCATCTTGGAAGGCGACGCCATGAGCGATACCGTGCAAAACGCGATCGAATATCTGCAAGAGACCCAAGACAAAATGATGGAAGATTATAAGGAATTGCTGCGCTTTCCATCAATCAGCGCCGACCCGGCACACGCGGAGGATGTCAAGGCCTGCGCAGACTGGATCGTCGGCCAGCTGGAGGCGCTCGGTTTCGAAAACTGCGAAGCGATCGCCACCGACGGCCTGCCGGTCGTCTATGGTGAATGGCTCAAGGCGGGCTCGGACAAACCGACAGTGCTGGTCTATTCGCATTACGACGTCCAGCCGGTCGATCCGCTGCCCCTGTGGCATTCCGAGCCCTTTGAGGCGGTCTTCCGCGACGGAGCGATGGTCGCGCGCGGCGCCAGCGATAACAAAGCCGGGATCTGGGGCAACCTTAAGACCTTCGAAGCACTGCTGAAAGCTGACGGCAGGCTGCCGGTTAATATCAAGATCATGTTCGAAGGCGAAGAAGAATCCGGCTCGCCCAGCATTGAAGCCTTTGTCGAGGCGAACAAGGAACGGCTGCGCGCCGATGTCTTGCTGAATTGCGACGGCGACTTGGCGCCCGACGATCCCAAACTATATTATGGCGGGCGCGGGATGGTCACTGCTCAGGTGCGCGTCAGCGGGCCCAGCGCCGATATCCATTCCGGGCTCTTCGGCGGCCTGGTGCAGAACCCCCTGCATGTCGCCGGGGCGATCATCGGCTCCTTTCATGACGACGCCGGGCGCATAAAACTGCCGGGTTACTACGATGACGTGAAAGAAGCGGCGCCGGACGACAAGAAACGAATCGAAGCGGGATTCCAGGCTGAGTCCTTGTTAGAAAGCGCGGGCGTCGCGGCTTTCTGGGGCGAGTCGATCGCCCCGGCCGCGGAACGCGCGACCGTCTACCCGACGCTCGATATCGTTGGCATGTGGGGCGGCTATCAGGGACCGGGCATCAAAACCATCATACCGGCCGAAGCCGGCTTCAAAATCACGATGCGTCTGGCGCCGGATCAAGACCCGGCGAAAATCTCCGGCGCGCTGAAACAATACGTGGAGAGCTTCGCCACCGATGCCGTCAAGGTCGAATGCAGCATCGGGGAAGAAGCCTGGTACTTCCAACTAGAGACCGAGGGTCCCTGGCTCGAGGCGGTGCAATCCGCCATTGAAGCGACCATCGGGCAACGCGCGCAACTGGTGCGGACCGGCGGCTCAATCCCGATTCTGGGCGTCTTCAATCGCTTGATCGGCCTGCCGATCACGGCCTTCGCCTATGGGCATGGCGAGGGCATCCACTCGCCCAACGAGGCATTGGATATCGATAGCTTTTTCCTTTCCCTCCAAGCGGCGGTGCGCTTGTATCATAATTTGGGGGAGGTTGAGGTATAAACTGCCATTTGCCAACTGCAACGGTATAACTGGACGGTCGTCCGCGCATCCGACAATTGATTCAAGCGCTAGGCGACCAGGGGGCTCGCCTGTCAAACCACCCGGCCCAGCGCCGAGCGGATTTCGTTTGCTATATTGTCAGCCCAAGCGCCACAAAGGCGATGCCAGCCAAGACAAAGCCCAGGGCAGAGCGCCGCGTCTTGGCGTCCCAGGCCGCCGTCCTTTCTGGATTGTCTTTGCGCCAACGCGGCTCCAGCGAATACAGGCGCCAAACCAAATCAAGCCGGAAATAACACAGCCCCGCCAGTATCCAGAAGGCGATCCCTCCCAGAATCAGTATGCCATCGCCCATTTATGCATCTCGACTATCTGATCGCCGGCTTTGCTTGCCTCTTACCAAATCAAGGCGCGACTCGTGAATCTTTCTCGCCGTCCTCGGTGTCCTCGGTGGTAAAACCCTAATTCGGCTGCAAGATGATCTTGGCGTCCTGACGGTCTTCCAGCCGTTTGAAGGCCGCCGGCGCCTCAGCCAGCGGCAGGCGCGCGCTGACCATCTTCCGCATGTCGATACGGCCGGACGCCATCAGACGAATCACCTGCTGGAAGGGCCCGCCGGCATGGCCCAGGGAGCCGGCGTACTGCACGCCCATGCGCTTGTAAGCCACGATCGGCAGCGTCGGCTCGTCTCCACCCATGCCGATATCGATGATCGAGGCGTTGACCGCCAGGCACCGGTCCAACGGCTCGATGGTCCGGTCGGCAAAGCCGGCGCATTCCACCACATAGTCGACGCCCTGCCCAAAGGTATGCTGCATGATCGCCTCGTCTAGGTCAATGCCGGTCGGGTCCAGGGAGACCGAAGCGCCCATCTTGTCGGCGAAGGCGCGGCGGCTTTCGGAGGGATCAAAGACGATCACCTGGTTGGCGCCGGCCGCGATAACCAGCGCTTCCGCCGCCAAGCCGATGGGCCCGGCGCCGAAGATCACCACGTTGTTGCCGGGCAGCCAATTGCCCAGGCGATTGAAAAGTCCCTGATAAGAGACGCCCGTCGGCTCGACCATGGCGCCCATGACCAGGGCTTCCTCTTCGCCGTAGCGTTCGGCGACCTCGTCCAGCTTCCAGCAATACTTCGCGCGCACGGGCAAATACTGCGCCATGGCGCCGGGAATGGTGAAGCCCAGCTCTTCAATATCCAGGCAGTGATTGACGAATCCGCGCCGACAGGCGAGGCATTCGCCGCACCACTGGATCTCTTCAACGGCGACCAGATCGCCGACGCGCAAGTCCTTGACTTCGGCGCCGACTTCGATGATGCGGCCGGAGAATTCATGACCGATGATATTGGGCGTGTGGACCAGGCCGGGGTAGACCATGTAGCCGTCGTCCCCAGCTTCGTACATGTGCATGTCGGAGCCGCAGATGCCCACCGCCGCGATCGCCAGCATGACTTGATCGGGCTTCAGACTGGGGTCGGGCGCATCGCCCAAATCGATACGCGGTCCCTTCCAGGTCATATTGGCATTGCGCGGACGGCGCAACTCGCGTTCTTTGTCGGTCAAATCGTAGCCGGGCTTGGGCGCCCATTCCGCTGACAAGGTCAATGCTTTCATCGGATTCTCTACTCCATCCCTTGGCTCTTGCTTGCTAACCAACTGCGCCCAGGTTCAGCGCGGGCGAGTTCAATTCGCTTCAACGCCGTAGCCGTCAGCCACGCCACCTTCGCGCTGTTATAGCCCCTCTCCCATTTTAGTAAAACCACGTTAGTCATGCAAAAAACCAACTGCGATGACGGGTCACCCTTCCCCGTTGATACGGGATACTTCCCCCGTGAGGCGGGGGACCGAGGGGGCGCCGGCCGGGGATGGGGTAGAAAAGCGGCGTTTTCGCAATTCTCATTACTTACTCGCACTTACTTTGGGAGAGGGGTTTGGGCTGAGGGCATGAAAGGCGTCCCACTGCGCTTTGAAGTCGCGCAGCCCATCCAGGACATTATACGTCCTCTTGCCCAGCGCCCGGCAAGTTCTCTCATTGCTGGTCACGATGCGGAAGGGAATGCGAATATGCCGATAGCGATCCAACACGGCAGGGTCCGTCGGCACCGGCACAATCAGCGTCCGGTCAACCTCGAATGTATCCGCGAAATGATAGGCGAATTGCAAGCGACTGACCGCTTGGCCGCCCCAGCAATGGAAGATGCCGTTCTCATCGTGCTCCGCCAGGCGCAGCAGCATCTCCGCCCCGTCGGAAGCCAGCGTCGGATGCGCCACATCGTTGACCTTCGGTCCGATCCAAATCTCGGCGATGAGACCGCGCGACAGCCGATCAATGACATAGTTGCCCAGGTCAAAGCCCAGATCGTTGGCTTTGCGCAGCAGGCTTGGATTGCTGTAGTTGATGCCGTAGATGCCGGCGAGGCGGCCGATGCCGTAGCTCAAGCCGGCGACACCCATGATGTCGCGCTCGCAGACCGCCTTCATGAAGCCGTAGAAGAGCACAGGGCAGGGCGGCGAGTCTTCGTCGACCAGCGGCTCTTGCCCGTCGAAGACCCAATCCGACGAGACGAAGACATAACGCGCGCCTAACTCGGCGCAGGCTCGCGCGAAAGCCAGATTTCCATCAACCGTCGCCCGCCAGGCCGCCGCGCGGTTTTCATTCATCCAGACATGGTCAAGCACAGCGGCGCAATGGATGACGACATCGGGTTTGTAGCGCCGGATTGACGCGCGCACCGCAGCCGTATCAGCCATATCCAGCCGATCGAGCGCGTAGTCGACAACCCATTCCGGCTCCGGACCATATTGCGCGGCGATGACTTCAATGTCCCCGCGCGCCCGCGCCAAGCGGATGATGTTGCTGCCGACCAGTCCGGTGCCGCCGGTGATGTAGAGTCGCATCTAGGCCCCTGTCATATAGGTGGTTCCAAGTAAGCAATAGGAATGATTGCGGTATAAATGAAATTCCCAAAGTAATCGAAGTGTTGTAGGAGCGAGTCGATGGCTCTCCCACTCTTGACATAGATTTCTAATCAGTTTTCGCATGAATAACTTGGTTCTGTTTGGAATGCACCAAGCATAAAGCAGGGGCTACCGCCTGTCAAAGGGGTATGATACCGACCCCGAATCCTTTGTATTTCAGTTTCGGGCGACCCAATGGGTCGCCCCTACAAAACCCTTCAGACGGTAAGTTGTACGGTCGTTTCGTGAAACGCCCCTGTCAATTCTGGCGTACATGCGGGCGTCTCGGCGAGACGCCCCTACAGATTGTCATTGGTGTGAAAGACGGGCGCGCCAAGGATCGCCCCAACAGATTTCGCTGCGAATCGTGAAAAAAGTTTGCTTTTTCGCCAGGGGGGGTAGAATCCGCAAGGATGCAATAAATCAACCTACTTTAATTGATTCAAAAAGGGAGCTAAAAATGAGCAAAATTAAAGAACTTTCACGCCGTGATTTTCTGAAAGGGGCGGGCGCGGTCGCGGCCAGCTCGCTGCTGCCGCACTTCCCCAACA
>JAPOWG010000005.1 GCA_026707745.1 Chloroflexota bacterium
TCGGCTAGCGCGGATATCACGCTCTGCACTTGTCGCTGTCTCGGCGATCTTGTCGATGGCCGTCGGGCTCGGAACATCTGTATCCGCTGGCGTGGAAGTCGCAGTTGCCGTCTCCGTCCGCTTCACGAGAGCGGTTCGGCTAGCGCGGATATCACGCTCTGCACTTGTCGCTGTCGCCGCGATCTTGTCGGTGGCCGTCGGGGTTGGAATATCCGCAGCCTTCGTTTTAACAACCGGCGTCCGTCTGATGGGCGACGCGGTGGCAGTGATCACGGCGGGCGCCTGCTCGCCGGGTGTTTCAAGTGGCGCCAGTTCGACGTCCAGACCTTCTTCCGTCGATTCGATACTGGTAGCCGGGGCAAAGTCGGCAGGGGTTTCTTTTCTTGCTTCTTCTGTCGCAAGGGGCCTGGGACTCGCGCTTGCGGTGGCGGAGGGGCTCGCAATCGTGGGTTCTGTCCCAGGTGGCAAGTCAGTCGCGCTCGGTGTAATTGTTATAGTTGCCGCGGTTTCGGCGACGGTCGCTTCTGGCGATAAGGAGGCGCTTGTTTCGGCAATGGCTGTCGGTGAGGGAAGCGCGGTTGGGACATGCGTAGGCCTTGGCGGGGGTACGCCGCGCGTAGCGGTCGAAAGTACGATGGCGAATGCCAATGCGAATAAGAGAGCCGCCAATGCAAAAAGCGCGACAACAAGCTCATTGCCAATGTTGCGTTGCATGGCTATTCCCCGACTGATGGCATCAGTCGCGTCGGCAAATCGAGGTGAAAGACGCTGCCTTCGCCCGCCTTGCTGTCGATCCAAAGATCGCCGGCATGTGCGCGGGCAAATGCTCTGGCAACTGTCATACCAACACCGGTATCGCTGAGTCCTTCAATCTTGGGGTTTTCGTGCAGATATTTGCGGGCGAAGACACGAGGAAGATCCTTGGCCGAGATGCCGCCGCCTTTGTCTTCAAAGCTAATGCGAATCGCTTCAACAGGCTGTTCATTGGCTGGGGGTCGCGTCGATGCCAAGGCTGCGGTAACGAACAAAGGCGCTCCTTCGTCAGACACGTCACAGGCATTCTGAAGCAGATGACGCAAGACCTGCTTTATACAATTGGAATCAACCGTGATCTTGGGGAGGCCATCGTCCACGGACAACTCTAGCGCCAGTTGCTTTTGACGTATATCTGCGGAAAGCGAAGTGATGGTCTCGTCCAGCAGGTCCACAATGTCAATTTCCGCATACGACAAGACAAAATGGTCATGTTCATCGTGACCGAGTTTCATCAGCTCTTCCAGCAATGCTGCGAGCCGGCCCAGATTCACCGAGACGCGCTGCAAGACCTCGAGTTGAGCCGCGCCAAGAATGCCTATCGACTCCTTCAAGAGAATATCCGTGCACTCCGTTATTGCGGTTACGGGAGCCTGCATTTCGCGAACAAGCTCAAGCGTCTGCTCCACTTCGGCAAGTCGGCTAGCCGCAGTCGCCTCTTCGCTTGATTCTGCCCGCTCTGCTTGGCCCAGGCTAGCAGCGGCCAGCGCAGTTTTCGCGTCGCTAAGCTCCAGCGCTAGCTTCTCCCGCTGTTCCTTCAGTGTAGAAACTGTGTCCTGCAGTTCTTGCAGCCGCGCCCGCAGCGGGGGTTCAGTTGCCCCCTCTGTAGAGGCGGGCAAACTGTCGGCCAGCCTTGCGGTCAATTGGTCGCGGATGCGCAAGAGATTTTCTCTTTCGCCGGACAGCTCGGCGATGTTGCGCTCCAAATCATTTCGCTTCTCCCCGCCGATCTCTAGTTGACCCTGTAAGTCCCGAATTCGGTCCTGTAAAGCGCGATTGTCCTTATCCCGAGATTCAAAGCGATCCATGAGATCTTGATAATCTCGCCGCATCTCCTCACGCAGGTTTATAAGTGATTCATGATCGGCGCTCAAGCGCTTGAGTTGATTCCGCAGTTCATCTGTCTTGCTGCCATTGCCGTCGACAAGCTTGGCCTGTTCCCGTGCAAGGATGTCAAGCTCATGCTGGACCGCAGCGGCCTGTCGCTTAGAGGCTTTTCGCTCGGCATAAAGTTGGATGAGCACCTGCGTCATACTGGTCATCTCTGCTGTTACGCCCAGCTTTCGTAGTTTTGACGCGATAGCGGTAAGGCGCCGCTGCAATTGCTCGCGCTCCAATTCCAGTTGACGAACCTCGCCGGATAGCGATTCCAGTATCGCTTGCGGATCAATCGAGTCGATTGTCTCGTTTTGGGCGCGCAGCCTATTGATAAGATCTCGCAGTCGGGCACATGTATTTAATAACAGATTATGGCTCTTATGCGCGTATTCATGAATCACTTGCGCTAGGGAATCGTCGCTCTCGGCAGTGCAAATCTGCAATACGGTTTCGGCATCCAAGACCTGTTTGGATTGCGCGTCACACCGTTCCATTAGTTGAGCTTGATCATCAAAGGCTTGCGATACAGCAAGGCCATCGTCGCTATCGCTTACTCTGTTCAACAGCGTGATCCGCTCGTCATGCAACTGCGCGCGCAACTCGTCAATTTGGAGGCGCAGCCTCGTTGTCTCGCCTGTGTTTTCTTGCAGGCTCGCTTCCAGTCCACGGCGCGCCTTGTCGCGTATCTCTCTGCCTTCATCCTGCGAGGCAATTGGGTCGAGTATGGACTTTACGGCCTGCTCTTCCGCCAAAAACGTCGCGGCCTCGGCGTTAAAACTCCAAGCCAAAATATGACCCGCCATTTGACCTATATCGTCCAAAAGCGCTCGCCGCTCACGAGAAAGCTCGCCTTGCCGATAAGGCGTGGCGACCAGCAACACTGCCAGAACCTCGTCTTCAGAGGATATCGGCTGAATATAAACCGTCCCGATGGCGTCGATCTTCAGAACACGGAACAACGCTTCAACTTCCTGTTTCTGTTGATCAGCCGCTAGGGAACGTTGTTCACAGCGTAGCCTTGCGTCAACTATTGTCGGCTGACTTTCCAAGCTTAAGGACAGGCCGTCCAAGCTTTGGCCATTCACATTGTCTTGACCCGCGATGACATTGGCGTAGACTTCGTCTTCCATCCGGAGCAACAGACAGACTTCAGCGTCTAGCAATTCAAGCGCGGTTGCAACGACCTGCTGCGGGATTCCAGATTCTTCGCGCGTGTCCATCATCATGCCCAAGGCCCGCAACAATTGGCTGTTTTCAAGGGCAGTTGTCGATTCGGCAGGGCGCGTTGGCCTGGCAAGCTTTTCGCTTGTACGCGCCGCTATTTCCTGTTCGCGCGGCTCATCTTCTATCCGTCGTTCATTACCGGACACTTCACCTTCAGCCAGGCGACGATCCAGCGATGAGACAATAAGCCGATGGATAACTACGGGGGCCAGGGCCAACGCGGCAAGATATGCCCAACGGGCGCCGCCTAGATAACTGCCTGACAACTCGGAATCCGCAAACTGCCAGATATCCCAGCCGTTGCCCAGGACAATTAGAATAAAGAAGAGACATTTCAAGGGCGCGTCGACGATTCGACTGAACCTGAATGCAACACCGAAAAAACCTGACAATCCGATGGCCAAGGGCAAAATGGACCACATAGGCGCCAATTCGCTCGCATTGAACATGGCGCCTGTTTCAAACTCGCTGAACCACTCGCTGGCAGTGTACAGGTATAGGAGGAGGAGCGCGACGATAGTTCCGCTTAACCAAAGGTTTGCGCGGCTGCTGCGATGCGCGTTGTCTGCGCCCAGGAAAGCCCAGGACATGAACACGAGCGAGAGCGACATGCCCAACCTCTCCAGTGGAGGCATGAGCATTGGCGCTTCAAAGGATGACAGTAGCGAGAATGAAGCAACCGCCATCAGGGCTAGCCAGATGCTTGCCAAAGCAACCGCTGCCGGAACGTAGCGATATGTCGCTTCTTCAGTCTCGAAGCGAGAACGCAAACCAAAGGCAAGGAATAGACTAGCTTGACTCAGTCCAAATACAAGCAGAAAAAAAATCAGATCGCCAGGTGATTCAGTTAACAGGTCAAGAAAATCGAGTGGAATCTGCGGCAACTGGCACCATCCAAACGCGCGCTAAGATTTTCGCGACAAAGTCACATGTTGTTTCCGCAAGGGAATGGGAACAACCGCACACACAATACCCCCATCTGTATGCGCTTGGCGGCAATTCATTTGACTAACAAGTATAGCACAACGCGTATAAGCGGCATGGACTTGGCGCTGTCAAAAAAACGCTCTGCAATGACGCTTTTCAGGATCGGGCTACCACGCTCTTGTACCGCCGAATATCCTTAACGTTTGCTCTGGAACGGCCATGTTTGCTGTTGACGATACACCTGCGCGCCGCTAGACTCGTCCTGAATCCAGTCCTACGAGATCTAGTTCCGTGTCCCGTCAATTCGCGACCTTGATCCGCCGGTTTCCTGCCTTGATTCGCCTTCCCTTTCTGATATTTCGCAGACTGCAATCTCGATACACGATCGGGGTGGCCGGCGTTGTCCTCGATGAGTACGGCCGCGTCTTGATTGTGGAACATGCCTATCACCCTCGATATCCCTGGGGGCTGCCGGGTGGCTGGATTGGTGAAGACGAAGATCCGGCGGACGCAATCTTGCGCGAACTCCGCGAGGAACTCCAACTCGCTGCCGAAGTTACTACAGTCCTGCATACTTCGAAGCCATTCAGAAACCATATTGATATGTCCTTCTTATGCAATTCACTCAGCCCCGTTGGCAAGCTAAGCATGGAATTGCTTGACTTTCGCTGGGCCGATCCTAATAATTTGCCAGATCTTCACGAGTTTCACCGTCAGTCGATCAAGATAGCTGTCGGTTGCGGCGCGCGAGGGGACAAATGGGAGCGCAACTGACCTCCCGTCGGCGCCAGGGCGGATGGTCGCTTCTGTTTTCTTTTTCTCTGCTGTTGCTCCTCGCTGCCAGCGCCATTCTTGTCTACGAACTTGTAGCGTTCAGCCGGCGCGAAGAGCTATTGCCATCCGGGATCATTGTTGCCGGAGTAAACGTCAGCGGCTTGAGCGGTCGTGATGCGGTCTCTCGTTGGGAAAGCGCCTACGCGGAACCCCTGGTATTGCTCTACCCGGATGCCCTTGGTGGACAGCCACATCCGATTCGCTTGCACCCTGACCAAATCGGCTGGAGAATAAGCAGTGATCCAATGCTCGCTGGCGCTTTGGCATCAGGCGAGACCGACGGGGGCTTCTGGCGACGCTTTCTGGACTACCTGCTGGGCAACGAATTAATCGTCTCCAGAGAAATTGCCCTCGTTGCCGACTATCAGAGTTACGCCCTGGAGGCATTCCTGCAGGACCTCGCTCTGCGATATGACAATCCACCCGGCTCGCCGGGATACGACTTGCAAACATTGACCGTCTATGCAGGCGAAAGTGGCTATGCCCTCGATATCGCCGCCGCGATGGATGTCATAGACAGTTCTTTACGTTCCGCAAAGTCTCGCACAGTGGGTTTGCCAGTAATTTCAATAGACAGCGAGTTGCCCACATTGGACACGTTGCGTGAATTGATCATTGATTACCTGGATGACATTGGGTTCATTTTCGATGGCCAAAGGACAGTAGCCTCGATCTTTATACTTGACCTGATCACCGGCGAAGAACTGAACATTCTCGGTGACGTCGCATATTCCGCAGCTAGCACCATCAAGCTGCCGATCATGATTGATTACTTCCGCGCGCGGACAGACGCGCCATCACAAAATGAAGCCTGGCTGCTAGCCAATTCACTCTTGTGCAGCAACAACGCATCGTCAAATCTGCTCATGGAAATCATCGGGCGCGGAGACATATTTGCGGGCATTCAGAGTATCACTGGCACTCTGCAAAGAGCGGGAGCCTTGAATTCCTTCATTACGGCGCCGTTTTATCTCGGCGTCGAAGGTCAACGCCTTGGTTCGATTCAGGCGCCGGAGACAGCGCCAAACCAAACCTACGTTACCGGCGCGGACCCATTTAATCAGACGACCGCCGAGGACATGGCTACACTATTCAATCTGCTTTACGATTGCGCGGAGTTCGGCTCGGGCCTGGTCACTGCGTTTTCAGAAGGTCAGATCACCCGGCAAGAATGCCGACAAATGCTGGAACTGACCAGCGCCAATGACCTAGAACGCTTGCTGCAAGGCGGCATTCCCCAAGGTGTGCGTATCTCACATAAAAACGGCTGGATATTCGACACCGTTGGCGACGCTGGTATCGTTTATTCGCCCAACGGCCATCACTATGTCATCTCAGTTTATCTGTGGGAAGAAACAGAATTCCAGGACTATGAAAAACTCTGGCCGCTCGTTGAAGAGATCTCACGCGGCGCATGGAATTTCTTCAATTCGGAAAACGCCATGCTCGTTCCTCGCGCCAATCTACCCGCCACTGCACAGGAGTGTGAAGGAAACTATCTGCCACCGGGGCCGGAATACGTCAACCTCAATGACATCAACAGTTGGAAGCGTAGATAAGCTATTGCGCCCGACTTCAAAATGGGCTCCTGCTCTCAATTGCAGGCCGAGCTTTCATCGGAATCCGACCGTTCGCGCTACAAGCTGGCAATTGCCGCTTGCGGCGACTCGAAGATTGTGAAGATCTCATCCAGTTTTGACGCCTGCAATGACTCGAGAGCCGGGTCAGACGGCTCCGCCAGGCGCATATCGCCGCCAGCCCGACGAACTCGCTTAAGTCCCGCATTTAGTCCGCGAAGGCCATCAATATCCAGAAGTCTTATGCCGGACAAGTCGACCACAAGAGTTCGCATCTCCGCCTCAAGCGCCTCCTCGATCACTTGAGAAAGCGCCGAGACACTTGTAGAATCTAGCTCTCCGGCGATTTCGACAACACCGACATTCCCATAGCTGGCCAAATTGACGCTTATCAACCTGTTTCCACCGATTATCCGCTCATGCTACAATGATACTGCATTGCCTTCGCTTGGGATATGAAATTGGGAATCGATCAAACCAGATCATTATGACGGAGACCGCTAACTGAAATGGACTTGCATTACCTGGCCTTGATATCCGTCCTGGTCACGCTGCTGCTTATCATGGTACAGCGCGCGGAACCGGCGCGTCGGCGACTGGTGGCCGGATTTGTGGTTATCTGCCTGCTGATTATCCGTCACAACACGTTTATCAAGGACGACCTGCACGACGAGACGCTGTTGGCTTTTATCTTGGGCTTGATTCTAAGCGCCCTGTTTTGGTTGCTTGTCGGCAAGTATAACCCGCCCGGAACCAGCGACGAAATTCGCGTCATCGGAATGGACGACTAACCCGCTTGACCGAATTCAACCGATAATGTTGATTGGCACTACATCGGCACCCTGCAACATCGCCAAACTGATGCGCGCGGCAACGCGCTCGGAAAGCTGACGAAAAGCTCTGCCCGACTCCGAATCGAGGTTGTGGATCGCTGCCGGACGCCCAAGATCCCCGCTCTCTCGAACTTCACTTGCCAGCGGAACACGCCCCAAGAACGGAATCTCGCGCTGATTGGCGAAGGCTTCTCCGCCACCGCTCCCAAAGAACTCGCCAGACATATTCTCAATGACGCCCAAAACCGGCACGTTCAGTTGGTCAAACATTGCGGCCGCGCGTGTAGCATCCGCAACTGCGACCGCCTGTGGCTGCGTCACTATGATGCTGCCCGTCAACGGGAAGGACTGCGCCAGCGAGAGCGGCGCATCGCCCGTGCCGGGCGGCAGGTCCACGATCATATAGTCCAACCTGCCCCAGTCAACATCCGTGAAAAACTGACGAATCGCGCTATGCAGCATCGGTCCGCGCATGATCATCGGTTTCTCTGGTGAGGTCAGGAAACCGGTACTGATGAGCTTAACGCCAAAGACCTCCAGCGGCTGCATCTTGTTGTTGCTGACCTTCGGTCGACCGCTGCCCAAGCCGAACATCTGCGGAATGTTGGGGTTGAGAATATCGGCATCAATTAGTCCCACGCTAGCGCCGGCATCCGCCAGAGAAACGGCCAGGTTCGTCGCCACGGTGCTTTTCCCAACGCCTCCCTTGCCGCTCGCTATAGCGACAATCGAATTCATCGGAACGTCCAGACGGCCATGTATGCGACGATCCGTCGGCACTTGCGCGTCCCATTTGATGCGAACCTCGCTGATCCCGTCGACCACTCCGATCAACGCGGTGTTGCAGCGTTCGACAAACACGTCTTTCAACGGACAAGCGGGCGTTGTAAGGACGATAGTAAACTCCGCGACGCCATTGCCTACGTGGAGGTTCCGTACCATATCAAGAGTCACGATGTCCTGATTCAACTCGGGCTCAATGACTGTACGCAAAGCCCCCATTACACGATCTTCGACTGATTTCATGCTTTACCTCGGGAATCCGATTCCGACTTCGACGTACTATACCATTCTTCTGGCCATTGACGAATGCAAGACGCGTTGACCGCTTGTCCCGCGAAGGCGCGGGAAAACGCGAAAAGATACAGCAAGGACTGGCGCAGTCGGGTCAAACCTGCGGTTGTAGTCGGGGGAATTCTCTACCCGCCGCTCTTGGCGGCGCGCTTCGCTTTGCGTTCGAGGGCTTTCCGCCGACGCTCTTCGCGCTTGGCGTCGTCTTCGCTCCAGGGCGTCGCGCCTTCTACGGGCGCGGATGCGGCAGGCGCAGCCGCTGCCTCAGCGCTTGTCGCAACCGCGGCCGGGGCCGCCTCCGCCTGTGGTTCCTGCGCGCGAGAACTACTGCGGGTGCTGGCGCTGGCGCTGCCTCGACGCGCCTCCTTGGCGGCATCTTTATGTTCCCATGTGCCGCGAACCAACATCTCTTCATAAGCGCGCGTCGGAGCGATGTCGCGCCAATATGAAGCGGGCTTGGACAGCTTTTCCTTATCGTGAATGTGGTGGCTGGTACGGTCGTAACTGGCTAATTCGTAGTCGTGGTCCATCTTTATCGCGTCGAAGGGGCAATACTCGGCGCAGTAACCGCAGTTCATGCAGATGTCGATATCGATGAAAAACGCCTCGGGTTCCGGCACCGGTCGTCCGGTATCCGGGTCATTTCCGCGCACGATCCAAATGCACTGCGGCGGGCAAACTTTGGCGCAAATGCCACAACTGGTACACCAGTCTTTTCCGCTGCGGATTGGATGATCTTCGTCCTCAACAATAAGGAAGGGCACAAAGCGAAATCGTTCCGGCACCGCCACTTTCTCGTCGGGATACTGGACCGTGATGACGCCTTTTGCTTCGGTCCCTTGCCGGAGGCCAAAATTGTCGGTCGCGTGCGAATACTTCCGCAAGCCATAGCGCAGATCATCGACGAAAGAGTCGACGAAGTGTCGCAAAGTCAGCATCAATCCTTTTGCCAAACCCGTTCCGTACATGTTCTCTCCTAGGCTTGCCTCGTTCGTCGCTTCCTGCAGCGTTAAGCCTCTCATGGCGCCTGCGCCTTAGCGATCGGTTTCCCCAAGCACAATATCAATGCTACCCAGAATACCGACGATATCGGCCACCTTGTACCCGCTGCTCATCAAACCCATCGGCGTCAAGTTGATGAAACTGGGCGCTCGCACATGATAGCGCCAGGGGTTGGACGAGCCGCCCCTGCCACCGGCCGATACGACATAATAGCCTAACTCGCCTTTTCCGTTCTCTACACGACCGTAGGCCTCGCCGAAGGGAACACGAGGCGCATATGCGCCCGGCTTTCCGTCAGCCCATATTGACTCGCCATATGTCGCCTCCAGGCGGGGTAAAATCTGTTTGAGAATCCGGACGCTTTCCCGCAATTCGGTGACACGAACTCGGTAACGGGCGTACATGTCGCCGTCTTGTTCCACCGCAACATCAAAGTCCAGTTCCGGGTAGATACTATAGGGATCGGCGCGACGAACATCATAGGCAACGCCGCTACCACGCAACAATGGACCCGCCGCGCTGTAATTGATGGCGTCATCCGCGCTCAGGATGCCCACGCCAATAGAGCGTTCCAGCAGAATCTCGTTCTGCGTCAAGAGCTGTTCCAATTCGTCAATGGTGCGCGGGATCCGCTCATTGACCATTTCGGTCAGGAATTGCATGGTATTGTAATCGCGGACGCGATCGTTGGTCAGGTTGCTGACGCTCTTGATGCGCTCCGGTAAATCGCCAAACAGACCACCGAACCGCATGTAATTGCACATCATGCGGCTACCCGCCACCGCTTCGAAGAAATCAAGAATTCGTTCGCGCTCCTGTATGAAATACAGAACGGGCGTGAAGAAGGCGCCAATGTCATTCAACCAGAAGCCGATCGCCCATAAATGATTCACGATGCGGCTTAGCTCTACCATCATCACGCGAATCGCCTCGCAACGATAAGTCGGCGGATTGTACTTCCTGCCCAGGCTCATCAGCTGTTCGACTGCGAGCACATAGCCGTGGTTATTGCCCATGCTCGAGATGTAATCAAGTCGATCTGTAAAGGGAATATTGTGCAGATACGTATTGCGCTCGCCGATCTTTTCGTGATTCCGATGCAAGTAACCCATGACCGGTTCCAACGAGGTCACGGTTTCGCCGTCAACAGTCAGCACCATACGGAAGACGCCATGCGTACTGGGATGATGCGGACCCATGTTAACGACTAGTTCGTTTGTCTCGAAGCCATCCTTATCCAATATCCGCTCGACATCGACTCCCAAACCGAGCGAAGCGTATACCTCGCTCTCGGAAGTATCCATCAAACGATTGAGGTCGATATCAGGTGGATAGGTCACGTTCTTGCCGAAGACGTTCTTTTCTTCGGACCGGTGAACATGCCCGCCCGGCCAGCGGTTATCAAATGGCTTCTGTTCTTCTTCGTAATAGGCCTCGCGCCAATCCTTGCGCATCGGATGACCGTGGAAACCCTCCCACATGAGAATCCGGCGCAGATTTGGGTGGCCGGGAAACTTAATGCCGTATAGATCCCAAGCCTCGCGCTCTTGAAAATCGGCTCCGCGCCACACGGGTACCAGCGAAGGAATCTCGGGATTTTCGCGCTCTGTCTGCGCTTTGAACACCAGCGCGCCGCCGCCGCTCGTGCGGTAAGCGTGGTAAACCATCTCCATGTGATCGCCTGCGCCGAGGTAATCGACCGCGGTGGCGCTTGAGAGATAGTCGAAGCCAAGATCATCCCGTATTGCGCGGGCAACCTCTACCAGCTTGCTCGCTTGCACAACGACCCCCGAATATCCTTCACGCTCATCATCACTGACCGCGTCGGGATGCTTTGACTTCAAATAAGCCATTGAGTCTTCAATTGAAAGGGCCTTGACAACATCGTCCGGGGCTAAAGCGGGACTCACCATATTGCGCTATTCCTCTTCTGCGTCCGCTGCCCTGCGCGAGGCGCGAACCGCTTTTCTTGCCAGAGCGCGCAGGCGCCGCTTTTCACGAATCTCTTCGGCTTCTGTCCACGGATTCCCGCCAGTCGGCAACACGAAACTCAGGGCATCATCGGAAATCGCCGCGCCAGCGGCGCCTGCATCCTCCGCAGTTTCCACCTTCGCTGCTACCAGTTGCGTCGCGCTGGGCAATTCACGTTGGCCCACCATGGCCATATCTTCGGCCGCTGCTTCGGCTTGACGCCGAATCATATCCATCTGACGAGGATCAATGATGTCGGGACCCAATACGGGAACGGGAGTCGGTTCGGCAGGTCCTATGCCATACCATGGCACGTCATCGCCATTGGCGATGCTCTGACCGTCGATTTTCCGCTGCAGAGCTATCATGCCGAAGAGCAGCGCCTGGGGTGTAGGCGGGCACCCGGGTACATAGACATCGACCGGCAAATATTTGTCAATGCCGGAAACGACGTTGTAGCCCTCCTTAAAAGGGCCTCCCCCGCTCGCGCAGGCGCCCATCGCCAAAACATATTTCGGTTCCGGCATCTGGTTATACAAGCGCACGATCGGCACTACCATCTTTTTGGTTACGGTACCGGAAACGATCATCAGGTCAGCTTGACGCGGGGTCGCCCGCATCACCTCGAAACCAAATCGAGAGAAGTCGAAGCGAGAAGACGCCGTAGCGATCATTTCGATTGCGCAGCAGGCTAAACCAAAAAGCATCGGCCACATGGAATTGCGTCGGCCCCAGTTATACAGTTGGCTGAGACTGGTGATGGCGATATTGTTTTCCAGTTCGGCAGGAACGGGAAACTCGGTTTTCTCTAACTCTTGCAGGTTCAAGTCCATCTAGTCACCGATCTCCTCGTACCATTCACGCAGAATTGCTCGCAGAATCGCGTCATTGACCAACTCGGGATCATCGGAAAAACCCGGCAGCCCGACAATGCGCGCGTTCAGATCATCCAACGACAAATCTTCCAAGACTATATTTGGATAAACATCCCTCAATGCCAAAACGATTTCGTAGGTTGAATCCCAATCCAGACCTTGGGCGCTCATGACCAACCTATTCTAACACGGCAGCGCGCTTGCGCTCCCTTAAAGAAGCTCCAAATGCAGAACCTGTCAAGAGATATCGCTGTATTCGACAAGCCCTTTGCCTATTATTGACTTTCATGCCGTTTCGCCGAATCGTGCAGCAAGTATAAAGAGCGCGGCCGAGATTGTCAAGAATTTCACAATCGTCTCCCGCCAAGTCATTCGGCTTGAATTACAATCGAACCACGGCGGTCCACCCGAGTGGATAGCGCCCGGGATTCAAGTCCTCTGTCGCTGTAAACTTTCTTCATGGCGCCGGCAACCTTTTCCGCCACTGACTTCGCATCGCAGAGTGCGCAGAGTGTCGGTCCGGCGCCTCCGATAAAGACGGCTAAGGCGCCGCCCCCTTTCGCTGCCTTGCGAACATCCTGCAAATGCGGCATCAGGCTGGCGCGCGCTGGTTCAGCAACGAGATCGTTTTCCATCGCTTCGGCCATCGCATGCAAGTCGCCGCGGTGTAAAGCGTCAATCAGACGCGCGACTTTGCCGGTCTGATGGATTAGAGTCGGCAGACTGACATGTGAGGGCATCACGGCGCGGGCTTCGGCAGTGGGGATCGCGATCTCTGGCGTAACCAAAGCCAGGTGCAAGTTATCGGGGATCGGCAATGGCTGGATGGCATCCACTGTAATCCCGGCAACCAGAGTGATGCCCCCCAGCAGGCAGGGCGCCACGTTGTCCGCATGATAGCCGCTAACCAGCGCTTCGCCTTCCAAACAGAATGGCAGCAGTTGCGCGCGGCTAAATGGTTCGCCATATAGCTTGTTTAATGCGACAACCGTGACCACAGCGCTTGCGGCGCTGCTCCCAACACCGCTGGATAGCGGCAAGCCCTTAAAGAGCTCAATGCGCAGGCCGCGCTTTTCACCCATATGTTCTAGGAAAGCGCTTGCGGAAACGGATGCGACATTCTTTTCGGGATCACGCGGCAGCCTTCCGGCGTCTCCTTCGATCTTGCTAATGAGGATCTTGGGTGACTCTTGGAATTCGACGATGGCGCGGTCGCCCATGCCTTCTAAAGCCAGTCCCAGGATATCGAAACCGACGCCGAGGTTCGCAACGGTGGCCGGCGCAAAGGCTTCAGCTCTGGAAAATGACATGAAGGATCGCTATCCTTGTCTTATTTGACAAGCTCTGTTTATGTAAACCGCGTCGCTCATTAGACGAGAAGGCTTACTATTTTGCGTGAGCGTGGCAAGCCCTGTCGCTGCCGCCGAGCGGCTCTTGCTCATGCAAGGAGAAGACTTGTGATGTTCTGTGAGCGCGACATTCTCGGGACATTTTCGCCGGTTACGCGCCGAGCGGCTGCGGTTTCGTAACGAGAGGCCGACCGAATGCCAAGCATACTACAATGTATCGATTGCGGGAAACAATACCCAATCGACCGAGTCATTTACGACTGCGAGAGTTGCGGGGGCTTGCTTGATGTCAGGCATGATTTCCACGAATCCGCCGCGGAACTGACACAAGAATTCTTTGACAACAGACTGGGAGCGCTCGAAGTTCCTTACAATAGCGGCGTATGGCGGTTCAAGGAATTGATCTATCCCGGCATCGACGACGAGCGCATCGTCAGCCGAGCGGAAGGCAACACCAACCTGTACCACTTGCCGCGCCTGGCCTCGTATATCGGCGTCGACACGCTATATCTCAAGCACGAAGGTGAGAATCCAACCGGGTCCTTTAAGGACCGGGGCATGACAACCGGTGTTACGCAAGCCAGGATTCTCGGAATGGATCGTGTGGCTTGCGCCTCGACCGGCAACACCTCCGCATCCATGGCGTCTTATGCCGCGCGCGCAAGCATCCAAGGTATCGTGTTTCTGCAAAATCAGCAGATCGCCCTGGGAAAACTGGCGCAGGGCATCGCCTATGGCGCGACCTGTTTACAGATCAATGCCGATTTCGACCGTAATATGGCGCTCGTCCGCGAAGTCGCGGAGCGCTTGCGAATCTATATTCTAAACTCCGTGAATCCCTTTCGGCTCGAAGGGCAGAAATCGATCATGTTCGAGGCATTGCAACAGTTGCGCTGGCAGGTGCCCGACTGGATAGTCGTGCCCGGCGGCAATTTGGGCAACAGTTCCGCCTTCGGCAAAGGACTGATGGAAATGCTGGATCTCGGCCTGATCGACCGGATGCCACGCCTGGCCATTATTCAAGCGGAAGGGGCGAATCCTTTATATCGGCATTTCGCCAGCGGATTCAAGGACTTCCAAGCGGTCGAGGCGCGGACGATCGCCACCGCGATTAAGATAGGCAATCCCGTAAACCTGCAAAAGGCGATCCGCACGCTTGAATGGACGAGCGGCGTCGTCGAGCAAGTTAGCGATCAGCAGATCATGGATGCCAAGGCCATCGTCGACGGGGTCGGCATCGGCTGCGAACCTGCCTCCGCCTGCTCCGTCGCCGGCGCCAAGAAGCTGGTTGAGAAAGGCGTCATATCGCCCGGGGACACCGTGGTCGGCATCTTGACCGGTCATGTGCTCAAAGACCCGGAAGCAACCATGGGCTACCACGCCAACAATCTTGCTTCGATAGATCCCGCTTTCCAAAACGCGACCTTGCAAGCTGAAGATGACCTTCGGCAGATTGTCGAGCTGCTCAAAGACCGGACTGTAACGGGCTTGCCTCATATTTGATAAACTGCGATTTACGGTAGCCGAGCGAGTTTGGTATTTTCTGTGAGAGCGGCATTCCTGGGTTCTCTTCGCCGATTACGCGCCAAGTGGCTCTAGCCAAGTCTCAGTAGTACCAAGTTAGTCATGCGAAGCCCCTTTTCTCAAAGGCGAGTCATCCCTCCCCAAAGTTTTGGGGAGGGGCCGGGGTGGGGCTAGAAAAACGGCATTCGAAGTTTTCATTACTTTCTTGTTGCTGATTCTGCCAGCCTCCGCTTTTCAAGAGTTACGAAGCGGGAACTTTTGACAGCGACTGGTCGAGATCGGCTATGATATCTTCGGCGTCTTCGATGCCCAGCGCGAGACGAACGAGATTGTCTTCAATGCCGATCGCTCGCCGTTCCTCGGCGCTCAGATCATAATAGCTCACATACGCGGGCTGCTCGATCAGGCTTTCCGTGCCGCCCAGGCTTGGCGCGATATACGGTATGCGCAAGCGATCAATGAAGCCGCTAGTGTCATCCAAGCCTCCCGCTACCTGAAAACTCACCACCCCGCCAAATCCGCTCATTTGCCTCTTGGCAATCTCATGATCGGGATGAGAGGCCAATCCGGGATAGAACACGCGCTCGATCCTCGGGTGCTGCTCCAAAAAGCGCGCTACCTCCAGCCCAGTTTCATTTTGATGCCGCACACGTACCGCAAGTGTCTTCAAGCCGCGCTCTATCAGAAAGGCTTGATGAGGGTCAATCACGTTGCCCAAAACCCCACGGGCATCCTTCAGGGCTTTGATCCGCGCCGCGCTGCCGACGATAACGCCGGCCAACACATCGTTATGACCCCCAAAATACTTGGTCGCGCTATGCAGGACAAAATCGACGCCATATGCCAGCGGCCGCAAGTTGACTGGCGTGGCAAAAGTCGTATCCAATAGTGTCATCGCCCGGTATTGCCTGCCAATCGCCACCAGCCGATCCAGGTCCGCTACGCGCAAATATGGGTTGGTAGGCGTTTCAGTAAAAATGAAACGCGTCTTCCTCGGAACGATGGCGGCTTCCAGCGCTTCATAATCCCCCATGGGAACGACAGTGGTGGCAACACCAAATTTCCTTAACGTCGTATCGCAAAACTGTCGCGTCCTGCGATAACAATCGTCTGTCATGACGATATGGGTATCCGGACGAAGCACAGTCAGGAAGAGCGACGTAACAGCCGACATGCCCGAGGGATAAATGGCCGCGTCTTCAGCGCCTTCCAGTTCGGCAATGCGATTCTCCACCGACCACACGGTCGGATTGCCGTAACGCCCGTACTCTTCGCGGTCCAGCTCGCCGCCATATACCTTCGCGTCGAGAAACTCGATTAGCTTGCTCGTATTCTCAAATGTATACGTGGCGGACTGTACAATGGGCGTCGTAAGGGAATGGAAACCCTTCACTCGCGGCGCCCCTCCGTGGACGGATTGTGTGCTGGCGCCCTCAAAACTCGCTACACTTTGCTCATTTGATGATTTCATCGTCTTGCCTCACCCAATCAAAAAAGCCCAAACGGCGGCTTCACTTACGCCAGTTTGGGCTTCCGTTAGTTGACAAAAACAGTGACTGCGGCACAGTCTACGGAATAACCTGCATGTTTCTCAGGCGTTTACCCTCATCTTCCAGAAAAATCTGCCGAATTTAGCACCTTCCCATTGCCATCTGGGGGTTGCTGTGGCTTCGTAGAGTCGGTCTCTCCACCACCTCTGGATAAGCGTAAAACTTGATCTTCAATTGTTAATGGTACGGATCATAACACATAGGCTCAAGGACTGCAACAACTCCTCCACTCGTTATCAATTCATAGACTATTGTGCTATGCTTGACGGATAATGAGCCCCGAGATCGGGAGGGTTTCCAGATCATGAATACTTCAGCTTTCCGCGTCGTAGGTGGAAAGCCCTTGCGCGGCACAGTTCAAGTGCAACGGGCGAAGAACGCGATCCTCGCAATGATTGCGGCTTCCATCGTCGCCGAAGAAGGCGAAACTGTATTGCATGGCGTCCCCAATATTGAAGACGTACAGCGCGCGTTTGAGCTTTTGCGCTCGGTCGGTGCGACTGTCGACCATGACCAACTGAACGGGACTGTCCGTATCGACGCCTCGCGCGTGACTACCGGCATCCTCCCGCAGGAAATTGCTTCCAAGTTTCGTGGCTCCGTGCTGTTTTTGGCGCCACTGCAGATCCGCCTCGGTTACGTAGAATTGCCGGGCAGCGGCGGCTGCGATATCGGCACGCGCAAGATCGACTTTCATCATCGCGGATTCGCGCGCCTTGGCGCCAGGGTTCAATACTTCGAGGATGGTCGCACAGTGATCGATCTCGAGAACCGTCGCTTCAACGGTACGTCGCTCTATCTTGATCTGCCTAGCCACACCGGTACCGAGAATCTGATGCTAGCCGCGGCGATGGCTGACGGGCAGACCGTCTTGGAAAACGCATCGGTCGAACCCGAAGTGCTCGACTTTGGCAATTTTCTGATCGCGATGGGCGCCGACATACGCGGTCTGGGCACGCATACGCTCCTGATCAATGGCGTTGAGAAACTCCGAGCCATCGAGTATACACCTATGCCGGACCGCCTGGTGACGGGAACAGTCATGGTGGCCACTGCCATAACCGGGGGCGATGTCACGATTCGCGATGTCGAACCTGATCATCTGCGTATTGTCATCGCGAAGTTGGAACAGATGGGAGTAGGTATCGCAGTCGACGGCAAGACGATTCGCGTTTTTCGCCCACGGAATCGCGATCTGAATCCGATCAATATTCAGACGGACTTCTACCCCGGTTTCCCGACGGATCTACAGCCCTGCTTTGCGGCCCTGTCCAGCGTGGCCAGGGGCACAAGCTATATCCGCGAACGCATATTCGACAGCCGCTACGATTATGTGGACGCGCTACTGCAAATGGGGGCGGATATTATTATCAGTCAAAGCGATGTCTGCATTATCAAGGGTGTCAACAAGCTTCGCCCGGCGCGCATCAGGGCGGAAAGTATACGCGCGGGCGCAACGGTACTCTTGGCGACCCTCGCCGCTAGTGGTGAGAGCATCATAGAAAACGTCTATCAGATTGACCGTGGATACGAAGACGTCGAGTATCTGCTGAATCAACTCGGTGCTGACATAACCCGCATCGAAACCCAGCCAGCCCCGGCCGTCGCCTGGTGAAATCCGCCAGTGCCGGCAGAACGCAATCTACAACTTTGCGATTACCGCCTCGGCGAATGCCTCGGTAGAAACTGCCTCGCCGCCTTGCCCGACAATATCGGCTGTACGTAGCCCATCGGCCAGAACAGCGTCAATGGCCGCCTCTATAGACGAGGCTTCCGCTTCCAATTGCAGGCTGTAGCGCAGCAACAAAGCAGCGCTCAAAAACATGCCTATGGGATTGGCTTTGCCTTGCCCGGCGATATCCGGGGCAGACCCGTGTACGGGTTCGTACAAGCCAAATTGGTCCGACCGCAGTGAAGCCGAAGGCAACATCCCCAGGCTGCCAGCCAAAACGGAGGCTTCATCGCTGAGAATATCGCCGAACATATTGCCCGCTACAATAACATCAAAGCTGCCCGGACGCGTGAGCAAGTGCATGGTCGCGGCGTCTACCAGCAGATGCTCCAATTCTACATCCGCGTAATCTTCAGAGACATCGACAACCGTGCGCCGCCATAGGCGCATCGACGCCAACACATTGGCTTTGTCTACCGAACAGAGCTTCTTACGACGACCTTGCGCGGCGCGAAAGGCGACATTCGCCACCTGTTCGACTTCAGCCCGCGTATAACGCATGGTATCGTGAGATTCCTCCCCGCTCCCCTGCTCCCGCCGGTCGCCGAAATAAATGCCGCTGACCAGTTCACGCACGAAAAGAATGTCCACATCTCGCAGGAGTTCGGCGCGCAGGGGCGCATGTTCCAGCAAAGCCGGATATGTCTTCACCGGGCGCAAATTGGCGAAAAGACCAAAGTGCTGACGCAGCCCGAGCAATCCGCGTTCCGGTTGCACGGTCGCCGTCGGATCCGACCATTTGGGTCCGCCAACCGCCCCAAGCAGTATCGCATCGGCCTCTTCGCAGATTTTAATCGTCTCCTCGGGCAGCGGATCGCCGGTTTCATCGATAGCGATGCCGCCGATCATCCCTTCAACAAAGGTGAAATCATGGCCGTGCTTGTCGGCTATGACCGACAACAATCGCGTTGTATGACCTACGACTTCTGGACCAATACCGTCACCCGGCAATACGGCAATCCTTGCCTTCATATCAAATACACTCCACTAGACGCGCTGTGACGCAAAAGCAAACCGCGCGGCACAAATGAATAAAGTCCGCCCTAGTCACTCATCATCAAGGACGGATGATCTTTCTTTTCGTCAGCCACCGATAAACCGTATTCGACGCTATCGACCAGCGCCAGCCAACTGGCGCAAATGATGTCGGTCCCCGCGCCAACAGTACTCCAGCGTTCGCTGCCATTGTACGAATCGATCAAAACCCGCGTCATGGCGCCGGTTGCATTCTCACTGTCCAGTATACGAACTTTGTAATCTACCAACTGTATGTCTCGCAGCGCTGGATACTTCGGCAACAAGGCCTTTCGCAGCGCCAGATCCAGCGCGTTCACGGGGCCGTTGCCTTCGGCAGCCGTATGCACGACGTCGCCATCCACATCGAGTTTGACCATCGCTTCCGCCAATTGCCCGCGACCGCGTCGATCCTCAACAATCACTGTGAAGTCAATCAAGTTGAAGAGCGGCTGATAGTTCGGGCGCGCCCGCCGCAGCCGCACAGCGACCGATGCCTCAGCGCCTTCAAATACGAAACCGGCGTTCTCCAGGTGCTTGATGTCGTTGAGCACCCGCACAGCTTCGTCCTTGGAAACATCCAGGCCCAACTCTTCCGCCTTGCTCAACAGATTGCCGCGGCCCGACAAGTCAGAAACTAACACGCGCGTTTGGTTGCCAACGCGTTGCGGTTCGATATGTTGATAGCTGTCAACATTGCGCCGCATGGCCGCCACGTGGATGCCGCCTTTATGCGCGAATGCGCTCTTGCCCACATAAGGCAAATGTGTATCCGGCGCCAAATTGGCGATCTCGGCGACCGCCCGCGACAGATGCGTCAGGGTGGCGAGATTGCCATCTTCCGCCAAACAGGGAGTATCCATCTTGAGAATCAGATCCGGTATGATGCTGCAGAGATTGGCGTTGCCACAGCGTTCGCCATAACCGTTGATAGTGCCTTGTACATGCATGGCGCCCGCGCGCACCGCCGCCAATGAATTGGCAACCGCAAGTTCGCTGTCGTTGTGCGTGTGGATGCCAAAATCCATCTCCGGGAACAGCTCCCGCGCCTTGATCATGAATTCCGCCACTTCCCAAGGCGTCGAACCGCCATTGGTATCGCAGAGCACAATGACATCGGCTCCACCATCGCAGGCAGCCGCTAAGGTATCGAATCCGTACTCCATGTCCAGCTTGGCGCCGTCAAAAAAGTGTTCGGCGTCATAGATCACTTCTTTGCCCAGGCTCTTGAGATAAGCCAGACTGTCGGCGATCATGTTCAGGTTTTCCTCCGCGGTGGTCTGCAACACATCGGTAACGTGCAACATGGAGGTCTTGCCAACAACCGTAACCACGGGCGTATTTGCATCTACCAGCGCGCGAATATTGACGTCTTCTTCCGGCGCCACGCCTTTCCGTCGCGTGGAACCAAACGCCGTTATCTGCGAATGCCGCAGGTCCAGCTCGCGCGCCTGCTCGAAGTAAGCGACATCTTTGGGGTTGGAACCGGGCCAACCTCCTTCGATATACTTCACGCCTAATTCGTCCAGCAGCCGCGTGATGTGAAGCTTGTCCGCAACCGAGAAGGAAATGCCCTCACGCTGGCTGCCATCGCGCAAGGTCGTGTCGTAGATTGCCACAGCTTGCTTCAATTCAAACCTCCCCTACCCGCGGGACCCGCCGTCACAGCTTCGATCAGGCAGTCGTCGCAACGCGCTGCGGATTGCGCGCTTCATAATCACGTACTTCGTCATCCAGGTTGAGCAAGTATCCCAATTGATCCACGCCGTTCAACAAGCAGTACTTGGAAAATCCATCCAAAGGAAACTGGATTTGGCGGCCATCCGGCAGCGTTAAGCGCTGCGCGTCTACATCAACGCTGACCGACGTGCTGGGATCTTCATCGGCCAGGCTGAATAACTGCTCTTGCGTTTCTTCATCAACAATGATCGGCAGCAAACCATTCTTGAGCGCGTTGTTCCGGAAGATGTCGGCGAACTCGGTGCTGATCACCGCTTTGAATCCCGCGCCGATCAACGCCCAGGGCGCGTGCTCGCGGGAACTGCCGCAGCCGAAGTTATTGCCGGCTATCAGGACCGACGCGCCGGCGTAGGCTGGATTGTTCAAAATGAAGTCTGGATTTGGCGTTGATCCGTCATCCAGATAGCGCCAGTCGCAGAACGCCGCTTTGCCCAAGCCATCCTTGTCCGTCACTTTTAGGAAGCGCGCCGGAATGATCTGGTCCGTATCAATGTCGTTCACCGGGATGGCGACGATCGTCCCTTGGATATGTTTTACTTTTTCCATTCTTTTCTCCTAAGCAGGTTAGCGACTAAAGCATGGCGCGCGGATCGCTAACGACGCCGGCCACAGCCGAAGCGGCCGCGGTCAAAGGACTAGCCAAAAACGTGCGCCCGCCTTTGCCCTGCCGCCCTTCGAAATTGCGGTTGCTGGTCGAAACCGCGTATTGACCGGGCTCCAGTTGATCGCCGTTCATCGCGATGCACATCGAACAGCCCGCCTCCCGCCATTCCGCGCCCGCCGCGCGGAACACCGCGTCCAGCCCCTCGGATTCGGCTTGCCGCTTGACCTGTTGCGAGCCCGGCACAACCATCATGCGCACGCTTTCCGCCACTTGGCGCCCTTCAATGAATTTGGCGGCCTGCCGCAAATCGCTTATCCGTGAATTCGTACAACTGCCGATAAAGACCACGTCAATCGGCTTGCCCAGCAACTGTTGCCCAGGTTGCAGATCCATGTAAGCCAGCGCTTTGTCCAGCGCTATCTTCTTGTTGTAGTCTCGTTCCTCGTCGGGCGCGGGAACTGCGGCGGTGATAGGCATACCCATGCCGGGATTTGTTCCGTAAGTAATCATCGGAATCAATTCCTCAGCCCGGAGCGTGATTTCCTGGTCGTATGCCGCGCCATCGTCAGTCGGCAATCGACCCCAATCAGCCAGCGCAGCATCCCAATCCGCGCTCGACGGCGCATATTTGCGCCCGCTGATGTACTCAAAAGTGGTATCGTCGGGGGCGATCATGCCAGCCCGCGCGCCACCCTCGATCGACATATTGCAGACGGTCATCCGCCCTTCCATGCTAAGGCCGCGAATGGCTTCTCCGCGGTATTCGAAGACATGCCCCGTCCCCCCGCCGATGCCGATGCGGGCGATTATCGCCAGGATGATATCTTTCGCGGTGACGCCCTCTTCCAGCTTCCCTTCGACGTTGACGGCCATGGTCTTGGGCTTGTTCTGCAAAAGCGTCTGCGTTGCCAGCACATGACCGACCTCACTGGTGCCGATGCCGAAGGCCAATGCCCCAAAGGCGCCATGCGTGCTGGTGTGGCTGTCGCCACAGACAATGGTCATGCCAGGCTGCGTCAGCCCTTTTTCCGGGCCAATCACGTGTACAATACCTTGGTGTTCATCCCCCAAGGCGTACATGGGAATACCGAAATCGCCACAATTCTGGGTGAACGTATCGAGTTGCTTGGCCGCCATCGCATCGGCGACTGGAATGATACCCAGCTCGTTGCGAGGCGTGGTCGGCGTGCTGTGATCCATAGTGCCAATCGTTAGATCGGGACGTCGTACCCGCAGTCCGCGTTCACGCAACATCGAAAAGGCTTGCGGAGACGTAACTTCGTGAACCAGGTGCAAGTCAATATAGAGTACGGCGGGGCTGTCTTCGCTCTGATCCCTAACTGTATGCGCATCCCATACCTTCTCGAAAAGGGTGCGGGGTCTCCCATTATTTGTCATGTTATGTTCCTCTTGCAAATCATAGGCTGAATACGGTTCTTCGCGCTTAGGAAGTGGATGACAATCCCACCGTCGCCGCTTCGCCTTCCGGCGCCACATCACCGATGCCCAGGCTGGATATCATTCGGTTCAATGCTGCGACATAGGCTTTGACGCTGGAAACGATGATATCGCTGTCAGCGCCATAGCCGCCAAAGGTCCGATTGCTGTTTTCCGGCGAAATGCGCACGGTCACTTCACCCAGCGCGTCGATGCCTTCGGTCACGCTGTGCACGTTGAATTCCAGCAAGACGTTGGGCGCCTGTATGATCTCGTCGATGGCGCGATATGACGCGTCCACAGGTCCGGTGCCTACAGCAGCGACAACGAATTCCTCGCCGTCTTGATTGGCCATTTTCACCGTCGCCGTCGGCAGACCCATCGTGCCGCAAGCGACCTGGATATCAACCAGGCGAAAATGATCCTCCGGCTTTTGAGCGGCTTCATCCGCGACCAATGCTTCCAAATCGGCATCGGTGACGGTTTTCTTGACGTCCGCCAGATCCTTGAAGCGCTTGAAGATCTCGACCAATTCTTCACCATCAATCTCGTATCCCAGCTCGCGCAGGCGTACCCGCAGCGCATGCCTCCCGCTGAGCTTGCCCAATACCAGCTTGCTCTGGGTCAAGCCCACATCTTCCGGCATCATGATCTCGAAGGTTTCGGCGTTCTTGAGCACGCCGTCTTGATGTATGCCGGATTCATGCGCGAAGGCGTTGGCGCCGACGATTGCCTTGTTGGCTTGCACCGGCATACCCATATAGTTGCGCACCATGCGGCTCGTCTTCATAATCTGCGTCGAGTCGATATTGGTTCGCAGGCCGTAATAAGCCTTGCGCGTCTGGATAGACATCACAACTTCTTCCAGGCTGGTATTGCCCGCGCGCTCGCCAATCCCGTTAATGGTCACCTCGACCTGGCGCACGCCTTTCTTCAAACCGGCCAAAGTATTGGCGGTCGCCAGTCCTAGATCGTTATGGCAATGCACCGACCAGATCACCCCGCTGCCGGGTCCGGCGCCGGGCGTCTCGTTGATCAGCATCTCCAGTGTTTCCGCCCATTCACTAGGCATCACATAGCCGACTGTATCCGGGATGTTCAAGGTGGTGGCGCCGGCTTCGACAGCGACAGCGCAAGCCTGAATCAGGTATTCCGTATCGGTCCGTCCCGCGTCCATCGGACTGAATTCGACATCATCGCAGAGGCTCTTGGCCAGGGTGACAGCTTCGCGAATGCGCTGCAAGCCTTCGTCTTTGTCAATGCGCAGCATCGCCAAATGGCTCGGCGATGTGCCTAGGAAGGTATGAATACGTGGTTTGGCAGCCTCGCGCACGCCTTCCCAGGCGGCCAAAATATCGCCTTCGAGCGCGCGCGACAACCCCGCGATCGTCGGCCCATCAGGGGTTCCAACTTCGCGGGCAATCCGCTGGACAGCTTTCAGATCATCCGGGGACGCGGCGGGGAATCCGGCTTCTATCACATCCACGCCAAGGCGCGACAACTGCCGGGCAACTTCCAGCTTTTCGGCGCTGGACAAGGTCGCGCCCGGGCTTTGCTCCCCGTCGCGCAGCGTCGTGTCAAAGACGATGACAGTGTTTTCATCGTAAGTTCGCTTTACCATTGAGAGGTGTTCCTTTCGTCATTCGAATCCGGCCAAGGTCGTACTTCATGCGTCGTCTAAGATCAACGAGACCATCTTCTGACATGTCAACACCTCCTTTCCGTCTGCATGTCCCCAGAACCGCGGCTTATACTATCCCGCTAGTCGCTCTGCTTGATATTCTTGGCATCGAGGAAGGGCATCATCTGACGCAGATCTGCCCCAACCTGCTCGATTAGCAGATCATGTTCGCGTTGGCGGCGGGCATTGAAATTGGGGCGGCCCTGGCGGTTTTCATCGATCCAATCACGCGCGAATTCGCCGTTTTGGATCCGCTGCAAGACCCCCGCCATTTCTTCCTTGACCGTATCTTCAAATTGGTCGCCGATGACGTATCCGCCATGTTCCGCCGTATTGCTGACGCTATACCACATATAGCTCAGACCGCCTTCATATAGCAGGTCCACAATTAGCTTCAACTCGTGCAGGCACTCAAAATATGCCACCTCCGGCTGATAGCCGGCTTTGACCAAGGTCTCGAAGCTGGCGCGAATCAAGGCAGTGACCCCACCGCATAAGACGACCTGCTCGCCAAAAAGATCAGTCTCGGTTTCCTCTTTGAAAGTCGTCTCGATAACGCCCGCGCGCGTACATCCGATGGCCTTCGCGTACGCCAGCGCCAGCGCTGTCGCATTGCCGCTGGCATCCTGTTCAATCGCGACCAGCCCGGGCGTCCCCGCGCCCTCGGTGAATACCTCTCGGACACGGTGCCCAGGCGCCTTGGGCGCAACCATCGCCACGTCAACGCTTTCCGGCGGAACGATCTCCTTGAAGTGAATATTGAAGCCGTGCGCGAACATCAGCATGGCGCCGTCTTTCAAATTGGGCGCGATATGTTCGTCATACACAGCCGCCTGCCTGGTATCGGGAATCAAGATCATGACCACATCGGCCCGTTTGCTCGCTTCCGCAACGGTGAAAACTTGCAAGCCGTCAGCCTCGGCTTTTGCTTTGCTCCGGCTGCCCGCGTGCAGGCCGACAATCACATCCTGGCCGTTGTCCCGCGCATTCAACGCATGCGCGTGCCCTTGGCTGCCGTATCCGATCACCGCGATGGTCTTGCCATCAAGCAGTTTCAGATCCGCGTCCTGGTCGTAGTAGAGTTTCGCCATTGATGGATTTTCTCCCTTTTCAAAAGATCGCTAAGCAAGCTGCCGCGGTGCAGAGCGAACGGCCGCAAATGGTCATGTCAAATCAAATTGCCATTGCCGCCGGCCGACAATTCGTCCTGGATCTTGGCAAGATCGCGGCGAGTGAAGTTGGTGTCGTGAATCCGCGTGCCGCGTCCCATCGACACCACGCCCGTCCGGATCATCTCAACGATGCCGGTAGGCCGTACTTCATCAATGAACTCTTCCAGTATTTCTTCCGTGCCTACCATCTCAATGATGGCGACCTTGGGACCGACATCGACGATGCGCGCCGGGTAGCGATCGCAGATTTCGGTGATGGTATTGCGAGAGTTGGCATCATCGTTACGTACTTTGATCAACGCCAGATCGCGCTCGACATGCGGTTCGTTATCCAGCACGCGCACGTCGATGACGTTAACCAGTTTCTCCAAATTGGTCGCGATCTTCCTGGCATACTCCGGACCCGCGACGACGCGAATGGTCATGCGCGAGATATGCGGCTTGTGCGTACGCCCGACAGTCAAGCTGTCGATGTTGAAGGCGCGCCGGCGGAAGAGACTGGCGATCCGGTTCAATACCCCGGGTTCATTCTCCACCAAAGCGACAACGGTTACCTTATTAATGTCTACTTGGCTGGTCATTATCCCTCCCCTGGCTTGGGACGGCGTTTCATGTCGTGCAAGTCCGCGCCGGCCGGTACCATCGGATAAACCATCTCTTCTTTTTCAACGACGAATTCGATCAACGTGGGACCATCAATATCGCGGGCGAACTGAACGGCATCCGCAATCTCATCTCGTTTTGTTACTCGGCGATTGGGGATTCTATAAGCATCCGCCAACTTGCAAAAGTCCGGATTAAACAGTGGAGTCGCTTCGTAGCGCTTTTCATAGAATAATTCCTGCCACTGCCGCACCATGCCCAGGAAGAAATTGTTTATGATCGCGATATTGACATTGACATTTTCCTGCGCGGCTGTTGCCATCTCGCAGAGCGTCATTTGGAAACCGCCGTCGCCGACGATCGCCCAAACCTCCTCGTCGGGCTTCCCGAATTTGGCGCCGATCGCCGCCGGAAAGCCGAAGCCCATCGTCCCGAGACCACCGCTGGTCAGCAATGTCGACGGTCGTTGATGCGGATAATATTGCGCCTCCAGCATCTGGTGCTGCCCGACATCAGTGACGGTGATGGCTTCGCCTTGGGTCTGCTCCCAGATATCGTTGATAACTTGCGCCGTCAAAAGCCGACCTGGCGTTTCGTAGTTGAGAATGTCGCGCTCACTGGAGTCTTCCAGCCAGTCGCGGATTCTTCCGATCCAATCCGGATTGGATTTCGGCTTCAGTTTGGGCAGCATCTGCAGGAGTACAGTCTTCAAGTCGCCCGCGATGCCGACGTCAGCTCTCACATTTTTGTTGATTTCCGATCGATCAATATCAACGTGAATCTTGCGCGCGTTCAAGGCATAGGTCTTGAGGTTGCCGGTAACGCGATCATCGAAGCGCATACCCAAAGCGATGAGCAGATCAGCTTCTTGAATGGCCAAATTTGCGGATGCTTCACCGTGCATGCCCATCATGCCGATCACCAGAGGGTGGTCTTCCGGCATTCCCCCCTTGCCCAGCAACGTCAGGGCCACCGGAATCTGCGCCCGTTCGGACAGTTCGCGCAGTTCGCGCGTCGCGCCGGACATCATGATGCCGTGCCCGGCCAGGATAATCGGACGCTCCGATTCTTCGATCAACCGCAAGGCATCGCTGACCTCGGATTCCTCTGCCGATGAGGGCGGATGATAGCCCGGCAATACGATCTCGCCTTCCGGATACTCGAATTCGGTCTGGGCCAACTGCACGTCTTTGGGAACGTCAACCAATACCGGTCCCGGACGCCCCGTGCGCGCGATATGAAACGCTTCTTTCATCGTGTAGGCGAGGTCGCGCACGTCCGTAACCAGATAATTGTGCTTGGTGATCGGCAGCGTCACGCCCGTGACATCTGTCTCCTGAAAGGCATCGGACCCGATGGCTGGAATTGGCACCTGGCCCGTTATCGCCAAAATCGGAGAAGAGTCCATCATTGCAGTAGCCAAGCCGGTAACCAGGTTGGTTGCGCCTGGCCCGCTGGTGGCGATGCAAACGCCGACCTCGCCGGTAGCGCGCGCATAACCGTCAGCCATATGTGATGCGCCCTGCTCGTGCCGCACCAAGACATGATGGAGTCGGTCGTCATATTTGGTCATGGCGTCGTAGGTTGGCAAGATCGCGCCGCCAGGATAGCCGAACATGACGTGAACGCCTTCTTGCAACAGGCATTCCATGATGATTTCCGAACCTGTAAGTTTCATCACCGCCTCCTTAACGCGCTTGTCTCGCCCCAGAACAGTGCTTGCATTATCCCTTGACGAAAGTCAGCCAGTTATACTTGTCCGGCATTTCCCCGGATGTAATAGCGAAAAACTCGTTCTGAACCGCCTCAGTAATTGGACCCCGCGCCCCACAGCCAATCTTGATTCTGTCAACCGACTTCACCGGCGTGACCTCGGCAGCCGTCCCCGTGAAGAATATCTCGTCGGCCATATACAGCATCTCGCGGGCGACCGGTTGAAAGCGAATCTCAACGCCCTGCGATTGCAGAATTCGCAGAGCGCTGTCCCGTGTGATGCCCATCAATATCGACGACCAGGCGCCAGGCGTGTAAACGACCCCATCCAGGATGACGAAGATATTCTCCCCTGCGCCCTCGCTCACATAGCCGTTGACATCCAGGGCGATCCCTTCCTGGAATCCGTTGTCATGCGCTTCCATGCTGACAAATTGGCTGTTGACATAATTGCCGCCAGCTTTCACCAGCGCCATGTGCGTATCCGGCGCCATACGGCGGAATGAACTGATCTGTACGTCTACCCCTTGTTCAATGGCTTCCGCGCCCAAATAGCGCCCCATTTCGATAGTGAAAATAACCGCTTCCGTCTCGGTACGGCCCCGCCCTTCCAAGCCAAGGGAGCCGCCGCCACGGAAGATGATAGGGCGAATGTAGCAAGACTCGTGGCCATTCCTGCGAATCGTTTCCACGATGGCTCTGTCCAGGGAATCGGGATCATACTCGTGGTCGATGCGCATGACGCGAGCGCCTTGCATCAGCCGCTCCGTATGCTCGCGCAGGCGAAAGACTGCCGGACCCTTGGGCGTGTCATAAGCGCGGATGCCTTCAAAGACGCTGGAACCATAATGCAAGGCATGAGCGCTGACATGTACCGTCGCGTCATCCCATTTTACAAATTCGCCGTTGCGCCAAATCCATTCAGCAGTCATCTACTTTCCCCTTGGTAGCCATTAAATGAAACACGCCTGCCTCAGATCAATTCAGTTGACAAGAGACAGGCGCGCTTCCAGGAAACCGTAGTTTCGGATTGCCGTAGCGACAATAAGCAAATCGCTGCGCATCGCTTGACCTTGTGTAGCACCGCTTTCCTTGTCTCATGTCAGCCTGTGTCCGCTTGCCTTTTACATTGTGAACTAAAAAGCCTCCCGTGGCTTGGGAGGCTGTTGTCTTCTGGTTTCTTCCGCGGTTCCCGCCCAAGCCCTTAAAATCCACTGATAATCAAGAGGACAATCACAAGGATGAGAAGGCCAATTACAGTTATCGCGGAATTGCTCTGCATTTGTTACGCGGTCTCCCTAGTAACGAATACGCGTTACAATAGCGAACTTTCTCGCATCTGTCAAGGAATTTGGGGGATTGCCTCTTCCAATAAACAGGGCGTTTCATAAACATTTACAGGGATACCCTGTGCATACTACCCAACTAGCTCGTCAATCGCGTCTTGGCCAGGGCGATCTGCTTACGAACTTCATCAGGCGCGGTCCCCCCGTAGGTCTTGCGCTGCGCCACCGACCGGGCGAAATCAAATACCTCCCCGACATCATCGCCGAATAGCGGGGAAATGGCTTGCAGGCTGGGAAGTGGCAGAGCCGACAAGTCCCGATGTCCTTCGCTTGCGAGGCGCACGACTTCGCCGACGATATGATGCGCCTGACGAAAAGGCACCCCCTTCCGCACCAGGTAATCGGCTAAATCCGTCGCGAGCAGCTCCTCAGTCAAGGCGGCGATCATTTCTTCGGCGTTCACCTGGAGGCTGGCGACAATCGCTGTCATAACCGGCAACAATTGGTGCATAGTGTCGCAAGAATCGAAAAGCGCTTCTTTGTCCTCTTGCAAGTCTTTATTGTAGCCACTGGGCAATCCCTTTAACGTAGTCAAGAAACCGGTCAGATTGCCGACGAGACGGCCCGCCTTGCCGCGCATCAACTCCATAGGGTCGGCATTACGCTTTTGCGGCATCAAACTGGAACCGGTGCTATAGCGATCATCCAGGGTGATGAAGCCAAAGGAAGGATTGGAATAAATGAGAATGTCTTCTGCCAATCGACTCAGGTGACTCGCGCACAAAGCGATCGCGTATAACATATCGGCGACAAAATCCCTGTCGCTGACAGCATCCAGGCTGTTCTGGCTCGGCGCGTCAAAACCCAGGTCAGCGGCGATTTGCTGGCGATCCAGACAAAACGGGTTGCCGGCCAGCGCGCCCGACCCCAGCGGGCAAATCGACATGCGCTGCCGGGCGGATCCCAAGCGATCCTGGTCACGCTCCAGCATCCAGAAAATACTCATCAACCACTGAGCGACCGTGATTGGCTGCGCCGGTTGCAGATGCGTGTAACCCGGCATCAATGTCTCTATCTGCCCTTCGCTTGTCTCGACGATCGCGACCTGCAGATCCCGCAATTCGCTTGCCAGGCGGTCGGCCGCGCGCATGCTCCACAGACGAAAATCCGTCGCCACTTGATCATTGCGGCTGCGACCTGTGTGCAGCTTGCCACCGACATCGCCGATGATTTCGATCAGACGTCGTTCCACCGCGGTATGCACATCTTCATCGGCTTCCTGCAGCTCGAAGTCGCCGGTCTCGAATTCCTGCAAGACTTCGCGCAATCCCGCCACTATCGCCTGCGCTTCGTCAGACCTGATGACTTCGGCATCCGCAAGCGCCAGGGCATAGACGATGCTGCCTTCAATGTCTTCCCGGTAAAAGCGAATATCGAAGCTTATGCTATCGTTTAGCGCCCGCAAGTCCTGATCGCTTGCTTCGGAGAACCGTCCGCCCCAAAGGCTCATACCTTCATCCTTGCACTCTTTTCAAATACGCCGCGATCTGCGGTAGCCGAACAGGTCTACTATTTTCTGTGAGCGCGGTAGCCCAAATGCGCCGGTTGCACGCCGAGCGGCTACATGAGCTAGTCTCGCTTGAACTTGCTGTAGTCCGGCTGCCGATAGCTGGTTTTGCCGGCGCCCTCTGTTTGCAACATGGCTTCCACCTTGATCGGCAATCCGAACAATTGAATGAAACCGTGGGCATCCTGCTGATTATAGACGTCTTCTTCACCGAACGAGGCATAATCTTCGCGATACAAGCTATAGGGGCTCTTGCGACCAGCCACCTCGATATTGCCTTTGTACAGCTTCAAGCGCGCGACGCCGGACACGGTACGCTGCGTGACATCCACGAAGGCGTCCAAAGCTTCGCGCAGCTTGCTGTACCACATGCCGTTGTAAACCAGCTCGGCGTACTTGGCAGCCAGGATATCCTTGTACTGCATCGTGTGTTTGTCCAGGCAGATGCTTTCCAGCAACTGATGGGCTCGATGCACAATTGTCCCGGCCGGCGCCTCGTATACGCCCCGGCTCTTCATGCCCACAAGTCGGTTTTCCACAATATCGCTGCGGCCAATGCCATGATTGCCGCCGATCTTATTGAGCCTCATAAAAAGATCGACGGCGCTCAGTATCTCCCCGTTCAAGCGGACAGGATACCCTTCCTCAAACTCAATCTCGATGTATTCCGCTTCGTCAGGCGCCTCCTCCGGACTCTTGCTGAGCTGATACATGCTGTCTTCCGGCTCGTTCCAGGGGTTCTCCAACAAGCCACCTTCATGGGACAAGTGGAAGATGTTTCGGTCGCGGCTATAGATGTCTTTCTCGGTTTGTGAGACCGGCACGTTGAATTCTTCCGCGTAAGCCAGCGCGTCTTCCCGGCTGCGGATATCCCATTCGCGCCAGGGAGCGATCGTCTTCAGCTTGGGATTGAGCGCCATCGTCGATACTTCAAAGCGCACCTGGTCGTTTCCCTTGCCGGTACAACCATGCGCTACAGCATCGGCCCTTTCCATTTCGGCAATCTCGACCATATGCTTGGCGATCAACGGGCGAGCAAACGAAGTGCCGAGCAGATATTCCCGCTCGTAGATCGCGCCGGCTCGCATTGTCGGGAACACAAATTCAGTGAGAAACTCTTCGCGCACATCCCGAATATAGAGCTTTGACGCGCCCGACGCGATTGCTTTCGCTTCCAACCCGTCGAGTTCCTCCTCTTGTCCCAGATCCGCGCAGAAACAGACCACTTCACAACTGTAGTTGTTCTTCAGCCAGGGTACGATCACCGATGTGTCTAAACCGCCGCTGTAGGCAAGCACTACTTTTGAAATATCGGATGTTGCCATTGGCCAACTCCATCTGAAGATTCATCGAATGTCGCCAAGTGTAATCAATCTTGCCGCATTTGGAAGAGGTCGCTGGACCACATCGGCATGGTCCCATCGTGCCACTAAGACAAGGGCTTGGTGAACTGTTTACGTGAATGCGGCGCTCACGCGACAAGTAGACTTGCTATTTTGCATGAGCACGACATTCCTGGAACCTTTTCACTGCCGTCGGGCGTCTCAGTAGTACTAGCTTAGTCCTGCGAAAATCCTTTTCTCAAAGGCGCGTCACCCCTCCCCAAAGCTTTGGGGAGGGGCCGGGGGAGGGGTTGTAAAAGCGGCATTCGAAGCTTTCATTACTTTCTTGGTACTACTTCTGTGCCTCCGTATCGAACTGGCGCCGGGGAAATCAACCATAAGCACCACTTCCCTACGACAAAGCATGCTTGCCTCGAGCTGCTCGCGCCGCTAGAATATGTAGCGAGCTTTTACTGCCCTCTTGAATCGGAGTGCCAGATGACGACTGTGGACGACCTGCGGAAAATGCGCGATGAAAAGGCCTTGCCTCACCTGGAACAATATGCGCCGGTTTGGATCATCAGCGAGGAATTATTTGAATCTGACGAAGCGATCCAGTTTCACGTGCTTTTCCAACATAACTTGCATGGCTGGGTGAACCGCCGCTATCGTTATGATGGCTTCAACAATACGCTTTATCACAAGGGACAGACCTTGCTGACGGAAGACGCTGCGCTGGAGCACATGGACGAGGACCCCTATATCGAGGCCGGCGTCGCCGACATCCCCAACGCTTACGGCGGCTAGGTCTTCGGCAGTTTCTGACAGGCGACCGTTTCGAATACCTCGATTAGGCGCTCGGCGATGACCGACCAGGCGTATGCCTGCGCCGCACGCGCCGCGCTGGCGCCCATAGACGCGGATTTCGCCGGATCGCTCACCAACGCGATTATGGCTTCCGTAAGCGATATCGGCTCCCGCGCCGGCACGTGGAAACCTGTCTCTCTATCCCTTACCAGGAATTGCAGTCCCCCAACTTGTGATGCGATGACCGGTGTTCCACAGGCCATTGCTTCCAGCGCGACCATCCCAAACGATTCATAATCCGATGGCACAATGACAGCCGACGCAGCCGAGTAATATACCGGCAAATGCGCTTGCTCTTTTGCGCCCACAAAGCTCACAATCTGGTTGATTCCCAATCTGCGGCTGAGCTCTTGCAGGCGCTGTAGCTCCAGATCGCGCCGAGATTCGGGATCGCCGCCCACGATCATGAAATGCAGTCGCCTAAGCAGAGACGACTGTCGCTCCCGCAAGACATGAAGCGCCTCAAGAATGGTATCAACCGCTTTCAGCGGCTCGATGCGCCCGACAAAAAGCAAAACATGACTTTCGGGATCAATACCGAGCTGCTTGCGCGCCTCCGCCGCCGTCAAGTCGCTGTTGAAGCGCTCGACATTGACACCGGGCGGGATCACAACCAGTTGCTTGCGCTTGGCGCGATACAGCCAGCGCAACTGTGCCAGTTCGGCAGGCGTCGCCGCGATGACGCGGTCCGCCCAGTTTAGAACATGGGCTTCAGCCAAGATCCGGCGATCGGGTTGATAGAATCCATTCGCGTGAATGCGCTTCTTCATATGTCCGAGGGTATGGAACATATGGACAAAACAGATGCCCCAGGCCTCCTTCAGTTTGGCGGCGACCCACCCGCTTAGCCAGTAATGACTGTAAACGATATCGTAGTGCAGATTGTGTAAGGTGGCGAAAGCCATCAGGTTGGCGGTAAATTCGGAAAGATGAGGGTACTGTTCGTCGGGAGGCAAGGGCGTCGCCGGACCCGCCTGGAGATAGATCACCCGCACCTTGGCGCCTATGGAATGGTCCACATCCGGTTCAGAGGGCGAAGACTTTCGTGTAAAAATGTCGATGTGGTATTCATGCTTGCCCAACTCTTGCGCCAACTCGCGGATGTAGACGTTCATCCCGCCCGTCTTCATCCCGCCCATCGGCGCCAGCGGGCTCGTGTGGACACTCAACAAGGCAATGCGTTGAATCGTCATCAATTGACTCGTGGGGTCAAGTTGCGTGGATATTCAAAACGGCGGTATCGCGCCCGCCCATGCGGTACTTGTAGCTCTCGGCGCCTCGCAAAAAGTCGTAAAACTTGTAGCCGCTCTTAATGGCATGTTGGATGTTATACGCCAGCAGAACGATGCCCGGACTCAACTGGCGATAATGCTGATGATCGTGGCCTGAATTATAGACCATCACCCGGTTCCCATAGACGAAGTTCATATACGCGGCGACACGCTCTTCGTCAATGGTCAGGAAACTCAACTGCAGCCAACCCCTGTCTTGCGCTGTTGGCACGATCCGTTTGAAAAAGCGCATGTTGCCTTCATCCAGCAAGAATCGCTCTTTTTCGGGGTCGCTCGCCGCCATCAAGCGCACAAAATGACTGATCTCCTGATCCAGGTCGTCTTTGCCGTTCACAATGTACCAATCGATCGCGCCTTCCGAACCGTGAATGCGTCGCATCTTTCGCCGTACTTCATGACGCTGTTTCTTGTCCAGCAGCAGCATGTACCCCCCCCAGTCACTGGGAAGATCGATCACCGGGCAGACCTCCTGCGGTTCCACCACTGTTGTGAATCCGCGCTCTCGTAACAAATCAGGCAGGATCTCCCGGGTCGGGGATGCTTGAGGGATATTGCAGAGGTCGAAGCAGTCAACAGTACCGCGCTCTTGTGCGAAGTGATCGGCAAAGGCTTCATAGACCGGCTGCAAATGCTCCTCGTCCACAATGAAATCAAGATAATCTGTTACGTCCACGCAGCCGATGATCTGGGCTGTGCGCCCGCGCTCGGATTCGCTAACGAATAGAGGCGCTATTCCGACCAGCCTTCCCCGCTCGCGACAGGTCACAATCAACAATTGACCGGGCTGGTAGGCATGCCACCAGGTCGAGTGCCATTCCCACGTGTAAAAGATGCAGTCGGATTGAGCGCGTCCCAGCAGATCATTCCATTCCGCCCGCAGGCTGTCGAATGCCGTCGCTTCACGATGTACGCTTAGTTCCACTATTGCCTCTGCTCTTCGTCGGATTCCGGTCTCGCTTAGGGACCAAACTCATTACCTGTGACAGTGCTGAGTTATCCATTCTTACGAAGCGCCTGCCGCATTGCCCCGCTTTTTCTGATAACCTCGAATTGCGGTAACCGAGCAGGTTTATTATTTTCTGTGAGCGCGGTAACCCAAATTCGCTGCCGAAGCTCTGTGTCTACGCGACTGCCGAGCGGCTTAGCTGGCCGGAACTTTTGGCGTCGCCGGATCGTTTCCCCACTCTTTCCATGAGCCGTCGTAAACGCGCAAATTGCTTGCTCCCGCCATTTCCAGCGCGAGCAACACTAAGCTGGCGGAAACACCCGAGTTGCAGTAAATGACTGTATCCTCAGCATCCAAACTGATCCCCATTTCAGAAAACTGCGCTTGCAGATCGAGGACCGGCTTCAGCGTCATATCATCAGCGATTATGCGCTTTGCTGGCAGGTTGATTGCCGTCGGGATATGCCCCCCGTATTGAGCCCGCGACGCCTTGCCCGCAAACTCCTCGGGCGAACGCACATCCAGTAGCTGAATGGTCTCGGCCTCGATGCCGCTCAGAATATCCCCCGCCTTCGCTTTCAAACGAGAATTTCTTGCCGCCGTGAAGGTCCCCGGGCGCACCCCGGGTAGAGCGTCTTCCGTCGGCCGTCCCTCGGCTGTCCACTTCCGCCAGCCGCCATCGAGGATCCGAACATCGGCGTGGCCATAATACAGTAGGCACCAGCGCATGCGCGCGGCAAACATACTTGCGGCATCGTCATAGATGACCACACGGCTGTCATTGCTGATTC
Organism: Chloroflexota bacterium; assembly: GCA_026707745.1. Taxonomy (GTDB): domain Bacteria; phylum Chloroflexota; class Anaerolineae; order Aggregatilineales; family Phototrophicaceae; genus UBA6055. Next base: position 36,416 of record JAPOWG010000005.1, read on the forward strand.
CCAGTTGCCTCATCAAGTCGCTAAAGCGGCCGGGCGCGGCAATATCGTTGGATGGCGAACCCGGTTCGACAATATCGACCAGCCAATCGACGAAAACCGCGCCGGGAATATGCGCCGCTTCGTAAGCGGCGCGATCGCTAATATAATGTGGGGGTGGCGCCGTAGGCGGCAGCACCTTGCCGCGCATGTCGATAATGCGCAGATCACTGTCATTCAAATGCTCTTCCAGCCAAGCACTGTTTACCAATGGCGAATTCATAAGCCCCTCCAGTACGCAACATATATCAAATGGATACCATCCTCGTTCAAAAACCGCCCGAAGCCGGCAGTGATGAACTGTTTATAAACTGCGGCGCTCATGCGACAAGCAGGCTTACTGTTTTGCCTGAGCGCGACATTCCTTGAACCCTTTCGCTACCGAATCAACCTCTTGACTTACCGAACACACACATCGCGATATAAGCCCCTCTCCCCTTGTGGGAGAGGGGTTTGGGGTGAGGGCTTGCGCCGCCCCCAGCCGGCAGTGGTGAATTTAGTGAACATAGACTTCTTGTTCGGTCTCAAAAATCGCGGGCCTAGCTCCCCTCCCCGATGCTTCGGGGAGGGGCTGGGGGAGGGGTTAGAAAAACCAGAATCAATGAAACTCACCACTTCCCCATCAACCTCATGTTTTATCAAGACGCATCTCTCCGATATAATATATCCAAAGTTGACCGAGTTTGCCGATGAAAAAGCGTATCCGTGGATTAAAACGGGCGATCTTTCAACTGGATTTCGATCTGTATCGAGTCAAGGTGCCGATACCCGGCTACGACGGCTCCCATCTCAGTGTCATTGATCTGTCCCCGCAAGACATCGAACAGACAATCGTTTTCCAGCATGGATTCGCCGGCGTTGCCGAATCCTGGGAATACCAGCTCACGCATTTTGCCCATCAGTTTCGCGTGATAGCGCCCGAACTGCGCGGGCATGGACAGAGCGACGCTCCCCACAGCGAGTACGATATGCGGGAACTCGTTGAAGATCTGCAGGCGGTTGTTACTTCGCTGAATCTTCCGCAAAAGTTTGTCCTGATCGGCCACTCCTTTGGTGGCGCAATTTGTGTTGAATATGCCAATGCCTACCCCGAGCGCATCTCCAAACTCGTGCTGGTTGCCACAGCCGGAGAATATCCCCTGCCCAAGGCGGCGTCCTTGCTTTTTCACATTCCCATTAAAATCGCTGTTCCGTTTTGGCGCTATCGCCGCAAATGGGACGCGGAATATCACGTGCTGAAGAAGATGTATCTCAACGCGCTTCATCAATGGCAAGGCTGGTCGCTTCTGCGCAATATCACGGCGGAGTCCCTTGTTATCACAGGTGAACGAGATACCTATTTCCCACGATACATATATGACGATGTTGCCAAGATGATGCCGAACGCCGAGGTCTACGACATAGGATCCGCCAAACACAAAGTTCAGTTAGAGCGGCACGAAGCGGTCAACCGCGCCATCGAACGCTTCATTTTGGCCGCCCAACACAGCAGTTGGCGCAGCGAATCTGTGCTCGACCGACTGAATCGCGGCAGACCCTGGTTGAGCCACTATCACCTCGATACGCCGCATACGATACCTATTCCCAATCAGCCGCTCTTTCGTTTTCTGGAGAGCGCCGCCGACTGGCGGCCCAAACGAATTGCCACAGTCTTTTATGGCAAGACCATGACCTATCGTCAACTCGAGGCAAGGGTCAATCAATTCGCGCGCGGCTTGAGCAAGATCGGGGTGGGAGCGGGCGATCGCGTGATGATCGTCCTGCCCAACACGCCGCAATTCCTCATCGCCTACTACGCGATTCTCAAAATTAATGCCGTGGTCGTGCTTTCCAACCCCGACGCCAACGAGCAATTGATCGCTTCCCAAGCGCAAGACACCGGGGCCAAAGTTCTCATCACGCTTAGCGCGTTTAGCGAACTGGCGGACTTGATTCAGCGGACGACAACAGCCCAAACCCTTGTCTTTACGCGGATTGGCAAGCACGTCACGACCAGCCAGAGCAAGGCCTTTGGCAGACATAAACACCCAACGCAATCGGACGAAGTAATCGCCGGACGCATCGGCAAGTTCATGTCCGATCTGATGAATGACGAGCTAGCGACCCCTCCTCAAATTCCTGTGAATCCAAAAGATCTCGCGGTGATATCCTTTACCAGCGGCACCACCAGCAAACCCCGAGGCGTCTGCCTTACGCACAGAAACCTGGTCGCGAATGCCCTGCAAACGAGACACTGGATGCCCGAAATCGAATATGGCGAGGAAACCGTCATGGCCGTCGTGCCCTTCGAACACAGCTATGGCATGACCGCGGCCATGAACCTGCCGATTTTGATCGCAGCCAAGATCGTGATCGTTTCAGTCTTTGAATTGAAGCAAGTGCTTGAACAAATCAAGCGGCACAAGCCGACGCTATTCCCGGGCGTGCCCTCTATGTTCACCTTGATCAACCAAGCGCCCAACGTCAGAAGCTACGGGCTTTCCTCCATAAAAGCCTGCATCAGTGGCGCGGCGCCCTTGCCGGTGGAAGTGCAGGAGGCTTTTGAAAAATTGACGCGGGGACGTCTGGTTGAGGGATACGGGCTCACCGAAGCGGCTCCCGTGACACACTCCAATCCACTATATGGACTGCGAAAGATCGGGTCGATAGGCGTACCCCTGCCCAATACAGACGCCAAAATTGTCGATCTGGTTGATGGGAACGAGCTGCCCGCGGGAGAAATCGGCGAGTTGATCGTCCGCGGCCCGCAAATTATGCGTGGATATTGGCGCTCTCCCGAAGAAAATGAGTCCGTTCTGCGTGAAGACTGGTTGCATACCGGCGATGTCGCGATTATGGACGACGAAGGCTACTTCAAGATAATCAGCCGCAAGCGCGACACCATCTTCACGGGAGATTTCAGTGTCTACCCGCGAGATGTTGAAGAAGTCCTCTACGAGAACAATAAGGTTCTGGAAGCCGCCGTCGTCGGCGTCGGCAGAGAATCCGGCAAGCAAAAGATCAAAGCCTTCGTTGTGCCCAGACCGAACACCACTTTATCCAAGGAGGAGCTGGTCTCCTTGTGCAAGAGGCGGCTGGAAGAATATGCGGTGCCGTGGGAGATTGAGTTCCGGCAAGAGTTGCCGCGATCATTTATCGGTAAAGTACTGCGGCGCATGCTTTTTGAAGAGGAGATGGGAAAATAGAACCAATTAACGTAACCCACGTCGCTCAAGCTACGGGACGGTTTACAATTTTCCAAGAGCAGGGCAGACTTTTTCGCTGCCGCCGAGCGGCTCCTTATGCATGATCTGCCGCTGTTTCCGCTGAACACCGTTTTGTTCCCCGGCATGCAACTTAAACTGCATATCTTTGAAGAACGTTACAAGTTGATGATTCGTCGCTGCATTCATGACGAGACGCCATTTGGCGTGGTCCTGATCAGGAGCGGTCGCGAAGCGCTGGGGCCGGTCGCAATTACCTATGACGTCGGCTGCACGGCCAAGATTATCGAGGTGCAGAAGCTTCCCTTTGATCGCATGAATATTGTCGCCGTGGGCCAGCGACGCTTTCGCGTCCGCGCGCTGGATCACAGCAAGCCCTACCTCATTGCTGATGTCGAGTACTTTGTACCGCGAGAAGACGACAAGGCAGCCATGCGCCAATTCGGCAGAAGTCTGCGCCCGCTTATCATTCGCTACCTGGAAATCCTCGCCTCAGCCGAAGAAGTCGACTTTGATCCCGAACAGATCCCCCATTCGCCCAGGTCGCTTGCCCAAATCGCTGCTATACTTTTGCAGGCCGACAATACGCAGAAACAGGAACTGCTGCGCCAGGATACAATGGCGCAACTTTTGAGCTTGCTGGTTGAAATCTATCGCCTGGAGACAATGCTGCTGGGCATGCGCTTGAACCCGCCCGATGATGACTTTAACATTGGACCCTTTTCCAGCAACTAATCGGAAGTACCAAGACAATCGTTTCAAATTGAAATGCCGCCCACAATGCCTAGTTTTCCGCCGTATTCGTAGTCTGCAAGTCTTCTCCGCTACTCGATTTCCGGTGAACATATTGGATGCCGAGACTTGGCTGACAGTAACGAACATCGCTATTTGGCGAGCCAAGCCACAGAATACAGGCGGGCTAGGTAGGGGCGACTCTATGAGTCGCCCGCGTTCCATAGCTACGGATGTTTGGATTGCCCTAGAAAATGGGGCAAATGTGACGCTGTTTTGTAGTATCGGTCAAGCCTTGTAAGGGCGTTTCGCTGGAACGCCCGCAAATCACAGGTCATTTTCGCAGTCGGCTCGGCGGGTCTCGTACGTACTGACCGCCGAGCGGCTACATTGTCATATTTGCCGGGCCGAACGGAGCACAATGACTTGAAGTGGCTGCCCTGTGTGGAATACTACAAACCACCAGACATGGTAGAATCGTCCCGCGGATACACCGCCGATCAGCAAAAACCAGGTTTAGAGGTAAGCCATTGAGGAGCGTTCTCAAATACTTGTTGCGGCTATCCCTTGTACTCTTTGCTACCATCATCCTGCTCGAGATTGCACTTCAGCTTGCCTTTCTCCACTTGCCGGGGGAACTGATAAGGCGTATGCCGCAATTTCGCGAGCGATCCGGATTCACTTTAGTGACGGAACATGGGGCGAGAGAGTCTCCTGCCGGCGAAGTTGTCGAGATACGCGTCGACCAGTATTCTGGCGACCTGTTTCGTTTAACCTGTCTCTCAACCGATCACGCCCAATTCTTTGAGCCTTACACGGTGAGATTCACGCGCGACAAACACGGCTTCCGCAATCAGGAACCGTGGATGGACGATCTCGATCTCATCGTCCTTGGAGATTCCTTCACGGCGGCGGAAGCGATACAAAATCCCTTCTGGACCGGGCTTTCCGACTCCATGCTTTCATTGGCTTTTCCCGGCAGTGGCACCATCGAACAAAGTCTCTTGCTAGACGCATTCGGATTACCGCTTCAACCGGATACGGTCGTCCTGGCCTACTTCGCGGGCAACGATCTCTCCGACAATCGAGTCTTCCTGGAAATGCGGCGTCAAGGCAAGTCGATTGCCGACCGAGTACACCAAAATCGCTCTCCCCTGGAATATCTGGTGACCGTTCACCTCGCATTGTATCTGCGCGATGCCATTCACAAAGCAAACATTAAGGACTGCCACTATCCACAAATTGCCGATACCGGAGAGGCGACTCCCGTCGCGTTTTTCGACAAGATGCTGCCGATCCTCGCCTTGGACGCCGACGCCTTGCGCGCCAGCGACATGTTCCAAGCCACCCTGACCTCAATTGTAGAGATGTCGCAAGATCTGGAAGCGCGCGGAATCCGCTTTGTCATGATGTATATCCCACAGAAGGCCGAACTGTACTGGCCATACCTGAACGCCGAGAGCAAAGAGGGGATCGCGTCCTTCGCTGCGGGGCTTGCTTCCCCGCTTGCTGCAGAAATGATCGACGAAAATATTTCCGCGCAGCGCGATCTCTGGTTGTCAGTTGCGCTGGAAGGGCAGATCGAGTTCCTGGATCTGACGCCGGCTTTGCGCTTGGCGATAAAAAACGGGCAGTCGCCCTACTTCTTTGCCGATACCCACTGGAATCAATTGGGACACGATCTTGCCCGTCAGGAACTGCAGAAATTTCTAAATTAGTGTAGGCTTGAAAGTTGTTGTCGCCGTTTTCGGAACAGTTTGTTCCGGTGGCGGTCTTATACCTCAACGCGTAGCGGGAGAAGTAATCACTTGAAAGAACTCTGGAAGATCGCCTGGGAGCGCTTCAGTCTCAATTCCAGCATCGTGGCCGACGGCAATGGACGATTCATCGTGACGCTGTTCTATTTCACGATTCTCTTGCCCTTTGGGCTGTTGTCTGCCCTGTTCATGGATCCCCTGCGCGTCCGCAATGCGGGAGTATCCTGGCAATTGCGCGAGCCGGTCCCTTCTGATCTTGAATCGGCCAGAGAGCAGAGTTGAGCATGTATATTCTGGGCATATCAGCTTTTTATCACGATTCCGCCGCTGCGCTCATCAAAGATGGCGAGGTGGTAGCCGCCGCCATGGAAGAACGCTTCACGCGGCTGAAACACGACAATGGCTTTCCTCAACTTGCCGCGGAATTCTGCCTCGAACAGGCGCGGATTCCCCCTGATGAACTTGACTATGTGGTCTTTTACGAAAAGCCCCTGGTGAAGTTTGAACGTATATTGCAGACAGCCTTGAACACCTTTCCACGTTCATCCGGCCTGTGGCGGGAGTCCATGCTCGCTTGGTTGACGGACAAACTCTGGGTGCGCAGCCACCTGGCCCGCGGGATCGGCGTTCCCTACGACAAAATACTCTTTTGCGATCACCATATGAGCCACGCCGCTAGCGCATTTTTCGCCTGTCCTTACAAGGACGCCGCAATTCTGACCGTGGATGGCGTTGGCGAATGGACGACCACTGCCTTGGGCGTCGGCAAAAGCTCCCTCGGCGAGGCTGATGCCATGCCGCCCGCCATCGAGCTTTTTGAAGAGCAGCGCTTCCCGCATTCTTTGGGTCTGCTCTATTCCACATTTACTGCCTGGCTTGGCTTCCGCGTCAATAACGGCGAATACAAAGTCATGGGTATGAGCCCTTACGGCGAGCCGCGATATTTGGACAAAGTCTATAAACTTGTCGCGGCCGACCGGACAACGGGATCATTTCGCCTCGATATGTCCTATTTCGACTTTCATCGCTCCACCTCCCGCAGTTATAGTGACAAATTCCTCGATCTGTTTGGGGAAAAGCGCGACGCCGACAGTGAATTCTTTACCGCCAGCACGCAGCCGCACCGCAAGGACGAAAAACTGGCGATGGAAACCAATCAATATTATGCCGATGTCGCCGCTAGCGTGCAGCAGGTCACCGAAGATACCCTCATTAACATCGCCACCTATCTGCACAATAAGACCGGCATGAAAAAGCTGGTGATGGCCGGCGGCGTCGCCCTCAATACCAAAGCCAACTGGCGCATCCTGAAAGAAACCCCATTTGAAGAACTCTGGATTCAGCCGGCGGCGGGTGACGACGGCGGCGCCCTGGGCGCGGCCCTGTGGGCATGGCATATCGTCCTGGGCAAACCACGCCGATGGGTGCAGTCACACGCCTATTTCGGCAAGGGTTATGACGACGCCGATTGTAGGTCATTCCTCGAGGCCGCCGGCTTGCGCTATGAATCCTACGACGACGAATGCAAGTTGACGGAAACCATCGTCGACGCGCTGACCCGGCAACAGGTTATTGGATTTCACCAAGGCCGATTCGAGTGGGGTCCGCGCGCTTTGGGGAATCGCAGTATCCTGGCCGATCCCCGCGGCGAAGAAATGAAAGAAATCGTGAATACAAAGATCAAATTTCGCGAACCCTTTCGGCCCTTCGCCCCTGTTATACTCCGAGAACGGTCCCCGGAATACTTTGACTACCCGCAAGTCGCCGAGCACGATACGCCTCGTTATATGTTGATGGTTGCTCCCATTAAATCGGACAAACAGTCGGAAATCCATGCCGTCAACCACGAAGGCACCGGACGGCTGCAATCCATTGACCGTGATACCAACCCGCGCTACTATGATGTCGTCAAGCAGTTTGGCGACGCCACTGGTGTCCCCGTTGTCCTAAATACGTCCTTTAACCTGCGGGGCGAACCAATCGTCAACACGCCGCAAGAAGCATTCAACACCTTCCGCAATAGCGATATCGATATGTTGGTCCTCGGATCGCATGTGCTGCGGAAGCCCCTTTGATCGAATGGAGAACGGCAAGGAGACAGAATGACTTCCAAAGCAAAAACCGGCAAGAATACGCCGAGCGCACTTCAAGATTTCTTCATGCGTCTGGGCGTGCTCGGCGAGCTGCTTGCCTTTTTGTGGAAACGCAAATTGTATTGGATGTTGCCGCTGGTGATCACGCTCTTGGTCTTCGCTCTCGTGATCATGTTCGGCAGCGCAAGTCCCGCCGGCGTCTTCATCTACTCTCTATTCTAATTGCCCGGGAATTGCGGCAGGCAAACAGGTTAGTGATTTTGTGTGAGCGCGATAGCCCAAATTCGCTGCCGCCGAGCGGCTGTTTTAGGATGGTTCGCTTTATTGGTCCCCAAGCTGCAATCACTGGACATGCCTTGTAAGGCTTGTCCACTACTGAATATTGTACGCAGAGGTAACTTGCACAATATCAAAACAATACAAAAAAGCGGTCGATCCTTGCGAAACTTAACAAATTACTACGAAGTCCGCCAAGTCTAGCTCCCCCTCTCCCCTTGTGGGAGAGGGGGCCGGGGGGTGAGGGGTGCAAAAGCAACTGCAATCACCGGACATGCCTCTAGGGGCTACCAATCAGGTCGCCCGAAAATCACTGAAGCAATTTCGGTTTTGCGGCAATACCGCGCCCGATGATAAGGCGCCCCTTTGCCATCCCGTGAATCTATCAAAAGCGAGATGATGCCGTGGAACTAAAGACGATCGTACTTATCGCCCTCCTGGCGCTGGTCGCCTGGCTTGGTTGGTCTGTCCACCGCCGTTCAACGGGACAGCAACCGATTTATGGCGGCGCCCCGGCCGCCATCTTCAACTTCCTTTCGGGACTGTGCTTCGTGGCCATCCTGCCCGCGGTCTGCGCATCGGTCCTGGTCTTGCACCCGGATATGCTGGAAGTCGCCGGGGTCACCCTCAGCCCCATCATCGTGATCCTCGTGGGCCTGGCAATATTGAGCCTCCTGTTCTCGATCCTCTTCGCCCTCTTCGAGCGCCGCCCCCTGGAGCGCGCGCGACAAGAAACAGCCCTGCGCGACGCCCAGGGCTGGACCGAACAGGATGCGAAGTCTTCCGGCTTATAAGTCTTGTCGGCTAGTGCCTTGTTTGAAGCTGACTTAGGGTGACCTGAATGGGCGCGTAGTCACTGCCCTTCGACACTGATCTCTGGAGGGAAGCTCGTTTCAATGTTGCATCCCCCCAGCGCTCAATCACGATGCAAGTGTCGAGAACGGTATTTTGCAACGAGTTCGCGCGACCTTGGCTCCCCTCCCAGATGCTTCGGGTTTCCGCCCCCCGTTGAGCGGGGGGATCGAGGGGGGAACAGGCCGGGGGACTTGACTGACGACCTAAATATCCAGGTTCCGCACCTGCCGAGCATGCGTTTGAATGAAACGCCGGCGCGGCGGCACACTTGCGCCCATCAGCATATCGAATACCTTGTCCGCGTCCGCCGCGTCTTCAATCGTCACTTGCAGCAGCGTCCGCGTATCGGGATCCATCGTGGTCTCCCACAATTGATCCGGATTCATCTCACCCAGACCCTTGTAGCGCTGAATGCTGACCTTGTCCTTATTCTTGAAAGCCTTGATCGAGCGCTCCAACAATTGCGCGTCGTCCAGCCCGGCTTGCGGATAAACGTATTGCGTCTTTCTGCCGTTTTTCAGTAGATAAATCGGCGGCTGCGCAATATAGAGATGCCCCTGCTGGATGATCTGCGGCATGTGCCGAAAGAAGAAGGTCAAGAGCAAGGTGCGGATGTGGCTGCCGTCTACGTCAGCGTCAGTCATGATTATCACCCGGCCATATCGCAGCTTTTCAATCGTCATCTCGTCGTGGATGCCGGTGCCCAAAGCGGATATCAAAGACTTGATCTCGTTGTTGTCCAGCATCTTGTCGATGCGCGCCCGTTCTGTATTGAGTATCTTGCCGCGCAGCGGCAGAATCGCCTGAAAATGGCGATCCCTGCCTTGCTTGGCGCTGCCGCCGGCCGAGTCACCCTCGACCAGGTAGATTTCGGCCTCGTCGCCGCGCTGCGAGCAATCAGCCAATTTGCCCGGCAAGGTGCTGCTCTCCAGCAAACTGGGACCGCTGCGAACCAAATCTCGCGCTTTCTTGGCCGCCTCGCGCGCGCGTTTGCTGGTCATGCACTTGTCCACGATGCGGCGCGCTTCGCGGCTGTTGGTTTCCATAAATTCGTTTAGCGACTCGGTTACAACTTGCGAAACCGCGCCCTGCACCTCCGGATTCAAAAGCTTGACCTTTGTCTGGCTTTCGAATTGCGGATCCGGATGCTTGACGCTGACTATCGCCGTTAGCCCTTCCAGCGTGTCATTGCCGGAAAAGTTTCCGTCCTTTTCTTTCAGCAACCCCGCTTTCCTGGCGTATCGGTTGATCACGCCCGTTACCGCCGACCGCAAGCCCGTGACATGCGTGCCTCCGTCCGGCGTATTGATGGTGTTGGTAAAAGCCAGCTCCGTTGTGATCGCTACATCCGAATATTGCATCGCTACTTCGACGCCGACCTTGTAGGGCGCGTCGTTGCGATCTACGAATTCAATGTCCCGCTCCGCATGAATGATATTGTGGATGCCACGACGGCTGCGATTCAAATAACGCACGAAGGAACGCAAGCCGCCGTCAAAATAGAACGTGACCTCGCGCGGAATGGGCTTGGCTCGTTCGTCGCGCAGTGTAATCGTCACTTGCCGAGTCACAAAAGCCATTTCCCGAAAACGTGTCATCAAGGTATGGAAGTTGAAATCGTTCTCTTCCATGACGCTGAAGTCAGGTACAAATGAAATCAGGGTACCCGTTTCTTCGCCAGCGCGGAGCTTTCGCAACTTTTTGACGCGGCTTGTGGTCAAGCCTTCCTCATAGGTCTGCCGCCAAACATGGCCATCGCGATATATCGTGGCGGTCAATTCAGCCGACAAGGCGTTCACCGCCGACACGCCGACGCCATGCAAACCGCCGCTGACGGTGTAAACCTCGTTGTCGAACTTTCCGCCCGCGCCAATCACTGTCATGACGACCTCAAGCGCCGGCTTGCCGCTTTCGTGCATATCGACTGGAATGCCGACGCCGTTATCCCGGATCGTCGCCCCGCCGTTATCGTGCAACGTCACTTCGATTCGATCGCAACGCCCGGCCAAGGCTTCGTCAATTGAGTTGTCAACGACCTCATAGATCAAGTGATGCAGCGCGCTCGCATCGGTGCCCCCAACGTACATGCCCGGGCGCCTGCGAACATGCTCTCGCGGACTCAGCTGCTGGATGTTCTTCGCGGTATAGCCATTCTGCTGCTGTTCCACTACTTCCTTGTCTTTCGCCATGGTGTCTCCTGCTAGCCAAACACTAACCGCCGCGGCTACTATTAGGTCCCGATTCTCATCGAAATATGCCAACAAGAATACTGACTGTTTTCCGAATGAAAGACGACGTTTCTCTTCATTAATTATACTAGACTGTAGAAGAAGGGACAACGGGCGAGGCTAGCAATTTGAGCCCTGCAGCATTGACAGGTCTGGGGGCGACTCCTACAATTTCGCCAATTGCCTCTGTAGCTCAGTGGACAGAGCACCGGTCTTCTAAACCGTTGGTCGCAGGTTCGAGTCCTGCCAGGGGCGTTTCACAAGCCTAAAGCAATACGCGCGACTGACCTACGCGATAATGTCGCTGAATAACTGCTGGATTTCGCCGGAAAGTCTCGTCTTTGACGACTTGGCCCATTTCTCCAGTGACCGGTAGTGCGTAACTGCTTCGGCTCGACGCCCTAAATGCACGTACAGCCTCAGCAGCTTCTTGTGAATCGCTTCATTAGAGTAGTCCGTGTCAAGCGCCCGCGTCAATGTATGCAGCGCCAACTCATGCTTCCCGTCCTGCGCCCAATACGCTGCGGTGTTTTCAAGCGCCTCGATATAAGCAATCTGGAATGCCTCTCGCCGCTCCAGGATCCACTGGTCATTGTGCCCCTGCAAAAACGGACCGCGATACAAATTGGCAACTCGCTGCCAAACTTCAAAGGGATCATCGGGCTCGCCGTAGCGCCCAATCATCAGCGCTTCAATGAATTCGAATGCGTCAAAGTAAAATGGTACCTCCGGATCAATGCGGTAATAAGTGCCGTCGTGCATCAGCGCGTCGATTCCCAGCGCCTTGTGCAACCGTCGTTTGGTAACATGGAAAACGTTGACAGCTTGATCGATATCCAGCCCCGGCCAAAATGTCTCGCAAATCTCGTTCCGCGTCACTACCGGCCGATCCAGCGCGAAAAATAACAGCAAGCGCGGTAAATGCCCTTCCCAGCGGTCAACCAAATGATCGCCCAGGAAAACGTACCCCGGGCCCAGCGATAGCACTTTGAGCTCGGCGCCTTCGCTATTTCGATTCTGATAGAAATCCTCACGAACAAGATGGTCATCGCGCAAGATAACAGCGTGCCCCTTCGCAATCATCGACAGCCACGGCATACGGGGCAAGGTCCGTGTATTGATAACGAGCTTGCACCTCTCCGGCAACAAATGGGACAGGCGTTCGATTAGACGCTGCACGTCATCGGCCCGGTCGGCGCGGTCAAACTCGTCCAATATAAGATAATACGCGCCATCGTGCAATTCACTCAACTCGCTTACAAAAGCGCGCAAGACATCGTCAAGGTATTTGTAGGGATTCTTTAGAACCTTGCTTTGCAACAAGTTGATATAACGGCCGAACGTCGCGTGCTGGCTCGACATGCCGTCTGTGAAGCTGGTCATAAAATTGATCAAGTTGATGTCGTCCAGATCGAATGAATAGTAGAAACTCCGGATATCGGGTTCACCTACTAGACTCGCGAGTAAGACGTTCCGTAACCGGTTTGTAGGATGCAAAAGCACTATTTTCGCATCTGCTGCATATCGGTTGAAAACTTCAAGCGCGGGCTGCACCCTGCCTTGTATGCTCATCATACCTGATCTCGTTTATCGAATACGGTTTGTCATTGTTATAGTGTATCACAAACAATAATATGCTGACAGGCGACGAAAAGGAAAAACATACTCGGCTCTATCTTTCTATAAGCGCTGCCCAACTGCAACCATAATACAGCATTTCCAAAATCGCAGCCCTTGCCCTCCCCACAAAAATAAGACCGAACACTGCTACATTTTCCAAATGAGTCGCGAAAATCATATCTCTATATGTAATGAAAAGTAATAATCCGCGCAAAAGTCAAACCCCAGGCCGCTCTTGAAAGTCATGAATTGCCACCAGGCACTTTCACTGTCGCATTAAAGCAAAAGACCATATTGACCCGGAACGCCCTTTCCTGATGCCTCGGGATACTTCTCCCGTCAGCCGGCGGAGGAGCGGACATGTTTGAAGCAACACGTTAAGATCGTGACGGGCCAGCCACTGGCGTAGGGCAGTGTCGACGGGCAGTGTCTACGCGCCCTACCAGGCCGCTCGAAAATCAACCCTCTGTTCTCTCAGTGAGTCCAGGTAAGTCGTGCAACAATTCGCAGAATCGTTGTAGGGGCGAGCCTTGGCTCGCCCACCGTTCCAGCTAGGTTTTGCGGGCGACCCGACGGACTCTGTTGAAATACACCCCTCATCCCCCGGCCCCTTCTCCCACAAGGGGAGAAGGGGAGTCTTGTGACCCGTATTGAGCCTTTTAGCCCCTCTCCCTTTATGGGAGAGGGGTTTGGGGTGAGGGTCTAGGCAGTTCTTCAACAGACTCCGACGGCTCGCCCCTACCACCGACTATTATTCTGGAGTTGAATGACTTTGCCGGTCCGACTGAGAGCACAGAGACAAAGAAGAAAAAGATCGATTTTTTCGGAAGTTTCGCCGAAACGCCCTACAATTCATTACTATTGTGGATTTTGCATTACTTTTTTTCTGCTTCTCGTGACCAAGAAAATTTCTCTGTGCTCTCTGTGTCCTCTGTGCTTAGATTTTTTTATGACTTACCTGCAACGACTTCTGCGCCCCTTTTTTGGTAAACCGCGATCTGCGGTAGCCGAGCAGGTCTGTTATTTTGTGTGAGCGCGGTAGCCCAAATTCGCCGGTTGCGCGCCGAGCGGCTGTGGTGAATGTATTTGCTTGCGCTTACTCCTGGAGCTGGATTGCCGCCGAAGACGACAATCTATCCGCCCGCTTCCGCCTCCAATTGCACCAATTCTCGCCTCAAGGTTTTTCCAACCGCGGTCTTGGGCAATTCCGCGATGAACGCGATGCGGCGTGGAATCTCGTACTGCGCCAGCTTGTCCTCAAGGAATGCGATGATATCCTCCGCTGTGGCATCCTGATCCTGTTTCAAAACGATCCAGGCTTTTAGCGCTTCTTGTCCCGTTCTCTCCGGATGCGGGATGGCCGCAACGCCGACTTCCAACACCGCGGGATGAGCGCTTATAGCCTTCTCAACCGTCGTTGGATAGACGTTGAAGCCGCCTATCAGCGCCATATCCTTTTTCCGATCGACGATATAAAAATAGCCGTCTTCGTCCATGCGCGCGATATCGCCGGTATACAGCCAGCGCTTGCCGTCCTTCTCTCTCAGCACGTTTTGCGTCTCTTCCAGCATGCCATGATAGCCCACCATCACATTGGGGCCGGCCATCACCAACTCCCCGACCTCCCCAACCGGCACATCACTCTCCCCGTCCTCAAGGCTGACAATGCGCATATCCATTTCCGGCAGCGGCAAGCCGATCGATCCGGGTCGGTTTTCCTTATAGATCGGGTTGACGTGGGTTGCGGTCGGCGCCTCGCTCATGCCAAAGCCTTCCAGCACCGAGCCGCCCGAAAGTCGCTCGAATTCCTCTTTCGTCGCGGGCGGCAGGGGCGCGGACCCGCTCAAACACAAGTGCAGGGAACTCAGGTCCACTTCCCCGCTCTTGACCCTGGGATGGTTGTTGATCGCATTGTAAAGAGCTGGAACGCCGGGAAACAACGTCGTACGAAAAGTCTCGATATTGCCGAGCACATCGTCGATATCACGGGGATTCGGCACCAGTACGATCTTGCAGCCCCGGTAGACGCTTGTGCTGACCACAACGACCAATCCATATACGTGGAAAAACGGTATCCCGCCCAGAAAGATCTCGTCCTCGCTTGAAGTATCTAACAGATCCAATATGCCTTCCGCTTGCAGCATGTTCGCCACCAAAGCGCGATGCTTGGACATGGCGGCCTTGGGTACGCCGGTGGTCCCGCCCGTGTATTGGAAAATCGCCAGGTCATCCGGTCCAACCGCCACCGCCGCCCTTTTGCCGTCGTACTCTCGCAAAAGATCCTGGAACCAGTGGTCGCCGCTTTCCAACTTGGCTAGAAAATGACCATCCTTCTTTTCCCTGGCGATGGTGAACAAGAACTTCGCCAAAGGCGGCAGGTACTCCTTGACATTGGCGACGATGACGGTCTGTACTTTTGTGCGCGGCTGAACTTGTTTCACGAGATCGTAAAAGAGCGTCATCGTCAGTACAAATTCGGCGTCGCAATCATTGATCTGATGCGCCATCTTGTCCGCGGGATACGTCGGATTTGTCGCGGCGACTACGCCCCCGGCCTTGAGAATCGCATAAAAACTGATCACAAAGGCCACCGAGTTCGGCATCACGATTGCGACGCGATCGCTCTTTTTCAGTCCCAGATCAACCAGGGCAGCCGCCAAAGCATCCGACGCGCGATCAAGTTCCGCATACGTGAAGTTTTTGCTGACCCGCCCGATCACGGGCAAGGCCGCCGGTGTGATCAAAGCCGTGTTCTGCGGGATTCTCGCGCTCGTATCCTTTAAGAACTGGTGCAACGGCACTTCGGGGAATTCGAGCGCTGTCGGCATACCCACATCATAGTTCTCGATCCATGGACGCTCCGCATAAGTGACCATCAAAAACCCGCTCCAATTTCATATCTGACCAAGTATGCGCCATAGTATAACATAGCTGCAAATCAAAGGTAAAACCGCTCCACCCAAGCGAGTGTCTAATATCATCTGGAAAGGATATGTTCGAAGCAAGGCGCTACGATGAACCCGGTCCGTCGTGAAAACTGTACCGACGACCAAAAACCCGTCTACAACTACCTCGATACCCGTAGGGCCGACCGGCGGTCAGTGTCGAAGGGCAGTGTCGGCGGTCAGTGTCTACGCGACCTACGCGACCAATCTGGTCGCCCGAAACTGTCCACTCTGTGCCCTCAGTAAAACCAGGTAAGTCATGCAATTTCCGCTTCAACGTCGAGCCGTAGGGGCGAGCCTTGGCTCGCCCGAAACTGTCTCCTCTTTTTTCATAAACCGCGATTTGCGGTAGCCGAGGGGGTATATTATTTTGTGTCAGCGCGGTAGCCCAAATTCGCCGATTACGCGCCGAGCGGCTGTGGCATAAGCCCCTCTCCCTTTATGGGAGAGGGGTTTGGGGTGAGGGTTGTAGTGGTCCCAAGACATCGCCATTTAGCGCGCTATCCATCACCTGATGGCCCCAGCCAGGCCGACCAAGCCGCGGGAAGCCGAACGATCCGCCCGCCGCTGTCCAGACAGACCAGCTTCAGCCTCGCCTTGAACAAGCGCTCTCCGCTGAGCGCGTCAACGATCTCGCAAGCGAAGCTGACAGTGCGGCTCCTGTAGTCGGCAATCCAGGTGCGCACGGTTATTTCTTGATCGTACCGCGCAGCCATGAGATACTTCGCTTCCAGTTCCCCGGCCGCCAGGAAGTGGCCCGCGCGCTCAACCGCCGCGTAACTGAATCCCTGGTCTCGCATATACGCGCTGCGCCCCTCTTCAAACCACACCAAATAGGCGGCATGATGCACGATGCCCATCTTGTCCGTTTCGGCATAACGGACGTGGAAACTGATCTCGCTTACAAAACGGTCGGCGGACGCCATCAATATCCCTGTACAATTTCTTCAAATCGCATAGTCTACTCCTTGATGCCCGCGACATACAAGTATTGAATGCTGGCTTATTTCTGCGACACTTGAAGCGCACGACGAAAACAAGAGGGACTGTGATGCTTAAACGAACTGCGATTGTATGGACGATTCTCTTGGCTGTTGCCATCGGATCCGCAACTTGGGCGCAAACCGCGCGGAATCCTTACGCGGGGGCGCCGCAATCGCGGACGGACGACGGCGCCTTTGTCTTGGGAAACGAGAGCGCGCGCATGCGCTTCATCGAGTTCTCCGATTTTCTTTGCGGTCATTGCCAAAACTACGAACCTGTAATCAGGGAATTCATCCGGAATTATGTTTTGACCGGGGAGGCGCAATACGAATACCGCATGTTCCCGGTCGTTGATCCCCTGTTGTCTCCGCTGAGCGCGTCCCTTGCGGAATGCGCCGATACCCTGTCTCCGGGTTCATTTTGGCTGGCGCGCGACCTGCTATTCGACATCGCCGCCCACGATGGATTCACCGGGGAGTCGCCGGCTCGCGTCGCCGAAGAACTCGACCTCGATCATGCCCGGCTTGTCGATTGCGCCGCAGAGGCGAACCAGTATCAAACCGACCAGAGTTACGGGCTGGGTCTGGGCGTGCAAGGTACGCCGTCTCTATTCGTACAATATGGCAACGCTGCTCCGGTAGCGATCGCCCATGCCCTGCCCGAACATTTCCCGGCGCTGGTTGACGCTATCCGTCCCGAGCCTGCCGACGCCGTCGAGATCGAAGACGGACCATACGCGGGCATCAGCGCCTTTCGCAGCGCCGACGGCGGATTCGTCCTGGGCGCCCCGGACGCCCCGCTGGCCATCCTCGCCTTCGAAGATTTCCTCTGCCCGCATTGTCAATCATACCTTGAGACCGTGCGCAGTTTTATCGAGTCTCACGTGCGGACGGGCATGGCGCAATTCGAGTATCGCTTTTACCCCTTGGTCGATCCTCAATACTCTGTGGAGACCGCTCGCATCGCCGAATGCGTCGGCCACCTGGATATCAGAAAATTCTGGGACGCGCATGATCTACTCTTCGAGATGGCGAAAGAACGCAACATCGGCGCGGACAGCGCCAGTCAAGTTGCGGAATCACTCGGTTTGGACCCCGCGGCCCTCGCGAGCTGTACGGAACGTTCAATTCAGTTCCTTGTCGATACCAGACTGGGACAGGCGCAAGGCGTTACCGGCACGCCGGCTATCCGCGCCAGGCGAGCCGGCGGCGAACCCGATGTCATTTTCGCGGGACAGCAAGCCCTGGATCGCGGCGGAGCGCCCTTGGACCTGCTGATCGCCCTGGCCGACGGATCGCCGGAGGTCACCATCGGCCCGCCCGAACTCACAGTTCTGGATTCCACCATGTTGCCGGATATCAGCTTGCTCACGGGAGATCCCTGTGGACCGCCCTGCTGGCAAAACATCAGGCCCGGGGAAACGGACATGCGCGAGGCAATGCAGATCCTCAGCGGGCTTGATTCCATCAGGATCACGGGAGCGAGTGATGCGAATATTGTATTCGCCTACGAATCCGGCGCCCCTTGCTGCCAGATTGTCAGTGACGACGAAGGCCTGGTAGCCGGCATGGTGCTGCAACTGGCGCCACAGGTGCTCGTCGGAGAGTTGATCCAACAATTGGGTGAACCACAGTACGTGACAGGCATGCCCTTTAGCGAAAAGGAATACCTGCTCGTTCTCATTTATCCGGAAAATGCCGCCTTTCTCTACGCCGCGGTTTCGGGTCCCGACGGCGTCTTGGACGAGCTGTCTCCAGTTGTCACGGCCATATATGCTACAGACGAACAAATGCGTCAAGGCATCAGCACATCGCCGCTCGACAATTGGAAAGGCTACCTCAGCTACAGCCAATACATGGATGGAGAATTCGACAACATTCCCTAGCGGCTAGCCCCGGGGCTGGTGACGCCTTTGCAGCTCCAGCTCCACATCCTCTAGGGAAACATCCAGCTCCGCCATCAAGACCAGCGCGTGATAGAACAGGTCCGCCAGTTCGCTCACTTGCTCCCGCCTGCCCTGCTCCAAAGCGGCGACGATGGTCTCCACCGCTTCTTCGCCCACTTTCTGCGCGATCTTGCTGCGACCCCCGTCGAAAAGCTGATTTGTATAGCTTCCCTCCGCCGGATTCAACTTGCGATCGCGGATGATCGCTTCCAGCTCATTGAGCATATCGCTCATCGTCCTGTCCCCGTCTAATATCGCTGCGGCTCGCGAATAAACTGATCAAAACTGCGGTAGAAACAACTTCGCGCCCCGGTGTGGCAGGCGGGTCCCGCCGGTTGGACCAGGATCAGCAGCGTGTCGCCATCGCAATCGATGACTATGTCAATCACCTGCTGCGTATTGCCGGAAGTCTCCCCTTTTTGCCACAGGGTCCCGCGGCTGCGGCTCCAAAACGTCGCCTTCCCGCTGTCCAGCGTGGCTTGCAAAGATTGCGCGTTCATATACGCCATCATCAAAACCTCAAGCGTCGACGCGTCTTGCACGATCGCCGGTATCAATCCGCGCTCGTTCCATTGAATCGCCTCCAGAACCCGCCTTTCAAGAGGCATCGGATCCCTCCCAGCCCGACAGCCGAATCGGCACGCCCTTGTCATTCAGATATCGTTTGAGATCCACGATGCGCATTTCATTGAAGTGAAACAGCGTCGCCGCCAAAGCCGCGTCCGCGCCGCCTTCTTCCAGCGCTTCGCGGAAGTGCTCCTTGCTGCCGGCGCCGCCGGATGCGATCACCGGGATGGATACCGCCTCCGCTACCGCCTGCGTCATCTCAATGTCATATCCGGATTTGGTGCCGTCCTTGTCCATGCTCGTCAGCAATATCTCCCCGGCGCCGCGATCCTCGACCTCTCTCGCCCAGGGAACCGCTTCCTTGTCGGTCGGGATACGGCCCCCGTTGATGTGAACTACCCACTTGCCGTTGACTCTGCGGGGGTCGATCGCCACCACGATGCACTGGCTGCCAAATCCCCAGGCCCCCGAGGAGATCAACTCCGGGCTTCGGACAGCGGCGCTGTTGATCGAGACCTTGTCGGCGCCCGCCAACAGCGTCTCGCGTATATCGTCGATGCTGCGGATGCCTCCCCCGACGCAAAAGGGAATGAAGATGCTGTCCGCCACTTGTTTGACCATTTCCAGCCTGGTCTTGCGCGCCTCGTGCGAGGCGGTGATATCAAGGAAAACCAGTTCGTCAGCGCCTTCCCGGTCATAGACGATCGCCTGCTCGACCGGGTCGCCGGCGTCCCGCAGGTCAAGAAAATTGACGCCTTTGACAACGCGTCCGTCCTTCACATCCAGACAAGGTATGATTCGCTTCGCCAACATTATGCGCCCCCTTTCGCCGCTCGCAGGGCATCCCCCAGCGAGATCTTTTTCTGGTACAGCGCCATGCCGATAATCGCGCCCGCGACGACCCCGCTTGCGGCTAGCCGCTCTATCTCTCCCGCGCTGCTGATGCCGCCCGACGCGATCACCCGCAGCCCGGTTTCCCGCGCCAGCGCCACCGTATCGTCAATGTTCGCGCCGCTTAACATGCCGTCTCGTTTGACATCGGTATACAGCGCATGCCGCACGCCCTCTGCAAAGAACCAACTGCCAATTGCGACCGGCGATTGCGTCGACATTTCCGTCCAGCCATGCGTAGTCACCTTGCCGTCTCTCGCGTCCAGGGCGACGCCAACAGCCTCGGCGCCAAAGCGGCCCAGCGCCTCGACGACCTTCTCAGGCTGCTTGACCGCCAGCGTCCCCAGGATGACGCGCGCGGCGCCCGCGTCAAGCGCGTCGCCCAGCGCATTTAAATCGCGTACGCCACCGGCAAACTGCACGCTTGCATCAAGTTTGGCAACCGTCTCCAGGATCTTTATGTTCTCGTTGGCCGCGTCAAACGCGCCATCCAGATTGACCATGTGTATCCATTGCGCGCCTTGATCAATCCAGGATTGCGCTGTCGCTGCCGGATCATCGCTAAAGACCGTCTCTTGACGCAGATCCCCTTCGCGCAGTCGCACGACCTTCCCGTCGTGGAGGTCAATTGCCGGGTAGATTATCATCGACCAGCTCCTCGATTCTCAGAAAATTGTTCAATATCCGCAGGCCATTGACTTGACTTTTCTCGGGATGAAACTGGACGCCGTATATGCTGCCGGATTGCACCGCCGCGGCAAATTCAAGTCCGTAATCGACCGCGGCGCTGATGGCGCTCGCGTCCTGCGGGGCGCAGTAGTAGCTGTGCACAAAGTATACGTGGCTGCCCTCGTCAAGCTCATGAAACAGCCCCGAGCGGCCTTTCAATTCAAGCTGGTTCCAGCCCATATGCGGCACCTTGCGATCGGGAAACTCGGGAAAGCGCAGCACCCGCCCCGCTATGACTCCCAGGCCCTCGTGTTCGCCCATCTCCTCGCCAACATCGAAGAGCATCTGCATGCCGACGCAGATGCCGAGGTAAGGAATGCCGCTGGCGAGCGCGTCCAGCAAGGGCGCGACCAGATCGCGCCGGCGCATCTGCTCCATGCCGGCGCCAAAGGCGCCCACGCCCGGCAAGATGATCTTGGACGCGCCCTCCAACTCCGAACCATGCTGTACCAGCCGCAGATTCCGCGCCCGAAGATGCTTGAGCGCATGCAATACGCTCCTGAGATTGCCCGCTCCATAATCGATAACCGCCAGCATGCCTATCCCCCAATATCAAAGAAAAAGCCCCGCAAAGGAGCGAGGCGTCAGTGACAAATTGATTGGCGTGAAGCACTAGGAATCTCAGATCGCTCCTGTTCCGGATGACAAAAGGTGATGATGTCGCAGGGAACTCTTCACAGCCGTTTCCATTCGACTCTCGCAGCGGATTATATGGGACGCAGTCTTTGCTGTCAATGAAGAACATTTCGCAGTCTGAGGACGTGTTGTCGGTATTGTCCTTTGCGACCCCCATAAGTCCCCCGCGGCGTCCCCGTATTTCCCCAGCTTTTGAGGGGGTGGAAGGGCTGGAGGGCGCGGTATTGCTGGGTTTTTGATTTGGCGGGGGCGGTACATTTTTTTTCGCCACAGAGGCACAGAAGTAAGTGCAAGTAGGTCATGCAAGAAAAACTGAACACAGAGGACACAGAGCTCGCAGAGAAAAACCAAGGGAGGAGCATGTTTTGCGGGCGTTTCGCCGAAACGCCCCTACAGTTCGTCTCGTTCTTGATTCTCATTACTTACTTGCAACTACTGAGATTTTTGGCGGGCGACCTGACAGGTCGCGTAGGTCGCGTGGACACTGACCGCCGGCACGGAGAGATTTTTGGTTGGTTGTGTTGGCGTATTCATGGGCGGTTAGACGAAGTCGATGAGTGTGCGGCCGGTGCGTTGGGCGCCGTACCAGGCCAGGGCGGTGGCCATGACGGTGTCATCGTGG